>JABEVE010000083.1 GCA_013044035.1 Burkholderiales bacterium
CTCGATGCTCACCGCGAGCGGGCGAATAGGTCGCAGACCGGCGTCTGCCAGGCACGGGCCGCTCAAGCTGACCATGATGTGCGCCTGGACGGTGCGTCGCCCGGACTGCAGGGTCAGCTCCACACTGGTGTCCCAGCGCTTTTGCTTCGCCACGACCCAAATCCGGTTGCGCCGCGTCAGGCGGGCGCCCACCGCGATCTTCTGCATGTTGGCGAGAAAGCGCTCGCGGGCGCGCAGGCCGTTATTCATGCCTCGGTCCCTTGCATGTGCTCCTGCGCCTGCTGTGCCGTGGCAAC
Source organism: Burkholderiales bacterium (assembly GCA_013044035.1). GTDB lineage: Bacteria > Pseudomonadota > Gammaproteobacteria > Burkholderiales > Burkholderiaceae_C > Thiomonas_A. The sequence goes on from JABEVE010000083.1 coordinate 297, forward strand.
CTCGAATAGCGGGAGATGCTTGCCGTCCGGGGTGATGACCTCCAGCTTGTGAAGCGAGAACAGCCCGCCGAGGGTCCAGTCGCACGGTTTGCCGTCGGGGGCCTTGCGTGGCGATCCAGCTCCGGTGAACCGCCCGACACAGGAGAACCCTAGGTACTTTTCCACCGCATCGAAATCCTCACCGGCCCCGGCAGCGATCAGGTCGGTGGCGCTCTGCACCACTCCGCACCTCGGACAAACCAGGGCCAGATGAAGCAAAGGGACACCCTGGGCTTTCAGGGCGGCCTGGAACTCGTCGAGCGTCATGGTGTTCACGTTCGATCCCCTTTCTCAAGCGGCCAGCGGCTCGCGCACCGCGTCGAGAGCACCGTGCGCGTTGGCGCGGATGTAGGCGGCGCCCTGCACCGGGTCGACGCTGTTGCCGACCATGCGAACTTGCTTCGACTTGCTGAACTTCCGGCCGTCGTGTCCCCGGTCGATGATGTAGGTCTCGGGGAAGTCCTGGGCGCGGAACAGCTCGCGCGGCTCGAGCATGCGCATGCCGATGTCGACGATGACGTGAGGGGCACCCTGGTGCATCACCGTGACGAGAGCGAGGCGGTCCTTCGTGGTCATGGTGGGCATGGCGTCGTCGCAGGCGCTCCACTGGCCACCCTCGCCGTAGTAGCGCATCAAGAACGCAGCCACGCGAAGCGCCCCGGCTTCATGGTCGGGGTGCAGGCCGCTCTCGCTGCGCCCCGTCTCCTGGCTGTCGTCCTCGGCCGAGGTGATGGTCGACTCGATGACGGCATGGTGCTCACCGCCGGCCGCGAGCGTCGGCAGGGCCTCGTCGGCGCCTTGGCCTGTGCTGTGGTGGCGCAGCGTGGCGAGGTGCGCGGCCACGAGCTGCTGCTGCGAGCCGCTGTTGGTGATCGTGGACATCGGTTCGCTGGCAGCATGACCATCGGTCTCGTTGAAGCCGGCGTTCATCTGCGCCAGGAAAGCGGCCGCCACGGCGCGGTGGTTCTCGGTGGTGATCGCTCCCAGCGGCGGCGTGGGTTTGCCCGCATATTCCGGGCCACCGGCACCGACTAGGACGGCCCCTACCAGTCCGGCCGACACGCTCGTGGCGGTGATCGTGCCGAGCGGATCGGTCACCGCAGCGACGCCGGTGCCCCAGCGCTTGTCGCCGTTGTGGCTTTGCTCGCCGTGGCCCATCTGGACGAGCGTGGGCGCGACCAGGCCGAAGCGATTGCCCTGGGTGGTCACCGCGTGTAGCGACTCGTCGACGGACTGGTAGGGCGCGTCGCCAAAGTTGTGCTTCACGAGCGTGGGAGCCACCAGGGCATGCTTCACGCCTCCGGCGACCACGGTGCCCAGGGGGGCCTTGATGTCGAGCGAACGCGCCGCCTGGCCGTCCCGCTCGCCGTAGCCGGTCTGGACCAGGGTCGGAGCGACCAGCCCGAAGATGTGGTGCCCGGCGGGCCGGGCGGGCTCGCCGCCGGCGGTGATCGTTGGCATCGGCGCATCGACAGGGGAGCCGTCGCTCCCCGCCCGCAGCTTGGCGAGCACGGGAGCCGACAGCATCAGCTCGCCGCGATTCGCGCCGGTGACCGTGGGCATGGCGTCCAGGGGATCGTGGATGCGATCGGACCCCTGGTGGGTTGCGGGAACGATGGACGGTGCGACCACGGCGAACTCGCCGCCCTTGGTCGCGGCCGCGATGGTGCGCAGCGGTTCGGACACCGGGTTGATTCCGCCGCCACTTCCGTCGAAGTAGCGGGCGATCTGGACGATGAAGGGATCCGGGTTGTCGAGAACGAACTTCTTGATGCCGCGGGCGACGCGGCGCATCGTGGCCGCTGCCAGCGGCTTCTTCCGAGCGAAGATGCTCGGGGCCGCCAGCCGGAAGTCGATCGCATCGGCAGCCGGCCTATGGGGCTTGAGGGTGCTATCGGGCTTGCGCTGCAGCTCGCGCTTAGATGCGTACTCCCGTTGCGGCATGACGATCGGCTGGCCGTCGCGACGCGCGATCATGAACACGCGCTTGCGGATGGTGTGCCCGCCGAGATCCGCGGCGACGCTCACGTCGATCTGGACGGTGTAGCCCTTGCGTTCGAGGGTGCGGACGAAGTGCTTCCAAGTTTCGCCTTCGCGAGCCGGGTCGGGGACCAGGAACTGACGTTCGCGGGGAACGCGCTCACCGGGTTCGGCGATGCGATGCACCTGGCGGCCGGTGGCCGGATCGCTCACCATGTCGAGGGTGACGACACGGCCAGTCTTGGGATCGCGCTTGGCAATCAGGGGGCCCCATTTCAGGATCTGGGGCACGTTCTCGAGGCTGATCACGTCGGGCAGGGTCTGGCCGGCCCAGCGAGCGCCGACCCAGGAAAGGGCGCGGATCTTCGCGTCCCGCGGCTGGCCGCCGCGCGACTGCGAGAAGTGGGTGCAGTCCGGGCTGAGGTGCAGCCACCAGACGGGGCGCCCCTGCGTGGCCGTCCGAGGGCAAACCTCGAACACGTCGGCCACCAGGTGGCGGGTGTGCGGGTGATTCATCGCGTGCATCGACAGCGCGTCGTCGTTGTGGTTGATGGCGATGTCGGGATCGCGGCCGAGGGCGATGCGGAAGGCCTCGGACATCCCGCCGCCGCCAGCGAAGAGGTCGACGATCAGCTTGTCGACCGGGCGCAGGTTGAGCCGGGCGGCCTCTGCGAGGCCGGGGGGAAGGGCCATATCCATCAGGCTTCTCCTTCGGTCGAGTGCGTGCCTTGTGCCGCCGTGGTCAGCTCGGCGAAACGAGCCAGGAACCCCGCGCAGGCCTGCGCGGGATCGAGAGGCTCAATGCGTGCCACGAGGGGTTGAATGCCGGGTACGGTCTCCCACTCCCACGGATCGTCGTGCGCAGGCATCAGGTCGCGCTGCTCGGTGGCCAGCAGAATGAGATCTGCCTGCTTGACGCAGGGCGGCAGCTTCGCGGGCAAGCCGAAGCGGGCCAACACCGCAGCCTCGACGCGCCGCTCGATCGCTTTGTATTCGGGCAACAGTTGCTTCAGCGGCGCCGCCACGTCGCCGACGAATGCTTCGGCCGCGTCATGCCGAAGTAGCGGCCCGAGACCGTGAGGATGTCAGGCCGCATCGCTGTCTCCTTCGTCGGCGTCTACGGCGCCGTCTTGCGCCTCGTCCAGTTGCTGCAGCAGATCGTCGATCTTGCCGCGCAGTTCGCCGCCCAGCGCCGCGTACCCGTGATCCGCACGGATGCTTCGCAGCGTGTCGGCCATAGTCGTCGCGGTTTTGCGCACGGTACTGCGGTAGCGGGCACCGGGCGCGTGCTGGCCGGTCGCCGTGGCCTTGCCTTGGGCGGTGGCGCGATCGACCATGCCTTGCAGGATCTGGATGGCGTTCGCGCCGTGCTTGCGCAGGTTCTTGATGGCCTCGGTCGCGGTCACCTTGTCGTAGGCCACCAGGTCGCGCACGGCCTTCGGCGCCGAGGCGAGGAACAGCAGGTCGTGAACCCACTTTTCGGTGATGTTGAAGCGCTGGGCGATCTCGGGGATCTCGATCCCGTAATTGCGCATGCGCTTGCACAGGATCGCCAGTTCGTACGGAGCCAGCGGGGCGCCGGTGTTGCGGGTCTGCAGCGCGGCCGTGAGGTCCTCCATGGAGGTGCCTTCCGGCGCGCAGATCACGGGCACGCTGGTGATGGGCGTGCCCTCGTCGCGGGCGAGCTTGGCGGCGGCCAGGCGCGTGTGACCGCTGTAGAGGGCCAGGACCGACCGGCCGTCCATCCGGGCGGGGAACACGCCCAGCGGCTGGTCGTCGTAGAAGCCGTAGGCCTTGATGCTGTCGGCGATCTCGCGCACGCGCTCCAGGTGCTTCGGCGTGTCGATGCGCGGGTTGAAGCCGGGGATGACGTAGATGTCGTCGAGGGGGATGCGCGGCGCGTCGATGCGTCCGGCGCGTTCCTTCGTCGCTTCCTTGACGGCGCCGCGCACCAGTTCAAGGTCGAAGTCCGGATCGGGATCGCCCGGCGGGTGAGTCGTGATGTCCATCGTGGCCTCGCTAGCTGTAAAACAGTACGTAAACAGACGGGATGCGTATAACTATAAGGACGCGGTGTAGCGTGGTCAATAAGTATTTCGCACGCAGGTGGGATGCGGCACAATATAGAGGCGGCGCCAGGCCTTTTGCGGGGCGCCTGGTGTTCGCCACCGCGCCTGTCTCTGGAGGTTCTATGTCCGTGTCGCTTACCCCCGCGTCGAACGACGTCGCGGTGAAACTTCTCTCGATGGTTCTCGGGCCGGGGTGGAATTCCTGGGCCACCGGGGGCAGCGCTAGCGGAGCAGGCGGCGTGCTCGGGACGATGTTCATGGTCCTGAACACGTCGTTGCTCACACTGGCGGCGGGAATCCTCGTGTACACACATGCCGTGGGAGCGGCGGACATGGCTCGCCAGGGGCAGTCGAAGGTGAACACGTGGACTTTCCTGAGGCAGTCCACGGCCATGATGATGTTGGCGCCGGTGCCGTGGGCGAGCGGGATGAACGTGCTCCAGGTGCTGGTCATGCTTGCTGCCAGCTGGTCGGTCGGCATTGCGGACAACGTCTGGTCGGCCGCGGTGCAGTACGTGGCCTCGAACGGCGGGCAGATTCAGCCCGCCAATGGCGTGACACCGGTGAGCGAGAGCGTGCTTGCGGGAATGCTCAAGTCCGGGATCATCGCGGCAAGCCTGCAGCAACAGGGTTACACGGTGACCATGTACAGCGAGCCGGCCTATGGGCCGGGCAATCCCGACGCGCCGGGCAGCCAGGGGGCGCAAGACGGGATGAGCTTCGGATTCCAGGCGTCCGGCGCGGGGACCATCCCGCCGAGCGCGATCGGACTCGTGACCGTTCGCTGCAAGCCGGCGATCTGCCCGGCGGTGGGGAAGGGGCTGCAGACGGTGGCCACCGACTTGCAGCCGGCGGTCGCCGACGCGATGAGTTGGACCAATTCCGGTCAGGACGGCACGAAGATCCCCGCCGGCATCATCCAGAAGGCGGCATCCGACTACGCTGCGGCGGTCAGCGCGGCGGTCGCCAGTGACGCATCGTCCCAGAACTCGGCGCTGTCGCAGTCGCTCTCATCCTTTCAGAGTTCGGCGCAGGCGCAGGGTTGGGCTGCGGCCGGAATCTACTTCTACCAGCTGAGCAACTTCAACGCAGAGGCCGGTGCGCAGGACATCGACATGTCCTACGCCTCGCCCGACATGGCGGAGCTCAACGGGGTAGTGACGTCGGGGGCGAAGGATGCGTTGGCGCTCGTGGATCAGTACCTGCAAGACGAGAAGGCCAACGCATTCGGCGGTTCTGCCATGCTTGCCGGGGCGGGCGCCAGTGCGGCGCCCGGAGGGACGTGTCCATCGATCACCGACGGCGCCTGGAACTGGGTTTCGTGCCATGTGTCCGCGCCGCTGCTCTGGACAAATAGCCTCCTGATCAACAGCATGACGGGCGGGAGCGGGACGGGGCAGCTCGGCGCGACAGGTGTCGATGCGATCGCGGGTATTCAGTCGGCATCCAACCTCGGCATCAACATGATCTATTCGGGATTTGCAGGCTGGGCCGGGATCAACGCCCTCGCGGCGGGAACGGAGGAAGCTGCGAGGCAGGCCGCCGCCGATGGTCGCTCGGTTCCCATCGTCGGTGCTCTGGCGGGGCTGCCCGGCGGCGCCGCATCGTCACTGGCTGCCGGCGCAGTGGCGGGGCTCAAGGCCATTTCCCCATTCTTCTGGACCACATCGGCTGTCGCGCTGGCGCTCCTGTCGGTCGGCGCTTACTACCTGCCGCTTCTGCCTGCCGTGATCTACACCATGGCGGTGATCGGGTGGATGATCGTCGTGCTCGAGATGCTGGTCGCCGCGCCCTTGTGGGCGTTCTCGCACGTGTTGCCGGAGGGCGACGGCATGCTCGGGTCCAGTGCGCGGGCTGGCTATTTCCACATGCTGGACATCTTGGCGCGGCCGATCCTCCTCGTGTTCGGCTTGCTTCTGACGATTCTCATGATGAATGCCGCCGTCTACTTCCTCGGGACGGGGCTGCAAATCGCGTTCGCCAGCGAGATGCAGGGCAAGGTTGTCGGGCCGTTGTCGGCGATGGCCGAGCTCTTCATCGTCATGGGCGCGATCTACATGCTGACGAACCAGGTGGTCCATCTGATCAGCAAGGTGCCGAGGACGGTCATGCGCTGGCTCGGCCAGTCGATGGGCGTCGACGGCAATGAGATCGAGGCCGAGAGGCATCTCAATGCCCTGGCGTCCGCCCGTATTGGCGGAGCATTGAAGGGCGGTGGCGGTGGGCTTGCGGGCGCCGCGGACAAGTTCGCCAAGGAGCAGGCGCAGGGGGCTCGTGGCGGCGACCGCGGCGCGGAGAACGCGGCGGCGAGCGAGGCCCAGGCAGGGCAGGCGGAGTTGACGCCGGAGCCGAACGATTCACTGCCTGGGCGGTGAGCGCATGCATTCGAAACCTGCCATTCAGGAGTCTGTCGTGACCTCTTGACCGCACGGCGCAACGGTCGGAGAATCCACCCATCCGCATGTCTTTGTGGATCGGGTTTGGAAGCCCGATGTTAGGCGCCAATGTAAGGCCGCGCCGTCAGTCTGATGCCGCGGCTTTTGCTTTAGTGGTCCAGGTCTTCTCCTATGGGGCGGGCCTGGCGGGGGGCCGCAAGGCCCGCCGGTCCTAGCCCGGTCTTCCAACCCGCCAGGTTCTGCCCCTCCCGTTTGGAAGCGGGAGGGCGGTTCGAGGTTCGACACTGCAGCTAGGAGCAACACATGGCCCAACACCGTTCGGAGTCGGATGACGACACGGTCGTCAATACGAGCTGGCTTCAGAAAATCGCGCAGGCCGCTTGCGCGTCCCAAGATGGCCGGATTCTCATCCCGGCGAACCCCGAACAACCGGGCTTCCTGATGGCCTGCACCCATCCCGAGCAGGGGATCTGCTTGGTCCATGTTGGACAAGCCACCAAGAAGGAAGTTCGCGTCGCGATGCATCGCTCTGGGACGCGCCCTCTCCGAGCCGCCGACGAGTAAAAACCCATTGATCAGAAGGCGTTTTCACTAAAATAAACGCATCAACGTTTGTTTAGTGAAAAACCGGGAGCGACCGTGGTCATCGAGTTCAGCGACAACCAGATTCGGCAGGCTGTTGATGCCGAGGCTGCTTTCCTCGCGTGGCGCGACGCGAGGAGGGCGGCGCAGGAAGTCCGCGGCACGATGTTCTGGCGTGAGCAGTCGGGTCGGCAATACCTGATCCGCCGCAGCACGACAGGGGGGCAGACCTCGCTTGGGCCGCGGTCATTGGAGACCGAGGCGCTCTTCGAGCGCTTCACCGCTCGAAAGAGCTCCACAGAGTCGCGAGAGAAGGCCCTGCGGGAGCGGCTCGAGGAGCATCGGCGCATGAACCGCGCCCTTGGCCTGGGCCGCATGTCATCGACGGTGGTGGACGTCCTGAGCGCCCTGGACTCGCATGGGCTGGCCGATCAATTCCGTGTCGTCGGCACGCACGCGCTCTTCGCCTATGCAGCGGCCGCGCGTGTGCACCTCTCGGCAGACGCGACGGCTACCCAGGATGTCGACCTGCTTTTCGATATGCGGCGGCGTGTGAAGTTCGTTCGGACGATGGCCGCGGCAGATAAGTCCTTGCTGCAGGTCATCCGGTCGGCTGATTCGACCTTCGAGTTGCGGCCGGACCAGCTTTACACGGCAGCGAACGCCCGCGGGTTCGAGGTGGACGTGATCCGCCGCGTTGCGACTGGGGAGGACCCGTACCCGATGCGCATGAGCGAGGCCGAGGATGATTTCTGGGCGGCGCAGGTCGATTCGGGCGATCGATTGCAAGATGGCGGGTTGATGAACCAGGTCGTCATCGCGACGAACGGCGCGATGGCGCTCATGCGCACGGTGTCGCCGGGCGTGTTTTGCAAGGTCAAGCTGGCCGTGGCGTCGAATTCGGATCGTGATCCTGGCAAGGCCCGGCGCGATCGGGCGCAGGCGGATCTCGTCAGGAGCCTGGTGGCCAACTACCTCCCGCAGTGGCGCGAGGGCCTGGGTGACCGGCCGGAGCAACAAGATCAGGATCAGGATGGGCCGTCCTTGGGCCCGAGGGCTTGAACAGTTCGCTTTGAAACTACGCAAAGCTATGCTAATAGCTCCAAAATGGAGAGATTGGTAGGCATAGGTGAGGCCGCACAGGCGCTTGGCGTGTCGATCACGACGCTGCGGCGCTGGGAGGCGGCGGGCAGGCTGAGCGCCGAGCACACGGCGGGCGGCCACCGCCGCTACGACCTGGCGAAGCTGCGCCCGGAGATGTTTCGCGCCGAAGATGAGGCAAACCGGCGCACGGTCGCCTACGCCCGCGTGTCCAGTCACGACCAGAAGGACGATCTGGAGCGGCAGAAGCAGGTGCTCGAACTCTACTGCGCCCGCCAGGGCTGGACGTTCGAGGTGATCGCCGACCTGGGCTCGGGCATGAACTATCACAAGAAGGGCCTCAAGCGGCTGCTCGATGCCGTGATCGACGGCGAGATCGGTCGGCTGGTCATCACGCACAAGGACCGGCTGCTGCGCTTCGGCGCGGAACTGGTGTTCGCCATCTGCGAAGCCAAGGGGGCCGAGGTCGTCATCCTCAACCAAGGCGAGGACACGACGTTCGAGGAAGACCTCGCCAAGGACGTGCTGGAGATCATTGCGGTGTTCAGTGCCCGGCTGTACGGCAGCCGCTCGCGCAAGAACCAGAAGCTGCTCGACGGTGTGCGGGCCGCTGTGGAGAATGCCGCATGCTGATCGCCCACCGCATCGCGCTCGACCCGAACAACACGCAGGCCACCTATCTGGCCCGCGCGGCAGGCACGGCGCGCTTCGCCTACAACTGGGCACTGGCTGAATGGAAGCGCCAGTACGAGGCGTGGAAGGCGGACAACACCCTGCCGAAGCCCTCGCAGGCCGCGCTTCGACGGCAACTCAATGCCGTCAAGCGCGAACAGTTCCCGTGGATGCTGGAGGTCACGAAGAACGCGCCGCAGATGGCGATCATCCAGTTGGGCCAGGCGTTCCAGAACTTCTTCGCGGGGCGCGCCCGCTACCCGCAGTTCCGCAAGAAGGGCGTGCATGACCGCTTCACGCTCACCAACGACCAGTTCGACATCGACGGTTCGCGCATACGCATCCCGAATCTGGGTTGGGTGCGCATGCGCGAGACGTTGCGCTTCGCGGGCAAGATCATGTCGGCCACGGTCTCCCGTGTGGCCGACCGCTGGTTCGTCAGCATTGCCGTGGACACGTCCGATAGCTCGCACCTGCCGAAAGCCGAAAATCAAGGCGAGGCCGGTGTCGATCTGGGCGTGTCGGCGCTGGCGACGCTCTCGACGGGAGAGGCAATCCCTGGTCCGAAGCCCCACAAGGCGCTGCTGGACCGATTGCGCAGGCTCTCGCGCAGCCTGAGCCGCAAGCAGAAGGGATCGGCCAACCGCCGCAAGGCCAAGGTCAAACTGGCGAAGCTGCACGCGAGCATCGCCGCGATCCGCTCGGACGCCCTGCACAAGCTCACCACGGACCTCACGCGCCGGTTCCACACCATCGGCATCGAGGACCTGAACGCGCGCGGCATGGTGAAGAACCGGCATCTGGCCCGATCCATCGCCGACATGGGCTTCTTCGAGTTCCGTCGGCAGTTGGAGTACAAGGCCGCGATGCGCGGCGGCCAGGTCGTGGTGGCGGATAGGTTCTACGCCAGCAGCAAGACGTGCTCGGCCTGTGGACACAAGCTGGACGATCTGCCGCTGTCGGTGCGCGAGTGGACGTGCCCATCCTGTGGCACGGTTCACGACCGCGACGTGAACGCGGCGGTGAATCTCAAGAACATGGCCGTGAGTTCCACGGTTGCAGCCTGTGGAGAGGAAGGCTCTGGCCTGGGTCGCAAGACCCAGGTGAAACCGGCCTCGGCGAAGCAGGAAGTCAGCGGCAGATTTGCTCAGCAATGAGCAGGTTTGCGCAGGTCTGACGGAACGGTCGGCTAGGAATTGCGGGTCTCTGGGCAACCCGGTAGATCCGGGTCGGAGCGTCGCGAACGGGACTTGTCGCGTACAACAGTGTTTGACGTGGCGCATTGGCCCTGCCACAATACGCAAAACGATGTTTTACAGGGGTGCTTGATGGAAGTCGCGCTGAAGAAGATGGGCAACAGCACTGCGGTGGTGATCCCGCCCCCGGTCCTCAAGGACCTGGGCATCGGCGCCGGCCAGCGCCTGACGCTGGACACGACGGCAGACGGCAAGATCGTGCTGACGCCCAAGCGCAAGTACGTCTTGGCCGACATGATCTCCCAGTGTGACCTGAAGGCCCCGCCGCCGTTGGACCTGGCGCTTTGGGACATGGCGCGGCCTGTGGGCGGCGAGGTCCTGTGATGGTCGTTTTCGATCGAGGCGACATCGTGAGCGTGCCCCTGGACCCCGCCATTGGCCATGAGCAGCGTGGCACGCGGCCGGCGCTGGTCCTGACCACGAAGGAGTTCAACAAGCTCGGCGACGTGCTCATCGCGCCGATCACCCAGGGCGGCGACTTCGCCCGCTATGCCGGCTTCGCCGTCACCCTGATAGGCACCGGCTGCAAGACTCAGGGCGTGGCCCTGATGAACAAGATCCGCATGCTCGACCTGACCGCCCGCAAGGCGCGCAAGGTCGGGCGGGCGCCCCAGGAAGTCATCGACGACGCCCTCGGGCGCCTGATGGCTTTGCTGGACTGATTCAAAACGCCATTTACGGTGCGGTGTGGTCGCCAACAGCCAAATCCGCATACAGTTGCCAGGAATGGCACGTCGTTCGAAGGAGATGCAGTCATGTACCAACCCGTAGGCGATCCGGTCATCGATATGCTGAACATCCTGGCGGAACCGCCGGCCTATGGCATGGGGCGCGATCGCTACGCCGCCGCAGAAGAGGCGCGGTTGCAGCGCGAGCACGAAGCGGAAATGGCGGCGCTGCGTCGGCGCACGGACATGGTTGTGCAGGAGAAATTGCGGCAGTCGTACAACAATGGCCGCAACTACGAGTTGGAGTTTTCGCGGGCCGCACACAGCGTTGCGATGGGCCACGAACTGAGCTACCGCGCCTGGCGCTTTGTGGCCGAGGCCTTGGTGAAGGCGGCCAACGGTGGCGGTGGCCGGCTCGAGGCAAGCGTCGGACCCGATGCGAGCGCGTCCTCGGCCATCGCGCCGACGCCGCTGGGCACGGTCGACAGCGTGGTGAAGAATCCGCGGGCGAGGGCGTCCCTCACGGTGGAGAACGTCCAGCAACTTGCGGCGGTCGAAGAGTGGCGCCAGCTGGCGCGAGCGCTCATGGGCGAGTACACGCCGGCCGCTGGGGATGAGGACAAGGTGAGCTACTTCCGTGTGTCGTCGGTCCGTCAGGATGGCACCGGGGCGGAGCCGGTCAGCGATCTCGTCGGCGACTTCGAGCGCCGGCGCCCGGGCATGCTCGCGGGCATCGTCAGCAGCGGCGTCGACGCGTTGCGCGAGCTGCAGCGGGCCGGACTGGCGCCGTCGGACATGGATCTGCGCCTTGGGGCCGCAGAGGACGTCCTGCGCGAGGCGCAGGAGGGTAAGCTGAACGATTTGCGTGCCGCGCAGGAGAAGGCACGCAGCTACCGCGCGAGCATCGAAGACGGGCTGAACGCGGCCAAGGCAAGACTGGCGCAGATGAGCCGCGACCCGGGCAAGCCGCCGCTTTTCGGGCGCGCAAAGTGGGACGAGGCAAATCAGCAGCGGCTGCGCGACCTCGCTGCGGCGCAGCAGGAGAAGGCCGGGCTCGAGGCGAAGCTGTCGGCACTAGATGGGAACCTGCGCGACAGCGGCGTGGCGGTGGAGCGCATGGAGCGCGATCTCCGCCTGGGGGTGCCCGGTATCATGGCGATCGCCGTGGCGGCCGAGATTCCGTTGCGCGGGGATGTCGGTGCCGGCCAGCTCGTGCATTGAGGCAGGTGCTCGCGCCGCTGCTGGCGGGCTATCGGCTTCGCGCGGTGCGTGAGGCGCTCGAGGCGATGCCTCAATCAACGGCGGCGCAGGCTGCCTGGGAAGCAATCCGAGCGCCGGCGAAGCCCACGCTTGCCGATGCTGTCGCGTGGGGGCTCGACCAGGTCGAGCAGTATGCGGGACTGACGCGCGAGGGTCCGGGTGCAGATGTGACCGGGCCTTCGCCGGCGATGGGTTAGGCGCTGGGACTGAGCCCCACAGCTTCAGGCTGATGCGCGCCGATGTCCAGCAGAAGATCGCTGTGCTCCCGCATTGATGGTTTCACTCGGTGCCCGAGTGGGCATAGGTACAGATGCGCCCCTTCCCTACGCGCGAACTTCATGGCCGGGACGAAGTCGCTGTCACCAGACACCAAGACAATCGTCTGCACAAGCCGCTTCAGCGTCAGCGCAGCGATGTCCATGCCAATGCGCATGTCGACACCTTTCTGCGTGATCTGCGGGCGCAGATCGTCGGCGCGAACCTCAATGGAGGTCGATGTCTCGCCACGAAGCCGGGCGGCGTTGATCTCCCATCCCTCGAGAACAAGTTCACCAAGCCGCAAGGCCATGTAAGGTTGTTCGGCGAGTTGCTCGAACAGCTTGCGCGATTTCGCGGCCACCGGCGAGTTGCCAAACTGAACTCGCCCACCACCCAGGGGCTTGTCGTGGCTGCTCTCCAAGGGAGTTGAGTCGTAGTAATACACGCGATGAAGGCGCTGGCCCGTCAGCTGGGGCACGCTTTGCAACGTCTCAACGAGCGACTTGAAGTGATCGGCGGTCGCGGGCGCCTTGGACGTGCCCAACTTGCGCTTGGCGAATCCGCCGTCAATCAGGATGGCGTAGCTTTGCATGCGGCAAAAAATTGGCCGCTAGTCGGGTCGGGAATCTAGCCCCCTGTTACATGTCACCCGAAAAGCAGCCGTGTCTGATATGAGGTGCAATTTTTGCACGTGGGAAATTGGCGGTCAAATTTTTCGCATCAACGCCAAGTCGGCATCCTACCTTCCGAGATCTCCGCCGCCCGCCGTCCGCTGCACCGCACCCAGCTCAGTCCCTTCCGGGGTTGCCGCGTCGGAACGACCGGACAGCGTGGCGCGAAGCGCGGCGAGCCGCCCATGGCCCGCCGAGAATTTTCCTGTAAACTGCAAAAGCGCAAAAAACAGGAAAATCTCGATGAGGGTGATGTCCGACCAGCAGGTGCTGCAGGCCGTGGATGCCGAGCAGGTCTACCACGCATGGCTGCACAACCGTCGGCACGTCGTGGCCCACCGGCACGGCATGCGGTGGGTTCGCTCTGGTGGCGGGGAATACCTCGTGCGCCTGACCGATTCCAGTCGCAACGGACGCAGCCTCGGGGCGCGTTCACCCGAGACTGAGAAGATCTTTGCCGAATTCCAGGCAGGCAAGGAACGTGCGGACAGCCGCGACAGGGCGCTTCGCGAGAAGTTGGCCGAGATCGCGCGCATGAACAAGGCGCTGCGTCTCGGGCGTGCGCCCTCCATCGTTGGCGACATCCTCCGGGCGCTTGACGTTCAAGCCGAAGGGGTGTTCAGCGTCGTGGGCACCCATGCGCTGTTTGCCTACGAGGCGATGGCGGGCGTGCACATGGTGCGGGAACTTCTGGCTTCCGGCGATGTCGACCTCCTCGCCGACGGCCGCAAGAAGGTCTCGATTTTGGCCGACAAGCTCGCGCCAGACGGATTGATCGGACTGTTGCGCAAGGTCGACAAGACTTTCGAGCCGATCACGCCGGGCTCGTACCGGGCGGCGAATGCGGATGGCTTCATGGTCGACCTGCTGATCGCGCCGCTGGATATGCGCGACGACACGCGCGTGAGCGCGCAAGCCGGCGACCTGGTTGCGGCCGAGGTGCCAGGACTGCAATGGTTGCTGAATGCGCCCCAGGTCCGCGCGACGGTGATCGCCGCGGACGGCTTCCCCTTTGCCATGCGCGTGCCGGATCCGAGGGTGTTCTGCCTGCACAAGGCATGGCTGTCGGGACGCGTGGATCGCGAGCCGATGAAGAAGGGTCGCGACATCGCGCAAGCCCAAGTGTTGGCGGAGTTGATCCGAGAGCGATTGCCGCAGTACCCCTTCGACGAGACGTTTCTCAACTCGGTGTCGAATGCACTGCGTGAGGCGTTCGCCAAGGTGGATGTGCCAGCGCCGGGGGCGCTCACCGACGAAGTGCCTGGCCTGTCCATGTAGCCTGCATGGGGCTCCGCAGATCTACATTCCGAGGCATGGGTTCGGTTCTTCCGGAGGGTGCGGCTTGTGCATGGTGGCTTCGAGCCCCAGGAGCACCGATTGCGCTTGCTGCCGAAGGACTTTGGCGCGTTGGGCGTTGCCATCGGCGAGCGCTGTGGCCTGCGGACTCTTGGCTACCTGGCGGAGCAGTTCGAGATGCTCATCCCCGAGGTATGGCGCCGCCAGGGCAGGGTGGAAGTCCTCCGCGGCCGCGATGGCGCAGATGCGCAACAGGTCGCGGGCGTCCTTGTCACCCTTGGCGCTGCCCTTGCGATCGGCGAAGGCTTCCAGTTTGAGGGCGAGCAGATGCTCGAGCGCGGCCGCCCGCAATCCGCCGTAGACCTTGGAGTGCGCGACGACGGCATCAAAGGGCACGATCAAGCTGGACTGCCGTTCGGTGTAGATGTCGAACTCGAACCCGTGCTTGACCATCTGATGCTTGCTCAGACGTCGGTTCGGCGTCACCTCCTCGATCTCGCGCAAGTCGGCCATGTCGGCGAAGCTGACATAGAAGTCCGCATCGTGCGTGGCTTCCGCCAATGCGGCGGTACTCGAGTGGTTGATCGCGTGGAGATATACCGCGATGCCGCCGATGAAGACCACGCCGTCGGGGAAATACGCGCTGACTTCGGCGCACGCGCTGAGCAACTTCTGGAACTCTTTATCCATGAGCAGGGGCCTTCCCTCGCGAGCGGTCATAGTTTGCGTTATAGTAACACGATCATGAGGCCTCCACTGTTCCTCGCACCCCCGATCATCGTCCCGGTTCTGCCGCCACGTCAGGAGGGCTTCCTCTCGCTGCGCGAATTGTGCGAGCAGGCACAGACGCCTTGCCGCGCGTCAGGCGCGTGGACGAATCGCCTGGTGCGGATCGTCCGTGACGGAGCGCCGGGAAGCTCCCTTGCGGAGCCCGCTCCCGGTCGAGTCCAGGTCGCTATTCCGTCCCGGTTGGCCGAGCGGGAGGCAGCCAGATACGCGTTGACCGTGATGGCCTACTCGTTGTTCGATCTGGTTGCTCGCGCGTCGGTGGCTGGGAAGCCTTGGTCACGGCCAGCGTCGCCCGTCGGGCGACCGAGGAGAGTGCGATCTCGGACCTCCGCCGAACGCCAACGCGCGTTTCGGGCGCGGCGGGAGGCCGGAGGCGGCTGAACGGTGTATGGCTGCAGGCGGGACGAGGTGGTCATCGGGCGCTCACATGAGAGGTTGCAGGGGGATGTCGTCGGTTGGGTCCACGTCGACCTGGGGCGACGCGTTCCTGATCGCGGCGAGCTTCGCGGCGAGGTCGTCCGGGTTGCGGGTCGGCACGGCGCCCTCGGGGCGTGCCCCGCAGCAGGTGAGCAGGGCGGCTCCATCGTCGCCGAAGCTCGCGGCGATGAACGTGTCCTCTGCCTCCGGTCGGGAGAAAAAGCGCATGAGGTAATGCGTCCCGCGGGACTCCAAACTGGAGTCCAATCCGTTCCAGTCGGCCAGCTTTCGAATGGCCGACCAGGTGGCCAGCGGCTGGTCGCCGCCGGAGGCAGCCGTCGTGGCATGGATGCGGGCGACGGCCTGCTCGGAGAAGCTGGTCAAGTGTTTTGCGATGATCCTCCCGTCGCGCATCTTGACGACATCGTCGCCGGACAGAGACACCGAGATTGAGCGATCGGCGGCGACCCGAAACATGCCAGGGGCATCGCGGAGGGCGCGCGCCATCTCGGCCGTGCGCGGGTTCGCGGTGTCGTATTGCTTGCCGATCATGGACGCGAACTGCGCGGACGTGGTGTGCCCTGGGCCCAGCGCGCGCAGGATGTGGCCGAAGTTTTCCACCGCTTCGGGCGAAAACTCCAGGAAGGTGATGTAGTCATCGGCGCGCGAATCGACAAGTCGCGCAAGCTCGTGCGGGTTGAGCGTCAGATCATCGTCGATGCCAATTCCTGGCCCCAAGCCTTGGGCCGGCCCGACGGCCAGGCGCACGGCGTAAGTGTTGCGGGAGCGCGAGACGCTATGACCCACCGTAGAGAAGGCGATCACGCCGCCGGCCCGGGTCAGTTGCCCGTATCCAGGTCCGCTCCAGCCAAGACTGCGCAGTTCGTTGCGCACGGATGTGATGCGCTCGGACAGGATGGCGTCCAGCGTGTCCTGCCACTTGTGCATGAGCTCCAGATCGGCGGTCGCACTCGCGTAGCCGCCGGCGGCGTCCAGCGCGGCGATCAGTGCCTCGTCCGCGCCAGCGCTGCGCGGTTGCGCGGCGGTGGATGGATGGAGCGCTGGAGGCCGCGCCGCAGCTTCAGTAGCGCTACCGGCAGTTGCTGACGCGATCGACCGCTCCGAGACGGAAGGCGCCTCGCGCAGTCTGACGCCGCGCAGCGGCGCGAGGACTGACTCCGCTTGGGCCAGAACGCGGGCGGTGGACGGGTCGGGCCCATAGTGCGCGGTCCACTGCTTCAGCTCGCTGACGCACGAGCGCAGTGCGGCCAGCAGCGCAGGCGAGGTGCGCATCGCGAGTATGTTCGCGGCCTGGCTGCTGTCATCGGCGAGCGCGGTCTCATCGCTCATGCGGGCGATCTCGGCGCCGAGTGCGTCGCGGAGGGCGACATGCCCATTCGGCGCTGGGGACTTGCTCCAAGGGGAAGGGGATAGCAGCTTGGTGTCCATGTTGAGCGGGCTTGTGGTCACATTCCGGGGGCAATGTCGAGATCGGACGTGCTGTCGGCCGCATCGAGGGACGTGGCCGATGGTTGGTCCCGAGCCGTAGCGACCCAGAAGATCGCCTCGCGCTCGTTGGCGCGGGTGATCCCTTCGCCGTCCACGGCGTCGTGCGCATTTCGATCGCCCCAGGCGATCTTTTGCGATGAGTCCATGACCGCGAGTGCGTTGCGGATGATTACGTGGGCCTTGCGCAACTCGCCCAGCAACGCAGGCGCCGCGGCGATGAGCCGGGCATGCGGGAGTAGTGCTCTGCATACCTGCTCGGGTGTGAGCTCGGCAGTTTGCTCGGGGTCGGGCACCAGGGTGCAGAGGCGACGGCCATCGGACGCGTAGACAGCGACGTCGCCGTCCTTGGCGTGGAGGCGCCACGAACCGGCAGGCAGTGTGGTGGTCATCACGTTATTGGCAGGGGGGCATTGAGAAGGCATCGAAGTCGTCCTTTGCTGGCTCGTGAAATCGACAACGGGGCGATCGGCGTCCGCCAGCCATGGAAGCGTCTGGCTGGCCATGTGCCGCATGCCGTCAAGACGTCCGCGCTGATACGCATAAAACCCTTCCGGGTCGTCTTTGATGGCGGGGATCCGTGCGATCAGGGCGTCGATTCGGGAAACCGCCTCGTTGGCGGATGCCTTGGAATCGAGCGCATGCAGCAGGGCGGTCATGGCGTCCTGCAATTCGGTGAGTTTCATCGAGGTCGCCGGGGGTGATGCTGATGCGGGGGACATGTCAGAGCATGGGTTGGAACGCCGCGCCGGAGTCCGCGTCCGGATCGAACGTTGCGGTGGGCTCGCAGGTCATCAGACGGGTGGGCCACTGGTTGAAGAGCTTGCCCAGGGATGAAACGTTGAGGATCTGGGTGGTCTTCCACGTCTCGATCTTGTCCGCCTTTCGCACCGTCAGCGTGGATCCACGCCAGGGGTCGCGCCCGTCAATGTCGGCCGAGTCGCACGGTCCAACCTTGCGTTCGAGTTTGCTGACGTAGGCATCGAAGTTCGCAGCCATTGCCTCGGCGGTGCGCTCCCGGTCGCGCTCAATGAAGATCTGGTTGACGCCGACGACGACTTCGGGTTCACCTGGGCGCCGGGTGGCGCCGCACTGTTCGGTCGCGAAGAGGGCGCGCACGAAGGCGGCCGCGTTGCGCGCCTGCATGTACTGCGCTTTGGGCATCATGCCGTGCGGGCGCGGCCACTTGGTGGCGAGGTTCGTGCCGGGCGGGTTGGCCGCGATGAACCCATCGAGCCACTGTCGGCGCATTTCGACGGCATGCTCGATCGCGGCCGCTCTCAGCGGGGCGACGGCCTTGGCGATGGGGGACATGGTGGCGACCTCGGTGCGGGGAAGTTGATGGGGGATTACATGCCAGGGACCGGGCCGAGCACATGATCGACCGCGCTCGAAGCGTCGAGCTCGGTCCTCGCGTTTTCGGCTGCGGGCTGGCCCAGGCCCAGGCGCTCGTTGAGGACACCTGGCCGATGGTTGTCCGACTCGATACCGGACGTGCCGAAGGCATCCCAGGCGCTTCTCGGGTCCACCTCTTGGGCGACGGCGCGGGCGCGCACGACGAGTGCGATGGCGTCTTCGTGGTGGTCGAACGGCCCGGCGAGGCGGGCCACCTTCGGCGGAGTACCGCTGCGTATCATGGTGACGTAGAACTTGAAGCGCGGATTCGCTTCATCGGTCTTGCTGGGGCCGTCCTTGAAGGTGATCGGTTTGGCTTGCACGTTGCGCTCCTGAGACTGGTGCCCTACATGCCTGGAGCCGGCGCGAACGCATCCGGCTCGGGCCGCGGTTGGGCCTGCGCGTCGGGCCCATACCCCGCCTCCCAGCGCAGCGCCGTGGTTGGGTCGACGCGTCCGCCCGAGGCCTCGCGGATGTAGTCGTGGGCGGCGCGTGCGCACTCGGTCAGCGTCGGGAAATCCGACTGCATGGAGCCGCTGCGGGTGATCCTGGCCGAGCCGGTGAAGAAATCTTGGCCGTCGATGTGCTTGAGGAAGATGTCGTAGCGGGGCGAGCGGCACGTGGCGATGCGGATTGGGGCGGCGGATGCCCGGGATGCTTGCAACTGCCGGGCTTCAACCATGATCGTTTGGGCCGCCGCGTCGTGCTCGGGGTGCAGTTCCTTGAAGCCGTCGATGCGACCCTGGTTCCACTGCTGCATCGGCTCGATCGACTCGCCGAATCGAGCGCCGGCGACGTAGAGGGCGAGGAATTCGCGGTCTTGGGCCGGCGCCTGGCAGGCGGTGCCGGCGGCTCGCTTGCCCAGTTCGTATGGCGTCGGGTTCGGCCTGCGTTTCGGGAGCGTTGAACTTCCCTCGTCCATGGGGAGATCGCAAAGATCGACTGGCATGTGGGTGCCTCCCTCACATCCCCGGGGCGAACCCGGGGACTTCGCTGGGCTGATCAGCCGGCACATCGCGCATGGCCGTGGCCACACGATCGTGCTCCTGCTCCATGGCGACCTCCGCGAGATCAGCAGCCCAGGCCTGCAGATCCATCAGATGAGACCTTTCGAATGTCGCGATCGTCTGGGCGTAGACCGGCTGATGATTGACGAGGATGGCCATGCTTCCCATGGTTTCGTGCCATGCCGACGACCGGCACGGCGTCATGGATTCCAGGGCTGCCAGGTGGTGGAACGCGAGGCGCTGGAACGTCGCCCGCCGGATGTCGGTATCGGCCGCTTCGCCCCACATGGTTTCCGCGTCCAGCGCCACGGCCCTCGCAAGGTCGTCTTGCGTCTGCGGCGCTGCGCTGATCGTCGCAAGAATCCACTCGCGCCCGTCGTCCCATGGGGCGCGCAGGAGCGCGATTTGGGCCCCGTGCACGAGCCCTTCGGGGATCCTTCGCATCAGCGGCCCCGCCGAGATCGGCAGGTCGACGGTGGTTCCATCCGAGTCGACATCGGGGTTGCTCAGGTGAATTTGCACACGTTGGCCGTCGGTGGCCCAGCCGGCGAATGTTCCACGGACGATGCTGCCGGGCGGGAGTGGGATGTGCTGATTCTGCGGCACCAGATCAGCGGTCAAGACGACGCCAAAGTCGACGCCTTGGGGGAGGTTTTCTTGCGGGCCCATGTTGTGTGCTCCTCGGAGTGGTGGATCAATTCACATGCCAGGCGCGAAGGTCGTTTCGTCATCGGCGGGTGCCGGTGGCTTTGCGTCGACGATTTCCATGCGGCCGCTCTGCGCGAGTCGGTCCCAGGCTTCGGGGCTGATGACGACCTTCGATCCCGCGGTGAACGTCGCAGGGATATCCGCAAGGTCCGCCGGGGCGACGTCGAGGGCGATGGTCCCGCCTGCGCCGCGCATGATCTGCCGGATGTGGTCGGGCTTGCCGGGGCTTTTGTCGAAGCCGACGAACGTGCCTCGAAAGGCCTCGCCGTCGGCAAGGCCGACGGCAGCGCGCATCGCGGTGCGTGCGGCAATGATGCTGGCGGCCTTGCGACCCTCCTTTTCCATCTGCTGGCGGATATCGGCGGCCCGCGCCACCGCGATCGCGTCGAGAAGCTCATCGCCTCCGATCGCGTGGATGGCGGCTTTGTAGGTCGGGTGGACCTCGGCGATGTCCGCGATTCCCAAAAGGGCGCCCTGCCGAATCATCGGCTGCCTGTCCGGGTCGATCGACTCGAGCTGACGCAGGTCATCGAACGCAGCGCTGCGGGCTTCGCCAATGGTCAGGCGCCCGGTCCGCTCACAGACGAGCTCTTCGACGCGCCGCCAGATGGTGCGCTCCGCCCCGGCACCGTCGCTTCGGCGTGCGGCAAGCCAGGTGGCATCGCTCCATGGGGCGCGGGCGATCGTGACGGCGTCGCCGGTCTTAAGATCGCGCGGAAGTTCGGAGAGCCAGTCAGATGGGAAGTCGACGCGAGCATTGGCGCTGCCGAGGGGGTGGGGGATGCTCAGGTGCAGGGCGGCCTGTTCGGGGTAGTCCGGGTCGACCGAGATTGCGCGCAGCGTCCCGCGGATGACCGTGCCGCGGGTCAGGTCAACCTGACGGCAGGAGTGGCTTTGGTTCGCCGCCGCGCTGATTTCGGCGACCCCGGCGGGGGCGCGGCTCCGTGCTCGCTGCAGAGCGTTGTTCATCGTGGCTCCTACATGCCGGGGGTGGGGGTGGCCTCGTCCGCACAGTCCGTGACCGAGGTGGGCTTGGGCTGCGGGCGAGGGGTGGTGATGCCCGCGCGTGCCATCTCGGTGCGATGGACCCGGGCCGCGATCTCGCGCTGCTCCGCGGTGAGGGTGCTGCTGATGGCGGCGTAGGCGGAAGCCATGGCCATGGCCTTGGCGAAGTCGGGGTGGAGTTCGCGCAGAGCCTCGCGCTGCCCTGCTTCGGCGAAGTGGCGGTAGACATTGCCCCATTGGCCCCAGGAAGGGGTCAGATCGATGTGCAGGGTGTGTGGTTGACTGTTCTGGGTGGCGGACATTGGGGCGTTCTCCAGCATGAGCGGGCCGCACTCGCCTGCGTCACATCGTGTGCGCGGGGAAATCCTCGGCGTCGTAGTAGCCGGGGTCGTAATACGCGGGGTAGGGGCACT
This sequence comes from Burkholderiales bacterium, assembly GCA_013044035.1. Lineage (GTDB taxonomy): Bacteria > Pseudomonadota > Gammaproteobacteria > Burkholderiales > Burkholderiaceae_C > Thiomonas_A. The sequence goes on from JABEVE010000083.1 coordinate 21,785, forward strand.
CGGCCGCCTTGGGCTCCAGTTCGAGCCAGAGGTCGGGCGCCTCGCCCATGATCGCGTCGTCGATGGCCGGCTGCGCGACGGCCATCTGCCTCGTGAGATCCAAGGCGTACTCGCGGTCCGCGCCGGCGCCCAACGCATTCAGCGTGTTGGCGATGGTCTTGGCCGCAGAGCGGGCGTGGTCGGCCCCGATTGGGTCGTTCGCTGGCGACTGGCACAGAGACGCCAGGGCGCGCAGTTGAGCGAGATGCGAGGCGGTGGTGGCGAGTTCGATGGGCATAATGCGGTCTCCAGTGTGAATTCTGCGCATGCCACGGCGATGCGGACCTATTTTTTCGGGCTATCCGTATTCCACGGTTGAAGGCGCGATCTTCGGCCTGCGTGTCACGCGCAGCCGAATTCGCAATGTTCGGTTGACACTCGGCGCGCGTTGAGCGATAATGAAAACGTAATGCGCGGTTGTTCGCGCAAAGGAGACCGACATGACAAAGGCGCACGCACAACTCGGCGACTTCGTTCGCAAGGACGGGGAACTCGTGAGGATTCAGCAGATTGACCGCAAGTCCCAGACCTACTTCACCAGCGATGGCGGCGTCATGGGTTTCGACGAGATCACGCCGGACACCGAGATTCTGCTCGAATCTGAGGTCTACGACGAACTTGGTGGCAACATCCCGCCGATGGAGCGGCGATGAGACTTTCTTCGGTGCAGTTCGCGGTCTTGAGTGCTTGCGTGCGCCGTGGTGGAGGCGTGCAAGACTGGAAGTATCGGTCGTCCACCATTAACGCACTGGTGCGCAGAGGTTTTGTCATTCTTGACGTATCTGGTGGCAATGTACCCGGAGCTAGCTTTGGTCGCCTATACCTCACTGAGGCTGGACGCGCTGCTCATGCCGTTGTTGCCGCAAAATACTCCCTTGGGGGCGATGACGGTGAGACTATTCGGTAGACGCCCAAGGAACCCCGTAGATGCATGGGACGCCGCACGCAGGGAGAGAAACGCCCTGTTCGAGGTCCAGATGGTCGAACTTGCGGTTGCTGCTCTCCGGCGCGAACCGTCCCTCACGAATATCAACGGCGTTCGTGACAGGCTCAACTACTTGGAAAAGATGATGCGGAGCGGGGATGCAGCGAGCAGCGACCAGGAGCCGCGCCATGTCTAGAGGCGAAAACTTCCATTGCATGTTCAGGACGAGCTACAAGCGCTACACCAAGCGCCCTCCATCTAATTGCCCATCGGCCAGAACTGCTTGGGACACCCACGCTGACATGGGCGCGAAGCGTGGGCACGGCAACATCGTTTGGATGCGTCTTCTTGATGGGTACTGGGGTGCTTTGTTTGAGGACGGGGAGATCCTGGAGGTCGAAAACGTGCGCTGAGATAGGCTCGGAATTCGTTCAATGGAACTCTCATGGCCGCCAATATCCTGAACCTGTATTTGTACACAGTCACGCGCATCGTCGAAACCGAGCACGACTACAGCGTCTACGCGGCAGTCGCCACTCAGGTCGCGCACTGCCCGACTTGTGGCTCGACTCGCTTGAGTGGCTTCGGTCGGCGTGAGCAGATGATCCGCGATCTTCCTTCGCACGGGAAGCGTGTTGCGATCTACGTCGACACCCGCCGCTTCAAGTGCCTGGAGTGCAGCACGGACCGCGTGGCGACCTTCTCCGAGCCTCTGCCTGACGTTGACGCCAAACGGCTGATGACCGCGCGCCTGGTCAAGTGGATCGGACAGCAGGCGCTCAGGCGCACTTTCGCCAGCATTGCCGAGGAAGTCGGCTGTGTCGAGGGCACCGTGCGCCTGATTTTCGCCGACTACGTGAACGAGCTGGAGAAGACTGTCCGGTTCGAAACGCCGACCTGGATGGGCATCGACGAGATTCACATCATCAAGCCGCGCTGCGTCATCTCCAATATCCGCAGCAACACCGTCGTCGATCTGCTCCCGAACCGGAACAAGGACACGGTGGTCCACTATCTCTCCCACCTCGATGGACGGCACAGCGTCCAGACCGTCGCGATGGATATGTGGACGCCCTACCGCGATGCCGTGCAAGCCGTGATGCCTGATGCCCGGATCGTCATCGACAAGTTCCACGTCGTGCGCATGGCCAACGACGCGGTGGAACGGGTGCGGAAGTCGCTTCGGGAGTCGCTGACTCCGAAACAGCGCCGGGGCTTGATGCACGACCGCTTCGTCCTGCTCAAGCGCGAGCGCGACCTGAACGACAAAGAACGGCTCCTGCTCTCCGGTTGGACAGCCAACTATCCCGAGCTGGGCGAGGCGTACAGACTCAAGGAGGCGTTCTACGGGGTCTATGAGGGGATGGGTACGCGCGACCAGGCCCTGGCCCGCTACGCGGCCTGGCATAGGTCTGTGAGCCATGAAGTCCGCGACGCTTTCGCTGACCTGATCCGCGCCTTCACGAACTGGCAGCCGCAGATCCTCGCTTACTTCGACCACCCGGTTACCAACGCCTATACCGAGTCGCTGAACAGCCTCATCCGAGTGATGAACCGCCTGGGGCGCGGCTACAGCTTCGAGGCTCTGCGCGCGAAGATCCTCTTCACCGAAGGCGTCCACAAGAGCGTCAAATTCCGCCCGCGCTTCGAGCGGCGGCGGGGTGACGAGGTGATGCTCGACATGGCCACCACCGAGACCTTCGCCTACCGTGGATTCGCCGTGGACCAACACGACAAGCCGGAAACCGACAAGAACTACGGAGCCGACATTTCAACACTGACGCGGCTGATCGAGGAAGGCAAGCTCTGACCACGTTTCAACCGCGAAATACGCATACCCTTTTTTCGGTGTGAACTCGGCTCCGGGCTTGCCGCCTTCGTCGGATAGCAGTCCGTGGTCTCGGTTCTCGCATGCCCAGTAGTAGGCACCTTTCTTCTTGCGCGACTCCATGCGACGGGCCGTCTTTCCGCAGACTGAGCAGGGAGCGCTCGGCCCCGAGGGGACCGTTGCGGCCGAGGCGCCGTCCATGCGTTTGACGAACGAGAGTTGCTGGCGCACGAAGTCGGCGATGGCCGCTTCGAAGCGATCTGGCGGCAACTGGCCTGCGGCGATTCGCCCAAGGTGATCTTCCCACCGCGCCGTCGTAACGGGATCGGTCAGTTCGTCGGGCAGGGCGTGGATGACGTCGCGCCCCAGCGGCGTGGAAATGAGTTGCTTGCCCTTCTTGGACACCCACTGCCGATCGAACAGCGTCTCGATCACCTTGGCGCGAGTCGCCTCGGTGCCGATGCCGGACGTCTCCTTGAGCTTGGCGCGTGCCGCCTCGTCCGTGATGAAACGGTGGATGTTGCTCATCGCGTCGATGAGGGTGCCTTCCGTGAAGCGTGCGGGGGGCTTGGTGCGCAAGGACTTGACCTCGGCGCCGAGCCCCTTCGCCTGGTCGCCCGTTGCCATTGCGGGCAGGGTTGGCCCTGTGGAATCCTCGCCCTCGTCCTCGCCGTCGGCCTGGCCACCGTACAGGGCCGTCCATCCGGGCGACGTGACACGCCGGCCGGTGGCTGTCCACTTCTCTGCGCCGAGGTCGACAGTCGCGGACGCCGCGATGTATTCCTCCGGAGGCATGAAAAGGGCGACGCACGCGCGTGCGATCATGTCGTACACGCGCGCCTTGTCTCCCGAGAGACGTGAGGCATCCTTTCCGGTGGGCACGATCGCCGTGTGCGCGGTGACCTTCGCATCGTTGAAGGCGCCATGCTTGCGCCGCTCGATGTCGACGCCGAAGCTGCTGGCCAGGCCTTCGGCTGCGGCGAAGACGCCCGGGAGTTGATCCTCGGCGAGGTGCTGGCAGTCCGTCCGGGGGTAGGTTGTCAGCTGCTCCTCATACAGCGCCTGCGCGATGTCGAGAACGGCTTGGGCACCCAGGCCCAGTCTCGAGCTGGCGGCTTTTTGCAGGGCGGACAGCGAGTAGGGCAAGGGAGCGTGGCGCTGCTTCTTCTCGGCCTTGTACTGGGCGATGCGCGCGTTCCCCGCCGCCTTCGCGGCGACGTCGCGGGCACGGGCGACGTCGATCAGCCGGCCCTCGGGATCGAAGCTGGGGCCGTCGGTGTCGGGGGGGAGCCACTTGGCGAGAAAGTTTCCGTTCGCATGGGCAACCTTGGCCCACACCTCGAAATAGTCTTTCGGTTTGAATGCCTCGATTTCTTCGTCCCGGCGGACGATGAGCGCAAGGGTTGGCGTTTGCACGCGCCCAACCGAGATCAGGCGACCATTGGTCACGGTCCAGGCGCGGGTCAGATTCATCCCGACGAGCCAGTCGGCGCGGCTGCGGGCCGCGGCCGCATCGGAGAGCGGCTTGTACTCGCTGTTCGGGCGCATCTTGCCGAACGCTTCCTGAATCGCCTCGGGCGTCAGGCTTTGGAGCCAGACACGCTTGACGGGCCCCTTGTAGCGCAGTTCTTCCAGGATCTCGTCGATCAGTAGCTGCCCCTCGCGGTCCGGGTCGCCTGCGTTGACGACTTCGGTCGCGCTCTTGAGCAGCCCGCGGATCTTGGCGATCTGCTCGCGGGCATCGCTCTTGGGCAGCTTGATCCACTCCGATGGGATGATGGGCAGATCCTCGATCCGCCAGATTTTCTTGCCCTTGCGCTTGGGGTTGTCTGGCACCGAGGCGGGGAGGTAGGCGTCCGGCTCGGCCTGCTCGTAGACGTGCCCGAACGCATTGGTGACCTCGTAGTCGCGGCCAACCGCGGCGCGGATGGCCTTTGCCAGCGAGGGCTTTTCAGCGATGACGAGGGTTGCCATGAGGGATCTCCTCGAGGATGGTTGTGAGGGCCAACTCGTGCGCGCACAGGGCGCGGATCGCAGCGCGACGCAGGGTCGCCGCGGGGGTAAAGCCGCCGCGCACGATGCAGGCGGCCTTGCGGGCGATTTCAAGTGGTGCCGCGTCGACGCCTTGCTGTCTCAGCCACAGCTGCTCTTGTTCGACGGCCACGACGGCGTCGTCGGGCGAGTCCGCGCAGGGCAGGCCAAGGCCCGCCGAAGCGAGCACGCGCTGTACGCGGCGGACGTCGGCGACACGCTGGGCGAGATCCATGCTTGGCTTACCCGATGATCTTGGTGACGACGGACTGCATCGTGGAGCCAAGGGACGCGCCGCCGATTTGCAACATCGGAACGATGTTGACTGCGAGCGTACCGCCGATGAGGTGTTTGATGCCGTGCCAGAAATGGTCCCGGCTTTCGTGCGCGGCGCGCAGGAGCAGGAAGCCCTTGATGACGCCATAGAGGCCAACCAGACTGATGACGCCGAGCACCGCAGCCTCGAGTTGGGCGTACTGCCCGCCGCCGCCGCCGGCGTACGCGATCGCGCTTTGCGTGCCGCGGTTGAAGATGGTGTAGCTCAGCGTGTTGAGCGCGGCCGGCAGGTTGCCGAGCAAGATGCCGACGATGACGCCGACCCAGGCAATATTCGATTTGGAGCGCTCGACCTGGGCTCGCACGATTGCGAGCAAGCTCGAGCCCGTCATGATGAAGCCAATCAGGACCCCGAGCATCTGCATGAGGGTCCAAACGGGTTGGAGCCATCCGAGAATGGCCTGCGCGATGTCCATGGGCTGAACTCCGGAGCGGTTATTGCGTCTTAAACGCGGATGCCCGCCGGCGCGAGTGCGGCGAGCAAGGAATCCCAGTCAGGCAGCGCTGTCCACGCCTTCTCGGCCCAATAGGCGATATGGCGATCGAAGGACTTGGGGCGGGGCAGGAGCCGTAGCCCGCCGAGCGCACCGGCGCGGTTGGCGTATTCCTCGTCGGTCAGGCGCGACAAAGCGGCGCCGAGAACGCGCAGGTTGCGAAACGGGCCTGGAACCTGGGACTCACGGGCGGCGAGCTGCATGTGGATTGCATGCGCCAACGTTTCCCAGCGGTTGTGGCTGTGCATCGCCACGAACGTCGCGTGGCACAGCCGATTCAGGTCCTCGTGGGACATTTCCGGGAGCCAGATGAGCGAGGCGCGTTCGAGATGTCCTGCGTTGCCGGCGTGATGGACTTCGTGACAGAAGGGGCATGCAGTCGCGAGATTGGCGGGCGTGTTGTTCCCGTGGTCGTCGTCGACGTGGTGGACTTCCAGAAACCCGGACTCCTCGTAGGACCCCGGCGTCGCGCCCGGGGCGGGCGCCGATGCGAAGTCGCACCAGAGGCAGGTCCACTTGTCGCGGCGCAGCGCCTCCTGGCGGGCAGCGACGTAGGCGACATCCTTCGATTCGGCATCGGGATCGTGTACACGAAAAGTCGTGCGCTTGACCCCGATGCACAGCGGCGACACGTCGAGCATCGGCTGGCCCGCTTAGTTCACGCCGATCGAGCTCAGCGAGGTCGGCGTCGAGTTCAGGATGGAGTTGCTGCCCACGATCATGATGGTCGCGATGCTGCACATGAGCGATCCGATGATGACGCCCAAGATGTACGCCCCCACCGGTTGCTGCCGCTTCGAGTTGCTGTACCACTGGAAGAGGCTGACGCCGGCGATGATGAAACCGATCAGGGCGAAGAGCGCCTTGGCGAAGGTGCCCAGGGCGCTGACCTGGGAAGTGCCGGCGGACGCGAGCGATCCGATGGTCTGGGCCATGGCGGGCGTGAGGACGCTGATGGTGAGGGTGGCACCGACGGCCAGGCCCTGGCGGAAGTGGCGCGGGATGGTGAATTTCACGGTGAAGCCTCCAAAAGGGTGGGGTGAGTGTCCAGAAAGAATAACGCGACGCGGTGGGATGCGCATCATGAAACGTACACTTCTTGGCTTGAATGAGGCGACTGCGCCTTTTGTACGGATCGCATTGCCCGGGCAATTTCTCGGCACAATAATACGACGTACCACACATGCAAGCGTCACCAATGAATGCGCAAACAGGACGGCCCCAGAAGGGGGTGCAGGTCAGGTCGGAAGCGGTTCGCCTGGGCGACCAGCTAAGTGCGAGCCGCGATGTCGCCAGGCGCTTGGCCACGGGCATTGCCTTGGCGGCCGGCGTGGGACTGCTTGGGCTTTCAGCGGCGATCGTGACGGTTCTGTGGCGGCCCAAGGGGCAGTACTTCGGGCTGACGCCGAGTCTGCAGGTCGTGAAGATGGTTCCGATGAGCGAGCCCTTCATCTCCGAACAGGGGCTGCTTGACTGGACGTCGGAGTCGGTGTGCAAGACCCTCGGGCTGGACTTCGTGCATTGGCGCGATGAACTCTTGGCCGTCCAGAGCGACTACACCCCGCAGGCATTCGCGCAGGTCGAGGGGCAACTCGAGAGCTCCGGGACGCTGGACATGGTGCGCAAGGAACGCATTCTGATGAGTGCAGTTCCGTCGGCCCCGCCGGTGATCATCGCGGAGGGGGTTGCTGCCGGGCACTACACCTGGCGAATTCAGTTCCCGGTGATCGTCTCGTACGAGACGACCGGGGGCCAGCCGACCAAGCAGACGCTCGTGGCGACCGCAACGGTGGTCCGCGTGCCCACCGAGTTCAATCCGCGCGGGGTCGCGATCGAACAAATCAACCTCCTGCAAGGCTCTTCGACACCATGAAAATCAGTCTTCGTGGGGCGGCCGTGGGCCGCCTGCTCGGCTCACTGGCGCTCATCGCGGCCGTCTCGCCGGGCGCTTGGGGCGCGGCTGGAAAGCCCATCTCACCGGCATCTTCCGCAAGCGCGGCTGCAGCGGCCAATGCGGCCGCTGCCACTCCGCCGCTGCCGGACGTGCTGATGGGCAGTACGGCGGCCTTCGACGCAGCCGAGGCGAACGAGCTTCCGTTGAGCCCGCAGCAGATCCAAGCCCTTCGCGATCGGGCGGTCGCGACGGCGCAGGCGATCCATGCGGGGCTCCCGCCCAGTCTCTCGTCGCCCTCGATTCCTGTCTCGTTCGCTCCGGGAGCTCCGGTGCCGAGCGTGCGCATCGCGCCGGGCTTCATCACGAATATCCAATTCGTCGGGGTGGATGGCGCGCCCTGGCCGATTGTTGCGGCGACGGTGGCGAACCCGCAATGGTTCTCGGTCGTGCAGCCGGCGGACAAGCATAAGGATGCTCCGCCGAACGTGCTGACGGCCAATGCGCTCACGATGAGCGCATCGTCGAGCATGTCCGTGCTGCTCAAGGGGGCGCCCTCGGCGATCAGCGTCGTGCTGATGACCGACACCAAGGAGGGGTTTGCGACGGCGACGCTGCGCATGGATCAGCGTTCGCCCGACGCGCAGCCGCAAGCGATGGTCGCGCCCCAGATCGGGCAAGCGACGCCGGCGATGCTGTCGTTTCTCGACGGCATCGCGCCGCAGGGGGCGGCGGTGCTCGCGGCCGCAGGCGGCAGCGGCACCGAGGTACAGGCGTGGAGTTACGCGCAGCACATTTTCGTGCGCACCCGCGACGACCTGTTGTCGCCAGCGTGGGAGCGCACGAGCAGCGCGCCCGACGGCACGCACGTCTATGAGCTCGTCAACGCCTCGGTACTCGACGTGATGGTGGGCGGACAGGTGCAGCAGGTCGTGTTGCAGCCGGGCACAGCCACCGCAGCCGGGCAGTAAGGGGAAAATCCATGAGCGAAAAGGGTGCCAAGAATTACGTGAAGGGCAACAAGATCGGTTTCGTCGTGCTGGTGGTCGTCGCCATCTTGATTGGCGTGATGTACTGGATGGCGAAGGCTCGCATGCAAACCGGGGCGTCGTCCTTGGCCGCTGCGCCGAAGATCACGTCGGTTGCAGGGCAGGGCGGCACGCCCAGGTACAACGGAGACGTGACAGCGGAAAATGCGGCTGCGGCAGCGGCAGCTTCGGCGGCGGGTCGCTCGTCCCTGCCGACGCCTGTGGGCGTGGCGTCGAACCCATACGCCGGGGCGTCGATGAAACCGGATTTCGCCGCGCCGGGGGCGAACTCGCCGACTCATGCTGCGCCGGTCACCGTGGCCATGCCACAGGTGGCAATGCCGGCGCCGCCGCAGTCCGTGCAGCCGATCGCCATGGCTCAAGCGCCAAGTGCCTATGCGCAGGAGGTCAAGAACGTGCTTGGCGCGATCGTCCCGGTCGCGCAGGGCGACGTGTCGATCGCCACGCAGAACGCGAGCTCGGGTGCGCCCGGTGCCGCCGTGGTGGCCGCAGAGTCGAGCGGCAGCGGCGCGCGTCGATCTACTCTTCCGCCGGCGGGCGCGCACCTGGGAAGCAAGATTTTCGGGGTGTTCGTCACTGCGGCGAATTCGGATAGCCCCGGGCCGGTGCTCATGCGTGTGCCGGACGGCGTGGGCGCGCTTGGGGGGGCGACGTTCGTCGGCGCCTTCGAGCGCCACGAGGATGCGCTGGAAGTGAAGCTGACGAGCATGCGATGGGATAACGCGGACTGGCACGTGGACGCGGTTGTGATCAATCCGAACACGCAGCTGCCGGCGATGAGCACCGACGTGGATACGCATTGGCTCGAGCGCTATGGATCGCTTCTCGGCGGCGCATTCCTCAGCGGGTTGCAGGGCTTCGGCCAGGCCGTTGCGCAGTCGGGGCAGACGACGCTGCAGTCGACCGGCACGACCACGACGGTGACGACCAATCCGTCGCTGTCGACGCACCAGGAGTTGGTGATCGCGGGCGCGACGGCGGCTGGCAACGCGGCACAGACCATCGGGCAGAGCATTCAGCAGAACTGGAGTCGTGCGCCGACCGTGTCGATCGCCTCCGGCACGGGAGCGGGGATTCTGTTCCTGAGCACGCCCCAGCCGGACGGGCAGGTGGTCGCGGCCTCGGGCGGCTCGTCAACGGGCGGGGGTGCGGCGGCTGGCGCCTCCGCGCAAGCGCCGCATTTCATGCCCGTCAAGCCCATTCAAGTCGGGGCGCCGCTGAGCGCACTGGGCCTCGGTTCGCAGGGGCAGCCGTAAACACAAAGCCAGGAGGACTTTTGGAATGGACATCAATGAAGGCATGGATGCTGGGGCGGCTGATGAGGTCGGGCTTGGCGACGGACTGGGTGAGTTCGAGCCGGGCAGCGACGAGCTCGCAGGCGGCGGGGTGGACGCGGGACTTGCGCCAGCCGCGCCCGCAAATCAGCCCAGCGGCGGCAAGGCGCTCAAGGTGGTGGCCGTGCTCGCCATCGCGCTCATGGTGTCCGCCGCCGCGGTGCTCGCCTGGCGGTGGTATTCCGCGCGGCGTGCGCAGGCCCTGCAGCAGCAGATGCAACAGCTGGCCGCTCGCCGTGCCCAGGAGTCGGCGTCCGCCTCGCATGGTTTCGCGCCGCTCATGGCGCCGCCGGGCAATCCGAGCGCATCGGCGGCCGTGCCTGCGGGCGGGGGGCTGATCGCGGGCAGCGCATCGCAGCCCCGCGCTCAAGCGGCGGCCGCTGCCGCGATGCCGGGGGCGTCCCAGGCGCCTCAGGCAGGTGCCGTGCCGGGGATGCCTCTGCATCCCAATGTCGCGTCGATGCCCCAGGCGCCCGAATCGATGCCACGCGTGAGCGCCGCAGTGCCTCAGCAAGCGGCGCCGGCGGGCGCCGGTGCGCCTGTCGCGGTGCCGGCGGGCGATGCGGTGCTCATGGCGCGGGTGGATCGGCTGCAGCGCAGCGTTGACCTGCTGGCGCGAGCGGTGCGCGAGGTGCAGAAGCAAGATCGTGTCGCGCATGAGGAGCGCGTGCGCATCGAGCATCGGGAGGCGTCGGCGCCCTCGCATGTGCAGGTGCATCTCGCTGCGGTCACGGGCGACGTGGCGGTGCTGGACGTGGATGGGCGCTGGCTGAGCGTGCGTGCGGGCAGTGACGTGCCCGGCATCGGCAAGGTCCTTGTGGTTGGTGCCGACGGGGTGAAGATCCAGGGGTACGGATGGCTCAAGCCCTGACGACCTACGGCGCAGTCGTCTTCGATGATCCGGCGATCCACGATGGCGGATGGCTATGTCTCGAGGGCCAGGCGCCGTGCCGGATCCGCGGAACGATCGACGTTGCCGACGACCGCATTCTGTTGACCAACGTGGATCCGGTCGTCATCCGCACCGACGGCCTATCGGCGCGTTTTCGCGGCGCCGACTGGGGGCCGATTCGTCTGGGGGACGCGCGCACATCGGAGGCTTGGGCGCTCAAGGCGTCGGTCCTTTCAGAGATGGGGTGGGCCGAGATGAGCGCGCAGGAGCGCGCGTCGCGGATGGCCGTGGCCATGGGCCGCTGGATGCGCGCGACGCACACGCTCTATCCCGCGGTGGTCGAAGCGCACAAGTTCGGGCTCGCGCACACGCTGCGCGCGGCAAGGCCCAAGGATGTGATCGGCATGGCGCCCGCGCCTGTCTTGCGTGCGACGGAGATGGCTTACACCTTCGGGTGCGCGGCGGAGCGGCCGCCAGGCGCGGAGCGCTTTCGGCGCGTGGGAACGGTGGTGCCGCCGCGCTATGACCATGCCATGGCGTTGCTGAGCGCCCCGGTGCCCGAGAACGGGTGCGCATGGCGCATCATCCCGAAGCGAGAGATTCCACAGGACAACGCCGAGATCGCCGAATGGGTCGAATCTCGCGGCCCGCTTCTGGTGCAGATGGTGGTCGACCGCATTACCCACCCGGTTGCGCACCAGCTGCTCAATCCGGCTGGCGAGGCCACTCCGGAGCTTGGGCGCAGGTTGTGGCGCACTGGAGAGGAGGCGATTGCCTTCTCGACGATGGGCGAGGTGCGGATCAATGCCGCGTTCGAGGCGGACGCCAGCGTCATCCCGGCTCAGGAGTTGCCCGAGGCGCTTCGGGACTTGGATCCTGCGCTTGTGCGGGCCTCGCCGTCGATGTCCCTTTTCATGACGGCGCTGCACAAGTCGTACATGATCTCCGACATCCACTTCCCGGATAAGAAGCGCGGCTATCGCAAGTCGCCTGCCGAAATCTTTCTGCGCGCGCGCGACATGCTGTTGTGCGCAAGGCATGCCATCGCGCTGCACCAAGCGGGCTTCGGGGTGGTGTGGTACGGGTCGTCATCGATCTCCGTCTCCGTTCCGGACGACCTCGATGAGGCCAAGGAGACGCTGTTCGCGGCGGCGACGTCGACCGGACTTTTAACGGCGGCGGGGACGATGCCGCCGCAGCGGCGGGACGAATTGCTCGCCGCGTGTTGCGACGACAACGGCGTGTTGCGGTTCGTGCTGCTCGAGGGCAACGCGGCGAAGGTCGACGAGCTCGACGCCACCATGTTCGAAAACATCATGGACCGACTGCAAGGGCCGGTCGAGGCTGCTGAAGATTTGGGAGAGGACTCGTGAGCCTGGCTGCATCCGTCTTAGTCGTGCTGTTCTGCGCCCTGGTCCTCTACGCCGCGGTTGTCCTTCCAATGGCCATCGGCGGCGGCCGCTATGCATGGCGGCTTCTGGAGTTCGTCGAGGCGATTTCGGCGGGCATCGATATCGCATTCCGCAGGGGGGCGGCAGCGTGGTTCGAGCCCGTGACGGCCGATTTCGACGAGGTCGACGGCGTGCGGTGCGCGTTCGCGAGCGGGACCGGAGCGCTGATGACGCTCATCCGGGTGCGCGGCGTGAGCAAAGTGCAGGACGCCGAGGAGATCGGTGCTCGGATCAACACCATTCAGTCGGGGCTGTCCTCGTACTTCGCGACGGGCGGGCACTTCATTCAGGTGCGGTTTGCATTCGACCCGGAGGGTGGGGATGCTCTGACGACGCGGGTGATGGACCCTCTGCGGCGCTCCGCGCAGAGGCTTCGCCTGGATATCGATTTCTTGCTCGAGAACTGGTCGCGGCGCTTGGGTCAGTTCGTGGCCGACCAGGACACGTTCGTGGCGGTCTGGACGACGTCGGGGGCCTTGTCGACCTCGATGCAGCGCCGCGAGGCGTCGCGTGCTCGCGCGGAGGCTTCCAATGGCGTGCCGATGTCGGCGCATGCGGCGAACGTGCATGCGGCGCTGCCATCCCTGAGAGCGCCGCATGCGGCCTATGTGCGCTCGACCCTGGAGGCCTTTCGGGAGGCGGGAATCCTGGCGGATCTGCTTGACGTGCACACGGCGGCACGGGTGATGCGACGCTCGGTCGTTCCCGACACGACGCCGGATCAGTGGCGGCCGGTGCTGGCCGGCGATCCGCTGCGGCCCCGCGCCAACTTGCGGCCGGACGCCTCCGGTGCTCTGTATCCCACGCTGGCCGAGCAAATCTTTCCGGTGTCGCCGCTCAAGGAGGGCGAGTTCATCGTTGTCGGCAATCGGCGCTATGCCTTCGTGTACATGTCGCTTTGGCCGCAGCAGCCCAAGCCATTCGGCAGTCTGATTGCCGCGCTGCAGCGTTCGGGTACGCCGCACATCGTGTCCTTCCTGTTGTCGGGCGATGCGCTGGGTGGGACGGGTCTCAAGAGTTCCCTGGCCTCGGTGTTTCAGTTCGGCTCCGAGAACAACAAGATGCTTGTGCAGGGGCTCGAGGAAATCCAGCAGCGGATCCTGCGCAACGAAACGATGGTGGGCGCCCAAGCTGTGTTTGCGACGTGGACCTCGGTCGACGAGGCGCCTCGGCGTTTGCGTGAGAGGCAGGCGGCGCTTGCGGGGGCGATCGCCTCCTGGGGGTCATGTGAGCCGTCGTCCGTCATCGGCGACGCGGCACTCGCATTCACGGCCACCATGCCCGGGGCGACGATGCGCTCGCCGGCGCCGCGCACGCCGGCGCCGCTGGATGAGATCGTCCCGATGCTCCCGATCGAGCGCGCGGCCCCGCTTTGGGAGGACGGTGGCGTGCTCTACCGCGCCGGTCCGCGTCTGTTCCCCTATCGGCAAGGTTCCTCGCTGCAGTCAGCACCGGTCGTCGTGGGGTTCGCGAGCATGGGCGGTGGCAAGTCGGTCAACATCGGGATTTCCAACCTCGGGTTCGTGTTGGAAAGCGACGCCTTGCCCTATCTGTCGATCTCGGACATCGGCCCGTCGTCGAAGGGTTTCATCAAGTTGCTGCAGATGGCGCTGCCCGCGCATGAGCAGCACCTGGCCCAATACCACCGCCTGCGGTACGAGCCGCGGTTCACGACCAATGTCTTCGATCTTCCGCTCGGGGGGGATCGCCCGCTGCCCTCGCATGAGAAGTTCCTGGTGAACTTCCTGTGCGTACTGTGCGGCACGGCATCCGGTGCCACCGACGAGGCGATCCCCGGGCTGGCCACGGCTTGCGTCAAGGCGGTGTACGAGGATCGGTTGCCCGTGAATCAGCCGCGGCGCTACTCTAGGGGCGTTAACAGCGAGGTGGATGCGGTGCTGGGGGGGCTCGGGGTCGAGATCCACCCGTACACCACCTGGTACGACGTACGAGACGTCTTGTTCGACGCCGGGCAACTCCACGCGGCAACCTTGGCGCAGCGCTACGCCGTGCCGACGCTGTCGGAAGTGGCTTCGAGGGCGCAGGATGCCATCATCTCGTCGAGTTACAAGAAGGAGGTCAACGGTGAGTCGATCACCTACTTCTTCTTCCGCAAGATTGCCGAGGCGATCCAGCGGATTCCCATCCTCGACGGAGCGTCACGGTTTTCGCTCGACGATGCGAGGGTCATCGCACTGGATCTGGACGAGGTCGCGCCTAACAGCGGCGGCGAGGCCAGCGGCTGGCTCGCAGCGGTCGCGGTGATGCTGTCGAGGCATCTTCTGGCGAGCAGGTTCTTCCTGATGCCCGAAGACGCGGCTCTATTTCCGACGAAGTACCGGGAGTTTCAACGCGAGCGGATCACACGGATGCGGGAGTCGCCCAAGAAGCTCGTCTACGACGAGCTGCAGCGATTCTCTCAAAATGCCGCCGTCGTCGGCCAATTCGTCGCCGATGCCGGGACGATGGTCCGGGAAGGGCGAAAGTGGAATCTGTACCTTGAGTTTTACAGCCAGCTGATCTCCCACATTCCGGACGACATCGTGAAGCTCAGCTTCACGAGATATGTCTTCGGGGGTTCGCGGGCGGAGATCATCGAGGCGGGCAAGAAGTTGCATCTGTCGGACGCGGCCCAGGCGGCGTGCTTGCGGATCGGCAAGCCGGGCCGGCACGGCGCGAACTTCGTCGCGGCCTATCGCGTCGCGGGGCTACGCGATGGAGAAAGTGTGCAGTTTCTGACGTCGACCACAGGCCCTTTCCTATTGTGGGCGCTTGAGACGTCGCCTAAAAATGCGGCGGTTCGCGACCGGCTCTACGACCGATGGGGCGTGCGCCGGACGATCGAAATCCTCGGGCAGCACTACCCCGGTGGTGTGGAGGAGGCGGTCGTCGCGATGGCCAAGGAACTTGGGGACGACGACGACGGCGCCATCCAAGCCATGGTGGCCAAGATCGTGGAGCGATTCGACGCCGCAGCGGGGGCGGCCGCCTGAGGCGACGGAGATCCTAAAAAAAAAGTGCGCGGGGTTTTGCGGGCCATATAGTGGGTTGGTCGCGCCTCCATAACCGGTTGCCGGATTGTGCGGTAACCGCGCGGGGATGCGCCGATCGATGAGATGTTTTGGTCCACGTTGAGTGCAAAAAGAAACGGAATGCCATGAAAGTTCTCTTGCCTGCCAACCCCGAGCAACCTGGCTTCGTGATGCCCATGCTCCACCCGACGCACGGTCCGTGCATGGTCCACGTCGGCGGCGGCACCGATGTGGAGGTCGCGGCGGCGATGCGGCGATGCGGCATCGTCGTGACGAACGGTTGTGGCCCGAGTGCCGGAATCGAGATCAAGGTGGTGTCGCAGTGCGACGGACTGGCATACCGCGTGGGCAAGGCGGCGCGGGCGCGTCGTCGCTTGGAGTGTCAACAGGGGGCGTGATGGAACTGACCCAGGAACAAGCAGCGGTGGTCGATGCTGCGGCGCACGGGGTGCGCCGCATCGTGGTCGAGGCGGGCGCGGGTGCTGGCAAAACGTCGACCATCGTCGCGGCGGCCAAGGCCAAGCGTCGGCAGCGCGGGCTGCTGACTGTCTTCAACCGGATGATGGCCGAGGAGACGAGGCCGCGCCTGGTCGGCACCGGGTGCACGGCGTCGACGCTGCACTCGGTGGCTTGGCGCAGCGCGGTGGCGGAGCCCTTCAAGCGCAGTGGGGGTGCTCGTCTGAACGTGATGCTGCCGGCGCGTGATGCGGCGGAGGCGGTGGGAATCCGCGGCCCGGTCACAATCTCGCAAGAGCTGGGCGAGACGTCGCGCAACGCCGTCGGCGACCTTCTGAAGGACTGGGTTACGCGGTTTTGCCACAGTTCGTCCGACGTGATCTCCTCGCAGCATTTTCCCGCTGCGACGCTGCGCGAATTCCTCACGCCGGACCTGGCCAAGAAGGCGGATGAGGATCCCAAGTGGATGTCGATGCTCACCCGAGCGTACGCCGGGGCGCTCGCACCCCATGCCGCTCGCCTGTGGGGGTTGATGAGCCAGCCGGACGGGGACTTTCCGACCACGCACGATACCTACCTGAAGCTCTATGTGATGAGCCGGCCGAGCGTGGGCTGCGATTACGTGATGCTCGATGAAGCGCAAGACGCCAACCCCATCATGTTGCAGTTCATGCAACTGGCCGAGCAGCAAGGAGCGCAGACGATTTATGTGGGCGACTCGTACCAGCAGATGTACTCATGGCGCGGGGCGGTCGACGCGCTGCGGCAGATTGATGCCGACGCGCGCCTGCGCCTGACGCAGTCGTTCCGGTTTGGCCCGGCGGTCGCGGACGTGGCTAACCTGGTGCTCGGTGGGCTCCGCCATTCGGATTTCCGGATTGTCGGGGCGGGGCGGCCGTCGCGTGTCGTGGAGACGATCGACGCACCCAACGCGGTGATTTGCCGCAAGAATGCCACCGCGATTGCGATGGC
Organism: Burkholderiales bacterium; assembly: GCA_013044035.1. Lineage (GTDB taxonomy): Bacteria > Pseudomonadota > Gammaproteobacteria > Burkholderiales > Burkholderiaceae_C > Thiomonas_A. Next base: position 38,515 of record JABEVE010000083.1, read on the forward strand.
CCTGGAGGCGCGCGAGGCGGGTTGCCGAGTCGGCCTGTGCATGAACCCGAAGGAGCTTCTTCGCGAGGTGGACGCGCTCGAGCGCTTCCAGGCCAACGGCCGGACCGACGCGCGCCGATTTCGTCGCTTTGCATCGTTCGAGGAAATGCAGGAATCCGTGGAGAACGGTGACGCGCCCGATTTGAAAATCTTGCTGGATCTGATCGCCGAGCACAACTATGACGGCACCCGGTCCATTCTCAGTGAGATCGCCGTGGGCAAGACGCCGGAGGAGATTGAGCGTTCGAAGGTGCAGACGGTTTTCCTGACCGGCCATGCGTCGAAAGGCCTGCAGTTCCAGCATGTGCTGCTGGGAGATGACTTCAAGGGGGTCGCCAAGCTGGAGTCGGCGCCCGCTGCCGTGCGCGCGGAGGAGTTCAACATTCTGTACGTCGCGGTCACCCGGGCGCAGTCGACGCTGTGCCTGGGCAATTCGGAGGCCGCTGGCGATCTTCGCGCCTTGATGCAACAGGCCGCAGCCGCAGCGCCGGCGTTGTCAGCGGCATAAAAAGGTGCGCATGACAGTGGCATGCGCTATTGTGTTTGAGTTCCCGTGCGAGCCGAGGCCGGCGTAGGTCCGCACTTCCAGCTGTGCCGGATTTCATGTGAGGAGAGTCGATGTGAGCGACAACAAGCAGCAGTTCTGGAAGCAGCACGCCAAGCCGGTCGCCCAGAAAGGGGGCGGGCGCAGTTTCGACAAGGGATCCGCCGTCGTGCTCGGCGGCTTCAAGATGGATCGTCGCGGCCAGCCGATCTTCAACGCCGACGGCTCGCTCACGGGCAGCGTGATCACCGTCTACGGTAACGCGGTCGCCGGCGTGGCCCCGGGCTCGGAAATCACGGCTCACCTGAACGAGGCGACCCGGGCCGCGCTGGTCAAGGGTGCCGGCACCGATGCCGATCCCACCACCTGTATCCTCAAGGGGGTGCGGGCGGACGACGACGGCAAGATCGTGGCCGGCTACGCGCATACCCTCGGCGAGGGGCGCATGGCCGTGGTCGGCGTGGTCGAGCAGCCGATCGTGTTCTTCAAGGACGGCAGGGGCACGCGTCCGTTCCGCGCGGCCGACGCCGACGAGAAGGACATCGAGAAGCTCGCCAGCGTCATCGCCATGGCGGGCAAGGGCGTGCAGACGCCGGCCGGGCAGACCAAGGAGCAGAAATGGGAGGCAAATCGCGCTTTCCCCGTCTCGGTGTCCACGCGCGTCTTCTATCCGGAGAAGACGGTGCTGGTGAGCTCCGGCGCCGACGTGGAGAAGCTCAAGGCGGCGAGCAACAACGTGCCGGGTTTGCGCTACGCCATGCGGGTGACGGTCGTCGGTGCCGACGGGCAGCCGGTCCTCGAGAGCGACAAGGTTGTGGCATTCACCCCGAAGTTCGACAAGGAATCCGGCTACGTCCTGCCCGAGGAGGTGATGGAGTCCATCGCGAAGAAGGCCGAGGCGGCCGGCGGCACGCTTTCGATCGAGGCGATCCCCTATCGCACCCTGCGCGCCGCCGTGACAACCGACGGCACCTACGACTCGAGCGCGGTCCGCTTCGCGAAGGACATCCTCGAGCAGGCCGGCAACGCCCGTGCCGCGGGTCTGGCGCGGGCGACGGCCTACCAGCCTGCGTTCATCGTGAGTACCGCGCTGAAGGACGAGGAGACGGGCAAGGTTCGCGCCGGCGTGATGGTGCGGCTGCCGGAGGCCTTCACGGTCGAAGGCTGCCCGCCCGTGCCGTCGCTCAAGGGCCTGGTCACGCCGCACCTCGATGGCTCGAAGATCAAGGTGGTGCAGACCGTGGCCGCCGCCGCGCAGGAGCAGCAGGACGCCGAGCACGAGGCGCCCTCGTCGGAGCAGCATGACGATTCGGCGCAGGCCGCGGCGGGCGCCGATGCGGACGAAGCGGAATTCGACATGGCCGCCGCGCCCACGGTGGGGTAAGCTTCAAGCGTGGCCCGCCGGCCGCCACGGACGCCCCGCCCCGCGAGGCGCCGTGGCGGCCGGCGGCGGATAACATGTTATCCCTGAACGCCGAGAAAAAATGGCGGTTCACGATGCGGGCGCACATCGACGACTCGGCTCGCATCGCGAAGCGCGCCGAAGGCGGTCTTGCTGTCTTCGTGCAGAGCGGTCCAGAGGATGATCTGCACGCTCTTGAGCTTTTCAGCCGAGAACAGACGATCGAGGCAGCGTGTGGGCTCGCGCATGAGCAGGGCGGGTAGATCATCCGATTCCAATCCCGATTGCTCGATCACCCAGTCGCGCGCTTCTCTGGAACACCGGTCCCAGTTGAAGACAGAGTGTCCGGACTCGAGGTCGGCGACCTCCATGCGGCGAGTCAGCTCGCGCTCCGAGGGCAAGTCGAGGTCGATGTTGATCTCGACCACGCCGCGTGGCCCGTAAAGGCGGATGTCTGAGAGCAGCCGTCGCTGGATCGCCTGGCGCGACAGCGACTTTCCTGCCCATCCGATCCAGTGCTTGCCGGCTGGGAAGAGGCTTGGAACGAGCGGGTCCGGGGGGTGGGCGACAGCTTTGAGCTTGATCATGGATGGGTCGTGCAGAGGTGGATGCGGACGGGCTCGCGCAGACTGGCGGGCACAGAGCCCGAAGTCTGCGACGGCCGACAAAATGTCACGGCAGGCTTGCCCCTAGCGAGCATTGCGGCATAATCGCCGCATGGCCGGGCCGCGTTTGTAAGCGGTTCGGATCCAACAATGATGCGATGCGGGACCCGAGTATATGACAAGTGAAAAACAGAAAAAGGCAAGTAAACCCGTAAAGTCGGCGCGGGTGCCAGGCCGCGTCACTTTCGCGGACGCACAGTTGGCGAAGTCGCTGTGCGGCTTGACCACGATCGAGTTCTCGAGCTACTTCGGGTGGTCGACCGGGACGGTGGCTGCGATGTCCAAGCGACCGGACGAGCCGCTATGGAGCCCCGCACAGTCGATTCTCGCGCGGCACGTCCTGAGCCAACCCGAACAGTGCGTATTCCCGCGCAAGCCCAATTTCAAGGACACGCTCAAGCGCATCAACGATAGCGTCGACGTCGAATCCTATGCGCGCGAGTTCGGCACGAGGCGCAAGACCACGCTGTCGGGGCGCCGGCTGATTCTGCTCATGGGGATGTCCTTGTCGGCGGAGCACCGCTTGTTGCGGGGAACGGAGCCATCGCCCGCGGTCACGCGCTTGCTGCAGACCCTCAACCGGATGATGGATGATATGGGCGCGGAAGCTGGGTTTGCCAAGCTGGTCTCACTGGCGCGGGAGGAGGCCGCCTCGCGTGGCATGGCCCTGTCGCAGGTCTTCGAAGGGAATGGCTGGGGGGTCCAGGATGAAATCCGGGCCCGAGCTCAATCGGGGGATGAGGTGGGCGAGGATGTCTGAGACAAGAGATGCTACGGCCGGCGGTCTGCGGAAGCTCGCACAGATGCCGCTCGACGACGCGCTCGGGCGCATGCTCGATGCCTACGGTTTGGCGCCCAGGGAGCCGTGGCGGCGTGCCGTCCGTGCCCGCGTTGGCGCCTTTTATGGAAGGCTCTGGGAAATCGCGGCGCGGCAGCGCGATGGCTCGGATGATGGCGGGGGTCGCGGCGCGGACGGAATCCTGCAGGTGCTTTGTTTGTCGGATTATTTGTTTCGCATAACAGTGGTATGCGGAACCGAAATACCGGACAATGACGGGGAGATCGACAGCGTGCTCGATTCCGTGCGCACGCCCTTGCAGGAGACGATGGCCAATGTCCGCAAAGCCCTCCATGCCCACCTCGCCGAGGAAGGCCCCGCAGTCCGGGAAAGAGACCCCGCTGCCGGGCTCGATCGGCCCTGATGACGCCGCCCAGCTGATCCGTTGCGCGACAGAGCCCGGCGTTCAGGGCGGGGAAGGAAAGCGCGGAAGCTGAAAGCGTCCTGAGAAAGCTGTATATTCATCCAGTCATGCAACGCCTCCAAGCCTACAAATTCGAGCTTCGCCCGAACGGTCACCAGCAGCGCCAGATGCTGCGCTTTGCCGGGGCGTGCCGCTTCGTGTTTAACCGGGCGTTGGCCGAGCAGAAGGCGAACCACGCGGCGGGGCAGACGTACATTGGCTACGTGGCGATGGCCAAACGCCTGACAGCCTGGCGCAACGATCCGGCGACGCCGTGGTTGCGCGAAGCTCCTGTCCACCCGTTGCAGCACGCGCTCAAGGACTTGGAGCGCGCCTACACCAACTTCTTCGCCAAACGCGCCGCCTTCCCGAAGTTCAAGAAGCGCGGCCAGCACGACAGCTTGCGCTATCCCGACCCGAAGCAGATCAAGGTCGATCAGGCCAATGGACGCATCTTCTTGCCCAAGCTCGGTTGGATGCGGCTGCGCCTGTCGCGGCCCGTGCCTGGGCTGCTGAAGAACGTCACGGTCAGCATGCGCGCGGGCCGGTGGTTCGTGTCGATCCAGACGGAGAGGGATGTTGCGCAGCCGGCGCCGCACGTCACCATCGCCGTCGGCATCGACCTGGGGATCGCCCGCTTTGCCACGTTCTCCGACGGCAGCTTCATCGCGCCCTTGAGCAGTTTCCGGCGCCACGAGGCGCGACTGCGCCGCTACCAACGCGCCATGAGCCGCAAGGTCAAGGGATCGAACAACTGGAGACGCGCCAAGGCGCGCGTGCAGCGCATCCACGCACGCATCGGCAACGTGCGCGCCGACTTCCTGCACAAGGCCACGACGAGGATCGCACGCGAGCACGCTCTCGTTTGCATCGAGGACCTCGCTGTGCGCAACATGTCGCGCTCGGCCTCGGGCACCGTGGAGGCGCCGGGCAGCCGCGTGCGCGCCAAGTCCGGCCTGAACAAGGCGATTCTCGACCAGGGTTGGTTCGAGTTCCGCCGCCAGTTGGAATACAAGCTGGCCTGGGCGGGCGGGCACCTCATCGCGGTGCCGCCCGCCCACACGAGCCGGACCTGTCCGGCCTGCGGCCATGTGGCCGCCGAGAACCGCACGACCCAGGCACGCTTTGCCTGCGTGGCCTGCGGCCACAGCGACCACGCCGACGTGGTGGGTGCGATCAACATTTTGGCGCGGGGACACCGCGTTGCAGCCTGTGGAGAGCCGGTGCAGTTGGGCCGCTCGACGAAGCAGGAACCCGCCGAGGCGATCTGAGATGGCGAACATCGTGTCAGCCGCGGTAGGAATCTTCGCCCTTCAGGCCACCAGGCGGCAGCCGAAGGCTGAGGGCGGAGAGGATGTCAAGACGGGAGGCGTTGCGCCCGCGTCGGTCATGGAATACCTCGCGGCGCGGGCGAGCCTGCAACGCAAGACCACGGCGACGCTTCGCACGGCCCGGGATCTTGCCGGCGCCTTCGCGGCGGTGGCCGCCAGCCCGAACGCGCAGGAAATCCTTCGGGAAGCGCTGCTGATTGGCGAGGATGTTGGCGCTGCTTGCGCAGGTGATCTCGCCCTGCGGGGTGGTGTCCCTTCGTGGATGTCGACCGAGGCATTGCGAGGGCAGATCGCGTCCCTCATGTGGCCGATTGCCTCCATGGCGCTGCAGCGTGGTGATGGTGGCGTGGCCTTGCGTGAGTCGCTGCGCGAGACCTTCATCACGCTCGTCACGTCCCTGCCCGAGCAACAGGAGCCCGAGTTCGCGAGACTTCCACAAGGAATCGCCGTGGCGATGACCGAGCAACGCAAGATGGCCGAGCACGTGCTGCCGCCGCTCCTGCAAATCGTTCACGACCGCAATGCGAGGTTTTACTTGACCGATACGGTCGCCGCGTCCACGCGTGCGATCCAGGCGATCCGCGAGGCGGCGCTCGAGTTCACCGCCACGCTCGTCGACACGGCACCGGCAGCGGCCGAGCAACGCGCGGTGACCTATCAGTCCATGTTCGGCACCGCCGCTGTGCTCATGGAGCATGCGCTGCGCCGCGCGCACGCCCAGACCTTCGGGTGGGTACGGAAGGAGAAGGAGGCTGGGGCACGAGTGTCGGTGATGCGTTCGCGCGAAACCTTTGCGCACCTGGTTGAGCAGCACTTCGCCGGCGGCTGTGATTTGCTGCGGCAGACGATGGCGGCGGCCGAGGCAACTCGGCCTTCGCTCGAGGCTCCGTCCAAACCGGAACTTGCCTCGTGAGCGACGCCGCCGAGAAAAACAATTCGCTTCGGCGTAGCAAGCGGCGATCAATTCTGTTGTCGTTTCTCGTGCCGGTGAAGGCCGCCGATCAGATCCGGGCGACCGCCGCCCGGATCGCCGCCGTGTTGGTGACGCTCGTCCTCGCGGCTGAGCACGCGCGTGCTGGGGCGTCCGGGTTGAGCGGGCGCGTGCGTCGGCTGCGCCCGCATGGATTCCGTTGGCCTGGCGTCCCGGCGTTGATGCCATTGGCCGCCAGCTTGCTACTCGCGGCGGTCGGCGCGTGGTTGGCGTGCGCGATCGTGTTTGCCGCCGTCGTGGGTATGTGCTTCTTGGGAGGTGGGGGGAATGGCCAACACTAAGGCCTCAGGTGCTGCGCCCAGCGGTGGCAGCGACCTGTTCGAGACGCTTTTGTGGTCGACCGTGCTGGGGGCCATCCTGGTAGGCATCCTGTGGCTGGCATTCCATCGAGTTGTCCAGTACGCGGTGCTGAGCTTCATTTACTGGGGTGTGCTCCCGTTCACAATGGTGTCGAGGACCGCAGGGAAGATCCTGGTCACCATCACAAGCCACCCCTATGCGTTCTGGGGTCCGGGGCGGCTGTTCACGCTGTTCGATGTCGCGTCGGCGCTCTACTGGCGGTGGCCGGTCGCCGTGATCCTCTTCGCATTCGGCGTGGCCTCGATGGTGCGCTCCAAGCGCTTGCGCTATAGCACGCGCCTGACGCTCGAGCAGCTCGCCGTGAGGATGGTGGGGGAGAACCCGCATATCGCGCCCACGCTCAAGCTCAATGCCTACGAGCAACCCCTCGACGGCGGCCTGCTTCCCGCGCCGGAGCGCCCGGTGGCGTTCGCGGTGCGGCGCGGGTTGCTGCTGGATGGGGAGATGAAGCCGGTCACGTTCGACGCGATCTTCGCGCGAAACGGCACGATCCGCGATTTTCGTCCGGAGGTGCGCGATGGACGGCACCCCATCGGAGACTACGTGCTGCCGGCGCGGGTCGATGAAGCGCGTGCGACACAAGTGTTCGCGGCGCAGCTGCGCGGGGGGTTCAAGTTGCGTGGCAAGACGACTTTCTCGCCCAGGAGCGACCTGCGCCTGTTGCCCGGCTGGGCCCAGGCGCTCGCCGCGGCCCTGTACGCCTTCGGCGCAGATCGCCAGGATGACGCCAATGCGATCCTCGCGCATCTGTCTCTGGGGTGGCGGCCACCGACGCCGGGGCGAGCAGGTGGCTGGCAGTGGAGAGGCTTGCCGCTGGCCTGGCGCGCAGAGGCGGATCTGCTTGACGGGCGCATCGATTGGGTCGCGACGAAGGATCCGGCGAACCCGGTCATGGTCAGCCGCGACTACGTGCACGGGACGCTGCCTGGATGGCCCGCGGCGTTGTCGCCAGTGGTGCGCATCGAGCGAGCCCGCAACGAGTCCGGCGCGAGCGTGCACGGATTCGATTGGGTGTGGCGGCTGCAGCGGCGGTGGCGCGGGCCCGTCTGGGCCAAGCCCTTGCCGTCCAGGGCGGCCGGTTTCGAGAAGCTTCCGACCGGCTACCGCGAGATCAACGCGCAGATGCTGCGTGACGAGCGCTTTCAAGAGGTTGTGCGGCTTCACGATCGGCATTGCGCGACATGGTTCATGGCGCTCATGGAGTGGGCCCAGCGCATGGGGTCGTTTCATACGTCGCTGTTCATCTGGCTGCGCGTGCAGAACCCCCAACTCTTCTGGGTGCTCAACCATGTCGGCGGCGAGTGCGCGTGGACGCAGGCGGCCGGGCCCTGGACGCACTATCGCAACGAGATCATGGCGCGCAGCGCGATCGACGACCCCGCGGTCGACATCGCCGTGCAGGCGCTCGTGAAGGATCTCTCGAAGGACGGTTGGCTTGACCCGCGGGAGGGTAGGTAATGGCGGTCAATCAAGCAATCGGGCCACAGGATCGCGACCGCGTCTCCACGACCATCATCCGCCCCGACACGCGGCGGCTCGGGCAGAAGATTGGCGATGTGATGGCCGACCCCCGGCACTTGGGGGTCACGTTCATCGTGTTCGCCGTGGCAACCATCGCGATCCCTTGGTTGTGGCTTTTCACCGCCTTGGTGGGGGCTGCCTTCATCGCCTTCTACTGGGGTCGCAGCGGGCGCGAAGCGCTTCCCATGCGCATGCCATCGACTGACGGCGAGACGGACTATGGGGACCCGATGCCCGGTAGCGGGCGGGGAAAATACTTCAAGGCCGCAGGCATCGCGCACCTGGGCAACGACGCGAGCGACAACGCCCAGCTGTGGCTGAGCAAGCGCGATTTGCTGACGCACATCCTGATCTTCGGCTCGACCGGATCCGGCAAGACCGAAGTGATCGTGTCGATCCTGGCCAACTTCCTGTTGCTGTCCTCTGGGTTCATGGATGTTGACCCGAAGGCGGCCCCCAAGCTGGCGTTCCAGATCTACTCGATGTGCCGCATGTTCTGGCGCGATCACGATTTCCGGGTCATGAACTACATGACCACGGTCAAGCGCTCACCCAACGGGTTCGTTCATCCGCGGCGCAACAGCAACACGAGCAACCCGGTCAACCGGGGCAGCCCCGAGAGCTGCACGTCGATCCTGACCTCGCTGATCGCTGCCAGCAAGGGCGACAACGCGATCTTCGGGATGAACGCCCAGAACATGATGTCTGGGCTGATGCGCGGCCTGGTGGAACTGCGCGACGAGCACCGTCGGCCGTTGGACGTCAGTGTCATCCGCGACAGCCTGGGCGCCAAGGCGTATATCGAGCTCGCCACGAACGCGCCCTTGCGGCCTGCCACAAAGAACTCGATGATGGCCTTCCTGCGATCCGTGGGCTATGTCGAAGGCAATCCCTTTGAGAAGCAGCCGCCGAGTTTCACGCAGCAGTATGGCTATTCCAACGCCTACTACTCGCAGCCGCTGAACAGCCTGACCGACTCCTACGGCTACATCTTCGCGCGGGCCGCGCAAGGTGAAGTGGACTTCGAGGACATCATCAAGCAGAGGCGGATCCTGGTGGTGATGCTGCCGTCGCTATCCAAGTCGCCCGCCGAGCTCCAAAGCCTGGGCAAGGTGATTCTGGGCGGTGTGCGCAACGCGATCTCGGTGGGCTTGGGTGACCAACTCGAGGGCACGGTGGCCGATGTGCTTGATGCCTCGACCATGGCCGCAAAGTACCCCTTCGGTGCGGCCGTCGACGAGTACGCGGCCATCGCGGCCGAGGGCTATGTGCAGGTCGCGACCCAAGGGCGCGGCTTGGGCATCGCCTCGATCATCGGCACGCAGGACTACCCGGGCCTCAAGCACGCCTCGGAAATCGAGGCGCAGCAGGCTGTGGAAAACGCGACGCTCAAGCTGTACGGCAAGATGGACACGGGCGAGGCGACCTTCCAGCTGCTCAAGCAAAGCGTTGGGGAGATCGATGTCGCGGCCGCGGCCGGCTCGGAAATGGTTGATGGCAGCACGACCTGGCGCGACCAGGGGCGATCGTCCTTTCAGCGGATTTCGCGAGTGGACCTGATCGATCTGCAACGGCAGATCGAAGGCGAGTTCCATGCCTACTTCCGCGGCAATCTCATCCGCGCGACGGTCTTCTACGCGAACCCACGCCTCAAGAAGAAGGATCAGCTGCGCATCAACGCCATGCTGCCCGTGCGCTGGCCGACCGAGAAGGAGGCCAGGGATGCAGCCGGTCAGTATGGCGACGCCGTGCGGTTGCTGCGCGAGTGGATGGCTGCCGGCCCTTCGGCCGCGAGCCCCATGGGGCCAAGCGAAGATTTCAAGGTGCTGGCCAGCATTCTCGGCCGCAGTGACGCCGGCGGACGCGAGCGTGGCGCGGCCGCGGTGGCCATGTGGGGCGTGATCGCCAGCGATTCAGCCTCTCGGGCGGGCGGTGGCGGCGGGCACGGCTCGAAGTTCCAGCCGGAGGACGGCGCGGCCCCAGCGCGTGCCGAGGTGGAGAGCCCCCAGCCCACGCCGGCGCCTGTTGTTGACGATCCCCTGGATGCGCTCGACGGGTGGGGTGGGGTTGCCGAGGCGCCCGCCAAAGCTGTGCCAGAGGTGCCGCCGCCGACGGGCCCATCCACGTTGGAGCACAACCCGCTCGACGATCTCGACGAGATCGTGGACATCGCCTCGCGATCGATCACCGATCAAGGGGTGAAGGAAGTTCTGGAAGCGGCCAGCGGCACGCCCGACGTGGTGGAGCGGACCGTGGAGGAGTTGGCCGCCGATGTCGAGTACCCGAAACCGCCGGTGCCGCAGGTGATGCGCAGCGAAGACGCGCAGGAGCTGCTGGCGAAGGTGAGGGCACGCATGCTCGGCGCGTGAGCGCGAGCATGCGCAGCGGTGGCGTTCAGCGGGCGCTGGCGACCGCCGGCAGGTCGGAGAACTCTCCGGCGGGGTTGGGCATGGCGAAGGTGGGCACACGCACGACGGCCAGGCCCGTGACGGGCTTCGCGGCGGGAGCCGCGACCTCGCCGAGGCGGCGGGCGACGAGGGCCTGCTCGCTGACGAAGGCGCCGGCGCTGTTGGCCAGTTCGGCGATCTCGAAGCGCAGGCGCAGGATGTCCGCTTGCGCGTTCATGTAGGCGTCGACGCTTTCGGCGAACTGGCGCATGCTGTCGTGCAGCACCCCGTAGGTTCCCTGCAGGGCGGCGCCCCAGGCGCGCAGCTTCTTGCCGGACATTGCGCAGGCGGGGGCCGGGCCGACCTCGGCGGACAGGGTTCCCCGCGCGGTCTGGCGGGCGCCCTGCAGCGCGATCCAGAGGCGTTCGCTCTCGGTGACGCGCGTGCGCAACTCCTCGAGCTTGCGGTCGACGTTGCCGAACACGACGCTGAGGGCGCGCTCAACGCCGTCGATCGTTTCGGGGGGGAACTTGGAGACGATGCTCTCGAGGGAGATGCGCAGCAGCCGCGTCTGGCGGTCGAAGTCGGCCTCGATGGTGGATTGAAGCTGTCCGATGCGCGTCTTGGAAACGTAGTCCGGCAGCTCGGTGGTTTGTTCCATGGTTGGATTCCTCGTGGGTGTGGCGATGTCAGAATGACGGCCTGATAAAACGATACGCAACACCGTACCAAGCGTCAAGACATGGCGTGCGATTGCGACTATAGTTGCGACGAAACGACTATTGATGCGTAGCACTATGACCACGCGAACTTCTGATGTCCGAGAGCGCCACGCAGGTGGCCATGCCACCGCTGGAGCGCCAGACTCGCCGCCCTCGGGGGAGCGACCCCCGACAACGAAGGTTGCCGCTCTCTGGGCGGCGGAGGATCTTGTGCCGAAGGGGAGGGCCGTGCGTGCGGCGGCCACGCCGGGCCGCGCATCGGCCCGGGAAAGGGGCTGGCACTTCGAACTGCGGGTGCCGGTGTCGCGGCGTGAAGCGCTGGCCCTCGCCTCCAGCGCTGCGAGGCTGCGCGAGGAGGCGACTGTCGATCTCCTGGACACCTTCGGGCAGCGGGCTCGGCACCTGGCGCAGGAGTTGGCGGTCGCCATCGCGCGTGCCGAACAGCACTCCGCGGAGGCCCGGCAGCTGCGCCTTGCGCAAGAGTTCCTGCCGCTGATCGAGGAATTCCTTGAGCACGGGCATCTGCCGGTTCGTCTCGTGCAGCGCATGCAGGACGCGGCCCGGCGGGGCATGGAAGCCATTGGCCAAGCGTAGGACCGGGAAATCCATGCGCGCACCGAAGTTCCAGGTTCACGTCGGGGACAGCATCGACTTCCTGCGCGGGTTGCCCGACGAAAGCGTGCACGCGGTCGTCACGGACCCGCCCTATGGGCTGTCCAAACATAGGCAAGCAGACGTCGTCGCCTGCCTGCAGGCGTGGCTTGCCGGGCAGTCCTATGCGCCGGATGGGAAGACCGGCTTCATGGGGCGCGCGTGGGATGCGTGGGTCCCGGGCCCCGAGGTCTGGCGAGAAGCACTGCGGGTGCTCAAACCGGGCGGCTACGCCCTGGTGTTCGCCGGCACCAGGTCGATGGACCTGATGTCGATCGCACTGCGGCTGGCCGGCTTTGAGCTTCGTGACGCCATCGGCAATGCGCACGACGATGAGGCGGGGGACATCGAGACCGACGGCGCTGCCTTGCTGGCGTGGGTCCACGGGCAGGGGTTCCCCAAGAGCCGCAACGTGGCGGCCGAAATCGACCGGCTGCAGGGCGTAGAGCCGACCGTCGTGGCGCACGGCCGCCCCGTCAAGCGATTGATCCCCGGCGCAACCCAGAATCAGTCCGGTTCATGGATCAAGGATGACGGCCGAATCTACGTCCCGCGCGAACTTGCGGCGACGAGCGATGAGGCGCGGGCCTGGGAGGGTTTCGGGACGGGCTTGAAGCCGGCCTGGGAGCCGATCATCATCGCGCGCAAGCCCCTCACTGGCAGCATCGGCCGCAACGTCGTCCAGCATGGATGCGGGGCGCTCAACATTGAGGCATGTCGGGTCGAAGTCGAGGACACCGCGTACGAGCGCAACTGCTCAGGCGCCCGAGGGCATGCGGGCACGCGGACGACGGATGCGACTGGCGCCACCATGTTCCGTGCCGGGGGCGGCGTGCCCTCGGGCGGCCGCTGGCCGGCGAACGTCGTGCATGACGGGAGTGCCGCAGTGCTCGCCGGTTTTCCATCCAACGCGGGCGCGCATGACATGGTCAGGACGCGCAAGAGCGACAAGTTTCGCAGCACCTATGGGCGCTTTCAGGGCACCCAAGATGCGCCAGGTCCGTTTCACGGTGATGGACGCGGTAGCGCGGCGCGCTTCTTCTTCTGCCCGAAGACCAAGCGCGTCGATCGCCACGAGGGGGTGGGCGACCCGGGGCCGCAGTTCCGGCACGGTGCGACGCTGCGAGACGTCGAGCGCCGCCTCTCGATCGGTGAACGCCGAGGGAACTTCCATCCGACGGTCAAGCCAACGCCGCTGATGCGCTGGCTTGTTCGCCTGGTCACGCCGCCGGGCGGGACGGTCGTGGACATGTTCGCCGGTTCAGGGTCGACCGGCAAGGCGGCCTTGCTGGAGGGGTTCAACTTCCTTGGTGGCGAGGCCGACCCATCGCATGTGGACATCGCGCGGGCCAGGTGTGCGGCCGCGCTCGAGGCATACGCAGCGGAGGTCGCGGCGGAGTCCGCCGCCGAGCCCGAGCAGCGAGAGCTGTTCGGCTGACACCGGCTCGGGGGTTGCCCCCGGCATACCCCGATATTGCCGATCATCGGCGCGTGGGCGAAAGCGAAGGATCCTTCGCCCCTGGAAGGTGCCGTCGCCTCCAGGGAAGGGGCGCTGACGCGTCGGTAGAAAAACCGGTAGTTTTTTTAGAGGACCGGCAAAATAAGCCCTTGCACGAACTGCTGCATCATCGGCGTGTGGTTCGCGAAGTTGTCACTTCCCTCTGGAGATAGCTTGTCAGTAGTTGCCAAAAATTTCCTCAGAATGGCCCATTTTGCGTTGCTAACGTTGCTAGGATGTAGCTAAATACCCCGGGGGAACAGATGAGCTCAGAGGCACGCGAACTGACAAAAGCTGTTCTTCGGGGCTTGGTACCGCTCGCATCCGGGCATTACATTGTCTACGACCGCCACCCTGACGCTCCCAAAGGTTTCGGTATCCGGGTGTCGAAGACGGCGAAGACCTTCATTGTCAAGGTTCGGCATGGCGCGAGAGTCGTCACAAGCACTGTGGGGCGCTATCCGGACCTCTCTGTAGGGCGCGATGTTCCAAATGAAAAGAACGCGCGTTTCGTCGCCTCTGAGCTTTCGAGGCGAATTCGCGGCGGGGAAAATGTTGCCGAGACCCAGAGGTCTGCCACGTTTGAAGCCCAGGCTAACGCCAAAACGCTTGGTGACCTGTTTGACGATTGGGTCGAACAGTACGAAGTGGAACGCGAAACGAAGAAAAAGCTCTCGAAGAAAAACACCTTGCTGGCAGTCGCCAAGGCCAAGAGGCGTCTTGGCAGCTTGGTGCTGCTGCCAGCACACGAGGTAACCTTTCTAAAACTTAAAGCAGCTTTCACCGCAATTGCCAAGGACCACCAGACAGCTGCTGAGCAAACCGTCAGATGGGTGTCTACTATCTATAATCGTGCAAATGAGCGAATGGAACTTGCTGCTGACGGTAGCGATGTCAACGTGCGTCTATACCGTAACCCAGCAGCGCATTTTGGTCGCCAGGGGCTACTGCGGAGCAGGGCAGAGCTCGAGAATGATTTCAGGGCCAAGGGTGCCCGCAACCCGCTGACGGACGACATGCTGGTATTTAGGAAATGGCTCGATTATGTCTTAAGTGCCAGAGAGACTCTGTCTGGGAGGAGTGCTTCTGATTATCTTCTGATTGCGCTTATTATGGGCTACCGAAAAAATGAGGTAAAAAGATTGCGCTGGTTTGATTCGGTCGATGCGAAGGTTGATAAGTTTGCAAATTGGGTTGACCTAAAGCGTAACGAAATTGTACTCAACGACACAAAGAGCGGGTATCAGCACGTATTGCCAATACCAGACTATTGTAAACAGCTATTGACCGAGCGATTGGAGGGTCGGCCGAATAATTGCCGCTGGGTCTTCCCGGCGGTTAGTAAATCGCATTTGCGAAAGACTGAACATTATACTGACTCAAGGTCATTTATTGCGGGCGTTAAAAAGGCCGTTGGATTATCGTTTAGCGAACACGACATGCGCCGAACATTTGGGAATGTCGCGAATCTAATTGCAGTGCCTGATAGTATTATTAAACAGCTCATCAACCATCGCCAGGCGGGCGGTGTTACCTCGATATATACTGCGCAGACGAGGGGGCAATTACTCGAGGTGTTGAACAAAATTGAATCTAAAATTCTTTCATTTGCTTCAAGTAGGCTGAAGCCAACATTTGGATAAAATAATGCTTGCACGCGCGAAGAGTAACCAATCATTAACCAATGAGGAATTTAAGTCACGCTTTCGCGAAGATTTTCTCGTAAATACTGCGCAAGCGGCGATGTACTTGGATATTTCCGAGGATACATTAAATCACTGGCGCAGTGATGGAAAAGGTCCTAAATTCGTCAAATTGATGGCATCCTCGCGGGGCTCGGTTAGATATCAAATTGGCGATTTGCGCGAATTCGTTGCGAGCCGCGTGGTTCGCAGTGCCGCCGATGGCATGTTGCGCGAAGGTATGGCCCGAGTGTCGGCTGACATCAATGATTGGGGTTACCTACATCCGTTCATCGTACGTCCTCATTTTATTATGGATTCTGCGTGGGCTGATGAACGAACTGCTGAGGACGTGTTCAATGACCCGTTTATAAAATTAAGGTGGCTCAAGCCTGAAGCAACCCTGAGTAAACCGTGGCTCAGAGCTGAGAAACGTGTGCTGCTATTGCGGCTCTATCTGAACACGCTGGAAGGAGCAAAGAAGGCTCAAATGATTGAACATACTTACCGGCAGGCGCTTCGGAGAATTCCGGAAAATCTTTACGGGTCGCACCCAGACCTGACTCTGAAGGCACTGATTATGGATGTGGCGAGGGAAGGCGGGAATGCGTTGGAATATCCGATTGAGGTCGGCCCTCCTCTAATGCCTTGGTGCCCGTCTGATATCTATGGCCTATAGAAGAAAACGCAACGGTGACATTGGGAGTGCTCAGGCGTAGTCTTTCCCAGCGCCATGGAAAAGCGGCCCCAAGTCGGGGCCGCCCAAGAATTACATCAGTCCCAACGCTGGGGCACCATCACCCTCAGCGGTCGATTTCACCGCCGGCTCTCAGTGCAACACAGCACCCGCTGGCACCTGCACCCGCCCAGCTTGTCTGACGTCAACATCACTGTCGTGCGTCTTGGGCGGAGGCATGCACGCGACCGCCCACCGCTCCCCGACCTCAAAGCCCGGGACGAGGCTCTCCGGCGAGTCTTCAAGCCGCTTGAACAAGGCGACCATCTCCAGCGTGCGCGTCACGAACTCCCCCCCAAGCGGCGCTTCATCGACCCGCTTACGAATGGCTCCCCACTGCGCGCTTTCCGGGTCTCCGACGGGCGGCCCGGACGTCACGACGATGACTTGGGGCTTGTCGGCAATCGCGACGGCGATGTTTATTGAGCGACGTGTTTCAACCGCTTCGAACAGCCACGCCCTTGCGACCGTACTGAGCATCGGCACGATGCACACGACTTGCGTCGACGCCGCCTGCAGCGTGACGATTGCACACAGAAGACCGTCACCGTTGCCCGCAATGGCAAGGCCCTGACCCGTCGGCACGAGGCTGCTCTCAAACAGCCGCGCCACCCGGTCAGGCAGCTCGATAAACAGGGCGTGGCCGTCGTAATGCGGCCTTTGTTTCAGCGTCGCCAGTTCGGCGGCAAACTGCACGGGGTCGAGCACGAGCCCGAATCCACGGTGATTTTCGATAGGCATATTCCCTCCTTCAGTTGAATGGCCTGCTCTCGTGTAGCGACCGGCACCCAGACAAAAAAAGCGGGCCCGCAGGCCCGCCGAAGGAGGAAAGAAATCACCGAAAGGCGGAACGTTCTGTGCGACGCATCAGCTCATTCCCGGCAGCGCTCGCGCCTCGTTCTCATCGTGCTGAACCGCGGCGCGCTGGAGCCAACGCAGGATGTCCGGCAAGCGCGGCAGCTCAGGCCATTCGAGCGCTCGGCTTTCGCCATGGATGTCAAGCAGAATGCGCTTGTCCTCCAGCGTCCATGCGTCGCCGTTGTCAGGCACGAGGGCGCGCAGTCGAGGAACGGACATGAACCTCGCGAACTCGCGCTCGATAACCTCGTCTACTGGCTCAACGCGGGTGCCGAAATCGCGAGCCGTGATATCGCCAGCGAGCAATCTTGCGGTAATCGGCGGGATGCCCAGGTAAGCAGCCGCTCGCCTCAGGACATCCGGGTCGCGCAGGAGGTCCGGCGCGTCGCCACGCGCGAGCAGATTGAACTCTACCGCGGTGACTCTGAGCCGCGCGGCAAGGTGCACAGCGTTGTGCTTGCGCAGAACGGCATCCTCCAGCAGCCATGCAACGAGCGGGCCTGCGGGGTGCTTGTACAAGCGTCTAACGCGCTGCGCCGGGGTTTCCGACGGGGTGTGCGTCGACGCGTCGAGCGCGCCACCTGGCTTCGTGGCCTGTTCCATAGTTTGTCCTTGGAATGCACGCAAATCCGTGCATCTCGTGTAGCGACCGTGGTCCAGCAGCGGTGCGGGCGTGCCCATGCGAACTCTCCACGCATCACGGTCTGGGCGGTGCCGGACCTGGTGCGTGTTGAGGTGCTCGTTCCCTGAACCGACGTGACTACACGTGTGAGGCCAACCCTCCGGCCGGTCGATTGCGACCGCGTTGGACGCCTCAAGGAGTTACATGTGAAAGCCAGGAAAACGAGCAAAATCCAGCACCCCATCGACCACGAAAAAATCGAACCCATTCAGCCACACGTTGCCGAGCCCGTTCCACCGGCGGCCCCAGCCCCTTGGAGCGGCGAGGTTGACGAGACATTCGCCGTCCGGCCCGGTGGCCTGCTGATTGCTGCTCTCGTACAGTGCGCCGCAGAGCGAGGCCAGTCCTTTCCGGAGATGTGTCGTGAACTGGGCTACAGCTACCCCTATCTGAACCTGCTGATGAGCGGGGTCCGTCAAGTCAATCAGATTTCTGACGACTTCGCCCGAGCCTGCGCGGCTTATCTGCGCGTGCCACGAATGACAGTGCTCATGATGGCTGGACGCATCACGCAAGCCGACCTGATGGAACCGGGGTTGTACACGCCACAGACCATTGAACCGGCGTTTCAAGTCCTGTCAAAGGACGCAGCCTGGGGAGCGCTCGTGACCGAGGAACTCCGCGACGTTTCGATGGTGTCAAAGTACGCGCTGGTCAAGATGTACGAGAAAGCCGAAGGCAAGAAGCTTCTGCCCGAAATGGACATTGCGGCGCTGCAGGCTGAGGTCACCGCGATGCAAGCGCATATCGGCGCGATACGAGCCGAGCTCGCGGCGAAGAAAGAAAAGAAACTGTCGCTCGGTCATTGAGCCAATTCACGCCCCCGCACTGCGGGGGTTTTTTTATTCCAGCGGTAACGCAGACCGGCAGGCAGCTGTGATGCCGCACCGTCTTTCATCGCGGCTTGGTCGGTGCCCCGCCAGCGAGACCCGGCGCGCGGCGTGCCCATGTTTCGCGCAGGTCGCGGGCCAGCAAGGCAACGACGAGCGCAAGAGCAAGGATGGCGAGCGAATTCGTCATGGAGTCAATCTCCTCGTTGTGGTGGCATGGCCCATTCGGCGCGAGGGCTTGTGAGCCCATTATCCAATCAACAAAAACCCTCCGTTGCTGCGTCGCAACATGGCGATATTTACTCCTTGAAACGTGCTGCCGAAGTGCTAGATTAGGGTTAACCCTAATGTTTTGAAAGGCTCCTCACGAGGGAGAAACATCATGAGCACGTTCAAGCAATTCCTCTACAAGATTTTCTCGGGGCTGGAAGCCCAGGAGCAGCGCGAGGAAGACTATCTGGCGCAATCCGTCGACGCCGCCGACCTCGAGCGTCGTATCCACGAGCTCGAGTACGGTGGTGCTGACCATGCCGCTTTCCCGTCGCACACCACGTCGTCCCAAGTCCCAACTTGGGGACCGCTGTGGTAGTCGCCTACGACAAAGCTGGTCAGAGCCCAGTCGGCGGCTCCAGACCGTCGGCAGGCTTGCCTCAGTTCAGTGGTTCTGCCTCTGTGGCGACGGCAGCCAAGGCGTTGC
>JABEVE010000017.1 GCA_013044035.1 Burkholderiales bacterium
ACTGGCCAGCCCCGAGACCGTGCCCACGATGGTGTAGGTGTTGGTCGAGCAGGTGATGCTCACATTGCTGACATTGGCTATGACGCCTGCGCCCGAGCCTGTTCCACCGGCGACAGAGCAGGTCTCACCGGCTGGTTGCGTACCGATGGTCACGGCATAACCATTCACCACCGGTGTGGCGAAGGTGAAGGCGCCGTTGGCGGTGACGGTGAGCGCGTCACTGCCGTTGTTCAGCAGCGTGACCTGTCTGCCACTCAGACCCGAGACGGTGCCCCCGATGGTGTAGCCCGTTGCGCCATGCAGCGTTGTGTTGCCTCCACTTCCACCTCCGCCGCCGCAGGCCGTCAGAGACAGGGTCAGGAGGGCCGTGGCGGTAAAACTCAGCGCAGCGCGAAGGTTCATGGCAAGCGATCAGGTCAGGTGAAGGGGTGCGAAGCGCAACGCGCACGCATTAGAAGCGGTACTGCACCTCCGAAAGACAGCACGGAATACCAGCGCAGACGATCCAGGTCGTTTTGAATCTGCTGCCGTTGCGCATAATCCGATTCTTCGTTAAATCATAACCAGACCACATCCCATCCAGATGGGCGCCTGCATCTGTTTTGAGGAAGAAATTCCCCATGCCGTGGTCGTACTTGTTTCCCGATCAGAACGGGCAATACGTCGTCGCCACGGCGACATAGCCGCCGCCAGGCGGAATCGGTAGCGAGAAATGGGGACAGGAGAAATGGGGACAGACCCTCTTTGCTTGCTTTCCTTGAGACAGACCCCCTTTCGCACTTTCGCGCGCGGATTTGCGGCGCATATGCATGACGGCGTCACCCTGTAACGGCGTAACCTACCCTCGGCCGATGACTTCCCGTTCATTGATGTTCGCGATGCCGGACGCCTTACAATAAATCAATTCGTAAGGAAACGACCATGTCTGAAGCCACCCTCACGAGCAAAGGCCAAGTGACCGTCCCGGTCGACATCCGGCGGTCGTTGGGTCTGCATGCCCATGACCGGCTCACCTTCACGCCCATGCCCGATGGAACCGTGGTGCTCCGGGCCAAAACCAAGTCCATCGTGGAGCTCAAGGGCATGCTGCAGCCAGCCCCCGGCACCACGGTTTCGATTGAGGACATGAGTCTGGGCTCGACTTGATGGCCGCGCTCGACACCAACGTTCTGGTGCGCTGGCTGATGGACGACGATGCCAGGCAAAGCGCTGCCGTCGCGCGCGTTCTGCAGTCGGCACTGGAGCAGGACGAGCGGCTGTTCGTGCCGGTCACCGTGCTGCTGGAAACGGAGTGGGTGCTGCGTTCCCGCTATCGCCTGGACAAGCCTTCGGTGACCGCCGCCCTGGATGCCTTGCTGAGCGCGGCCGAGCTGGACTTCCAGAGCGAGCCGGCACTGGAACAAGCCCTGTGGTCTTTCAAGCAGGAGGGCTCCCCGGATTTTGCAGACTGCCTGCATGTGGCCCTGGTCAACCAAGCGGGGCACAGCCCATTGCTGACGTTGGATGTGCGCGCCGCAAGGCTCGACGGGGCGCAGCTGCTGCAGGTATAAATGGAATAAATGGTATGAATAAATGGGGACAGACCCCCTATCCTCTGCATCGACTGCCGCCTCAGTTGATGAGCCGGTGGCGCAGTGCGGGCAGGCTGGTGCGGACTTCGGCGAGGCGCGCCTGGTCGATGGCGGCAAGCACCACGCCCTCGCCCTCGGCCTGCATGGCGAGCACCTCGCCCCAGGGGTCGATGATCATGCTGTGGCCCCAGGTGCGGCGGCCGTTGTCGTGGCGCCCGCCCTGGGCACTGGCGACGACATAGGCCAGGTTTTCGATGGCGCGGGCGCGCAGCAGCACTTCCCAGTGCTTTTCGCCGGTGGTGTGGGTGAACGCGGATGGCACGAGGAAGACATCGCAAGGGTGCACGGCTCCCGCGGGGGCGGAAAGCTGGCGGTACAACTCCGGGAAGCGCAGGTCGTAGCAGATGGACAGGCCGACGCGCAGGCCGTTGCAGTCGAAGGCGACGGCTTCGCTGCCGGGGGCAATGCTGTCGGCTTCGGCGTAGCGCTCGGTGCCGCGCTCGAAGGCGAACAGATGCATCTTGTCGTAGCGCGCGGCTTGCTGGCCCTGCGGGTTGAACACCAGGGTGGTGTTGAGCACGCGCCCGGGGTCGGGGCAGGCCAGGGGCATGGAACCGCCGGCCAGCCAGAGACCATGGCGCTGCGCGGCGTCCCGCAAGAACTGCTGAATGGGGCCGCTGCCGGGCTGTTCGCGCAGCCGCACCTTGTCGGTCTCGTGGGCGCCCATGAGGCAGAAGTATTCGGGCAGCACGGCGAGTTGCGCGCCGCGCCGCGCGGCTTCCTGGATGAGGGCGTCGGCGCGCTGGAGGTTGGTGTCGACCTGGGTGGACGAGACCATCTGGATGGAGGCGATCTGCATGGTGTGTTCCTGGTTCGAAGCTGCGTTTGAAGTATGCGCTGAACGGTGTTGGTCGCGTCAGGGGGACGCTGCGCGCGCCGCCGCGCTGGCGGCTGCAGGCGGGGGGCTTGGTGTGGCGGGCATGTCCTTGTCGCCGTCGACCTCGCGCACATCGGGCTTGGCCCAGGTGCCGGTGACGCGGTAGCCGTAGGTGAAGGCCTTCATCAACGGCTTGCGCGCAATCAGCTGGGCGACGAAGGTGCCCAGGCCGATGGCGGGGTTGATCAAGGCATAGGCCAGCGAGGCCGAACCGGCGTTGATCTCGGGCACGACGATCACATACAGATTCTGGGTCTCCTGTGCGAGGTTGGCGCTGCCGTCGATGAACACGGTGGCGGCCACGCCGCTCATCTTGAAGTCGTGGGTGGTGGCAATGCCGTCCTGCACCTGCACGTCGGCGCCCACCTTGTCGAAGACGAAGCCGGACTCGAACACGTCGCTGAAGTTGAACAGCAGCCGGCGCGGCAGGCTTTGCAGGCTGAGCACGCCCAGCAGTTTGGCGATGCCGGGGTCGGCCTTGAGGAACTGGCCCTTGCCGAGATCCAGACTGAACTGGCCTGACAAGGTACGGTAGTCGGGTGACAGGGGCGACCCGATCCACGTCACCGTGCCCTGCATGGTGCCCTTGCCGCCCTTGAGCAGGCCGGGCTTGCCCAGCCGCGCCAGCAAGGCGCCGGCATCCTGAATGCTCAGCTTGAAGCCGATGGAGGTGCGTCGCGGTGCCAGGCTGCCTGCTGCCGACGTCGCGCTGGCTGCGCCGGTCGCGGCCCAATCGCCAACGCCGGTGAGTGTGGCGTCGGGCGAGTCGAGCGCAAAGCGGTCGAGACGCCATTCCTTCACGCCTGCCTGGTCGCGGTTGGTGGCCTGCACTTCCAGCCGGCTGAAGGCGTGGCCGTGGAGATCGACGTTGTCGGCCACCACATTCAGCGCCGGCATGTTGCGCGGCTGGCGCTCCAGCATGCGCTCGACGTCTGGATCATCGTTCTTCGGCAGGCTCAAATGCGTGAGACGGGCGGTGATGCTGCCGGGCGCGTCGCCCTGGCCCATCTGCCAGGCCACCGCGCCCGCCATCTGCCGGCTGGCGAGATTGGCCTGCCACAGCGAGCCGCTGCGCGTGGCGCCCAGCACCACGTTGTCGAACACACGGCCCGACACGGTGAGGCGGTCCACCCGCAGGGCCAGGGTTTGAGGCAGGTAGGCCGACACATCGGCACTCGAGACCTGGCCGCTGAAAGCCGCTTGCGCGCTGCCCGAGGTGGACAGGGCCCGCTGCCAGGCGTCCACATCCAGCAGCGGCAGCACCACGCTGGCCTGGACCCCGCCGGCGGGCTGCACCAGGTCAGCCTGCGGACCGAGGGCGATGCTGCCGCTTTGGAGCACCGCGCCCTGTGGTGTGATGTTGCGCAGGAATCGCGCGCGCAGATCGCCACCGAGGTCGATGCGCCAGAGGCTCTGCACCGTGTCCGCGGCTGCCCCAGCGCCGGCGGCCGTGTCGGTGCTCTGGTTGAACTGGAGCGTGTCGGTGGCATCGGCCGGCTTGCCCAGCGGGGGCGGCAGGTCGATGGCCATGCCCATGAGGCTGCTTTGCAACTGCACCTGCGGCTGCAGGCCCTGTGCGGTGTGCGCCACCTGGATCTGGGCGCTGTAACGGGCCTGCCCCTGCAGGTGGCGCAGCAGGTCGGACCATTGCGCCAGCCGCGGCGCCGTCTGCAAGGCCTGCGACGTGACGGTTCCGCTGGCGACAAGGGCCAGCGCCTGACCTCCGCCCTGGCCTCCGCTCAAGTGCAGCGGTCCGCCGAGAAAGCTCTGTGCCGTGAGCTGCAGCTTGAAGCCGCTGTCGGTGAAGTTCACAAGTCCCTGAACGCCTTCGAAGGGCGGCAGGCTGGGCAGGTAATCCACCCGATCGCTCAGCAACTGGAGCTGGCCGTTCACGCTGGAGTGTTTCATGTCGTGCAAGGGCAATTGCAACGCCAGATCGAGTTGCACGGGGCCGCTGGCCTGCACCTGGCTGAGCGCATGACCGAGCATGGCGTCGAGCGGGCTTTCGCGCACATACCGCAGCGCATCCGCGGCCTGGGCCTGCACCTGGCCGCTGGCGCTGAGCACCGGCTTGGCAAAGTCGGGCAGGCTCAAGTTCACCTGCTGCAGGTTGGCACCGTAGACCCTGGCCGAGGCACCCTTGGCCACCAGGCTGTGGCCGGTGAATTCGAGCAGGCCGTTGATGTGGCTGAACACGGGCCACCGGGCATTGGCGCGCACTGTGCCGGCCTGCGCCTGCTCGCCCTTGGGAAGGATCTGCAGGGGCGCGGCGTTGAACTCGCCGTTGTCGATGCGTGCCTTGACGCTGAAGCTGCCCGAGCTGCCCGGCTTGTTGAAGGGAAAGTCGGCCAGCGGGCCGTGCACGGCGAAACGCACGTCGCGCGAACTGCCGCCGGCAATGGCCGAGCGCAGGAAGTCGCGCGTCGCCTCAGGGATGCCCAGCGGCAGGTAAGCGGGCACGGCGCGGGCGTCGGCGTGGGTGAGTTGCGCGTTCAGGTCGAGCCGACCGGGGCCATGCGCCTGGGTGGTGTAGCGGAAGCTGGCGCTGCCGGCGGCGCCGGGCGTCGCCAGTTGCAGGCGCGCGGTCTGCACGGTCCATCGCCCGTCGGGCTGGCGGCTCCAGCTCAGCCGGGTGCTGAGTTGCAGCACGCTGAATCGCGGAGCCTCGAAAACCGCGGGCAGGGCGATGCTGCCTTGCTGCAGGCGCAGATCGGCCTGGCCGCCGTTCTGGTCGGCCTGGACGCTGCCGCTCAAACCCTCGATGCCGGGCAAGGCGTGCGGCAAGCCGAGGGTCTGGGCGGCAACCGCGCCTGCGCTGGTCCCGTCCGGCGTTGCGACGACGGACGGCTGGTCCGGCGCCGCGCTGGTTGCGGGCGCCTGTGCCGGGCTGTTCCAGTCCAGCCCGCTGAAACGGGCTTGCACGGTGTAGAACGCCGGCATGGCGCTTGCCGCGGTGCCGGCGAGGTCTTGCCAGTTGAGCTTGAGCCGATCGATGCGCCCGCGCGGCTGCAGTTGCCCCAGGCGCGCATGCCATACGGCAGGCAGTGGCAAGTGCTGCGCCACGGCCGACAGGGCCGCGAGTTCCAGTGCGCCCGTGGTGAGGCTGCCGCTGGCACCCTGGCCGGGCGGATGCTGCAGCCGCAGGCTGGCGTCCACCGCGGGAAAGCGCTGGCCTTGCGCCGTGGTGAACTGCAACCCGGCCACAGCGAGTTGCAGTCCGCCAGCCAACGGCTCGCCGCGGATGCGCCCGCGCACCTCCGTCAGCGCAAGCGGCGGCAGCGCCGGGTTGAGTTGGGCCTGGACGTTGCGCATGGCGACGTCGGCCGTGACCTGCCCCAGGCTGAATTGCGGGCCGATGTCCACCCAGGCGCGCAGCACCCCGGTGCCGCCTTGCACCTGCAGTGGCAGTGGCAGGTAGCGCGCCAATTGGCCGAGATCGACGCGCGGCATGCCGGCCCAGAGCGTGCCTTGCCAGCGCGCCAGGTCGCCCGTGTGACGCAGGAAAAATGGCTGGCGAAAATCGGCCTTGACATCGAAAGGCGACGCCAGCCCCGGCGGCGGCGTGGCCGTGAGCGCGGCACGGTGGTGCAGCAGGCCATTGTTCAGCTCCAGATTGACGTCACGCAGCACCAGGGGTGGGGCGCCGCGCGCCTGATCGGTCCAGGTGATCCGGCTGTGCTGGATCAGGATCTGGTCCTGCTTGAACAGCCAGTCGGCGAAGCGTTGGTCCGCGCCGCTGCCCGTGGTGTTCAGGTTGAAGCTGATGCCGCCGACGTCGAGGTGGCTCGCATCCGGGCGGGTGATGCTGAGTTGCGCGCCGCGAATGACCAGTTGATCAAAACTCAGTTGCAACCGTGGCAGACTTTTCCAGGAGGGCAGGGCCTCCACCGAGGCGAATTGCAAGGCCGGCCGGCCCTGGGGATTGTCGATCACCAGGTTGCGCAGCGACAGTGTCGGCAACAGCCCGGTCCACCGGCTCTGCACCGCCCCAATGTGAACCGGCAGGCCGAGCGCGCGGCTGCTGGCCTGTTCCATCCACGGGATGAATTCCTGGGCGTTGGGCAGCACCGCGTAACGCAGGGTCAACAGCCCCACGGCCAGCAATAGATAGCTGATGACCACCAGGGCAATGGCAGCTTCCAGCAGGCGGGTGGCCAGTTTGAGGGAGATGTGCAGGGCGGACACGGGCCGTTCTCGATTCGGGTGGCGTCGCCATCGTGACGTGGATCGCGCACCACGATGGGCCATGGTAGTGAACGCGTCAGCCCGGGCTGCGCGCACTGGTTTGTCGCCACATTGCCGCGTTGCGCGGATGGCCTGCGACATCCACGCAACACTGGTGCTCCGGCGCAAGACCCAACTGCAGCAATGGGCGCGAGGCTGCAATATGCTGCGGCCCATCAAGTCATTCGCTTGGCTTGGGCCCTCTGGTCCAACCCGTTCATGCAACTCGACGCGTTTTCCCGTTTTCACCGCCGCCACGCCACCCGCCTGGACGATGTGCTCGGCTTATGGCCGGCCGGCTTGCCGAACCGGGCCGAGATCGACGCCGCCATGAGCGCCCTCCAGCCGCAGCAACCCCTGGCCGCCGCGCTGCGCCGCGTGCGCAATGCGCTGATGCTGCGACTCATCGAGCAGGACGTGCTGCACGACGCGCCGCTTGCCGCCGTGTGCCGCTGCATCACCGACATGGCCGAAAGCGCCATCGCCCACGCCCTGCAGCACGCCAGCACCGAACTCGAGCCCCGCCACGGCACACCGCGCACGCCCGAGGGCGCCGTGGCGCAGTGCCTGGTGGTGGGCATGGGCAAGCTGGGCGGAGCCGAACTCAATGTCTCGTCGGACATCGACCTGGTGTTCGTCTACGACCTCGACGGCGAGTCCGACGGCCCGGTGCCGCTGTCGAATTTCGACTACTTCGCCCAACTCGTGCGCCGCGTCGTGCCACTGCTCGCGGACCCGACAGCCGACGGCTTCGTCTTCCGTGTCGACACGCGCCTGCGGCCCAATGGCGACAGTGGCCCGCCGGTGGTCAGCCTGGCCATGCTGGAAGAATATTTCCAGGTGCAGGGGCGCGAGTGGGAGCGCTTCGCCTGGCTCAAGAGCCGCGTGGTCTCGCCGGTTGCGAGCAGCCAGGCGCAGGTCGCCTCGCATGCGCTCGAAGCCGTGGTCGAGCCCTTCGTGTGGCGCCGCTACCTCGACTTCGCCATGCTCGAAGCCCTGCGCAGCCTGCACCGGCAGATTCGCGTCGAGGCGAGCAAGCGCGCCGCCGCGCGTCCCGACAAGGCCAATGATGTCAAGCTCGGACGTGGCGGGATCCGCGAAATCGAATTCATCGTGCAACTGTTGCAGGTGGTGCGCGGCGGCAGGCAGCCGCAGATTCGTTGCCGCAACACCCTGCAGGCACTGCCACTGCTGGTGGAGGCCGGACTGCTGCCGGCTGACACCGGTCTGCGCCTTGCCGATTGCTACACCTTCCTGCGCCGGCTGGAGCATCGCATCCAGTACCTGGATGACGCCCAGACCCACAGCCTGCCGACCGACGACGCCGACCTCGATCATCTCGCCCAGGCCATGGGCCCAGCCTTGCTGGCGACGCATCCCCAGGTCACACGCCCGACCTGCGGACTGCTGCGCGAACTCGACACGGTGCGCGAATTCGTCGCTGGCGAGTTCGACGCCTTGCTGCATGCCGGGCCGCGATGCGTCGGCTGTAAAAAGCCGGCCGACTCACTCGATGCGCTGCGCCATAGCCTGGCCAAATCGGGACTTGCCGGCGAGGCCAGCCACGCGCGGCTGAAGGCGCTGGAGCATTCGCCGCGCTACACGGCGCTGACCGACGCCGGGCGCGGGCGGATGCTGCGGGTGATCGAGCGCGGCGTCGCCATCGCCGCCAGCAGCCGCGACCCCGACCTGACGCTGGCGCGCCTGCTTGACGTGTTGGAGGCCATTGGCCGGCGCGAAACCTACCTCGCCTTCTTCGCCGAGCAACCGCAAGCCTTGACCCGCCTCATCAGCGTGCTCGACGCCTCGAGTTGGGCGGCCGACTACATCAAGCGCAACCCCATGGTGGTGGACGAGCTGCTCGACGCGCCACGCGAGCGCTTCAGCGTGAACGCCTGCATCGCCGACTTCGAGCAGCAACGCGCGCGCCTGCTCAAGCGCACGGCCTGGGATGTGGGCGAAGGGCTGGACATCATCCGCCGCGTCTTTCACTCCGAACTCTTCCGCACCCTGGTGCGCGACCTCTCCGGTCAGCTTACAGTCGAGCAGGTGGCCGACGACCTCTCCGCCCTGGCTGATGCCAGCATCGACCAGGCCATCCACTGGTGCTGGAACGAGTTGCCCCAGCGCCACCGTGAGCAACCCGCTTTCGCCGTCATCGCCTACGGCAAGCTCGGCGGCAAGGAATTGGGTTACGGCAGCGACCTGGACCTCGTGTTCCTGTTCGACGACCCTCACACCGAAGCGCCCGAACGCTACGGCGCCTTCGCCCGCAAACTCGTGTGGTGGCTCACCGCCACGACCGCCGCCGGCGAGTTGTTCGAGATCGACACCCGGCTGCGCCCCAACGGCAACGCCGGCCTGCTGGTGACCACGCTCGACGCCTTCGCCGCCTACCAACTCGGTCGCGGCGGCAACACCGCCTGGACCTGGGAGCATCAAGCCTTGACACGTGCGCGCTGCTGCGCCGGTGATGCCACCATCGGCGCTCGCTTCGAGGCCATTCGCGAGCAGGTTCTGCGCATGCCGCGCGACGCCACGGCGCTGCAGCGCGAAATCATCGCCATGCGCCGCAAGGTGGCCGATGGCCACCCCAATCGCACGGCACTGTTCGACCTCAAGCACGACGAAGGCGGCATGGTCGATGTCGAGTTCGCCGTGCAGGCGCTGGTGCTCGAGCACGCCTGCGCACATGCCGAACTGGTGGCGGACATCGGCAATATTGCGCTGCTGCAGCGGATCGAGGCGCTGGGCTTGCTGCCTGCCGGTGTCGGCCAGGCTGCTGCGGACGCCTACCGCCAACTGCGCAAATTGCAGCATCAGGCGCGCCTGAGCGGCGCCCTGCATGCGGCCCATGTGCTGCCCGAAGTGGTGGGCCACGAACGCGCGGCGGTACGCGCGCTCACGGCAGCAGTGTTCGGTGCGACGCCCGCCGGCGAGCAGTTGCCCGAACAACAACAGCCAGGGCACCTTGCCGCCCCGACGCTGTACGCCTGAACGGTGCCTGCGAAGCGACCTCTTTGCTACGATGCGCTGATGAACAGTTTGACTGAACTTCGCCGCCACGGCCGTATCGTCGCCGACACTGCCGAGTACCTGCAACTGCCCCGGTTGCAGCCCCAGGACGCCACCACCAACCCCAGCTTGGTGCTGCGTGCCGTGCGCCTGGCGGACTACGCGCACATGCTCCACTCCCAGGAGGTGGCTGGCGCCGTGCGTCACGACCCCGACTTGGCGATGGACCGCCTGCTGGTGCGCTTCGGCTGCGAGATCCTGCAGCGCGTCCCCGGGCGCGTCTCCACCGAGATCGACGCCAGGCTGTCGCATGAGACCCAGGCCACGTTGGCGCGCGCACGCCGCATCATCGCGCTCTACGCCGCAAATGGCGTGGCGCGCGAGCGGGTGCTGATCAAAATCGCCACCACTTGGGACGGTATCGAGGCGGCCCGGCTGCTGGCGACCGAGGGTATCGCCTGCAACATGACCCTGCTGTTTTCCTTCGCCCAGGCGCGCGCCTGCGCCGCCGTCGGGGTGCAACTCATCTCGCCCTTCGTCGGTCGCATCACCGACTGGTACCGCCAGCAGGCCGGCCCCGCTTGGAACGCCGAGGCCATGCGTGGGCCGAACGACCCCGGGGTGAAGGCGCTGCTGCGCATCTGGCGTTTCTACAAGGCCCGCGGCATCGCCACGGAGGTGATGGGCGCGAGCTTTCGCGAAACAGCGCAGATCGCCGCCATCGCCGGCTGCGATCTGCTCACCGTGTCACCGGCCTTGCTGGACGCGCTGGCCGAATCCACCGCGCCCATGCCACGGCAACTCGACCCGCGCAACGCCGGAACCCCGGAAGATGACGCGCCACTGCCACTGACCCAAGCCCAGTTCGCCGCCGCGCTTGGCGCCGACCCGATGAGCAGCGCCAAGCTCGCGGAAGGCATCGCGCAGTTCAGCGCCGACACGGTCACGCTGCTGGACTTGTTGCGGGCCTGAGCCTGGCGCGCACGATCTGCGCGCACCCCGCAGATCCATGGCGTCCCTCTACATGGCCCGCTTGTTCCTGCCCGGGCCGCTATCGGCCGGCTCGCTCGATTTGCCGCGTGACGTCGTGCGCCATGTACAAGCTCTGCGCCTGTGTGTCGGCGACGATCTCACCGTGTTCGACGGTCTCGGTGGTGAGTGGCCGAGTGTCCTGGTCAGCCCGCCACCTGCGGCGCGGGTCGAGCTTCTGCGCCATGTCGCAGTCGAGCGTGAACTGCCTACCCATGTGACCCTGGCCGTGGGCATGCCGGCCAATGAACGCATGGACTGGTTGGCAGAAAAGGCCACCGAACTCGGCGCCGCGCAGGTGCAACCGCTGGTGACCGCGCGATCGGTGCTGCGACTGGACGGCGAGCGCGCCGCGCGCCGCGCCGCCCACTGGCAGGCCGTAGCACAAGCGGCCTGCGAGCAATGCGGCCGCAACCGCTTGCCACACATCGCCGTGCCCACGCGCCTCGACGCCTGGTTGGCCGGCCTGCCAGCAGCAGGCGACGGTTCTGGCGCTGCTGGACGCTGCCTGCTGGCGGCCCCCGGCGATGGCCATGCTCTGCCCTTCGCCACCTGGGCCGCAGGGTTGACAGGCAGCCAGAACCTGCTGGCGCTCAGTGGCCCCGAGGGCGGACTGGGCCCGGACGAAATCGCGTGGGCGCAAAGCGCGGGTTTTGTCGCCGTCAGCCTCGGGCCACGGGTTTTGCGCGCTGAAACGGCGCCGCTGGCGCTGCTGGCGGCACTGACGGCTCGAGCTCCGCTGGACTGATGGCAGGCGGTGGTGTGGCCGGCTCCATGACAGCCGGCGATCCCTGCGGTTGCATGCTGCCGAACTCGCGCGCGAGGTAAGTCTCGCCATGCTCCAGCACGAAATAGCGAAAGGCTTCGGCCGAAGGCGAAAGCATCTTGCTCGAGGTATTGACCACATGCCAGCGCCGCACCAGCGGCAGGCCCTCCAGGTCGGGCACACCGATCATGCTGGTGCGCAGTTCCATGCCGATGCTGTGCAGCGACAGGAAGCTGATGCCCATGCCCGACATCACCGTCTGCTTGATGGTCTCGTTGCTCGCCAGCTCCATTTCGGTGCGAATGTCCACCCGATATTCCTGCAGGTATTCCTCCATCGCGGCGCGCGTCCCTGAGCCGCTCTCGCGAATGATGAAGCCATAGTTGGCCAACGCGCTGGCCGGGCTCTGCTCGCCGAACATCAGTGGATGATCGGGCGCGCAGACGATGCCCAGCGGGTGCGCCGCGAACGGCTCGGCCCGGGTCGCTATTTCGCGCGGCGGACGGCCCATGATGGCCAGGTCCAGGTCATTGCGCTGCATCTGCGCCACCAGTTGCTCCCGATTGCCCACCACCAGCCGCGCCTCGATGTGCGGATGCTCTTCGCGAAACAGCTTGAGCAGGCGCGGCACGAAATACTTCGCCGTGCTCACCATGCCGATGGTCAGTCGACCAGACTCCAGGCCGCGGAATCGGGCCAGCGCGTCCTCGGCGTCCTTGAGGGTCGACAGCATGCGCCGCGCATACACCAACAGGTATTCTCCAGTCATGGTGAGGCTGACGGATTTGCCGTTGCGCTCGAACAGCGGCAGACCCACCTGCAGCTCCAGATCGCGGATCTGCATGGAAATGGCCGGCGGCGTCAGGTGCAGGTCCTTCGCCGCCTTGCCGAAATTGAGGTGGCGGGCCGCGGCCACAAACACGCGCAACTGACGCAGGGTGATGTTTTTCATCAGAAATTCTGAATTGAGAATCAAGAAATTGTGAATTTACCTTAAGTCATTGCGGGCTTATAGTTGTTCGCACGGCTGTTGCACCCAAAACAGCGGCAATCTGATGGCATCCGGGCAGCGCTCAAAACATGAAGCCGCGCCCGAACCGTTGTGAACGGGCTCAAAGGGCAACCAATGGGCATTTACCGCAGTCGCTGTGTTCTGTTCATGCGAGTCTCCGTTAATTCTGACTGCGGGCTTTTTCAAGGGCCCTGAATCCCGAGCCACCTCGCGACGAGGCGGCTCATGGCCTTTGAAAAAGCAGTTCGGAGCCGACCGCGTTCAGGGGCGTCAGCCGTCGGGCTCTCGCTGATCGTCGGGCGCAGAACTGGGGACGAACAAGGCAACACCCAACGACCGGCAACGATCCAGCCAGGAGGATTGCACCAGCCCAGGCCACGAACCATGCCCCGCAACCGGTTGCGCCAAGTTGGGCGTGCCTTGTGCGGCCTCACGGATCCGCGGGAAACCGCGGGATCGAACCACGACGGGCCCTGCCAACCCGAGACGAACCTGGAGTCCCACCATGCAGCAAGGCCGCACCACCATTTCCAAATTCCTCATCGAGCAGCTCCGCGGCGCTGAGGACCAGGCCGATCTGGCCGCCTTGCTGATCGACGTCACCGCCGCGGTCAAGGCCATCGCCTCGATGACGGCCAAGGGAGCCCTGGGCGGCTTCCTTGGCTCGCTGAGCAGCGAGAACGTGCAAGGCGAAGTGCAGAAGAAGCTCGACGTGTTGTCGAACGATGCCATGATCCAGTCCTGTGAATGGGGTGGTCTGGTGGCGGGCATGGCCTCCGAGGAAATGGACGATCCCTACACCCTGCCCAAGGAGTTCGAGCGCGGCCCCTACATGCTGGTGTTCGATCCGCTCGATGGCTCCTCGAACATCGATGTCAATGTCTCGGTCGGCACGATTTTCTCGGTGCTGCGCCACACCCGGATCGGCGATCCCACCGTGGCCGATTACCTCCGCCCCGGGACGGAACAGGTGGCTGCCGGCTACGCCATCTACGGCCCCTCGACCATGATGGTCATCACTGTGGGCAAGGGCACGCACGGCTTCACCCTCGACCGCGAAATCGGCAATTTCGTCCTCACCCATCCCAACCTCTGGATTCCCGAGGACACCAATGAGTACGCCATCAACAGCAGCAACGAGCGATTCTGGGAGCCGCCGGTGCAGCGCTATGTGGCCGAATGCAAGGCCGGCAAGACCGGCGATCGCGGCCGCGACTTCAACACCCGCTGGATTGCCTCGATGGTGGCCGATGTGCACCGCATCCTGATGCGCGGCGGGATTTTCATGTATCCCAAAGACGCGAAAGATCCGGGCAAGCCAGGACGCCTGCGCCTGATGTACGAAGCCAACCCCATCGGCTTCATCATTGAACAGGCAGGCGGCGCCGCGTCCACTGGGCGCGAACGCATTCTCGACGTGCAACCCAGCGCACTGCACCAGCGCGTACCGGTGATGCTGGGCTCCAGGAACGAGATCGAGCGTCTGGTGCGCTATCACCGCGAATACGATTGCGGTGCTGACAAACCCTTTGCTTCTCCGCTGTTCAAGGACCGCTCGCTCTACAGCAGCGACGACGTGCGGGTCTGATCCGGCTGCCTCCCTCGGCATCCGTCATTCAACCCGTTGCCCGAACCAGCCCAGACCGCAGACCACCACTTCCGTCCGCCCATAGTCTTGTTGGCGCGGGCTGCCCTGCGGTTTTCCAGATTTTTCTCCTCTCCACCCACGCCATGTCAGCCAAACACCCCATCATTGCCATCACGGGCTCGTCGGGAGCCGGCACCACCACGGTGATGCGCAGCTTCCAGCACATTTTCCGCCGCGAGAAGCTCACCGCGCAGATCATCGAGGGGGACTCCTTCCACAAGTTCAACCGGATGGAGATGCGCGAAGAAATGAAAAGCCGGGAGGCGGCCGGCAATCTCAATTTCAGCCATTTCGGACCTGACGCCAACCTGTTGGGCGAACTGGAAGATTTGTTCAGGACCTATGGCGCGACAGGCAGCGGCAAGGTGCGAAAATATATCCATGACGCAGCCGAGGCGACCGAATACGGTGTCGAGGCGGGCAACTTCACCGATTGGAAAGACATCGCTCAAGGTTCCGACCTGATGTTCTACGAAGGCTTGCATGGCGGTTACGCCGACGGCACCATCGACGTGGCCAAACAGGTCGATCTGTTGGTGGGCGTGGTGCCCATCATCAACCTGGAGTGGGTGCAAAAACTCCACCGTGATCAGGTCCAGCGCGGCTATTCGCAGGAGGCGGTGATGGACACCATCCTGCGGCGCATGCCGGACTACATCTACCACATCACGCCCCAGTTCTCACGCACCCATGTGAACTTCCAGCGCGTGCCCACGGTGGATACATCCAACCCTTTTATTGCCAAAGACATCCCGACCCTGGACGAGAGCATGGTGGTGATTCGCTTCGCCGATCCACATGGCATCGACTTCCCTTATCTCATTTCCATGCTGCACGACTCCTGGATGACCCGCCCCAACACCCTGGTGGTGCCCGGCGGCAAGATGGGCCTGGCGATGCAGCTGATTTTCACTCCCATGATCCTGCGCCTGATGGACATCAAGCGCCGCGCTGGCTGAAACGCCGGCACGCCCAACATCCCCTTCGCGAGAACTCCCATGAACGCGCACAACGAACTGTTCCCCGTCATCGACCCGACCCAGCGTCGCCGTCTGGCCAACGCCATCCGCTTCCTCGCCATCGACGGTGTCGAGGCGGCCACGTGCGGCCACCCTGGAGCCCCCATGGGCATGGCCGATATTGCCGAGGTGCTGTGGCGCAACCACATGCACCACAACCCGGCCAACCCACACTGGCCCGACCGCGACCGCTTCGTGCTGTCCAACGGCCACGGCTCGATGCTGATCTACGCCCTGCTGCATCTCACCGGCTACGACTTGCCCATCGGTGAGCTCAAGCGTTTCCGCCAACTGCACAGCAAGACCCCGGGGCACCCCGAAGTCGGTTACACCCCGGGCGTGGAAACCACCACCGGGCCACTGGGCCAGGGCCTGGCCAATGCCGTGGGCATGGCCCTCGCCGAGCACTTGCTGGCGCGCAAGTTCAACCAGCCGGGACATGAGATCGTCAACCACCACACCTATGTGTTCCTGGGTGACGGCTGCCTGATGGAGGGCATCAGCCACGAGGTGTGCTCGCTCGCCGGCACGCTCAAGCTGAACAAGCTCATCGCCTATTACGACGACAACGGCATCTCGATCGACGGCCATGTCGAGCATTGGTTCACCGACAACACCGCGCTGCGCTTCCAGTCCTACGGCTGGAACGTGATCGGCCCGATCGACGGCCACGACGCGCTGGCGGTGGAGCGCGCCACCGCCGAGGCCAAGACCTGCGGCGACAAGCCGACCCTCATCATCTGCCGCACCACGATCGGCTGGGGCTCGCCCAACAAGGCGGGCTCGCACGACGCGCACGGCTCCGCCCTCGGCGCCAGCGAGGCCGAAGCCACGCGCCGGGCGCTGGGCTGGGAGTACGCGCCGTTCGAGATCCCGCAGGACATCTACGACGCCTGGAACGCCAAACCCCACGGCGCCAAACTGGAGGCCGACTGGAACCAGCGCTTCGCCGCCTACGCGAAAGCTCATCCGGCCCTTGCCGCCGAATACAAGCGCCGCATGGCCGGCGACCTGCCCGCCAACTGGGCCGAGACCGTGAAGGCCCTCTACGCCAGGGCCCGTGCCGTCACCGCGCCCACCGCCACGCGCAAGTCGTCGCAGATCGCGCTCGAAACCCTGGTTCCCGCATTGCCCGGCATGTTCGGCGGCTCGGCCGACCTCACCGGCTCCAACCTCACCGCGGTCAAGGACTCCAAGCCGTGGGCCCAGGCCAAGAGCGGCGAGGTGGTGAACTACCTGTCGTACGGCGTGCGCGAATTCGGCATGGCCGCAATGATGAGCGGCATGGCACTGCACATGGGCTTCCTGCCCTACGGCGGCACCTTCCTGATGTTCTCCGACTACTCCCGCAACGCCGTGCGCATGAGCGCGCTGATGAAGCAGCGCGTGGTGCATGTGTTCTCGCACGACTCCATCGGCCTGGGCGAAGACGGCCCCACCCACCAAGCGGTGGAGCAGGCGCCGAGTTTGCGCCTGATTCCGAACCTCGACGTCTGGCGTCCGGGCGACGTGCTCGAAACCGCCGTGGCCTGGAGATGCGCCGTCGAGCGCATGACCGGACCGAGCGCCTTGCTGTTGTCGCGCCAGAATGTGATGTCGAGTCCGCACCCCGAAGGCGCCGAGGCCCACATCGCGCGTGGTGGTTACATCCTGGCCGAAGCCTCCGGCAAACCCCAAGTGGTGCTGATCGGCACCGGCTCGGAAGTGGAAATCGCGCTCATGGCGCAGAAGCTGCTTGAGGCCGCTGGCGTGGCCGCGCGCGTGGTGTCCATGCCCTGCACCGCCGCCTTCGATCGCCAGGACGAGGCCTACCGCAACACTGTGCTGCCGCTGTTCGTGCCGCGTGTTGCGGTGGAAGCGGCACAGCCCGACTTCTGGCGCAAGTACGTCGGCCTGTCCGGCGGCGTGGTGGGCATCGCCACCTTCGGCGAATCGGCCCCGGCGTCCGATCTGTACAAGCACTTCAAGATCACCCCCGAGCACACCGCCGACGTGGCTCAGGCCGTACTGCGCATGCACGCCGCGCGGCACGAGTCGGAAGACGGCAATGTCGTGCGCTCGATGAATTGAGCAGCGGGCACGGACCATGTTCGATCTGGTGATGTTCGACCTCGACGGCACGCTGGTGCAGACCGCGCCGGAGATTGCCGATGCCGTCAACGACCTGCTGCGCGAGCAATCCCTGCCCGAAGTGGCCGAAGATTTGATCGCCACCTGGATCGGCCACGGCACCCGCGAACTGATGACCCAGGCCTACGCCCATGCCACGCAGCTCGAAACCGGCACCTTGCGCCGCACAGGCACCATGGATCGGCTCATGCCGCGCTTCACCGTGTTCTACGAGCAACGCTGCGGCACACGCAGCCGGCTGTATCCGCAGGTGCTGGAGACGCTGCGCACGCTGCGCCAGGCCGAGGTGCGCATGGCGGTGGTCACCAACAAGGAACAGCGTTTCACCAACACCGTGCTGATGGCACACCAGATTCGCCCGTTCTTCGACATGGTGATTGCCGGCGACACCCTGGCCAGAAAGAAGCCCGATCCGCTGCCCGTGCGCTACTGCCTCGACGCGTTCAAGGTGCCGGCAAGCCGCGCGCTGTTCGTCGGCGATTCGCAGATCGACGTCGACACTGCGCGCGCCGCCGGCGTCGCCGTCTGGGCCGTACCCTATGGCTACAACCTCGGCAACCCCATCGCCCAGGCTGCACCGGGCCGCGTCATCACGACCCTTGCCGCCGTGGCTGAAGCCGTGGCCAGCAGCGCACCGCAACGCTGCCTGGCCTGAGTCAGCGCACCATCATCCGCGTCCTTCCCGCCTTCTCGATCCCACCGTCTCCCCCTCCCAACCTTCCCCCATCCAACCAGGAGTATTTCGATGACCATTCGCGTTGCCATCAATGGTTTTGGCCGCATCGGACGCATGGCGTTCCGTGCCGTGGCGCAAGAAGCCGAGTTCAGCGATCTTGAAATCGTCGCCATCAACGACCTGCTCGAACCCGGCTATCTCGCCTACATGCTGCAGTTCGACTCGGTGCATGGACGCTTCGACGGCACCGTCGCGGTCGAGGGCAGCCATCTGGTGGTCAATGGCAAGAAAATCCGCCTCACCGCCGAGCGCGATCCCGCCAATCTGAAGTGGAACGAGGTCAAGGCCGATGTCGTGATCGAGGCCACCGGCTTCTTCCTCACGCTCGACACCTGCCAGAAGCACATCGACGCCGGCGCCAAGAAGGTGGTGCAGTCGGCTCCCTCGAAAGACGCCACGCCCATGTTCGTCTACGGTGTGAACCACGCCAGATACGCCGGAGAAGCCATCGTTTCCGCCGCCTCCTGCACCACCAACTGCCTGGCCCCGGTGGCCAAGGTGCTGAACGACAGCTTCGGCATCAAGCGCGGCCTGATGACCACGGTGCACGCCGCCACCGCGACGCAGAAGACCGTGGACGGCCCGTCGAGCAAGGACTGGCGCGGCGGTCGCGGCATTCTGGAAAACATCATTCCGTCCAGCACCGGCGCGGCCAAGGCGGTGGGCGTGGTGCTGCCCGAACTGAACAAAAAACTCACCGGCATGGCCTTCCGCGTGCCCACCTCCGACGTCTCGGTGGTCGACCTCACCGTCGAGCTGAACCGGGAGGCCAGCTACGCCGACATCTGCAAGGCGATGCAGGCGGCGTCCGACGGCCCGCTCAAGGGCGTGCTCGGCTACACCAGCGAGAAGGTGGTATCCACCGACTTCCGCGGCTGCTCCATGCCGTCGATTTTCGATGCCGAGGCCGGCATCGCGCTCGACTCCACCTTCGTCAAGGTCGTGGCCTGGTACGACAACGAATACGGCTACACCTGCAACATGATGCGCTTCGTCAAGCATGTCGCCTCCCACTGATCTGCGCCGGCGCGACCGTTCGCTGCGGCGCGCGGCGGCCTTCATGACCCCCGAGAAGCAGCCCCATGCACATCCTGACCTTTGAAGAAGTCTGTCAGCGCGGCCTTGCCCAGGACAAGCGCGTGTTCATTCGCGCCGACCTGAATGTGCCGCTGAACGACCGAGGCGCCATCACCGAAGACACCCGCGTGCGCGCATCCGTGCCGGCCATCCGCATGGCGCTGAACGCAGGCGCCGCCGTGATGGTCACCTCCCACCTGGGGCGCCCGACCGAGGGTGAGTTCAAACCCGAGGACTCGCTCGCCCCGGTGGCCAAGCGCCTGTCCGAGCTGCTGGGCCGCCCCGTCCCCCTGGTGCGCAACTGGGTGGACGGCAGCTTCGAGTTGCGCCCCGGCGAGGTGGTGCTGTTGGAGAACTGCCGCCTGAACAAAGGTGAGAAGAAGAACGACGACATCCTGGCGCAAAAAATGGCCAAGCTCGCCGATATCTTCGTGCACGACGCTTTCGGCACGGCGCACCGCGCCGAAGCCAGCACCTACGGCATCGCCAAGTACACGGCCATCGCCTGCGCCGGACCGCTGCTTGCGGCCGAGATCGACGCCGTCAACCGTGCCTTGGCCGATCCGGCACGGCCGCTGCTGGCCATCGTCGCCGGCTCCAAGGTGTCCACCAAGCTCACCATCCTGCAAAGCCTGGCCGACAAGGTCGACGGGCTCATCGTGGGCGGTGGCATTGCCAACACCTTCATGCTGGCCTGCGGGTTGCCGATCGGCAAGAGCCTGGCCGAACCCAACCTTCTCGACGCCGCCCGCCTGGTCATGGACAAGATGAAGGCGCGCGGCGCCGAAGTGCCCATTCCCGAAGACGTGGTCGTGGCCAAGCAGTTCAGTGCCACGGCCGCAGCCACGGTGAAAGACGCCAGGGACGTGGCCGCTGACGATCTGATCCTCGACATCGGCCCCAAGACCGCGGCCAAACTGGCAGCCAAGCTCAAGGCAGCAGGCACCATCGTCTGGAACGGCCCGGTGGGCGTGTTCGAGTTCGACGCCTTCGCCAACGGCACCAAGACCCTGGCCACGGCCATCGCCGAAGGCACGGGCTTCTCCATTGCCGGTGGTGGCGACACCCTGGCAGCGATCGCCAAGTACGGCATCACCGACAAAATCGGCTACATCTCTACCGGCGGGGGCGCATTCCTCGAGGTGTTGGAGGGCAAGACCCTGCCGGCTTTCGACATCTTGCAACAGCGTTCACGCACCCCCTTGTCCTGAATCCGCTGTCACGACCCCAATCCTTTTTTCCATCCCGGAGTCCGTCATGGCCCTCATTTCACTGCGTCAATTGCTCGACCACGCCGCCGAGCATTCCTATGGCGTTCCTGCCTTCAACGTCAATAACCTCGAGCAGGTGCGCGCCATCATGGAAGCGGCCGACGAGACTGACGCGCCCGTCATCCTGCAGGCCTCCGCCGGTGCCCGCAAGTACGCCGGCGCGCACTTCCTGCGCCACCTCATCGAGGCCGCGGTGCAAGAGTGGCCGCACATCCCCGTGGTCATGCACCAGGATCACGGCACCAGCCCCGGCGTGTGCCAGCGCTCCATCCAGCTCGGCTTCTCGTCGGTGATGATGGACGGCTCGCTGGGCACTGACGGCAAGACCCCGACCACCTACGCGTACAACGTCGACGTCACCCGCCGCACCGTGGACATGTCGCACGCTTGCGGCGTCTCGGTCGAAGGCGAGCTGGGCTGCCTGGGGTCGCTGGAAACCGGCACCGCCAGCGAGGAAGACGGCATCGGCGCCGAAGGCACGCTGGACCACAGCCAGCTCCTGACCGATCCTGAAGAGGCCGCCGACTTTGTGAAGAACACCCATGTGGACGCGCTGGCCATCGCCATCGGCACCAGCCATGGCGCCTACAAATTCACCCGCCCGCCGACCGGCGACATCCTCGCCATCGGCCGCATCAAGGACATCCACGCCCGCATCCCCAACACCCATCTGGTGATGCATGGCTCGTCCTCGGTGCCGCAGGAGTGGCTGAAAATCATCAACACCTATGGCGGCGACATGGGCGAAACCTACGGCGTGCCGGTGGAAGAAATCGTCGAGGGCATCAAGCATGGCGTGCGCAAGGTCAACATCGACACCGACCTGCGCATGGCCTCCACCGGCGCCACGCGCAAGTTTCTCGCCGAATACCCGAAGGAGTTCGATCCGCGCAAATTCCTCATCGCCTCGACCAAGGCGATGAAAGACATCTGCAAGGCACGCTACGAAGCCTTCGGCACCGCAGGCAACGCCTCGAAGATCAAGCCGATCAACCTCGACGACATGGTCGGCCTGTACGAAAAGGGCCGGCTCGATCCCAAGGTCAACTGACCATTCACAGTCACGACGCGCTGCGTCGCGCAGCCCTCAACCCCGGCCTTGCGCCGGGGTTGTCGTCTGGACGGCGCGCCCCGAATCCCGCACCAGGAGATTCCCATGGCAGCCACCGCCGACCCTCTGCAACGCGGCTTCGCCGCGCCTGATTTTTCCCTGCCCGGTGTGGATGGACGCATCTGGAGCCTGTCCGATGTGCGCGGCCCCAACGGCACCCTGGTCATGTTCATCTGCAACCACTGCCCCTACGTGCAGGCTGTTGCCGATCGCATGGTGCGCGATGCGCGCGAACTGCGCGCCCTGGGCGTGCACACCGTGGCCATCAGCAGCAACGATGTGGCCGCCTACCCCGAGGACTCGTTCGACCACATGCAGTCGTTCGCCGCGCAGCACGGCTTCGGCTTCCCCTACCTTTACGACGCATCACAGGCAGTTGCCCGCGCCTATGGCGCCGTCTGCACGCCCGACTTCTTCGGCTTCAACGCCGATTTGAAGCTGCAGTACCGCGGCCAGCTCGACGCTTCGCGCAAGCAGGCCGCCACGCCCGACGTGCGCCGCGACCTGTTCGAGGCCATGAAGCAGATCACCGCAACTGGCATCGGCCCCGAGGAGCAAGTCCCCAGCATCGGCTGCTCGATCAAATGGAAGGACGAGGCCTGAACGCCTCGCGCTCACCTTGTTCGCTGCCCCCTCGTAGGGGCGCCCTTCCCTTGGGGCGGCCCGGCGCGTCGGGCCGCTTCTCCGAATGCCGCCATGAACACACTCCAAGCCCTGATTTTTGACGTCGACGGCACGCTTGCCGAAACCGAGCGCGACGGCCACCGCATCGCCTTCAACCAGGCGTTTGCCGACGCCGGTCAGGA
This sequence comes from Burkholderiales bacterium, assembly GCA_013044035.1. Classification (GTDB taxonomy): domain Bacteria; phylum Pseudomonadota; class Gammaproteobacteria; order Burkholderiales; family Burkholderiaceae_C; genus Thiomonas_A. The sequence goes on from JABEVE010000017.1 coordinate 22,353, forward strand.
TTGGCACTGGGACATGCCCACCTACGGTCGCCTGCTCGCCATCACCGGCGGCAAGGAACGCCTGCTGGCGTATTGGAAGGAGGTCGATCCGCAGGCCGCACGAGGGCCGGACGCCGCCGCGTTGATTGCCGAGCTGCACCGCCGCAAGACCGCGCATTATGTGCGCCTCGTGGCCGATGGCGGCATCGCCCTGCGTCCCGGTGTGCGGCGCCTGCTGCTGGAGGCACGCGACGCCGGTCTGCGCCTGGCCATTGCCACCACCACCACGCCCGACAACGTCGAAGCCCTGCTGCGTGCCACGCTGGGCGCGAACGGCATGGCGATGTTCGCGTGCATCGGCGCCGGCGATGCAGTGCCGCGCAAAAAACCCGATCCGGGCATCTACACCTGGGTGCTGGAGCGCTTGCGCCTGGATCCGCAACAATGCCTGGCCTTCGAGGACTCGGCCAATGGCCTGCGAGCCGCCCTCGGCGCCGGGCTGCCAACCGTGATCACCACCGGTAGCTACACCGCCGGCGAGGCCTTCCCCGGCGCTTTGGCGCTGCTCGACGGGCTGGGCGAACCGCAAGCCCCGGCAAGCGGCCATGTCGGGCGGCTGGCCTGGACCGGCTGCGTCGACCTGGCCACGCTACAGGACTGGATCGGCGCCGTTTGACGCCTGGCCTCCGAAGCTTCACCCCACCACACTGATCGACTCGGGCGGCAGCGTGACGGGCTGCAGGACGAGCGGTCTGACCCGGTGCTCCAGGGTGGCGTCGCCCGATGCTTTGGGTCGGCGCAGCCAGGCCTGGTGCAAGGCGGCTCGGGCGTTCACCCAATTGCCCAGATCCACCCGAATCGGCGTGGCGCCGAGATTCACCAGCAGCACGCGGCTGCCCTGCGCGCCGATGAAGCTGGCGCCCTGCAGGACGGCCCGCGCGGTTGGCGCAGGATAGGCGCCGTCGACGCCGGGGAAGCGCAGTTTCTCGAAGTCCTGCGCACCCGCCAGGGCGATGCCGAGCACATGCCGCGAGGCGGCCCATGGGGCGCACACCGAGGTCGCGTCACCCGTCCCATGCGCGGTGCCGCACAGCTTGCCTACGCCGGGCCTGGCTGGGGGCACCTGCCCCTGGTCCAGCGCCTGCAACACGGCGACCACGCCACGCAATTGCTGCGCCCAGGCCTTGGCCAGCGGGACTCGCAGGGCGCTGGGGCCGACCAGCGCGGCCCCAGCGCCCCATGTGCGCGGCAGCGCGCGCATCACGTCGTCGGGGCCGACTCCGGTGAATAGGGGGCGGGGAGTAGCCTGTGCCTGGGTCAAGCCGCACAGGCAGACCAGACCGAGGTGGACAAAAAGGGAACGACGCAAGGGCAGCATGGTGGGCAAGGTGATGACATGGAATCGGCGTGCTTGGCACTCTGAATCGCCGAGGAGCCAGAAATTCCCGCTGGAGCAACACCTTGGGTATCCTGCTGTCAGGAGGCGCCTCCGGCCTCTGCGCATGGTGCCGAGTGCGCCCTGCAGATCCTGGGGCGCGTCGCCCGACCACTTTGGGGGCGGGCCGAACGCCAACGCGCGGGGCTTCAGTCCGCCGCCAGCAGCACCAGTCTGGCGCCGTGCGGGCTGGCAGCGGGCAAAGGGGCCGCGGCTTGCGCCATGGCGAGCGCGAGATGGCGTACCGCCTCCCAGGGCTCGTGCGGAATGCCGGGCGGGCGCAATCCTTTGATCGCGCGATCACAGGCCGCGGCGCGCAACAACAAGCCCTCCAGCAGCGGCAGCCCGAGGTGCGGCAAGGCGCGCTGCAGCAGCTTTTCCTTCGGCCCCCAGATGCGGTTGGCGCGCGCCAGCGCGGCGAAGTTCTCGCCCGCCTCGAGCCCCTGGCGCAGGCGCAGCCAGGCGCGCACCTCCTCGGCCAGCGACCAATGCGCCAGCACCGGCGCCACGCCCTCGCCCTGCAGACCTTCGAGCATGCGCAGCAGGCGCGGCAGGTCGCCGGCGAGCACGCCTTCGCCTAGGCGGAACACGCTGTAGCGCGCCGCGCCCTGCACCAGGTCTTCCACTTGCGCCGGATCCAGTTCGCCGGGCGGCACCAACAGCGCGAGTTTTTCCACTTCCTGATGTGCTGCGAGCAGATTGCCTTCGGTGCGCGCCACCAGCATGTCCAGGCAGGCCTGGCCGGCGGCGCCGCTGGGCATGCGCAGACCGTGGCGCGCCAGACGGGTGCGCATCCAGGCGCCGAGCTGGTCGGCTTCGATGCTGTCCACCCGCACCGCGACGCCGGCGTCGACCAGGCGGCTGAACCAGTCCGATTTCTGTGTGGCGGCATCCAGTCGCGGCAACAGCACCAGCATCAGCACATCGGCGCTGGTCTCCTGCGCCAGGGCCGCCAGGGCCTGGGCGCCGTCGCGGCCGGGTTTGCCGGTGGGCAGTCGAATTTCAATCAGCTTGCGCTCGCCAAACAGGCTGAGTTCGCGGCTTTGCGCCAGCAGCACGTCCCAGTCGAAGCCGCGCTCGACCTGGTGTTGCTCGCGCGTGGTGTAGCCCTGCGCCTGGGCGCTGGCGCGAATCGCATCCACTGCCTCGTTCACCAGCAGCAGTTCGTCGCCAAACACGGTGTAGGGACCGCGCAGACCGGCGTCCAGACGGGCTTGTAACTGGTCGGCGCGGATCTGCATGCTGTTGGAATCGACCGCGAACGGGTCGCTCAGGGCGCGGAAGCTGGAGCCGCGGGCAGAGGCGCGCGCTTCACCGTGGAGAGCTGGAACATGATGCGGTTGATGATGTCTTGCCGCATGCCGCGATAGAGCAGGTCGGCCTCGTTGGCCTTGGCCAGTGTGGCTGAAGTGCTGTAACTCAGGCTGCTGCTCTGGCTGATGGTGGTGGGCGCAATCAGCACCTGGCCGGCCGGTGTCGTGAGTTGAAAGCTGACGGTTTCACGCAACTGGTATTGCGCCACGGTACCGTCGGCGTTGTAGGCCACCGCGGTTTGCGTCGGACTGTCGGAGAGCAGGGTGAAAATGGCTTGCGCCTGCTTCGGGTCGTTGGCGATGCGGGCGCTCGTGGTACTGGCGATCTGGCGTTTGAGGTCGATGAGCAGGGGCCCGCCCGGCCCTTGCACCGCCAAGGTCGAAAACGCCAGATTGGTGGAGCCGCGCAGGTGGAAACCGCAACCGGCCAGCCACAGCGTGGTCAACAGGGCGAGAATGCACGTAGCGAAGCGTCGCGTCATGGCCATATTGTCGCTGGGTCGACTGCGTCCGTCGGATCGCCGTTCACACCACCACGTTCACCAGGCGCCCGGGCACGACCACGACCTTCTTCGCCGCATGGCCTTCGCCGAACCTGGCGAACTCGGCGCTGGTCAGCGCGGCCGCTTCGATCACGCTCCTGTCGGCGTTGGCCGGCACGTGCAGTGCGCCGCGCAGCTTGCCGTTGATCTGCAGCATCAGTTCCACCGTGTCCTGCACCAAGGCGGCGGGGTCCACCTGCGGCCAGGGTGCGTCGAGCAGATCCCCGTGCTGCTCGGCGTAGCCAAGGTCCTGCCACAGCGCATGGGCGATGTGCGGCGTGGCGGGGTAGAGCACGCGCAGCAGAATGCCGAAGCCCTCACGCAGCGCGGCAGGCATGCCCGGAGCGGCCGTGTCGGCGCCCTCCAGGGCGTTGAGCAGCTTCATCGCGCCCGAGACCACCGTGTTGTATTGCATGCGCCCGTAATCGAAGCTCACCTGCTGCAGGGTTTGATGCAACTCGCGGCGCAGTTTGCGTGTGGCCTCGGCAGGCTCTGCCCCACTGGGGGGCAGGCCCTGCAACTTGAGGCCGAACGCCCACACCCGCTTCAAGAAGCGATGCGAGCCTTCCACCGCGGCGTCGTTCCATTCCAGCGTGGCTTCGGGCGGGGCGGCGAACATGGTGAACAGGCGTGCGGTGTCGGCGCCGTAGCGGTCGATCAAATCCTGCGGATCGACGCCGTTGTTCTTGCTCTTGCTCATGGTGCCGACGCCGCCGTAGTCCACCGCCGAGCCGTCGCTTTTGAGCTTCGCGCCGATGATCTTGCCGTGCGTGTCGAGCACGTTCTCCACCTCGTGCGGCCAGAAGTATTCGATGCCGCCTTGCGCGCTCTTGCGCGAGTAGATGTGGTTGAGCACCATGCCCTGGGTCAGCAATCGCTGGAAGGGCTCGTCGGCCCGGATCAGGCCGAGATCGCGCATCACCTTGGTCCAGAAGCGCGCATACAGCAGGTGCAGGATGGCGTGCTCGATGCCGCCGATGTACTGGTCCATCGGCATCCAGTAGTCGGTGCGGGCATCGACCATGGCACCGTGGTTGTCGGCGCAGGTGTAGCGCATGAAATACCAACTCGAGTCGACGAAGGTATCCATGGTGTCGGTCTCGCGCTTGCCCGGCTGGCCGCAGGCCGGGCAAGCCACGTCGACGAACGCCACGCACTTCGCCAGCGGGTTGCCGCTGCCGTCGGGAATCAGGTTGTTCGGCAACACCACCGGCAGGTCCTGCTCCGGCACGGGCACGGCGCCGCAGGCGTCGCAGTGGATGATGGGTATCGGCGTGCCCCAGTAGCGCTGGCGGCTCACACCCCAGTCGCGCAGGCGCCAAGTGGTTTTTTTCTCGCCCAGGCCCTTGGCGGCGAGATCAGCGGCTACAGCATCGACTGCTTCCACATGGTTCAGTCCGTCATACTTGCCCGAGTTCACTACTTGAATATCATCCCCACCTTTTGAGGCGTACCACTCTTTCCAAAGCTTGGCGTCGAAGTAATAGCTCTCGTGCGTTTCCCGTGGGTACATTGCACGTAATTCGGGCGTGGATACAAGCAGGCGTTCAATGACCTGCTTGATCGGAATGTTGTACTTGTTGGCAAATGCGAAATCGCGTTCGTCGTGCGCCGGCACGCCCATCACGGCGCCGTCGCCATAACTCATCAGCACATAGTTGCCGACCCACACCGGCACGTCGGCGCCTGTGAGCGGGTGGGTGACGGACAGGCCGGTGGGCAAGCCCTCTTTTTCTTTCAGTGCGAGTTCGGCTTCGGTGGTGCCGCCTTGCCGGCAGCGCTCGATGAAGGCGGCGAGTTCTGCACGGCCTGCTGCCGCGTGTGCCGCCAGCGGATGCTCGGGCGCCACGGCGCAGAAGGTCACGCCCATGATGGTGTCGGCACGCGTGGTGAATACGTACAGGCGACCGTCCTGAATCAGCGCGCCCTGGGCGTCGCGGATGTCATGCGAGAAGGCGAAGCGCACGCCGGCGCTCTTGCCGATCCAGTTTTCCTGCATCAGCCGCACACGCTCGGGCCAGCCGACGAGGTAGTTCTTGCTCTCGGGGTCGGCCACGGCGGCGAGCAGTTCCTCGGCGTAGTCGGTGATCTTGAGGTAGTAGCCGGGAATCTCGCGCTTTTCCACCACGGCGCCGCTGCGCCAGCCGCGGCCGTCGATCACCTGCTCGTTGGCCAGCACGGTCTGGTCGACCGGGTCCCAGTTCACCACCTGGGTGCGGCGCTCGGCGATGCCCTTCTCCAGCATCTTGAGGAACAGCCACTGGTTCCACTTGTAGTACTCCGGCGAGCAGGTGGCCACCTCGCGCGACCAGTCGATGGCCAGCCCCATCGCCTGCATCTGATTTTTCATCGTGGCGATGTTGTCGTAGGTCCACTTGGCGGGTGGCACCTTGTTTTTCATCGCCGCGTTTTCCGCGGGCAGACCGAAGGCGTCCCAGCCCATGGGCATGAGCACGTTGTACCCGTTCATGCGCAGATGACGGGTGAGCATGTCGTTGATGGTGTAGTTGCGCACATGCCCCATGTGCAGCTTGCCCGAGGGGTAGGGCAGCATGGAGCAGGCGTAGAACTTGGTGCCGGGCTTGTCTTCGCGCACGCGGTAGGCGTCAGCGGCTTGCCAGTGGGTTTGCGCGGCGGCTTCCACCGCGCTGGCATCGTACTTCTCGTTCATCGTGGAGCTTGCAGGTTGAAGGCCGCGCGGAGCCCTGGCTCCATGGCGGCGGCGTGAAGCTGCATCTTAGTGGCGCGACTGGCGCGGCGGCGCCGCGGAACACCGGTGGCGACCGCGTGTCGAACACGCGGACCGTCGCCAACACGAGGCCCAATCCTGCCTTGGCCGTCACAGCGTGCAAGTCGCAAGCGCAAGCCCATAACCCTACACGCTTTAAAGTTCTAGTGCGAACTATTATCACGATTAGAGCTTTGCTCACAAACCCCATGCCTGCCCCGCCGTCCTTCCTGCCCTTGCTGCGTGAACTCGTTCGCACATACCAGGCTTTCGAGCGCCATTCGGCGGCGCATGTGCTGAGCCTGGGGCTCACCCCGGCGCAATTCGACGTCATTGCCACCCTGGGCAATACCGCGGGTATGAATCCCAAACAACTCGGGCTCAAGACGCTCATCACCAAGGGCACCCTGACCGGCGTGGTCGATCGACTGCTGGCCAAGGGACTGGTGCAGCGCCTGCCCGACCCCAGCGACGGTCGCGGGCAGATCGTGCGGCTCTCCCGTGCCGGACAGCGCGTGTTCGAACGGGTCTTCCCCGCCCACGGCGCGCACCTGCATCGCGTGTTCGGGCGTCTGAGCGCGCAGGACGCTGCCCAGGCAGAACGCAGTTTGCGCATCGTGCGCGCCGCCTTCGAACAGACCGCTGCCGAGGCATCGACAACATGAAAATGGCAAGCAGGCCCCACATTCGACGCTATGCCTGGCCGGCCATGGCGCTGCACTGGCTGGTGGCGCTGCTGATCTTCGGGCTATTTCCGCTCGGTCTGTACATGAGCGAGCTGCCGCTGTCGGTGCTCAAGCTGCAGCTCTACGCCTGGCACAAATGGTTCGGCATCACGGTGCTCTTGCTGGTGGTCTTGCGCCTCGGCTGGCGCGCCGGACATCGGCCGCCCGAGTTGCCGGCATCGATCCCCCGTTGGCAGCAGCGCGTGGCTGAGTGGCTGCATGGTTTGTTGTACGTGCTGATTCTGGGCATCCCGCTGTCGGGCTGGATGCTGAGCTCGGCGGCCGACGTGCGCGTGGTCTGGTGGGGTGTGCTGGCCTTGCCCATGCTGCTGCCCACGAGCAAACCGCTGGCGCATGCGCTCGTCCTGGTGCATGCCACGCTGAACTACACCCTGGCTGCATTGGTCGCGGTCCATGTGGCCGCCGCCCTGAAACACCAGTTCATCGACCGCGACGGCGTGCTCTCCCGCATGCTGCCCGGCTCATCCCGCTAGGAGTTTTTGCCATGATCCCTGCGCTTGGTCGCATCAGCCTCGCTCTGCTCTTCGCGATGGGCTCCGCCTCGCCTGTCTTTGCCCAGACTGCCTACACGCGGGTGCTGCCCGCATCCAAGGTGGACTTCAGCGCCACGCAAATGGGCGTGGCGATGCACGGCCATTTCAAGACGCTGATGGCAGCGGTGGATTTCCTGCCCACCGACCTGGCCAAGAGCCATGTGAGCGTTGTCATCAACGCCGCCAGCGTGGACGCAGGCAGCGGCCAGACCGACGACCTGCTCACCGGCAGCGACTGGCTGGATGCGAAAGCCTATCCCCAGGACCGCTTCACCTCCACCGGCTTCACCCCGGCCGGCCCGGGGAAGTTTTGGCTCACGGGGCAGTTCACCGTCAAGGGCAAAACCCAGCCGTTGCGCGTGCTCGTGACGACGCATCCGGCCGGCGCCAATCTGGTGATGGACGCCGACTTCCAGATCAATCGCATGGCCTTCGGTCTGGGCACGGGCTCGTGGGCCGACACCGGCGTGGTGGCGGCCGCGCTGCCCATCCACGTGCATCTGGTGGTCGCGCCCCAAGGCTGAAACATCTGTCTTTTGATCCACGCCACACCCGGCCTCACCCACAAAACGGAGTTTTCTCATGCACCTCGTCGCCCGACTCACCCTGGCCACCGCGACAGCCTTGACGCTGATCGTCCCCACCTGGGCAGCACAGACCCAGGCCCCTCAGGCCTACGCCCGCCAGCACGCCAGCCCGGCGGGCAGCTACCAAGTCGACCCCGACCACTCCGGCTTGCAGTTCACCATCGGCCATGCCGGCATCGGGCTGTTCACCGGGGTGTTCAAGAAGGTCACCGGCAGCTACACCTTCGACCCGAAGAACCCCAAGGCCGACAAGGCTGACATCACGGTTCCGGTGGACGGCCTCGACACCTTTTTCCCGATGCGTGACGACGACCTCAAGGGAGCCGCCTTTTTCGACGCCAAGGCCAACCCCGACATCCATTTCGTCAGCACCAAGTATGTGCCCCAAAACCAGGATCGCGGACTGCTCTATGGCGACATGACCCTGCGCGGCGTGACCAAGCCGGTGGTCTTTCATGTCCGGTTCGAAGGCGCTGGCAAGGTGCCCTATTTGCCCAAACCCTGGGGCGGCTACCTCACCGGTTTCGTTGCCACGGCCACCATCGATCGCATGGACTTCGGCATGAGCGCCTACCCCAGCGGCCTGAGCCACAAGGTGCAGGTGAGGGTGGAGATCGAAGGGGTGCAGACGTCATCCTGATCCGCCCCGGACGCACCCTGGCGGCCATGCCGCTCGCCCGGCTGGGCTGCGGCAGGCTTGTGGCAGCTGATGCCTACTGTGCCGCGGCGGAGGCGCCCACTTCGGGTTGGGTGACGAGGCCGATGCGGTCGAGCCCTGCGCCCTGGGCGGCACCCATGACCTGCGCGACGTCGCCATAGGGTGCTGCAGCATCGGCGCGAATGCGCAGTTCGGTGTCGGCGCGAGCCTTGGCGGCGGTGGCGAACCGGGCGGTGAGTGCGCCTAGCGTGGTGGGCTGATCGCCCAAGTACAGCCTGCCATCTTTCTGGATGGAGACCGACAGGCTCTTCGGGGCCTGCCGCGAAGCCGCCGTGTCCACCTTGGGCAGGTCGAGGGCGATATGGCCTGCCAGCAGCGGCGCGGTGATGATGAAAATCACCAGCAGCACCAGCATGACGTCGATGAGCGGCGTCATGTTGATGTCGCTCATCGGCGCATCGTCCACGCCGCGATCGAAACGGCCGAAGCTCATGGCCTGTTCTCCGGAGCTGCGCATCGCAGCGCCAGGCGTGAAGGTTCGCGCGAGTGCGGTTGCCGCTGGGCATCAGCGCCGCGCGTCATGCCGAGCCGTCAACATGACGCGGCGCCGCCCCGCCGCTGAGCAAGTGCTGCAGGTCGAGGGCATAGCCTTCGAGCTCGGCGTCCAGCGCGCGGGCGCGCTTGCCCAGGGCGTTGTAGGCCAGCACGGCGGGAATGGCCACGGCCAGGCCGGCGGCGGTCATGATGAGGGTTTCGCCCACCGGGCCGGCCACTTTGCCGATGCTGACCTGCTGCGTGGCGGCGATGGTGGTGAGCGCGTGGTAGATGCCCCAAACGGTGCCAAACAGCCCGACGAAGGGCGCGGTGCTGCCGACGCTGGCCAGCAAGACATGGCCGGCGTGGAGCTGGTGGCTGGCGGCGTTGAGGGCGCTACGCAGTTCGCGGCGCACGCGGTCGGGGTGCGACTGCCAGCCGGGTGCCGGCGCGGCGTCGTCTCTTCCTGCGGGGTTCACCGAGGGATTGCACAGACGCGCGGCAACGTCGGCCAGTTGCACCGTGAGGCCCTGCGGATCGGCCGCGAGCGCGGCGGCGGCGGCGTCCTGCTGATGTGGCGCGGCCCAGAACGCCGCTATCGCGCGGGGCACACGGCGCGCCGCGGCGGCCAGCATGGCGAACTTCCACAAGATGACGAACCAGCTCGCCATCGACATCGCCAGCAACAACAAGGCCACGGTGCGAATCAGCGTGTCGCCTTCTTGCCAGAATGCTGCGAGACCACCCATCGCGCCGTTCCCTGGGTTGGGTGATTCAGCCGTCGAAGCCGAGCACGGCCTGCATGTCATACAGGCCGCTGCTCTTGCCAGCCAGGAAACGCGCGGCGCGCAGGCTGCCGGCAGCGTAGGTGGCGCGGCTGCTGGACTTGTGGGTGATTTCAATGCGCTCGCCGGCACCGGCGAAGAGTACGGTGTGGTCGCCAACGATGTCGCCGCCGCGAATCACCGAGAAGCCGATGCTGCCCGGCTCTCGCTCGCCGGTCTGGCCGTGGCGCGCCCAGACGGCGTCGCGGTTCAGGTCGCGCCCGGCGGCCCGCGCCACGACCTCGCCCATGTTCAGCGCGGTGCCCGAAGGTGCGTCCACTTTGTGGCGGTGGTGCGCTTCGATGATTTCGATGTCGTAACCCTCAGCCAGCGCGCGCCCGGCCTGCTCCAGCAGCTTGAGCACGACGTTGACGCCAACGCTCATATTCGGCGCCATGACGATGGGCAGATGCGCCGACGCCGCGCGAATCCGCGCCAGCCCGACAGCATCGAACCCCGTTGTGCCGATGACCATGGCCACGCGGTGTTGGAGACAAGCGTCCAGATGCGCGAGCGTGGCGTGCGGCCGGGTGAAGTCGATCAGCACCTGTGCACCTTGCAGGCCGACCGCGAGATCGGCGCTGACGCTCACGCCTGTCGACAGTCCCAGCGCGGCGCCGGCGTCCTGACCCAGGGCGGGCGAGTCGGCACGGTCGAGCGCGCCCACGAGCTGGCAATCCGGTGCGGCGGCGATGGCCTCGATCAGCGTGCGGCCCATGCGGCCGCTGCTGCCGGCGACGGCAATGCGGTGGCGGGTTGGAGCGGATTCTGCGGTCATGCTGGGGTCATGCGAAGCGTTTGCGGAAACGGTTGGAGTTGGGTGTCATTTGGAGACGAATCGCACGGGGTGTTCTGCACCTGCAGGGGTGGTTGCGCCGCGCCAGGCCGGCGCCATGCGCAAGGCGCGCCATACCCCATACCTTACTGTGCGCTGCTTGCTGCCGATGGCGGAGTTGCCGGGCTCGCCAGTGGCGCCGCCGAGGTTGGCGGCGCCAGGGCTTCGAGTTTGCTGATTTCCGTTGCAGGTGCGACCACCTGCAACGGACCTTGCGCACTGGACGCGGCCGTCACGGGATGCCGCTGCGCCAGTTCTTTCTGCGCTGCGGCGATTTCAGCCTGCAACTGCGCCTCGGTCAGTGCCCTGGGATTGTCGCCGCTGGAACGCAGGGCGTTGATCTGAGCCACGAACTGGTTTTCCGATGGCAGCGGATCGCCATCGGCGCGGATCATCTTGCCCTCCTTGTCGAAAAACACGGTGTAGCGGCGCACGATCGGAGCCTGATAACCCTGGCGCAGGCTGAACACATACTCCCAACGATCGGCATGGAAAATATCCTGCAACAGGGGGGTACCCAGAATGGCGCGCACCTCGTCCTTGCTCATGCCGGGCTTGAGCTCTTCGGCCATTTCCTTGGAGACGAAATTGCCCTGGATGACATCGATGCGGTAGGGCTTGAAGATCGAGGTGAGGTCGTGCTGCTGGGTGAGATTGCTGCAGGCCCCCAAACCGAAGACTGCTGGCAGGATCACGGCCAGACAGCCCAGACGCAGGGCAGACGAGGCGCGATGCGCAAGACGTGTACGCGGGACGTGCATCAGGGATTCGGCGGGTGGTTCCCGCCCGGAGGGTGAACTATGATGTTCATTCTAAACACCCCTCATCGTCATGCCGCCTTCCAACGCTCAAGGCCTGCGCAGCACGGGGCTGAAGGTCACCCAGCCCCGCTTGAAAATTCTGGAAATCTTCCAGAAAAGTGTCTTGCGCCACATGACGGCTGAAGACGTCTACCGCGAATTGCTGAACGACAACTCGCGCGACATCGGCCTCGCCACGGTCTACCGTGTGTTGACCCAGTTCGAGCAGGCGGGCATTTTGTCGCGCACCCATTTCGAGTCGGGCAAGGCCATTTTCGAGATCAACGAAGGCAAGCACCACGACCATCTGCTGTGCCTGGATTGCGGTCGCGTGGAAGAGTTCGTCGACGCCGAGATCGAGCGGCGGCAAAAAAAAATCGCCACCGAACACGGCTTCGTGCTGCAAGAGCATTCCCTGGCGTTGTACGCCAGTTGCAAGCGTGAGCTTTGCCCGCATCGCCCAGCCGAGCCGCGGGTCTTCCCGGGCGAGCGAGACGGGCACTGAATTCCCGGCGCACGGCAGGCCGCAAGCTGTCGAACCCTGGTTCAGTCCGTCGACCGGACCCGTCAATCGTCGCTGTTTTCCAGCATGGCCACGCGCTGGCGATCCTGGAATTCCTTGAACGTGTCGATACCACGCAACTGCAGAATGGTGTTGCGTACCGCGGCCTCCACCAGCACCGCGAGGTTGCGTCCGGCCTCGACCGGAATGAGCACCTTGCGGATGGCCACGCCCAGCACGTCCTGCCGCACATAGCCGGTGGGCAGGCGCTCGAAATCCTGATCCTGGGTATCGCGCCGCACCAGGTGCACGATCAGCCGCAGGCGCAGCTTGCGTCGCACCGCGGTCTCGCCAAAGATGGTCTTGATGTCCAGAATGCCGATTCCGCGCACCTCCAGCAGGTTCTGCAGCAGCTTGGGACAATGGCCTTCGATGGCGGTTTGCGACACGCGCAGCAGCTCGACGCAATCGTCGGCCACGAGACCGTGGCCACGCGACACCAGTTCCAGCCCCAGTTCGCTCTTGCCCAGGCCGGATTCGCCGGTGATCAGCACGCCCAGGCCGAGGATGTCCATGAACACGCCGTGCAGCGTGGTGCGGTTGGCGAACAGTTTCGAAAGATAGGCACGCAGCACGTCAATGACGAAAGCTGCCGGTTCGGCGGTGGTGAAGAGCGGAATGCGAGCTTGCTCGCAGGCATCGATGAGTGTGTCGGGGGGCTTGGCGCCATCGGCCATCACCAGCGCCGGCGGCTCCAAACCGACCACGCGGCGGATGCGCCGGGCGCTGTCGGCCTCGTCGGCATGCACCAGGTAGTGCACCTCGCGCCAACCGAGAATCTGGACACGATAAGGGTGGATGTAATTGAGATACCCGACCAGATCAGCGCCGGAACTGGCCCCCTCCACGGCGGCGTCGTCAAAACGGCGCTCGGGGTTGCTCTGCCCGGCCAGCCATTGCCATTTCAGCAACGGCGCGTTGGCCTCGAACAGGCTGTCAGCGGAAAGGGTTGCGGCTTTCAAGTGGCGACGGGAGAGAACCGGCACGGCGACCACGCATGCATGGCCCGCTCGATCCAGGTACCGGGAACTTGGGCTCTCGACGGGCGCGGCAGCGCAGCGCGCCAGCGGATGCGTTCAGGCCGCATGCTGCAGTGTCGACCAGTCGTGAACCAGGCGATGCGCCTGGATGGCATCCGGCGCATCCAACAGGCGTTGGCGAAAGCCGTCGTCGGACAACATTTCGGCGATGGTGGAGAGGATTTCGAGGTGTTTGGCGGACGCCGCTTCGGGCACCAACAAGAACACCAGCAACTGCACCGGCAGGTTGTCAGGCGCCTCGAAAGGCACCGGGGTTGCGAGGCGCAGCAGCGCGGCACTCGGCTGCTTCAGGCCCTTGATGCGACCATGAGGAATGGCCACACTTTGACCCAGCCCGGTGGAGCCCAGACGTTCGCGTGCAAATAGGTTGTCGGTGACAACGGCACGGGCCAGCCCCAGGTTGTTCTCGAACAGCAGACCCGCGTGCTCGAACGCGCGTTTCTTGCTGCTGGCCTCCACATTCATCTGAACATGCGCCAGCGGCAAAATCTGGGCCAGTTGATTCATGGCATAGAGTTGGAATGCATAAAGTTGGCGAGTGTATCGGGATGTGCTGACAGCCTGTCAAGCCCGGGCCGAGCCTGAGGCTGACGCACGTCCGACGGAAGGTTTTGCCCCGCACGGCTTCCTTGCGAAAGCCCGGCGGCGACTCGGTTGTTCGTTCAGGAAGCCAGATGCTTGCTGGGCACGGCTTGGTGCGCGCGCATGCGATTTTTATGTTCCACCACCTGACGATCGAGTTTGTCGACCAATTCATCGATGGCGGCGTACAGGTCCTGGTCCTGGCATTCGGCAAAGATGTTTTTGCCTTTGAGTTGCAGATTGCATTCAGCTTTCTGCCGGCGCTCCTTTTCCTTTTGTTTCTCCACAGAGAGCAACACGTTGACACTGATCAGCTGATCGAAATGTCGCACCACACGGTCGAGCTTGGCTTCGACGTAGCTGCGCAAGGCCGGTGTGACGTCCATGTGATGGCCGCTGATGGTCAGGTTCATAGATCCCTCCAGGTAGACGTTGAGCGAACGGTTGATCGCGAAACAAGGCCTGCTGGCAGGACGGCAAGGCCGATCGCTGGCCTGCCGTGCCCGCAACAGCGAGGCGATTGCAGTGTGCGCCCCCCGCCCGCCAAAATCAAGATTGGATTGCATCACAGCGACCATGACAGCGCGCTTCATGCCTGAAATCCGCAGTCAACGCAGGCTTAAATGTCCTAACTGCATTGATTTGTGCCAGATCGCAGCAAAATTGTTCCTATCATTGTGGCTCCTGAATTCCCGGCACGAGGGCATGGGCCGGGCTCGGCGCCTCATTGCGGTGCAAGGAGCAGCGCCCTGTCGGCGTTGCGGACAATCACCTTGAGCACCGCACGGAATTGCCGCACCATGTGGCAACTGAGATGTCCATGCGAGACGAACCGCCCCTGACTCCGCCCTGCGCCCGACCCTTGACGCTCGAGGGGGCGGCGCTGGTTCTGCCTGGCGGCGGAGCCCGCACCGCCTACCAGGCCGGCGTGCTGCAAGGGCTGGCCAGCATCCTGCAGCAGCAGGGCTGGCCGGCGCAGCGCAATCCGTTTCCGGTGGTTTGCGGCACTTCGGCGGGTGCCATCAACGCGGCGCATTACGCCAGCGGTGTGGCCACCTGGGCCGAGACGCTGCATGCACTTCCCGGCATCTGGAACGGTCTGCATGCCGATCAGGTGTTTCACACCCAGCCACACCATTTGCTGCGCGGCGGGCTGCGCTGGCTGGGCTTGTTGTCGACGGGCTGGCTGGTGCGTCAGAGTCCGCGGGCCTTGCTGGACAACACGCCGCTGGCCGACACCCTGGGCCGCCACATCCGGCTCGACCGTGTCGACGCCGCCGTGCAGAGCGGCGCGCTGCGGGCCCTGGCCATCACCGCATCGAGTTATTCCACCGGCCGGCACATCACCTTCTTCCAGGGCGCAGCGGATATGCCGGGTTGGCGCCGCCCGGGCATCTGGGGACTGGCGCAGACCATCTCCCTCGACCACTTGCTCGCCAGCAGCGCCCTGCCTTTCGTCTTTCCGGCGGTGAAGCTGTGGACTGGCGAGCAGGCCGAGTTCTGCGGCGATGGCGCCATGCGTCAACTCGCGCCCCTGGCCCCCGCGATTCGGCTGGGCGCGCGCTGCGCCCTGGCCATCGGCGTGAGCGAGCCGCGCGGCGCCACGGCCTGGATCGCCCCGGACGACCGCGACTACCCCTCCATCGCCCAGATTGCCGGGCATGTGCTGTCCACCGTGTTTCTCGACACCCTGCCGGCCGATGCGCAACTGGCCGAGCACATCAACACCGCCGTGCTCCGACTACCGCCACAGGCGCGAACGCTGCAGCCGTTTCGCGAATTTCCGGTGCTGCTCATCACGCCGTCCGAATCCATCAACGCCATCGCCGCGCGACACTGGAAGCGTATGCCGCGCGGCATGCGCGTCCTCATGGGTGCCGTCGGCGCGGCCGAAGCCACAGGCGCGGCGCTCGCCAGCTATCTGCTGTTCGAACCCGGCTTCTGCACCGAGTTGACGCAACTGGGCGAGCGTGACGCGCTGGCGCAGGCCGACGTCATCCGACGCTTCATCGACATCCAGGCTCCGGCGCCCTGAGCCCTGAAGCACGACGTTTTCGCCAGGCGGCGGCAACCAGCTCTGCCCATGCCGGAGGTCTTCACCCTGCCGAACCATCGCCTCGTGCAGCGCGCCATCGAGAATGCAGACGACCCCGCAGGGCTGGGCCCGGTGTGGGTCGATCCAGTCGACCCCGCGAGTCGAGAACCATCCTGCGTGGAGGAGGGTTTCGGCGACACCGCGCGCGCCTGCCGCACGGGCCTGTGCCGCCTGCCGCGCGTGTTCCGCCTGTGCCGCCTGCCGCGCCTGTTCCGCCTGTGCCGCGTGCGGCGCGTGTTCCGCCGGGCGTCGCACGCGGGCAGTGGCTCAAGGCGCCCGCAATCGCCTTTTCACCCCGCGCAGCAAGGCCCCCAGCAAGGGCAGGTGCTCGTAGAGTTCTTCCGCGGCGTCCCAGTAGTCCCGGTGCAGGGTCACGCGCCCGGCGGTGTCGAACTCCAACCGACTGGCGCCGTGGATGGTCCAGTCACGCCCGCGGCGCCCCTTGCTGCGGAAGTGAAAGTCCCAGATGACGAAACCTTGCGCTGCATCGCCCAAGGCCTGCAGCACGACGAAACGCGGAGCTTCCGTGGTGGCGAACATATGGGCGAAGATGCGCCGTACCGCGTCGAGCCCCTGCACCGTGTTGAACGGGTCTTTGAAACGCGCGCCGACTGCGTAGACGCTGCCGAGTGCGATGAGCGACTGGGGTGTCAAGGTTTCGAAATACGCGACGAAACGCGCCAGCGGAGTTTGGTCTTGCGTTGGCGCCAGGCGCGGCGGATCCATCGGCTCACAGCCCGGTGAAGCGGCTCACGACCGCGAAATACAGGCGGTAGGGCAGAATGCGCAGCAACCGAAGCACGAAGGTGAAGCGCTTGGGAAAATGAATGTCGAAGTCCCCCCGCTGCCAGCCCCGGACGATGGCCGCTGCCGCTTGCTGCGGCGTCTGCAACCCCGGCATGGCGAATGCGTTCTGCGCCGTGAGCTGGGTCTCGACGAAGCCCGGGTTGATGACGCTGACGCCGATGCCGGCCGCGCGCAGATCGACATACAGCACCTCGGCCAGATTGGTCAGCGCCGCCTTGGTCGGGCCATACGCCAGCGCCTGCGGCAGGCCGCGCCAACCCGCCACGCTGCTGACCAGGGCGATGTGGCCACGGTGCTGCGCCTGCAGCACCGGCAGCACAGCGGCCAGCGTGTGCAGCGCACCGCGGTAATTGACGTCGTCATGGGCCAGCGCCGAGGCCAGATCGAAGGCCGCGGCGCGTTGCGGGACGTAGGTGCCGGCGCAATACACCAGCAGGTCCAGCCCGCCGAATTCGGCCTGCAGTTGCTGCATCGCCGCCGGCAGCGCCGCGGCAGCGCGCACGTCCAGCGGCAGGGCCAGGGCGCCCGTCAGGGCGGCGAGCTTGTCGGCGCTGCGCGCCGACACCGCGACGCGGGCGCCGCGTGCGAGCAAATCGTGGGCAAGTGCGGCGCCGATGCCACTGGAGGCGCCGACAATCCAGACACGTTGACCTGACCAGTGGGTGAGCGGCGCGTTCAGGGGCATGGTTCAACTCGTCTGTGGGCGCCCCGGGGCGTGCTTCAAGACGCGCATCAGGGCTTGTGGAAGGCGATGAAAATGCTGGCCACGCGGAAGCCGAACTTGGTCATCACGGTGTGGTTGAGCAGCACATGATCGTTCATCTGGTACATCCAGTCATCCATCTGCACGTTGTAGATCGTGCCGTCCACCGGCAGCGCCAGGGTGTAGTGCCAATTGAAGGCATTGCCCTCGGCATAGCCATGGGCGGTGCCGACGACGTCGCCAGCCGTGCCTTCGTAGCGCCTCTCGCCGTTCTTGCCGGGCAGGCGCGTGAGCTTCCAGATGCGCTCCTGTTTGCTGCCGTCGCTGTAGACGAAGTGCTCAACCAGCGTGCCTTCGTCGCCCTTCCAGGTGCCGGTGAGGTCCACGTGGAAGCGCTTGATGACCTTGCCCGAGCGGTTGAACACGACGCCATCGGCTGACAGCGGGCCGTTGAAATAACGCTCCAGCGCGAGTGTCGGCTTCTCGCCGCGGTAGTCCATCGGGGTGACGCTGGCGCAGCCCCCCAGCAAGAGGGCAAAAAGCAGTGCGACGCTGCCGAGGCGCAGGTGTTTCCAGACGCGATTCATGGTGAGTTTCTCCGTTGTCGAGCCGTCAAAAAATCAGGGTTGCGCGCCGGGAGCATCCAGCCGAACCAGAGTAGTGCACCCGACGCCAGCTTGAGTCCGCAGGGCAGCAGGCAGTACACCACCACCAGCGGCGGCAGCACGCCCGTGGCGGGGGAGCCCGGTGTGTAGCCGAGGCTGGCCAGGAGCGGCAGGGCGACGCCGGCGGCCAGCGCCAGGGTCAGCTTGGTGGCCATGCCCCAGATGCCGAAGTAGGCGCCTTCGAGCCGGCCGCCGTGGCCCAGGCTGCGAATCAACCCTGCCAGCAGCGCTGGCGGCAACACCAGATCGGAACCCAGCGCCAGTCCGGAGGCGGCGCACACGCCAGCGTAAGCCCAGCGGTCACCGGGCTGCAGCAACGCCGCCCACAGGAAAACCGCCACCGTGAGGCCCATGCCGATGAGCCAGCTGGTCGCTGCACCGAAGCGGCGCACCGCGCGCAGCCACAAGGGCACGCCAGCGGCGCCGAACGCGAAGTAGATGAACAGATACAGCCCGGAGAGTTGGGCCGCGCCGATGCGGTCGCGGATGAAGAACAGCACCAGCGTGGCCGGCACCGAGGCCGCCACGCCGCTTGCCAGGTACACCAGCAGCAGGCGGCGGAAGGCGACATGGCGCAAAGGCTCCAGGGCCGCTTGCCATCCACGCAACCCATGCTGCAAACCTGGAACATGGCGTGGCAAAGGTGCGGTTTTCACCAGCCACAGGCCCAGCGCGAGGCTGGCGGTGAACACCAGCGTGAAGCCCGAGGCGCCGCCGAGTTGCGTCACTGTCGCGGCCACGAGAACTCCGGCCAGGCCGAGCGCTTCGCGCCAGGCAAAGGTGCGGGCGCGCTCGGGTTCGGTCTCGCCCAAGCCCGCGCCCCAGGCCTGATGCGTCACGCCCACGGCGCTGTAGCCGACGTAGGTCAGCAGTAAAGCCAGCCCCATCGCGGCGGCAAACAGGGCGGGTTGCGGCGCGTAGGCCAGCCACGCCGGGAAACCCAGCAGCAGGGCGAAGCCCAGCGCCAGCGCCACGCCGCTGACCGCCATGAAGCCCCAGCCGCGCCCGACCGCCAGCATGCGGTCGGCGAGACGGCCGATGGCAGGGTCGATCAAACCATCGAGCAGGCGCGCCAGGAGCAGCACGACGCCGAGAAAGCCGAGTGGCACGGCATAGCGGGTGGCGTAATAGTCCGGCAAAAAGACATAGAGCGGCAGGGCGACGAAACTCAACGCAAACTGCGGTGCCCCATAGCGGGCCAGTTGCAGCGAGCCATAGGGCGCCCGGTCCGGGGGCATGGCGCTTGGCACGACGGCGGACGGCGGTGCCATGGCGGATGTGGATAACGCTGGGTTCATGACGCGGCCTGGGCCAGCAAGGCCCTGCGCAGATCCGGGGCGGCGGTCTTGGGCGACAGCCAGATGGAGAAAAAAGCCTGGGCAAAGGCCTCTCCACCGACCATGCCAATGGGCTTGCCGTTGAACCAGAAGGTGGTGCGCGGCCCGTCCGGCGTCTTGGGTTCGAACAGACCGCAAAGCCAGTCGCCATCGC
Source organism: Burkholderiales bacterium (assembly GCA_013044035.1). Classification (GTDB taxonomy): domain Bacteria; phylum Pseudomonadota; class Gammaproteobacteria; order Burkholderiales; family Burkholderiaceae_C; genus Thiomonas_A. Next base: position 41,812 of record JABEVE010000017.1, read on the forward strand.
CCACATCGGGGAAGATGGCGCGCATCTGCGCCAACCACTGTGCGCGCTCGGTAGCGGTGCCCTGCTCCAGCTTGCGCATTTCGACTTCCGATTGATCGGCAATCGCGCGTCCCTTGAGGTTGCGGGCATAGCGCAACTCCAGCGCAAAGGGGGTGGCGGTCAGTCGCGCCGGGTCGATTCCGCCGGGGCCAACCCAGAGCGCCGCGGTATAGACCGCGAAGCCCCACCAACGGAACAGGCCGCTTCCCGACAGGCGGGCGCCGGGGATGGCATGGGCCACCACCTGCGGCACGGACATGGCGCCTGGCGCGGCATGAACCATCCCCGGCGCCAGCAGCGTGGTGGCGCCCGCCGCCAGACCCGCCAGCGCGGCACGACGCGCTGGCGATGCCGGCATCGCGGCTTGCCTGTGCAACCGGCGCACATGGGTGAAGATGCCGGGCTCGCGCATGGACCAGGGCGATCGCTTCGAGGTCATGGATGTGGTCGCCGGCCTCAGGCAGCGCGCTGGTGGCGCAGCGTGAACTGCATCACGTCGATGGTCTGCTGGGCGAAACCGGCCTCGCAATACGCCAGGTAAAACTCCCACAGCAGGTTGAAGCGCTGATCGAACCCCTGGGCGCGCAATGCTTCGCGCTGCGCCAGAAAGCGCTCGCGCCACAAGCCGAGCGTGGTGGCGTAGTCCTGCCCGAAAGCATGGCTGGCGACGACCTCCAGCCCAGCTTTTCGGGCCTGCGCAGCAAAGGCCGACGGACTGGGCAGCATGCCGCCGGGGAAGATGTATTGCTGGATGAAATCGGTGCCGCGGCGGTACTGCGGAAAGATGGCTTCGGCGATGGTGATGGTCTGAATGCAGGCGCGTCCTCCCGGCCTGAGTTGGCTGGCGAGGGTGTGGAAAAAGCTCGGCCAGTACGCCTCGCCGACGGCTTCGAACATTTCGATGGATGCGATGCCGTCGTAACCCTCGGCCGGCGCGATGGCACTCGCATCGCGGTAGTCGCGCAACTCCAGCCGGGCCCGCTGGTCCAGCCCCGCGGCCTGCAACCGGGTTTGCGCATACGCCAACTGCTCGGTGGACAGGGTCAGGCCGTCCACACGCAGCCCGGCGCGCGTGGCCGCCTCGGCGAAACTGCCCCAGCCGCAGCCAATTTCCAGCACACGGCTGCCGGCGGGAAGGTCGAGCTGTCGCAGCACGCGCTCCAGCTTGGCGTCTTGCGCAGCTTGCAGACTTTGCCCCGGCGCCGTGAACAGCGCGCTGGAGTAGGTCATGCCGGGGTCCAGCCAGAGCCGGTAGAAGGCGTTGCCGATGTCGTAATGCTGGTGGATGTTGTGGCGGCTGCCGCTGCGCGAATTGCGGTTGAACAGGTGGCGCAGCCGCGCGAACAGCGTGCCCCAGACACTGCCGTGGAGCGCCCGCTCGACCGCGTTGCGGTTGGCCAGCAGCAGCTTGAGCAGGCCAGGCAGATCGACCGTGCTCCACTGGCCCTGAAAATAGCCTTCGGCAAAGCCGATGTCGCCGCGCCGCAGCACCGCCGAGAACACCGCCCAGTCATGCACATGCAGATGCGCCAGCGGCGCGGCAACCTCATGCTCGCCGAAGTGCAGCACGGCGCCATCGGGCAGGCGCAATTCCAACCTCCCGCGCTGCAGGCGTTGCAGCAGGGCAAGCAAGGTGCGCGCCGCCAGCGGCATGCCATGCAGCGGTAAAGAACCCAGGGCCGACGGGTTGGCCGTTCTGGCGGCTGCGGAAGAAGGTTGGCTGTTCATCGCGTCACTCGGGTTTCTGGTGGAGCGGGTTTGGACAAGAAGGGCACGCGCTTGCGCCAGAGCTTGAGCGCCTGCCAATGGATGCGGGCCATGACGCCCAGGGTCATGAAGGGATGGCTGAGCAACGCGGCGCGGCCCGAGCCAGGGGTGAGGGCTTGCAGGACGCCGCTGATGCTGGTGAGGAGCAAGGGTCCTTGCGCGTCGTCGTGGTCGATGCGGGCGACGATGCGCTCCGCCTCGACCTGGCCCTCGCGCCGCCGGGCGCGCAGGAAGCGAAAGCGGTAGCTGCCCTGGACCCGGCAAAACGGCGAGACGTGGAACACCTTGGTGGCGCGCAGCTCTTGGCCCCACGCCAGGCTTTGCGCGTCGCCTTGTTGCGGCGGCTCCAGCAGATAGCAGTGGCGCTCGCCGAAGGTGTTGTTGACTTCGGCGACGATGGCGCGCAACGCGCCATCGTCGCGGTGGCAGTACCAGAAGCTCACGGGGTTGAAGACGTAGCCGAGCACGCGCGGGAAGGTCTGCAGCCAGATCTCGCCGTCGGCATCGGCAACACCCTGCTCGCGCAGCACACCGAGCAGCCAGGCCAGGCTGTCGGCGCCGCCGTCGCCATGGTCGCTGTCGTGAAAGCTCATCAGGCCGCCGCGGTTGCGGGCGATGCGCAGCAGTGCCGGGTCACGCGCCAGCGTGCGCATGGGCAGCAGCAGGAAAAACACGCGGTAGGCGAAGTGGTGGACGGTGGGCCGCAGGCGCTGGTGATGCACGATGCCACGCGCGATCAGGGGCTGCACCTGCGCCACGCCGCCGCGCGCTTGCAGCAGCCCCGGATCCTGGCTGGAGGTGTGTGCCGTCCCCGGCGGGACACTGCGCAGCATGCGGGTGGCGGCGCTCATCGCGGCTGCGCCTCCAGCGCGGTCTGCAAGCTGCCGTGAACATGCTTTTGCACATGGCCGAGCAGGGCTTGCGCGGCTGCGTAGCCAGCCTTCAGTCCGTCTTCGTGAAAACCGTAGCCGCACCAGGCGCCGCAGTAGTAGGTGCGCTGCCGGCCCTGCAGCTCGGGCACGCGGGACTGCGCCGCCATGGCCGCGGCGTCGAACACCGGGTGGGCGTACGTCATTTCGCGCAGCACACTGGCGGGCTCGGGTTCGCGCAGCGGGTTCATCGACACGATGACCGGCTGCTGAAAGGGCACCGGTTGCAGTTTGTTGACGAGGTAGTGCAGGCACACTGCGGGTTGGGCCTGGGGCTGCGCGGCTGCGGCGTGGGCGGTCGCAAGTGCGGGAGCGCCGTGGACACGGACGCCGGCGCTTTCGTAATTCCATGCCGCCCAGGCCTTGGTGTTGCGGGGCAGCAGGCTGGCATCGGTATGCAGCAGCGCGCGATTGGGCTGGTAGCCGATGGCGCCGAGCACGCTGCGCTCGGCTTCACTTGGATCGGCCAGCAGAGCCAGGGCCTGGTCGCTGTGACAGGCGAGCACGACATGGTCGAACCATTCGGTGCCCGCGTCCGTGCTCACCTCCACACCGACGTCGAAGCGCTTGATGCGCCGCACCGGGGTGTTCAGGCGCGTGTCCGGCAGGCGCTCGACGATGCGCTGCACGTACTGCCGCGCACCGCCGCGAACCGTGAGCCACTGTGGCCGGTCGCTCACTTGCAGCAACCCGTGGTTATGGCAGAAGCGCACCATCGTCGCCAGCGGGAAGGCAAGCATCTGCTCGGTGGGGCAAGACCAGATGCAGGCGGCCATGGGCAGGAAATACCACTGGGTGAAGGCCTCGCCGTAGCCGCCCTGGCGCAGAAAGTCGCCGACGCTGCGTGCGTCCCGGCCCGGGTCGCAACCAGCCTCGGCCAGGGCCGTGGCTTCGCGGTTAAAGCGCAGGATGTCGCGCAACATGAACCAGAAGCGCGGACGCAGCAGGTTGGAGCGTTGGGCGAAGACCGAGTCGAGATTGGCGCCGCTCCACTCCAGCCGCCCGCCAGCCAGGGGCTGCTGCACCGAGAACGACATGTCGGACTCGGCGAGCGGAATCTTCAGTTCGGCGAACAAGCCGAGCAAACCGGGGTAGGTGCGGCGGTTGAGCACCAGGAAGCCGGTGTCGACCGGATGGTGGATGCCGCCGATCGTGGCATCCACCGTGTGCGTGTGGCCGCCAAAATACCCGCCAGCTTCGTACACCGTGAGCTGCGCCTGGTCCTTGAGTCGCCAGGCGGCAGCGAGACCGGCGATGCCGGAACCGACGATGGCGACGCGCATCACCCGCTCCTCGTGGGCGAAGCCGTGCGATGTCTGCCGGGTGGGGCGTCAGAGGGCGAAGTCGTCGGGCGGGCGGTCATGTCACAGTCCTCGGCATGGAATGGGAGCCGTCCATGCCCTGACGGGCATCGTTGAGCGAGCTCCTTGTCTACGCATACGACGCGCCCTTGAAACTGGATTCAGCCGGCATCGACCGTGGCCCGTGAGAAGGCGAGGCGCGCATAGGCCGAGTGGTTGTGAATGGACTCGAAGTTCTCCGATTCCACCGTGAAGGCGTCGACGCGGGCATCCTCCTGCAGGGCCAGGGCGAGGTCGCGCACCAGATCTTCGACGAACTTGGGGTTGTCGTAGGCGCGCTCGGTGACGTATTTCTCGTCGGGGCGCTTGAGCAGGCCCCAGAGCTCGCACGAAGCCGCGGATTCGGCCACGCGGATCAGTTCCTCCAGATGCATGTCGGCGTTCAGTTCGACCGCGAGCGTGAGATGGGAGCGCTGGTTGTGGGCTCCGTAGTTGGAAATTTCGCGGGAACAGGGGCACAGGCTGGTGACCGGCACCTGCACTGTCTGGCGCAGCAGCGCCGGCTCGCCGGCACGACCCGCCGCATGCAGCGTGACCACGTAGTCCATCAGGCTGCTCACGCCCGAGACCGGCGCGGTCTTGCGTATGAAATAGGTGAAGCTCAACGTGATGTCACCGGCTTCGGCTCCGAGGCGGGCGAGCATATCGGCCAGCAGGGTGCGCAGGCTGGCCGGTTCGAGCGCTTCGCCGGCGTGGGCCTCCAGCAGTTCGACGAAGCGCGACATGTGCGTGCCTTTCACGTGCGGCGGCAGCGCGACGTGAAGATCGAACGTGGCCACGCTGGGTTGGGTCGCGCCGTCCGCGGTGCGGATGAGCACTGGATGACGCACACCCTTGACGCCCACGTGCTGGATGGGCAGGTTGCGGCGGTCCGGGGTGGCCTGAATGTCAGGCAGAGGAGCGGCTTTGCTGAACAACTTTTCCGGGGCATTCATCTGCGGTCCTTTCGACTTTCGACTTTCGGCGCGAAGCGCCAGGGATGCGTGGTGATTTCGAGTGTGCTGGGGCTGTCGCACACACTCGCGCAAGGCCAGCCAGCGGCTGTCGGCATGGGCGCCGACCGACCCTTGCGGCCGCGGCCGGCACGCCGACTTCAGCTCTTTTGCTTCAGCAGCGCCTGGACCTTGTCGACGAACTCCGTGTTCTCGGGGGTTGTCAGGCTGGAATACACGTTGACCACCTTGCCTTGGCGATCGATGAGGTATTTGTAGAAGTTCCACTTGGGTTGATCGCCCGTGGCCAGGATGAGCTTCTTGTAGAAGCTGTTGGGTTGGGGCTCGGTGACGTGCGAAGGCGCGAACATCGGGAAATTCACGTTGTAAGTGTCCTTGCAGAACGCGGCGATCTTGCTCGGATCCTTCATTTCCTGGTTGAAGTCATTGGATGGGAACCCGAGCACCACCAACCCTTCCGGCCCGTATTTCTTGTACATCGCCTCCAGCCCCTTGTATTGCGGCGTGAAGCCGCAGTAGCTGGCGGTGTTCACCACCAGCACGACCTTGCCGGCGTATTGACAAAGGTCGATGGCTTTGTCGTCCTGCAAGCGCGGCACCGTCTGGTTGAGCAGGGTCGGGCAGGTACCCGAGGCCGCCTGGGGCATGGCCGTGGCGGGAGCTTGCGTGTTGGCGGCTTGGGCATTCAGGGCCAGGCCGCCGAAGCAGGCAATGGCAACGACGATGGGAAAGAGGCGCATGGGTAACTCCGTTTCGATAGCAGGCATGAGCGTGGGCTGGATGATGCAGGATGTCCTGGACAAAATACAATCGGAACCGGTTTTGTCCAGGACAACTGTGGGGTTTTGTCCAGGACGAGTCAAGGCCGCCTAAGATGCCGGGCAACACGGTGGCAGCGCCACAAGGATGTCCCTCAACGTCAATGGCCGGAAGGACTGTTGTCCATGTTTTTCAGCAATCGGCGCTGGACACCCATGTTTGACAACGCCTGCCCTGTCGATACGGATTCAACCCGACCGCGAAATTCGCGCCCATGAATGACCGCACCGCCTTGTCCGCCCTGCGCATGAATATTGCCGCCGTCGAACGCGATACCGGAATCCCCAAGGACACTCTGCGGGTCTGGGAACGGCGCTACGGCTTTCCCCAACCGCTGCGCGACGCCATGGACGAGCGCCAATACCCGCTCGATCAGGTGGAGAAGCTGCGGCTGATCAAACGCCTCATGGGTGCCGGACACCGGCCCGGGCGCATCGTCGGCCTGCCCACCGAGCATCTCGATGCCCTGGCACGGGCGCAGGACGGCTCCGCGCAGGCGCCACTCGCCCGCATGCAGGTCCAGGCTCGGGCCCAGAGCGTGCACTACCTGCAGTTGATCAAGCAACACGACGCCGAGAAGCTGCGGCGTGAACTGGTGCAGGCCCAGATGCGCCTGGGCTTGGGCCGCTTCGTGACCGAGATCGTCGCCCCGCTCATCACGGAGGTTGGCGAGGCCTGGATGCGCGGCGACCTGGAAATTTTCGAAGAGCACCTGTTTTCGGAAATCATGCATCGCGTGCTGCGCGCCGGCATCGCGGCCGTTCCTGGCCCCGAAGCCACGGCCGCAGCGCGCCCCCGCGTGCTGCTCACCACCATCCCGCAAGAGCCGCACGGCATGGGCTTGCTGATGGCCGAAGCCATGCTGGCGCTGGAGGGATGCCACTGCATCTCGCTGGGCGTGCAGACGCCGTTGTGGAACATGCTGCTGGCAGTGCAGGCCCATCGCAGCGATGTGCTGGTGCTGAGTTTTTCCGGCGTGCCGACCCAGACCCAGGTGCTGGACGCGCTGGCTGAGCTGCGCGACAAGCTGCCTGCCCATGTGGCCCTGTGGGCCGGTGGCTCGTCACCCGCGCTCAAACGCTCGGTGCCCGGCGTTCAGCTCACGCGTGCCCTCGGTTCGCTGGCCGAGGCCGTGGCGGCCTGGCGCGGCGCCCATCCTCCGCCACCCGCAGACGCCGGCACGGCTTGACCCGTCATCAGGGCTTGGGCACCGCCGGGTTGCTGGACTCGGGTGCCAGCGGATCATCAGGTGGCATCGTCTCTGTGGGCAACGGGGCGGCCGTGGCAGGAAATTCGCCGCCGGCCACCTTCGGCTCACGGTGCTCGCCCTCCTTCAGCCCCAAGGCTTCGGAGTAGACCGAGCGATGGCGCAGCAGGCTGCCGATGACGGAAGCGATGACGCAGGCCGGCATGGCCGCCATGACCACGTTGTAGTTGCGCGTGATCTCGAACACCATGATGGCCGACATCGCCGGCGCGTGTGTGGTGGCGGCCAGCAGGCTGCCCATGCCCACCAGGGTCCACAGCGCCTGCGAATGGCTGGCCTCGGGCACGAGGAACAGATGCGACACCATCAGCCCCATGGCGCCACCCAGTGCCAGGGTCGGCGTGAGAACGCCACCTGGAATGCCGGCGGCGCTCGCGGCCGTGACGGCGAGCATGCGCAACGCGAACACCGCGGCCACGGCCGCGAGCGTCCAGTGATCAACCAGGAAAGACTGCACCACGCTGTAGCCATTGCCCCAAACCTGCGGCATGAGCAGGGACAGCAGGCCGATGAACAGCCCGGCCAGGCCCATGCGCAGCGGCAGAAAAGCGACCATCGGCTGATACTTGCGGCGCGCGGTGTCGAGCAACCAGAGGAAGGCCGGACCGATGAAACCGGCCAGCAGGCCGAGCAGCGAAGCGTCGAGCAGGTCGATGAAGCTGATCGGCGGCACCTGGTGCGCGAGGTAGAGCGGGCCGGTGGCGAACAGGCTCTGGGTGGTGAGTTCCCCGATCACCGCGGCCACCAGCACAGCGGTGATTTCGCGCAACTGCAGGCCGCCGAGAATGATTTCAGCGACGAACAGGGTGCCGGCGATCGGCGCGTGATACGCCCCGGCAAAGCCCGCCGCCGCGCCGCAGGCGACGATGAGCCGCTGATGCGCCGGGTCGGCGCGGCCGATGCGGCCGATCAAGGACGACACCAGCGAGGCGAACTGGATCATCGTGCCCTCGCGGCCGATGGTGATGCCCCCACTCACGGCCACCAGCGACGAGGCGGTGCGCATCAGGTTGGGCACCACCGGGAGCAGGCCGTCGCCCACGCGCACCGCCTCCATGTACTCCGGCCCGCGCGGGCGCTTGATCCAGCGCTGTCCGGCCCACATGATGAGACCGCCGACGACCGCAGCGATCACCGGGATGATGGCCCGCTTCCACAACGGCAGCCCGGCTGCCGCTGTGACCAGGTGTTCGTGGGTGCTGTAGAGGTGGATGATGGCGTACATCGCCTGGCGAAAGCCCTCCACCGCCACCGAGGCGACAAAACCGATGATGGCCGCGATCAACATCATCGGCACCATCGGGTCGAGACCCAGGCGCAGATGGACGAGCAGGGCGCGGATGCGGTTGGCGAGAGATTCGGACATGACGAGCGGGTGCGGCAGGACATCGCCGCTGCGCAAGGTATAGAAATTCTCGAAATGGTATCGGCTCGCACGCCCCACAACGGTGAAGTTTGGTGAACGCAGGCAACAAGCACCACACTGCAACGGGTCATCGGTCATCGTGGCGCAGCGCGATTGCTCAGTCGCCCACAGTAGCTCGGTGGCGACCGTGCAGCGTCGTGATCGGGTTCGCGCGCCCGCGCCAGCGGCTTTGCGACAATGCCAGCCATGTCCAGCAGCTCCGCATCCACCTCGGCTCCGGCATTTTTGCGCAAACTCTGCGCACCGGCGCAATTGCCGCAGGCCCTGGCCGCGCTGCAGCGCCCGTTGGTGTTCACCAACGGCGTGTTCGACATCCTGCACCGCGGCCATGTGACTTACCTCGCGCAGGCGCGGGCGCTTGGCGCCAGCCTGGTGCTGGGGCTGAATTCCGATGCGTCGGCGCGGGGCCTGGGCAAGGGCCCCGAGCGCCCGCTGAACCCGCAAGACGATCGCGCCGCCGTGCTGGCCGCGCTGGAAAGCGTCAGCCTGGTGGTGCTGTTCGACGAGTCCACGCCACTGGCGCTGTTGCAACAGGTGCGGCCCGAGATCTATGTGAAGGGCGGCGACTACAGCATCGCAACCCTGCCCGAAACCCAGCTGGTGCGCGGCTGGGGCGGCGAAGTGCGCATCCTGCCCTTTGTTGCCGGCCGCTCCACCTCGGCGCTGGTGCGGCGCATTCGCGGCGAAGGCTGAGACCGCTTCAAGCGGTTGCAGCAGACATCCGGGACGCATGCCGCGCGGCCGGCCCGCGCGCTCTTAGGGGGGGGTCGCGCTCTTGCGCTGCGCCGTGGGAGGAATGCGCAGGGCCTCGCGGTACTTGGCCACCGTGCGCCGCGCCACGGTGATGCCCTGCGTGGCAAGCCGCTCGGCGAGTTCGCCGTCCGAGAGCGGCGCTGCCGGGTTCTCGTCCTGCACCATCTGGCGGATGATGGCTCGCACCGCGGTACTCGATGCATTGCCGCCGGTGTCGGTGGACAGACCCGAGCCGAAAAAGTATTTCAACTCGAACGTGCCGAACGGCGTGAGCACATATTTCTGCGTGGTCACGCGCGAAATGGTGGATTCGTGCAAGCCGAGCTCATCGGCAATTTCGCGTAGCACCAGCGGGCGCATGCCCAGTTCGCCGTGGCTGAAAAAGTTCTGCTGGCGCTCGATCACGGCCTGCGCCACGCGCTCGATGGTCTCGAAGCGCTGCTGCACATTGCGCACGAACCAGCGCGCCTCCTGCAACTGCCCCGACAGTCCGGCGCCGTCTCGCGAGCGGCGCAGCAGATCGGCGTACAAGCTGTTGATGCGCAGCTTGGGCAGCACCTCGGGGTTGAGCATCGCGCGCCAACGCCGGCCCGTGCGCACGGCGATGACATCGGGCGTGACGGCCTGCGCAGTGGACGGCACGAAGCTCGCACCCGGACGCGGATCCAGCCGCGCGATGCGCTGCTGCACGTCGCGCAACGCCGCCTCGTCAGCCTGCAGGGCGCGGGCCAGCCGCTTCCAGTCGCGCTTGGACAACAGGTCCAGATGGCCCCCGGCGCACAGGGCGATGGCCAGATCGCGCTGCGGACAGGGGGGCTGGCGCTGGAGTTGCAGACACATGCACTCGCCCAGATTGGCGGCGCCAACGCCAGCCGGGTCGAAGCTCTGCACCAGCTTCAAGCCCACGCGCAGCGCGCTGCACAAAGCATCGCGCTCCTCCTCGCTGGCGTCGGTGTCGAGCTCGGCGGCCAGCAACTCGGGGCCCTCGGCGAGGTAGCCATCCTCGTCGAGCGAGTCGATGATGGCCTCGGCCGCAACGCGGTCGGCCTCGCTCAGCCCCAGGCCCGCGAGCTGCCCGCGCAGATGGGCGCGCAGGTCGGCCCCTACATGCGCCAGGCCCACCGGGTCGAAATCGTCATCGGCATCGCCCCCGCTGCCCTGCCAGTTCTCGCCTGGCGCGGTATCCCACTCACCCTGCTCGGCGCCGGATTGCCAGTCCTCGCGGTCGAGCTTGAGTTCGACGGTCTCCTCATGCGTCTCCTTGCGTGCCTCGGCGGCTTCCGTCGCACTTTGCGCCTCGGCCGGTGTCTCGACATCGCCCTCGCCCTCCTCCTGTTCCAGGAAGGGATTGGCTTCGAGCATCTGCTCGACTTCCTGCTGCAACTCCAGCGTGGAGAGTTGCAGCAGGCGGATGGATTGCTGCAGCTGGGGTGTGAGTGCGAGGTGCTGCGACAGGCGAAGGTTGAGCGACTGCTTCATGGGTTTGTCGCGCACTCGAAAACGGCAGATGCAGGGATGCTCATAAGCGAAAACTCTCACCCAGATAGACCTTGCGCACAGCCGGGTTGTTGACGATGTCGTCGGGCTTGCCCAGGGCCAGCACGCTGCCCTCGCTGATGATGCAGGCGTGGTCGCAAATGCCGAGCGCCTCGCGCACGTTGTGGTCGGTGATGAGCACGCCGATGCCCCGCGACTTGAGGAATTGGACGATGCGCTGGATTTCGATCACCGCGATGGGGTCGATCCCGGCGAAAGGCTCGTCGAGCAGGATGAACTGGGGATTGGTGGCCAGCGCCCGGGCGATCTCCACCCGCCGCCGCTCGCCGCCGGACAGGGCGATGGCCGGGCTATCGGCCAGATGCTCCACATGCAACTCACGCAGCAACTGCACCAGGCGCGCTTCGATCTCGGACTTTTTCAGGGCGCGCCCCTCGGCGTCATGCTGCAGTTCCAGCACCGCGCGCACATTCTCGGCAGCCGACAGGCCGCGGAAAATCGAGGCTTCCTGCGGCAGGTAGGACAGGCCCAGACGCGCGCGCCGGTACATCGGCTGATGCGTGATGTTCTGGCCGTTGAGGTGGATTTCGCCGCCGTCGGCCCGCACCAGGCCGACGATCATGTAGAACGAGGTGGTCTTGCCGGCGCCGTTCGGGCCGAGCAGCCCGACCACCTCGCCACCGCGCACCTCCAGGCTCACGTCGCGCACCACCTGGCGGCCGCCATAGCGCTTTTGCAAGCCGCGCATGCTGAGCACCCCGGCATGCTGGGCCCGGGCCGGCGTCGCCGGCTCCACCGGCTTCAACACCGCCGCGTTCACGGCTGCGCCCCCAGGCCTGGAGACACCTTCAACGCCGGCGCCGGTCCGCCGGGCTTGGCTGCGGGTTGCGCGGTGCGTGGCGACAGCATCACCCGCACCCGACCGTTGGGGTTGGACGGCGTGGCGCCGGCCTTGCCGCCGACCACGGCGAAGACATCCGTGAGGTCGTTGTAGGTGATGACCTCGCCCTGGGCGCGGTCCGTCAGCTTGCCGTCGCTCAGGCGGTCGAGCGTGGCCTGGCCGGTGAATGTGACCACGTCACTCTTGCCGTCGTAGTGAATGGTGATGGCACTGCCGAACATCGACGGGGTGGGCTGTCCGGGCTGCGCGTCCAGCGTCTGGGCATAGGTCGCGAGCTTGTTCGGCGTGCCGAATGCGGTGGCGTCGTCATAGCCCTGCGGCGTCTGCACCACCTCGACGCGGGCGGCGTGGATCACCAGCGAGCCTTTGGTGACCACCACATTGCCGGTGAACACGCTGGTCTGCTTGACGTCGTTGTACTGCATCGCGTCGGCCTCGACCTGGATGGGCTGCGTCTTGTCGGACTGCAGCGCCTGCGCCGGGACCAGCGTCGCCGTCAACAGCACGGCCAGCAGCAGGCGCGTGGCGGGACGAAGCATGGGCATGAAGTTTGCTTTCATGCGACGCATTGTAGGCATGTCGGCCCCCGTTTTGAGCCGTCCGACGCGAGCGCGCGGCCGGCCATCGGCTGGTCTTGCTCCTGGCGTGAAAAAGCCCGCGATTGCGGGCTTTTTCAGCGGCGGGAAATCACCGGGATCTGTTCTTACTTGGCTGATTTGGCCATGCCGGCGCGCAACTGCTGCACCAGAAAATCGACCGCCTGCAAGACCTTCTCGTTGGTGGGCGTCTCCGACATCGAGGCCGACGCGGTATACATGCCGCCAACCGCCATCGTGGGCACGCCGTTGATCTGGTAATCCGTCACCATTTGCGTGGCGCGCTTGGCTTCCATCTGCACGCCGAAGGAGTTGTAGGCATTCATGAAGGTTGCCTTCGGAATGCCGCGCCCGACCAGCCAGTTGGCCATCTGCTCCGGCGTCCCGAGCGGGATGTGCTGCACGTGAATGGCGTTGAAAATGGCGCCCTGCAGGGCATCGACCTTGCCCAGAGCCTTGAGCGCGTAGTACAGCTTTTGCTGCGCGACATATTGCGGCGCGAACGCCACCGGTACGCGCACCAGGACGACATCGGCCGGCTGCTTCTTCGCCCAGGCTTCCAGCAGGGGTTCGAACTCGAAGCAATGCGGGCAGTCGTACCAGAAAAATTCAGTGACGACGATCTTGCCCTTGTGGCCAACCGGCTGCGCGATCGGCAACTTGGTATAACCAGCGCCCTCCTGGAACGGGGCGGGTCCTGCGGCGTTTGCCGCGACACTGAAACCGAGCAACAGCAGCGCGGCGATGCGGGCGAACCAGCGATTCATGGTGCTTCCTTTCAACGGGTTGGGATGGGTGTGCAATTCATGCGCCGCGTGCGGGGTCATGCTTGAGGCCGCCCCTGCTCGTCAGCGTTACTTCGAGACCTTAACGACTGCGGATTCGATTCCGTTGTCATTCAAGAGTTTCTGCGCCTTGTCGGCCTGCTCCGCAGCGGGGTAAGGACCAACGCGCACGCGATACAAGGTGCGACCACCCACCTGGCGTTCGTCAATATGCGCTTCCAGCCCGGTGAACGCGACCTTGGCGCGCTGGCTCTCGGCATCGGCCTTGGTGCTGTAGGCGCCAATTTGCAGGATGTAGAGCAGATTGGACGATCCTGCCGGAGCGGCGGTATTCGCCGGCGCTGGCGAGGCTGGGCTGAGCGCACCCGTGGCACCGGCGGCGGCCGTCGCCTGGCCCGGCTGCACCACCCCGGTGGGTGGCTGACCCAACGACTCGATCGCCTTGGGCGAGAGCGGGGCGCTGCTCACCTGCACGGGCATCGAACTGCCGGCCACCGGGGCCGGAGCGCCGCCGCTGACCAGGCCCTGGTTCGGATTCCAGTTGGCCGCGCCGGACGCCGCGCCGGTTGGGCGCTCCTGGAAGCGGTTCATGAAGGGCAGCGGCGCCTTGGTGATGTACAGGGCCGCCACCAGCGCGATGGCCAGGCCCAGCACCAGACCGACGATCAGGCCGAGCAGGGTGCCGCCGCGCTGGGCGCAGCCGGGCGAACGGATGGGGCGGAGGTGTTGAGGCATGGCGTGATGGGATGGGGGGCGATGGAGTGACGGCGGCGCGAACCGCTGGCTGTTGAACCTGTGCAGGCTGGCCTGGGCGGGCCTTACATGCGCTGCGGGCTGCTCACGCCCAGCACGGCCAACGCATTGTGCAACACCTGACGCACGGCTTGCAGCAGCGCGAGCCGCGCCTGCTTGAGCGCGGCATCGTCCACCAGGACACGCTCGGCGTTGTAGAAGGCGTGGAAGCAGCCAGCGAGCTGACGCGCGTAGAACGCCACATCGTGCGGCGTCAGGTCTTGCGCCGCCTGGCGCAACATCTCGGGGTAGTGGGCCAGCAGCATCATCAGCTCTTGCTCGCGGGGGCTGATGAGCGGTCTCAGGTCGGTCCGCCGCAGCGCCGCTTCATCGCCGCCGTCACGTTCGGCCCATTGCGCCAGCACCGAACAGATGCGGGCGTGGGCGTACTGCACGTAGTACACCGGGTTTTCATCGCTCTGCGCCAGGGCCAGGTCGACGTCGAAGACGAACTCGGTGTCGGCCTTGCGGGACACGAGGAAAAAGCGCACCGCGTCGCGCCCGCGCTGCAAGGCGGCGTCGAGCTCGCCTAGCGTCATGTCGTCTCGCATGCCGCCGGACCATTCGATCAGATCGCGCACCGTGACATAGCTGCCGGCGCGCTTGGAAATTTTCACTTCCTCGCCGCCGCGCATCACCGTCACCATCTTGTGCAGCACATAGCTCGGGTAGGTTGCGGGAATGGCCGGATTCGCCGCCTGCAGGCCGGCACGCACCCGGGCGACGGTGCCGTGGTGGTCCGAGCCCTGGATGTTGATGGCGTGGTGGAAGCCACGCTCCCACTTGGCCAGGTGATAGGCAACGTCGGGCAGGAAGTAGGTGTAGCTGCCGTCCGACTTGCACATCACGCGGTCCTTGTCGTCGCCGAATGCGGTGGTGCGCAACCACAATGCGCCCTCGTGCATGTAGGTGTGGCCGGAAGCGACCAGTGCCTGGACCGTGCGCTCCACCCGGCCGTCGGCATACAGGCTGGACTCCAGGTAGTAGTTGTCGAAACGGATGCCGAAAGCCTTGAGGTCGAGGTCTTGCTCGCGCCGCAGATAGGCCACGGCGAAGCGGCGGATAGCGTCGAGATCGTCGGCGTTACCTGCCGCCTGCACCGCCGCGCCGTCTTCGGCCTGCACCACGGCCCGCGCCAGATAGTCGCGCGCGATCTCGGCGATGTACTCGCCGTTGTAGCCCGCCTCGGGCCAGCCGGCTGCGCCCGGCGCCAGTCCGCGCGCCCGCGCCTGCACCGACAGCGCCAGATTCCGGATCTGCACCCCGGCGTCGTTGTAATAGAACTCGCGCGTCACCGCCCATCCGCTCGCGGCCAGCAAGGCGGCCATGGTGTCGCCCAAAGCGCCTTGTCGACCGTGGCCCACGTGCAGGGGCCCTGTCGGGTTGGCCGAGACGAACTCGACCATGACCTGCCCGGCGCTGCCCGCCGGTTCGCGGCCGTAAGCCCCGCCCAAGGCATTGACTGTCGCCACCACCGCCTGCTTGAGCGATGGGGCCAGGGTGAAATTGATGAAGCCCGCGCCCGCCAGATCGATGCTCGCCAACCCCGCCATCAAAGCCGCATCGGCGCGCACGGCGTCCATCAGGATGGGGGCGATATCGCGCGGGCTGCGCTTGAGGCTGCGGGCGAGTTGCATCGACAGCGTGCAGGAAAAATCACCATGCCCCGCTGATTTGGGCCGTTCCAGCACGGCTTCGGGGGCTTGCGGATGCAGATGTCTCGCAGTTGTGGTGAGAACTCCTGTCAACCGGGATAGATAGTCGCGCATTATGGTGGTGTTGCGATGCAAATCCGCGCATTTTAGGGTCGCCCTCCGCCACGGTTGCCGCCCTGCAGGTGGGGAATTGCGTTCGCAGCGCCCATTTGGTTCCTCTGGCCCCGCAGACGGGTCCGCCGTCTGGATCCACGTTCCCGTTCACCTCTCGCTCGGAGTTTCACCCATGAAAAAGATCATCCTCGCCATCAGCCTGTCCTGTGCCGCCTTCACCCTGCCAGGCCTGGTTTCAGCCCAAGCCGCCACGGCACAAACCAGCAAGATGGCCACCTGCAACGCTGACGCCAAGACCAAGGCGCTCACCGGCGAGGCCCGCAAGACGTTCATGAAGGAATGTCTGAGCGCCAAGGCTGCCGAACCCGCCAAGAAGGTCGAAGAAAAGAAGGCCATGCCCGCTGCTGCCGCGCACGACGGCAAGAAGCTGACCGTTCAACAGGAAAAAATGGTCACCTGCAACAAGGACGCCAAAACCAAGGCGCTCAAAGGCGAAGACCGCAAGAAATTCATGAAGGAATGCCTGAGCGCCAAGAAGTAAAAGGGCCAGAGCAACGCCGGGGTACCGCTTCCGTCGCGGCCCGATGGCCGCGGCGCTTGCCGATACCCTCTTTGCCAACACAACGGGGCTGCCTTGCAGCCCCGTTGTGTTGTGTCGGCAGAGCCCCCCGGCAGGACGTGAACTTCGGCCAGGCGACAGGAAACCCCGGCCGGCGCGGGTCGCACCGCGCTACTGCTGCACCACCGCGTAGGCGTTCAAGCCCAGGAGGCGCAGCTTGTGCAGCAGCGCCGTGTCCGGCGCATGGCCCGGCAACGGGCCGATCTGCACGCGGTAGACCACGGCGCCATGCAGGATTCCCGGAACGACGAGCACGGGGCCAATCCCCGCCGCCTGCAACTGGGCACGCTCGGCCTCGGCGTTGGCCTGCAGCGCGAAAGCGCCGGTCTGCAAATAGGCCTGTGGCGCACCTGGCAACTGTGGCGCCAGCGTCTGCGGCGTGGGTGCGGGCGTGGACAGGGGAGCGGGCTGCGGCGCAAGCCGGGAGGATGAGGCTGCTGCCATGGTCGACGTGACGGCGGCGGATGCGGTGCTGGCGCCAGCGGTGGCGTTGGCTGCGGCGGACGCTGCCAGTGCGGCCGGTGCTGCCGCGGGCGTGCCGGCCAAAGTTTCGCTCGGGCTCGCCTCGCTGCCGGAGTTGGCGCCTGGCAGCGGCGGCAGCGGCCGGCTCTCGATGCCTGGCGCATTCACCGCGCCGGCCTGCGCCACCGCGATGGGTGCCGGGGCGAAGGTCTCCGGTTGCGCGGCGGCATCCATCTGCGGCGCAACAGTCGAGACGGGCGCAGCCGGCGCCCCCTGAGCTGGCGCTGGCGGTCGATTGCCCGCCAGCGCGACGATGCGCACCTGGGCCGTCCCTGTGCGCGTGATGCCCAGTGCCTGGGCCGCGCCATACGACAGATCCATGATGCGGCTGTCGACGAACGGCCCGCGATCGTTCACCAAGACCAGCGCGCTGCGGCCATTGGCCAGATTGGTGACCTGCACGCAAGTCGGCAGCGGCAGCGTGCGGCTGGCCGCGGTGAAGGCCCGCGGGTTGAAGCGGTCGCCCATGGACGTGGTCGAGCCCGACTCCCAGCCGTACCACGACGCCTGCCCCTGCGCCTCGTAGCCCGACGCGCTGGCCAGCGGCGTGTAGCTGCGCCCCAGCACGCGGTAGGTGCGGTTGTAAGCGGCGCGGGTGTTGGGCGGGGGTGCATGACAGCCGCCTTCACCATTCACCGGCGCCTGTCCCTCGGTTCCTTGCGAACGCAGCGGCACGCTGGAACACCCGCCCATGGCGAACAACACCGCCAGCAGCGGCACCAACCCCAGCGTCGCCCAGCCTTTGCCGGAGACGCGATGACCTGCGACCCCGGCGTCGCTGGAAAGTCCGGCAACAAGTTGGAGGCCGCTGCTCATGGCCTCAAACTTGAAGGCCCTTGCCGTCGCGCCGCATGCCATGCAAACGCCGGCATGCGGGGCATGCTCGCGCCTCGCCGATGGCAAGTGCCTTGGTGCGCGTTCGAGGAGACCGTCGACATGGCGCTGATTTTAGGGACTGCTGACGCGACTTCCGCGCCCGCGTTGGGCCTGGGCGCAGGGTCGGCCACATTCAAGAAAACGCAGGGTCGCCCCCAGTTTTCTTGACCTCCGCGGGGGTCGAGACGGGCTCGGCGCGACCCTGGGGACACTCAAATCCATTGCGCCGTCGTCGTCATCACCCTGGCTGCGCCGCGCATGGCCCAGCGCACCGGTGCGGGCAGGCGGGCGGCGCCCAGCTTGTCCGCCGCCCGCGCGTGCTCCAGTTCGTCGGCCTGCATCTGCGCCACCACCGCGCGCGACGCCGCATCCGCCTGCGGCAGGCGCTGCAGATGCGCAGCCAGGTGCCGCTCCACCTGGTTCTCGGTTTCCACAACGAAGCCCAGGCTGACCTTGTCGCCCGCCACGCGCCCGGCCAGCAGGCCCAGGCCGAAGGCTCCGGCGTACCACAACGGGTTGAGCCAACTCGGGCGCGAGTCCAGTTCGCGCAGGCGCTGCGCGCACCAGGCCAGGTGATCGCCCTCCTCCCGCGAAGCGTGCAGAAAGTGTTGGCGCAACCGGCCGTCGCGCGCCGCCAGCGCCTGCCCCTGGTACAGCGCCTGGGCGCAGATTTCGCCCACATGGTTCACCCGCATCAGCCTGGCCGCAAGCTCGCGCTCGGCCGCAGGCATGGCGATGTCCGGACCGGCCGCCTGCCTCGCCAGGGGCGGCGCTGGCATCGGCCGCGACGGGTGCAGGCCGCCGGCCAGGGTTTTCAGCGCGTTGTCCGCCGCCACCAGCACACGGTCGGCTGCACTCGGGCGTGTCGATGCACGCGGTCCGGCGGACGATGCTGGCTCGGCGCGGTGGATGGCGGCCATGATGAAACTCCTTTCGACGTCAGGCGCAGAGCACGAACCGGCAACCCATGCCCATTCCCATGCACTCCGCCCAGGTTGAAAGCATAGGCGCCTCCTGGCAGCGGGGTTTCCATCCGGGCGCGCCGCGCGCCCCGCTGCCGCGCCCCGCATGTTGTTCCAGTGCAACGCAACCTCAGGAATCTGGCCCGATGTCGGAACCAGGTCTTGCACCGGCCATTGCCGGGTGCTGAAATGCATGCAACTCCCATCCCGGAGTTGGCGAGTGTGACGGCCGGCACCCAGCCCAAGCCGGCTTGCACCGCAGCGGTCAGCAGTATTGCGGCAAACCGTTTCATCCAACAATCTTCTGGAGATGCACCCATGAAAAAATCACTACTCGCGCTGGCCGTTCTCGGCGCATTTTCCGGCGCCGCCATGGCCCAAAGCAGCGTGCAGCTGTACGGCATCATCGACCTGGGCGTCGCCCATTACAGCAACGGCAGCGGCAGCGTCACCAAGCTGGGCACCGGTATTCAGTCCGGCTCACGCATCGGCGTCAAGGGCACGGAAGACCTGGGCGGCGGGCTGTCGGCCTTCTTCGACGCGGAAACCGGCTTCTGCGCCAACGGCGGCACCGGCTCCCCGAACACGAGCAATGTCGGTCCTTATTGCACCGGCGGTCCTGGTGGCCAGGGCTTCATGGGCCGTCAAGCCTTCGCCGGCTTGAAGGGTAACTTCGGTGCCGTGTCCTTCGGCCGCCAGTACACCCTGACCTTCGTCGACCAAGCCAACATCGACCCGTTCGGTTACGGCCTGACCGGCACCATCAGCAACATCGGCACGATCGGTGCACCGGCTCGCGCCAGCCAGTCGATGATTTACCAATCGCCGAATTTCAGTGGCTTCAATGTCGCTGGCATGTATGTGTTTGGTGATGGCCTGGGTCTGACCACCGCCACGACCACCCAAACCACGGGTGCCTACAACCTGCACGCCGGCTACAACAACGGCCCGATCATGGTTGGCCTGGATTACCTGCGCGTGAACTCCAATTCCGGCAACCCCACCAACAAGCACACCATGATCGTCGGCAGCTACGACTTCGGCGTGGCCAAGCTGGCGGGCATGTATGCCCAGAACCAACTGGGTAGCGCTACTGGTGTGAGCGGCGACAAGCTGGACGTCTGGATGCTGGGCGCGACCGTGCCTGTGGGCCCGGGTGCCATTCTGGCCTCTTACACGGCCGAGAAGGACAAGACCACGGCAGGTCTGGGTGCCAAGCAGTACGCGATCGGCTACACCTACTCGCTGTCCAAGCGCACCAATCTGTACACCTCGTACGCACACATCTCGAACGATAGTGGCCAAAACTACATCGTTGGCGACGCAACCGGCAACAACGACGCACCGGTCGTTGGCACGGGCTTCACCTCCAGCGGCTTCGCCCTGGGCATTCGTCACCAGTTCTGATCAGCGCAAGCTGCATCAACGGTGTTTGGAAAAGCCGCCTTCGGGCGGCTTTTTTTCGCCCTGCGCTGCTGGGAAATGAGGAAAGGGAAGGAAAGGGGGACAGACCCCATTTTCCTCCTCTCCCTCATGTCCCTCGACACCAGCACCCGCTCGATGCCACCCGCATTGGCCGCTTGCACAGACTTCGGCATCCAGTCTTCGCCGAGGATGTGGCGGGCCAGCTCGATGACGATGTAGTCGGCCTCCAGCAGGCCGCTTTGCAGGTCGTCGCGGTCGTGGG
>JABEVE010000018.1 GCA_013044035.1 Burkholderiales bacterium
CGCCGTCAAGGTGGTCTTGCCGTGGTCCACGTGCCCAATCGTCCCCACGTTCACGTGTGGCTTGGTCCGCTCAAATTTGCTCTTCGCCATGATGAATGCTCCTGAAGACGATGGTGATGGTTGAAGACTGCGAGTAAAGACGACAACTTGAATGTGGTGCCCATGGCGGGAATCGGACCCGCGACCTCTCCCTTACCAAGGGAGTGCTCTACCACTGAGCCACATGGGCGAATGAGGTACTGCCAAATTCGACTGCTGCGCGATTTGAACCAACGTTGCGAACGACCCCCGAAGCGCTCAGGGTGGAGCGGGAGACGGGAATCGAACCCGCGCCATCAGCTTGGAAGGCTGAGGTTCTACCATTGAACTACTCCCGCCTCGGCCAGCAAACGCGCCTATCCACATATGCCAACAGATGCACAACTGCGCTCGAGATCCGAACCGCTCAGCGGCAGGGCCAGTCATGCACCGAGGCACCGTGAGGTGCGCACTTGAGCAGGAGTCAGCGGTTTCGCTTGGTGGAGGAGGTTGGATTCGAACCAACGTAGGCGTAAGCCAACAGATTTACAGTCTGCCCCCTTTAGCCACTCGGGCACCCCTCCGAGGCGAACCTAAAATTTTCAGGTTGTTTGCAAGATTTGTCAACTCAAACCTGAGGACGCAGCCGTTCGGGTGGGTTCGCGGGTGTCAAAAAAGTTTGCCAGTGCAAGCCCAGGGTCGGGCGCTCGCATGAAGGCTTCGCCGACGAGAAAGGCATGAACTCCGCTGGCGCGCATCATGGCGGCGTCGGCAGGGGACAGGATGCCACTCTCCGTGACCGCCAGGCGGCCAGCCGGCAACGCGTTCATGAGATCGAGTGTAGTTTCCAAACGGGTTTCGAAGGTACGCAAATTGCGGTTGTTCACACCGATCAGCGGTGTGCGCAGCGACAGGGCGCGATCAAGTTCGCTGCGGTCATGCACTTCGACCAGCACATCGAGGCCATAGGTCAGGGCGCAATCTTCCAGTTCCCGCAGTTGCGGGTCGCTGAGCGCTGCAGCGATGAGCAGGATGCAGTCGGCCCCCATGGCTGCCGACTCGGCTACCTGGTAGGTGTCGACGATGAAGTCTTTGCGCAGAACCGGCAGGCTGCAAGCCGCACGCGCCTGCACCAGGTATTCGGATGCGCCCTGAAAGTAATCGTGATCGGTGAGAACCGACAGGCATGTCGCGCCGTGCCGGGCGTAGCTTGCGGCGATGTCTGCAGGCCGGAAATCCGCGCGCAGCAAGCCCTTGGAGGGGCTGGCTTTTTTCACCTCGGCGATGACTGCATCTCCGCCCGCGGCCACTCGCGCCTGCATGGCGGCGGCAAATCCACGCCGCGGTCCCTGGGCTTGGGCCTCGGTCCGCAACATCGGCAAGGGGCGCGAGACGCGGGCAGACGCGACTTCGCGCGTCTTGGTTGCCAGGATGCGCTGCAGAATGTCGGTCATGCTGAAGCCGCGTCGGAAGCAGCAACCGGTGCGGCGAGTTCGCGCGTGTACGCCACGAAGGTCTCGAGTTTTTCGCGCGCATGGCCAGCGGCGACGGCTTTGCGCGCCAGTTCCAAGCCATTCGACAACGAGTTGGCGAGCCCGGATGCGTAGAGTGCGCAGCCTGCGTTGAGGATCACCACATCACGCGCGGGGCCCTCCACATCATCCAGCGCTTGGCGCATGCGCTCGGCCGATTCCTGCGGCGTCTTCACCTGCATGTCCGTCAAGTTGCAACATTTCAGGCTGAAGTCGGAGGGGTGGATCCGGTACTCGAGAATCTGACCGTCCTTGAGTTCACCCACCATGGTCTCGCCGCACAGCGAGACCTCATCCATGCCATCCAGCCCATGCACCACCAGCACATGCTGACTGCCCAGGCGTTGCAACACGCGCACCAGAATACCGACGAGATCGGGGTGGAAGACGCCGAGCAACTGGTTGGGCGCGCCGGCCGGGTTGGTCAGCGGCCCGAGAATGTTGAACAGCGTACGCACGCCGAGTTCCTTGCGCACCGGGGCGGCGTGCTTCATCGCGGTGTGGTGGTTGGGTGCGAACATGAAGCCGATCCGGGTGTCGTCCAGGCATTGCGCCACCTGTTCGGGTGTGAGCTGGATGTTGGCACCCAGGGCTTCGAGCACATCGGCCGAACCGCTGGAGGAACTCACGCTGCGTCCGCCGTGCTTGGCTACGCGTGCGCCGGCAGCAGCAGCGACAAACATGCTGCTGGTGGAGATGTTGAAGCTGTGGGCGGCATCGCCGCCGGTGCCGACGATGTCGACCAGGTGGGTGGCGTCGGTCACCGGCACCTTGGTGGCGAACTCGCGCATCACCATGGCTGCGGCGGTGATCTCGCCGATGGTTTCCTTCTTCACACGCAGGCCGGAGATCAGCCCGGCCATCATGACCGGTGACATCTCCCCGGTCATGATGCGGCGCATGAGCGCCAGCATCTCGTCGTGAAAAATTTCGCGGTGCTCGATCACGCGCACCAGCGCCTCCTGATTGGTGATGGGCATGGGGGCTCCAGATGGTGTTTTTAGCGTGCGGTCAGCCGCAGGAAGTTCTGCAGCAGGCGGTGGCCGTGCTCGGTTTCAATGGATTCCGGATGGAACTGCACACCTTCGATGGCGTACTGCCGATGGCGCACGCCCATGATTTCGCCGTCTTCGGTCGTGGCTGAAATTTCCAGGCAGACCGGCAGGGTCTCGTGCGCGATCGCGAGCGAGTGGTAGCGCACCACGGTGTAGGGGCTGGGCAGTCCGTCGAACACACCACGACCATCATGCGACAAGGCGCTGGTCTTGCCATGCATGATGCTCTGCGCGCGGATCACCTGTCCGCCGAAGGCCGCGCCAATGGCCTGGTGCCCCAGGCAGACTCCCAGGATGGGAAGCCTTCCAGCAAAGTGCTGCAGCACCGCCACGCTCACGCCAGCCTCGGCCGGTGAGCAGGGCCCGGGGGAGATGACGATGCGCTCGGGCGCCAGCGCCTCGATCTCGGCCAGGTTGAGTTCGTCGTTACGAATGGTGCGGACGTCCTGGCCGAGTTCACCAAAGTACTGCACCAGGTTGAAGGTGAAACTGTCGTAGTTGTCGATCATCAGCAGCATGTCGGGAATCCAGTGGAATGTTTTCGAACGGTCCATTGCCCCTCGTCATTAACGCCGAGGCTCGCGCGGCGCGAGCCTTGGGTGTGGGCGGGGACACTGGCAAGCGCCATGCAGGCGCAGGGAGGTATCAGGCGTTTGGCTTGCGCCAATGCCGACGCTGGAGACGCGAGAAAGGGCTGGACGACGACAGAAAGATCATGGACACATTATCGCTTCTCCGCCTGCATGTGTGCCGCATCCCAGCCCAGGCGGATGCCGCATGAACTCAGGGCGTGGCTTCCAGGTCCTGCACCTGCCGGATGTATGCGGCCATGGCGTGCGCCGAGTCCTGGCCACGCATGGCAGCCCAGGCGTCCCACTTGGCGCGGGCGACAAAATCCATCGCGCCAGGGCGCTCGCCTTGCGCGTCGCCCGAGGATGCTTGCTTGTACAGGGCGTAGAGCCGCAGCAGCGTGGCGGGAGCGGGACGCTGGCTCAAGGATTGGGCGCGAGAGACAGCATCGAGAAAATCGGCTTGCAACGTGGGGGCCATGCTGGTGTCCGAAGGCATGCGCGAAAGCTGCATCGTACGGTCGACGGCGTGGAGGCATGCAGTGAACCGCTCCACGGGAGCCGCCAATACGCGAGACCCAGGCGCCACGCTCAGCTCTCGCGGTGTATCCCGACGTGCACCTGGCCTGCAGGCACATGCTGCGAGGCGGACTGGACATGGCCGGTCTGGTCATCGAAGAAAAAATCGGGCTGGAATTCACGCAGGAAGGGCCCTTTGTCGAGGCCGCCGAGGAACATCGCTTCATCCACTGCGATCTTCCAGTGCATCAGCGTGCGGATGGCACGTTCATGCGCCGGCGCGCTGCGGGCGGTGACCAGGGCCGTGCGCAAGTGCATGGCGACAGCGCCTGTACTGGCCGCGCTTTGCAGCCGGTGCAAGGCTTCGAGCAGGGGTTTGAACGGGCCAGGCGGCAGCGGCAGCGCCGCTTTGCTGGCTTCATGCTGCTGAAACGCCGGCAGGCCTTGTGCCTGGAACACGCGCTCGGCCTCGTCGGAGAACAGCACGGCGTCACCGTCGAACGCGATGCGCACCTCGGTGGGGTGCGCCTTCGAGGCGTGAGCGGATTGCGGGTAGACCTGCGCCGCAGCGAAACCCGCCGCCAGAGCCGCGCGCACGTCGTCGGTGTTGGTGGAGAGGAACAAATTGGCCTGCAGTGCGTGCAGGTAGTGGTAGGGGGGGCGGCCACGCGTGAACACGCCACGGTCGATGGGTGTGGCGTGATGTCGGGCCGAGCGGAACACACGCAGCCCTGAAACCGGGTCGTTGCGCGACAGCAGCACCACCTCCACCCGATCGCGTTCGGCGTCGCTGGTGTTGAATGCCAGCAGCTTGCGCACCAACTGGAATGCCACGCCGGGTTGGGCCGGGCGCTCGATGCGGTCGAGCTGTAGCCGCATGTACGCCGCATCGTCGGATTCCTCGAAGATGCGGTTCTCCTCCTCGAAATCGAACAGGGCTCGCGAGGAGATGGCCACCACCAGACGGTCTTGGAGCGTTGAACTCATGATGCAAGGGTCGTCGACGACTGCCACTGGACGAGTTGTGCGGCTGACATCGGCCTGGCGTAGAAATAACCTTGAAAGTGATGACAGCCCATCTCCAGCAGGCTCTCAACCTGGGCCTGCTCCTCAACGCCTTCGGCGATGGCCTCCATACCCAGATTCTGCGCCAGCGCCAGCACGGTGGCGGCGATGGCGCGGCTGCGGCCACTGATGTGCAGGTCGCGCACGAATTCACGGTCGATCTTGATGCGGTGCAGCGGCAGATGCTTGATGGAACTGAGGCTGGAGAAGCCGACGCCGAAATCGTCCAGTGCCAGTGTCACGCCGAGCTTGGCGAGCTGTTCGAGGCAGACGAAGGTGTCCAGCCCGGTTTGCAGTGCCGATTCGATGATCTCGACTTCCAGGCTGGCTCCGGGCAGACCATGCAGCCGCAGCAGGTCGGCCACGCGCGCCGGCAGTTCGGTCTGCTGCAACACCGTGGGGTGCACATTCACGCCAACCCGCGGGATCTCGCGTCCCTGTGCCCGCCAGGCGGCCATCTGGCGACACGCTGCCTCCAGCACCCAGTCCGTGACTTCGCTCATCATCCCCATGGAGTCGAGCGCATCCAGAAAGTCGCCCGGAGCGAGCAGGCCGCGTCGGGGATGGTTCCAGCGGATCAGGGCCTCGACGCCGACGAGTCGCCCGGTGTTGTCGACCTGTGGCTGATAGTGCAGCTCAAACTGCCCCTCGAGCACCGCCTGGCGCAACTCGGTCTCCAGCTTCCACAAGGGGATGAGTGGCTGCAGCATGCTGGCGTCGAAGGTGCGGTAACGCTGGCCGCCAGCTGTCTTCGCCTTGTACATGGCCTTGTCGGCGGCACGCAACAGGCGCTCGGAGTCGTCCGCGTCGAGTGGGAAATAGGCCATGCCGATGCTGGCATGCAGCGCGATGTCCTCGCCATCCAGCTTGAGGGGCTGAGCCAGGGCCTGCAACGCGGCCTCGGCCACGCGCACGCTGCCTTGCAGAACATCGCCGCCCTCGATCAGGGCGATGAATTCGTCGCCCGACAGTCGTGCCAAGGTGTCGGAGGCGCGCATGACCGAAGCCATCCGCCGGCTTGCTTCGACCAGCGCCAGATCGCCGATGGCGTGACCCAGGCCGTCGTTGATGGCTTTGAAGTGATCCAGGTCGATGAAGAGCAGGCCCAGTGTCTGCTTGCTGCGCTCGGCACGCAAGACGGCCTGCTCCAGACGGTCGCGCGCCAGTACGCGGTTGGGCAAGCCAGTGAGGCCGTCGAAATAGGCGAGTTCACGCAGCCTGGCTTGCGACTGCTTGAGTTCCGTGATGTCGGCCAGCATGCCGATCAGGTTCTCGCCGGCGCCAAAACGTTTGTGCGCCAGGCTTGCCCAGAATTCAACCACGGACCCGCTCGCCGTTTCGCACTGCAACTCCCCATGCCAATGGCCGTGCTGCAGCAGCTCCATGCGCAAGTGCTGCAGGCGTTCGGCGGATTGCGCCGCTAGCAGGCGAGGCAATTGCCCCAGGGCCTGTGACTCGGTTTCCTGCATCAGCCGCAGGTAGGCAGGATTCACGCTTTGCAGTCGCCAATCGACATCGGCTATGAAAATGCCTTCGCCGGCATGGCTGAGAATCTGGGCCGACTGTTCCAGCCGTGACTGCATGAGGTGCCGGTTGGTGACGTCCTCCACCACGCCCAACAGGCGCCGCCGCCCGCCATCGCGCTGGGCACGGCCGACGACACGTGTCCAGCGCGGGGGTTGGGCATGGTCTTGGGCGTTGCGAAATTCGAGGTCGAGCAGCCGCATGCCTTGGAGGCAGGCATCGAAAGCAGCTTGCACCTCCGGGCGCTCGTCCGGGTGTACGCGCTCGAACAAATCGTCCATGCTCATGTCGAGGGCATGGTCGGGGTTGGGCAGTTCGGGCAGATAGCGGCCGTAGGTGACGCGGCCACTTTCCGGGTCGAGTTCGAAATCGGTCATGCGTGCCGCGTCAAGCGCCAGCGCCAGGCGCGACTGGCTCTCGCGCAGCGCGCGCTCCGAGGCATGCCGGGCCAAGGCCATGCGCAGCGCGGCGTCGACCTGGCGCGGCTCGAACGGCTTGACCAGATAGCCATATGGCGTCGTGGCCCCGGCGCGCTCCAGGGTGTCATGGTCGGCATAGGCCGTGAGGAACACCACCGGGATGTCCCATTCCTTGAGCAGTTGCGCTGCGGCGTCGATGCCATCCATGGACCCGGCCAGATGGATATCCATCAGGACGCATTGGGGTCGCAGATTTTGGGCATGCACGAGCGCATCTTCTGCGCGTCCGACGTTGGCGACGACGGCATAGTGCAGTTTGCGCAACTGTTGTTCGAGGTTGAAAGCGGTGATGCGCTCGTCCTCGACGATCATGATGCGAACCTCCATCATGATGGCCATCCTTCTCTGTGCATCGACATGGAAGCATTGAACATAGGATGAATGCCTTGGCTGAAGGAGAGGTTAATCGGGGAGATCAAGCGGAGAGGTCAAGCGTAGAGGTCAAGCGGAGAGGTCAAGCGGGATGGATTGTCTTGCCGGGGGATTGCGGCAGCAAAACGACGATGCGCGTACCCACCCCGGTGTGAATGGCAAGCTTGCCTCCGCACTGCTCGGCCAGGAGTTCGATGAGGCGCATGCCCAAGGTGGCTTTATCTTTCCAGCCCGGCGCCAGGCCGACGCCGTTGTCGGCCACGCTGAGCTCGACGCCCGCTTCCGTGTGGCTCAAGCGCACATGGATCAACCCCTCGCGTCCTTGCGGGAAGGCGTGCTTGAAGGCGTTGCTCACGGCCTCGCTGGTCAGCAATCCGCAGGGAATGGCTGTTTTGAGGTCCAGGGTCACTGGCTGGACCTCGGACGACACCTGGATGCGCTCATGCCCCAGGGTCTGGCGCAGTTCGCCGAGCAGCAGTTCAAGGTAATTGCCAAAATCGACCTGGGCGAAATCGTGCGATTGGTAGAGCACCTGGTGGATGAGGGCCATGGCTCGCACCCGCGCTTGCGCATCGCGCAGCCGTGTCAGGGTTTCACCATCGGCAATGGTGTCGGCCTGCAGGTCGAGCAGGCTGTGCACCACCTGCAGATTGTTTTTCACGCGATGGTGAATCTCTTGCAGCAACAGGTCTTTCTGTTTCAGGGAGTCGCGCATCGCCATGTCGCTGCGACGCAGATCCTGTGTCATGCGCAGGGCTTTTCTCTGGGCTCGCTCTTGCCCGCGTCGCAGCAAATCCAGCACGGCACCGAGCAGAAGTGTGAGGGCCAGTCCCGAGGCCAGAATGATGGGTGGCGTGATGCTGCGCTGAGCACGCTCGAACGCCGGCAGCGAGGCAAAGTGCAAGGCCCAGCGGCGGCCGGAAAAATCCAGCATCAGTGTTTCCTGGAACGCGCCGGGCCGCATGGCTTGCGGGCCGCTGTAAAGCAGCCCGCCACCGTGGCTGCCGAGGTCGTGCACGCGCAACGTGAAATCCGTGCCCATTCCCTGACCGCTGGGCAGATTGTCGATCAAGTCCTGTGCACGCACCGGCATGTAAACCCAGCCGCGCAGGGCGGCACTGCGCTCCGCTGGCGTGGCTCGGGACTGGCCGTGGTGATACACGGGCATGTACAGCAAGAAGCCCGGTCGGGCCGGAGTGCGCGGCTGATCGGGTTGCTCGGGCTTCGCGCGGCTGGATGATGGCGTCGTGACGGGCTGCTGGGGCTGATCCTGCACCAGTTCAACCACGCCGCTCAAGGCGGCCTCTCCGCTGTCACGGGCCGACTGCATTGCAGCTCGCCGCACGGGGTTGGTGGACATGTCGTAACCGATGGCACGCTTGTTGGCGACGGTCAGTGGTTCGAGATAAAGAATGGCGGAGACGTGAGAGCCGGAGCTGGTGGGGTGGACGTGGAAATCGGTCATGCCTTCGGCAGCCATGCGCCGCTGCAGGGCCGCCATGTCGGAGCGAGGCTTCCAGGTGGCGTAACCCAGACCGATCACACCCGGCTGATGCAAGGGAAGGTTGAGCGCGCGCACATAGTCGCGGAACAAATCGTCGTCCACCTTGGGGCTGGTGCTGTAGAACGCCGCGCCTCCGCGCGTGGTGCGACGCAGGAGATCAAGTCGCGCTTGCAGGTCGATGCGCATGTGGTCGGCCAGCCGATTGAACTGCAGTTGCGCAGCAGCCTGCGCCTGCAGGCGCGTCGTCTGCCAGACCAGCAGCGTCAGGGCCAGGCCGAGCACAAGCGCAAGCGGCGCCGCCCAGGGCCACACACGCGAATCGGTGCGCGGGTCGGCCGATGGGATGTCACTCTCGACGGATTCGGTGGGCATGGCGAATGACGGATGTCAGGACTGGATGCAAAGCCGACTAATGTAACCAAACATTTCTATCCGTCTTGGAAGACGAAGACTGCCTGGCGACATTCAAGCCTTGCCCTCCGACGGCGATGACAACTGGCGGCAGCCGGATGGTTCAGCCAGGGCTACTTCACCAGATTGTTGAGTTGGATGATGGGCAACATCACCGCCAAGACGATGATGAGCACCAGCACCCCCATGCCCAGGATGAGCAGCGGTTCGAGGATGGTGACGAGGGTGAAGGCGCGTCGCTGTACTTCCTCGCCATGCTGGCCGGCCGCGCGCTCGAGCATTTGCGGCAGCGTGCCGGTTTGTTCGCCCAGGCGGACGAAGGTGATGAGCACGGGCGGGAAACGCTTGTGCAAACCGAGCGCGGCCGACAACGTCGAGCCCTCGCGCACCAGCGCCAAGGCCTCTTGGGCGTCGGCCTTGAGCACGGTGTTGGCCAGGGTGTCGATGGCCGCCTGCAGCGCGCGCAGGATGGGCACGCCGGCGGCAGTGAGGATGGCCAGGGTCGAGGCGAATCGTGCGGTGTTCAGGCCGCGTACCAAGCGCCCCAGTAACGGGCTGCGCAGCAGCGCACCGTCGAGTGCGGCGCGTGGTCCGGGCCATTGCAGCGCCTGCCGCGCCAGCACGCCGCCCACCAGCAGCACGGCGATGATGGCCCAGCCCCAGTGGCGCAGGAAGTCGCTCAAGGCAATGAGGCCGATGGTGAGGAGGGGCAGTTTTTGATGCGCGCCCTGGAAGACGCCCACGACCTGCGGC
Organism: Burkholderiales bacterium; assembly: GCA_013044035.1. Taxonomy (GTDB): domain Bacteria; phylum Pseudomonadota; class Gammaproteobacteria; order Burkholderiales; family Burkholderiaceae_C; genus Thiomonas_A. The sequence goes on from JABEVE010000018.1 coordinate 9,802, forward strand.
ACGACATAGGTCAACAGCAGGGTCACCACCGTGATGGCCACCAGCACGACGATGGCCGGATAGGCCATGGCCTGAATCAGCTTGCCGCGTAGCTGTTGCGCGTTTTCGAGATAGTCAGCAAGGCTTTGCAGCACCAAGCCGAGATTGCCGCTGTCCTCACCGGCCGCAACCAGGGCGCGGTAGATGGGCGAGAACTCGCGCGGGTGTTGCGACAGGGCCGCGGCCAGGCTGTGGCCGCCGGCGACTTCGCTCTTGATGGCCGAGAGCATATGGCCGACCTCGGCGCGATCGGCGTCGTCAGCCAGTGCTGCCAGGGCACGCTCCAGCGGCAGGCCTGATACCAGCAAGCCCGCAATCTGGCGCGTGAGCAAGGCGAGTTGCTGGGTGTTGAGCAGGCGCCGCCTGAAGCGCCGTACCTCGCCCGGAGCGGCCTCGGCGACGATGGCATCGACCTCCAGCGGAATGAGCCCGCGCGCGCGCAACATGCCGCGGGCGCCGCGGGCGCTGTCGGCCTCCAGCACGCCGCGTTGCTCGGTGGCAGCGGAGTCGAGGGCGACGAAGCGGTAAGCAGGCATGGTGGGAGGTGGTGATCAGCGCGGAGCATCAGGGCGAACGGCTGCAGCAACTCTGGCTCGTGGGCATGTCGGCAGCGCGGCTGGGCCATGCGCTGCGGCCCTGAGGTTCATTCGCGCGTCACCCGCATCAGCTCGGCCATCGAGGTCTCGCCGGTGAGCACCCATGGCATGCCGTCGTCGCGCATGGTGTGCATGCCGGCGGCCGTGGCCAGGCGGCGCAACTCGGCCTCGCTGGCGCGCTCGTGCACGGCGGCGCGAATGGCGTCGTTGGCTGTGAGCAGCTCGAACACGCCAGTGCGGCCGCTGTAGCCGGTCTGGTTGCAGGCCGGGCAGCCGACGGCTTCGAAGCCCGGGCCGTCGATGGCTGGCTTCTTGCATTCCTGGCACAGCTTGCGCACCAGGCGCTGGGCCAGCACGCCAAGCAGCGAGGACGCGAGCAGGAAGGGCTCGACCCCCATGTCGATGAGGCGGGTGACGGCCGATGGTGAGTCGTTGGTGTGTAGCGTGGCCAGCACGAGGTGGCCGGTGAGCGAGGCCTGAATGGCGATTTGTGCGGTTTCGAAATCGCGGATTTCCCCGATCATCACCACGTCCGGGTCTTGCCGCAGGATGGCGCGCAGGGCGCGGGCGAAGGTCAGGTCGATGCGCGGA
>JABEVE010000084.1 GCA_013044035.1 Burkholderiales bacterium
AGTACTCGCGTGAGCACCTATGGCAATTCGCGGGGAGGCTCAGCCTGAAGGTCACGGACGCGCTGGCGCCAATGGCGTACCGGGATGCGGTGCGGCTGGACCCGCTGAAGTCCTACGTGGCGACGGTCGCGAGCGCGCACATGCTGGCGTGGCTACACGCGGCCTTCAGCCATGGCGTCGAGGTGGAGAGATATCTTGATCCGGCAGAAGGCGTGCTGAGCATCCTACCGGACCGGCGCAGCTGGGTCAGCGAGGTGATCCTCAAGCCGCGCATCACGTTTCATTCCAACCAGGACGTCGACGCGAAGGTGGTCGCGCACTTTCACGAACTGGCGTCACGCGATTGTTTCATCGCCCGCTCGATCAAGACCAAGGTGACGGTCAGCGCTCCATGACGGACTCGCTGTGCAGGCGCGCGAAGTCGTGCGGCAGAAGACCGTCGGTCGTCCTGTTGGTGGCCGCGGCGAGTTTGGGCAGCACCCAGCGGATGTAGGCTTCCGGGTTGACGCCAATTAGCCGACAGGTCCCAACGACACTGTAGATCACCGCTGAGCGCCAGCCGGCACTCGGGTGGCCGATGAACAGGTAATTGCGCAACCCGATTTTTGTTGGGCGGAAGCATCGCTCGATCGGGTTCTGGTCGATGCAGATGCGGCCACAGTCGACCTTGGCATAGCGGGCGAGATTCGGCCAACGATTTGTGGCGTACGTGACCGCCTCGCGCAGCTTGCCGAACAGAGGCATGTCCTTTTCCAGGGCATGGAAGCGCCGTTGCAGACGCTTCAACACCGGTTTCGCCTTGGCGTGACGGAACATGCCCCGTCGATCCGGCGTCAACCCCAGCTTGGTGGCGTGGCGCTCGATCGCGTACAGGTCGTCGATGTCGCGCAGCAGCGGCAACGCCTGCATCTCGTCGGCCTTGATCGCCTCGAGGACATATCGGCGCAGATGCCCGATGCACTCGAAGCGACGGATGTTCGGACGGTACTTGAACACTCCCGGATACATCTTTGCCCCGTCGCTCTGCACATCGCCGCGCCAGTTGGGCGGAAAGAACTCGTGTAGGATCGCGCCGCTTCTCGAGGGCGAGAACTCCAATACGATCGCCGGCACGTCGGGGGCGTGGTAGCCCCACAAGTAGGCATCACGTGACCGACCTCGGCGGTCTGGGTCGAGGAGCTTCGTGAAGGTCTCGTCGACCTGCACGTAGCGAGACTCGAGGATCTTGCGCTTCAGCAGCTGATGGATCGTGATCAGCAGGTGCGCGGCACCTTCCACGTAGCGGCAGCGTGCCTGCCGCCCGATCCAGATCCCGCCCCGGGCATCCATGCGCTCCTGGCGATACAGGGGGACATGGTCCACGTACTTGGAAATGACCACATGCGTGATGAACCCGGGGCCGACGCCGGCCTGCGGAATCACCTGCGGTGGCAGCGCCGCCACGATCGGCGCATGCGCGCGCTCGCGGCTGGCGTAGACCGGCCGCACGATCTGCCGGCGATAAAACTGGCTCGGGGTGTACTCGATCTGCTCGGTGATCTCCTCGCGGATCTTCACCAGTCCCGCCTTCTGCTCCTCGGGCAGATCGATCACTTCCCGGCGCACCGGCAGATTCTGCGGTGGCGTTCGCCGTCCGCCGCGGCGCTTGCGTCGGCTGCCACCGGTGCCGGTCGTTGATTGCGGCGGTGGCGGCAGCATCGCCGGCTGCTCCGTCAGTCCGAACAGCAGCCGCTGCGCAGGGTCGAGCTTCTCGCTCTTCGGGTTGAACATCCGCCGCAGCAGATCATCGAGCTTGTATTGCAGCTTTGCGCAGCGCGCCTCGGAGTTCTTCAGGAGCGACTCCAGCTCTCGCACCCGCGAGAGAAGCGCCTCGCGGTCCAGGTCCTGCGGTGTCGCCGTGACGGTGTGCATGGGAGCGCGAAGTATATAACTTCGCGCTCCCGATGTGCTGTTTGATTGCGAGTGAACTGACTCAGCGAGGCTGCAGATCCCGCGTCGCGATCACCTCCGGGTGCGTCCTACCGCGGGCAAGACGCTCCTCGTACCGCCGCCATCCGCGGCGACTGGTGAGCTCAAACCCATCGACCAGCAACCGCAACTGCGCCAGACTCATCTGCCGCACCTGCGCCTCGTCCCGCGGCCAGGCGAACGTCGCCCGTTCCACCCGCTTGCTCGCGAGCCAAAACCCGCTCCCATCCCACAGCAGGCAGCGAATCCGGTTACGCCGCCCATTGCAGAACACGAACAGGCCGCCGGTGAGCACGTCTTGGCGCATCGCCTTGCCCACCAGACCACGCAGCGCGTCAATCCCGAGCCGTCCATCGGTCACCCCGGTGCGCAGGAACACCCGCGTCTGCTCGCTCAGCCAAAACATGCGTGCAGCTCCCTCAGCAGCGTGCCCATCCAGCGCACGTCCGCGTCCGGGCCGGCGCGCACCTCGAGCCCGTTCGGCAGCCGAATGCTCACCGTGCCGCCTGGTGCGCTCAGCGCCGCGCCAGCGGACATCTCGCCGCCGAGCCCCGCAGGCAGCTCCACGATCGCCGGCACCGTCGTGCCTGTTGCCCGGCGCCGCGCCTGCCGCAGCCAATACGTCAATGTGGACAGCGCCAGATCATGGCGCTCGCAGAACCGTCGCTGGCTCAGACCGCCGTGGCCGTACAGCTCGAGCAGTCGCTGCTGCTCCTTGGCCGTCCGATTACGCTGCCGCCGCCCAAATGTGCCGCCGAGTACGCCGCTCGGCCTTCCCATCGATCTCGTCTTCGCACCCATCGCGCAGATACCTCTGTCGGTAAACTGCGTGTCCATCTATCAGCATGCTCGCCAGTGATCCATGCAGTGCCCCGTGGGACGCTTTC
>JABEVE010000085.1 GCA_013044035.1 Burkholderiales bacterium
GCGTAGAGGTCGCAGTTCTCGGGGTTTTGCGCCACGTTGCCGTCCCGCAGTCCCTCGGCCTGACACGCGCGTGTGCCGATACCGAGTTGTGCGCCGATGGCTCGGGCGGTTTGTTCCGCATCGCCTGTGGCCATGCACACGCGCACGCCCAGCTCACGGATTTGCGCGACGAGCGCGGCGGCGTCCGGGCGCGGCGGGTCCGACAGGCCGACCACACCGAGCAAGGCCAGGTTGTTACCCGCTCCGGCGGCCACCGCCAGCACACGCGCGCCGCTGGCCGCGAGCTGGCGCTCCGCGGCGTCGAGCGTGGCCTGCTGCTGCGCGTCGAGATGGCACAGCGGACCGATGACGGTGGCCGCGCCCTTCATCGCGTGCCACGGCTGGTCGTCGACGAGGTACACCCCCTCGCTGCGACGCGTGCTCGGATCAAAGGGATGAAACGCGCTGCGCGTCGGTGCATCCGCCAGCAGATTGCGCTCGCGCGCCGGGGCGAGCAGGGCGAGGTCGAGCGGGTCTTGGGTGGCGTCGTCGCTGGCCAGCGCGGCGGCGCGCAGCAGCGTGTTGACGTCGGCGTCTGCGGCGAGTACATCCATAGCAGCCGCATTCGCCCCGGGCTCCTCTGGAGGCATGGGACGGCTGGAATCGGCCTTGGGGGATCGCATGAGAGACACCGCCCCGGCATAGCTCAGGCTGTTTTGTGTCAGCGTGCCGGTTTTGTCGCAGACCAGGGTATCCATCGCCGCGGCCTCTTCCACGGCGGGCAGGCGCGTGACCAGCACACCTTGGTGTGCCAGCAGCTGGCTGCTCACGGCGGTCGCCAGGGTGTAGGTGGCGGGCAGAGCCACCGGCACCGAAGCCACCAGCAGCATCAGCGCGAACACGACGGTGTCGAGCAAAGGCAGTTGATGCCACAACGCGAAGCCGACGACCAGTGCCACCAGCACGGCGTCAAACACCACCAGACGCTTGACGATGGCGAAGATGGTGCGCTGCATGTGGCTGGGGCTGCTGGCACTGCGCACCAGTTCGGCGGTATGGCCGAAAAACGTGCGTGCGCCGGTCGCCGTGACCACCCCCGTGGCTTCGCCCTGGCGCACGATGGACCCGGTGTAAGCGGGTTTCCCGGCGCCAGCATCCACGGGCAGCGATTCGCCGGTGAGCGCGGCCTGATCCAGCGCCACAGCACCCACTTGCAGCAGCAGATCGGCGGGTACGATGTCGCCGGCGCGCACATGCACGATGTCGCCCGGCACCACCTGTTCCGCTGGAACCTGACTCCACCGGCTGTCGCGCAGCACGCGTGCGCGCACATGCAACTGCTTGCGCAGCAGCGCCAGCGCATCCTGGGCGCGCTGCTCCTGCACGAACGCCACCACGGCGTTGAACACCAGCAGCACGGCGATGACCAGCGCCTCGAGCCCGCGCCCGAGCACGATCTGCAGCACGATCACGGCCTCGAGCATCCACGGCACCGGAGCCCAGAATTTGACCAGCAGCTGCCGCCACACGGGCACGATCTGGTCGGCGATGGCATTGGGACCGAAACGAAGGAGGCGCTGCGCCGCATCGGCACTGCGCAGGCCCTCGGCGGGATCCGTGGGCGGCAGGTCCTGCACCACGACGGGCTGCGGCGGTGCCGTGCCGGCGGCCTGGGTCGGGATGGGTGTCATGGTGCGTTCACGGTCAGAACCATCCGGCCCAGACCAGCACTGACGCCAGGCAGAGCGCGTACCAGACGACCACGGGCAACATCAGGCGCTGCCGCGCCAGAATCAGGGCGTAGGTGGCATTCACCAGGTTGTTGACCACCGATGCCACGAGGATGGCGTCGATCATCAACTGCGGAGCAACGACACCATGCGTCGCCACCAGCGACAGGATGAATGGATTGATGTCGGTGAACCCCACCAGCAGGCTCAGCAGCTTGAGCGTTGCGGCGCCGTAGTGCGTGGTGACGAACTGCGTGATGGCGGCGAAGGCGATGAACAGGGCCGCGAACAGCAGCGCGATGGACAGGGCCAGCGGGTTGCTCAGGCTCGCGGACTTGCCGCTTCGCCCCGGGCTCGCCGAAGGGGATGAGTCCGTCTGGGGGCGAGCCGGCATGGGCTTCAGCGGGTCGAGTTGCGGGGCGCCGTGGCCGGGCGCCGATCCGCTGCGGCTGCCGATCCGCCATAGCCCGTAGGCGATCAGGCCGGAACCGGACACGATGGCGCCGAACGGCAGCAGCAAGGCGCGTGCCGTACCGAGGTGGCCGAGCAGGACGATCAGCACCAGCAGGCGCAGGTACATCATCATGATGGCGACGACGATGGCCGCTGGGGCCTGCGCCGCAATGCCCGCATCCGTGCGCGATGCACGGCCCAGCACGATGGTGACCGCGGTGCTGGAGTAGAGCCCGCCGATGATGCCGGTGACCAACGTGCCGGCCTTGGGCCAGATGTAGCGGTGGGCGACATAACCGAGATAGGACAGACCCGAGATGGCCACCACCGCCAGCCACACCTTCTGGTAACTCAGTGTGGGCAGACCTGGCAGCGGCGATGCCGGCATCAACGGCAGCACCAGGCCGGCGATGATGAGAAACTTCGCCAGAGTCACGCCCTCGGCGCTGGGGAAAGCGTCGGACAGGCGCCGGATGAGCGGCTTTTCGCCCAGCATCAGCATGGTCACGACCATCACCGCTGCCACGAGCCAGTCGGGCTGGGTCAGCACCAGCGGCCCCAGGGCGTAAGCCAGCAGGGCGACGAGCGAGGGCAGTAGTTCACCGCCCTGGTCGGCGGGCTGGCGCGCGGCGCGCGTGCTTTGCGACACGCGCGGCCACAAGTCCACCGTCAGCCAGATGGCGAGGGCCACCAGCCCCGCCAGATAAAGCCCGCGCGTGCCCAGCAGATCCGAGGCGACGGCTGCAGCCGTCCCACCAGGTGCGGGCGGTTGAAACGGGGGCTGTGCTCCGACGTGGGCCGGAACGCCGTCGAGCAGCCACATGACAAAGCCCAGGGCGCCGATCAGGGTCAGTGTGCGCGTGGTGCCAAAGCCGATGCTTTCATCCTGCGACCTGCGGTAGCTGTGCAGTTCCAGCCCCAGCACGAAGCTCAGCAGCACGGTTACGGCGAACTGCAGCAGCAGCGGGGGCAGGGCGTCGGCCATGGTGTCAAGCGGCGGCGGGCGCGACCAGGGCAGCGGCTTGCGTGGCCATCACCGCCTCTTCGTCGGTGGGCAGCGTCAGGATAGGAATGCGGCTGGAGCTGGAGGCGATGTTGAGATGTCCCGACGTGTTGGCGGCCGAGTCGACATCCAGCCCCAGCCAGCCCAGGCGCTGCACCACGGCTGCGCGAATGCAGGCCTGGTGCGTGCCGATGCCGCCGGTGAACACCAACGCGTCCAGACCGCCGAGCGCAGCGGAGACTGCCCCGATTTGCCGCACGACGCTGGCGACGAACAGGTCCACCGCCTGCTTCGCGCGCGGGTCCTCGCTGGCGAGCAGGTCGCGCGTATCGGCGCTGATCCCGGAGACCCCGAGAAGGCCGCTGTGCTCGTAGAGCAGGCTTTGCACATCGTCGGCGCTCAGTCGGTCGTGCAGTACCCATTGCAGCACCAGACCGGGGTCGAGCGCGCCGCAACGCGTGCCCATGACCAAGCCGTCGAGCGCGGTGAACCCCATGGTGGTGGTGACGCTTCGCAGGCCACGCAGGCCGCACAGGCTGGCGCCGCTGCCCAGATGCGCCACCAGCACCGCAGCTTGGGCGCGCTCGCCCAACACGGCCGGCAGGCGGCGGCCGATGGCCTCGAACGAGAGCCCATGGAAGCCGTAGCGCTGGTAGCCGCGATCGTGCCAGTCGCGCGGAATGGCGTAGCGCCGCTCCGCATCCGTGTGGCCGGCGTGAAAGGCCGTGTCGAAGCAGGCCAGTTGCACGGCATCGGGCAAGGCGGCCTGCGCGGCCTGCACACCGGCGAGTCCTGGACCCTGGTGCAGCGGGGCGAGGCTGCTGAGCGCCAGCAAGTCGCTGAACACCCCGGGTGTGATGCGTGTGGCTTGCGTGTAATGCAGGCCGCCGTGGACGATGCGGTGCGCCACGGCGATGGGTTGGGGTGCGTCGCAAGTGCTGGCGAGCCAGGCCACGAGCCACGCGGTCTCGGCGCCGATGTCGCCACGCACGGCCCCGGGCGTCAGGCTTCGGACGGGCTTGCCGGCATGGGCGTAACTCAAGGTGGGCTTGCCCTGAGGGGCGTCGATCTCGCCGCGCAGCAGGGCCGCGGGCAGGCCCGATGGGCGGCGCGCAGCCGTGGCGTCGAACAGCGCGAATTTCAGGCTGGATGAGCCCGCGTTGATGCAGAGGATGGTGGATGTCATGCGCTGGTGAGGGGGTTTTGCGATGGGGACACTGCCTGCTCTGCGGCCACCGCCAGCAGCACCGCCAGCGCACACGATGCCAGGCGTGCATCGGGCAGGTCGGCACGGCTGGTGAGCACCACCGGCACGCGGGTGCCGAGCACGATGCCGGCGACCTTGGCCTCGGCCAGGTATTCGAGTTGCTTGGCCAGCATGTTGCCGGCTTCCAGGTCGGGCGCGACCAGGATGTCGGCGTCACCGGCCACCTCCGAGACGATGCCCTTGGTCTGGGCCGCGCGCCTGGACACGGCGTTGTCGAAGGCCAGCGGGCCGTCGAGCAGACCGCCCTGGATCTGGCCACGCTCGGCCATCTTGCAAAGTGCCGCGGCGTCGATGGTGGATGGGATCTTCGGGTTCACGGTTTCCACCGCCGAGAGTATGGCGACCTTGGGCCGCGCGATGCCCAGGGCATGCGCCAGGTCGATGGCGTTCTGCACGATGTCGCGCTTGGCCTCCAGGTCGGGCGTCACGTTCACCGCCGCGTCGGTCAACAGTTGCAGACGCGGCTGGCCCACGGCGTCGATCACGAACACATGGCTGATGCGCCGCGCCGTACGCAGGCCATTCCCGGCGTCCACCACAGCGTGCATCAACTCGTCGGAGTGCAGCGAGCCTTTCATCAAGGCTTGCACCTCGCCAGCGCGCGCCATCGCCACAGCCTTCGTCGCCGCCGCGTGGCTGTGTTCGGTGGCCACGATGGGATAGGTGCCGAGGTCGATGCCGGCGGCGACGGCGGCTGCGCGGATCTTCGCCTCGGGGCCGACGAACACCGGGGCGATGAGCCCGGCCTGCGCCGCATCCACCGCGCCGCCCAGCGACACGGCGTCGACCGCATGCACAACCGCCATCGCCAGCGGCGCGCGGCCGCTGGCGGCAGCCTGGGCCTGCGCGACCAGCGCGCGCAGCTTCACGCCGGGGTCGCGCAATTCCAGCCGCGGCAAATGCACCCGCGGACGGCTGATCTTTTCAGTCGGCACCAGCACCTGGGCGTCGCCTTGCACCACGGTGTCGTTGCGCTGGTTGACCACGCTGCAATGCAGGGTGGCGCGCGGGCTGTGGCCGCTGGGCGTATCGATGGCGGTCACGGTCACGGTGACGCGCACCGTGTCGCCCAGGACAACGGGCTTGAGGAATTGCAGGCTCTGGCCGAGGTAGACCGTGCCCGGCCCAGGCAGTTGCGTCCCCAGCACGTTGGAGATGAGCGCCGCGATCCACATGCCGTGGGCCACCACTGCGTGAAAGGGATCGCTGGCGGCGAATGTGGCGTCGACCTGCGAGGGATTCACGTCACCCGACATCAAGGCAAAGGTCTGCACGTCGTCCATGGTGAAGTTGCGCGTCAGACTCGCGCTGTCCCCGACTTTGAGTTCGGCCAGCGGGTGGTTTTCGATCAGTTCGGTCATGAGGATCTCAGTGTGGCTGGTGGGTCAGCCGGATTCAGCGCTCGAGCACATAACTTCCGGGCGCTTCCATCCGCGGCGACCGATCACTTTGTGCGCCTCACCATGTCGGGCCGAGCGGGGTTGCGTGTTTGACTTCATGCCCATCTCCTGAAACGGTTCTGCACCGTTTGTAATGCTGCGCCGCCACAAATCTCTTGATGTGCGTCAAGCCATCACGGCGCCCCGGTTTGACTCGGCATCGAGCGGGTGGCGCGGTGCACGACGGAACAGCATTGCACAATAACGCGCTGTTGCGACCGACCGAGACTTCCGCTGCGCATCCCCCGATGGGATCCAGGGAACTCGCGAGTTGCGCTCCATCACCTTGAGAGGATGTCTTCATGCGAGTTACCGTCATCGGCGCCGGTTATGTGGGCTTGGTCACTGCTGCGTGCTTTGCCGAAGTGGGCAATACCGTCACCTGCGTCGAGCGTGACCCGAGCCGCATCGCCGCGCTGGCCAAGGCCCAGGTGCCGTTCTACGAACCGGGTCTGGGCGAACTGGTGGCACGCAACGCCGAGGCCGGGCGCATGCGCTTTGTCTCCAGCCTGGAACAAGGGCTGGAGGATGCGCAGGTCTGCTTCGTTGCCGTGGGCACCCCGCCGCTGCCCAGCGGCCAGGCCGACATGAGCCAGGTACGCGGAGCGGCAGCCGAGATTGGCCGTCATGTCAACGGCCCCTTGGTCGTGGTGCAGAAATCCACCGCGCCGGTCGGGACCGTGGCCATGGTGCACGGCGTCATCGACGCCGAATTGACCCGGCGCGGCGCGCGGCATTGGGTCAGTGTGGTGAGCAACCCCGAGTTCCTGAAAGAGGGCTCGGCCATCGAGGACTTTACCCGTGGCGATCGCATCGTGCTGGGCAGCAGCGATGAGCGCGCGGTGGCCGTCATGCGCGAGTTGTACCGGCCATTCAACCGCAACCACGAAAAGATCATGGTGATGAACCCGGCCAGTTCCGAACTCACCAAATACGCAGCGAACGCCATGCTGGCCACACGCATTTCGTTCATGAATGAACTGGCGCGCCTGGCCGAAGCCGTGGGCGCCGACATTGAGCAGGTGCGCTTGGGCATGGGGGTGGATCACCGCATCGGCAGCCACTTCCTATACGCCGGCGCGGGCTATGGCGGCTCGTGCTTCCCCAAGGATGTGAAGGCCCTGGCGTTCATGGCGCATGAGGCAGGATTGAAGGCCGAGTTGGCCGAGGCGGTGGACGCCGTCAACCAGCGCCAGAAGCAGCGGCTGTTCGAGAAAATTTCGACCCATTTCGCCGCCGACGGCCTGAAGGGCAAAACCTTCGCCATCTGGGGCCTGGCGTTCAAGCCCAACACCGATGACATGCGCGACGCCCCCAGCATCGACCTGATCGAAGCGCTGCTGGGTGCCGGCGCCAAGGTCCAGGCCTTTGACCCGGTGGCGATGGAATCAGCGGCCCGGCATTGGGGCGAGCGCGCCGGGCTGAGCCTGGTGAAGAACGCCAAGTCGGCGCTGCAGGATGCCGACGCCCTGGCCGTGGTCACCGAATGGCACGCCTTTCGCTCACCGGACTTCAACCTGCTTGCATCGCAGTTGCGTGCCAAGGTGGTGTTCGATGGCCGCAACCTGTGGGACCCGCATACCGTGCGCGCCGCCGGCCTGGGCTACTACGGCATCGGCCGGGGCTGAAGCGCTGCCGTCACGGCCGCGGACGGCTCTGTGTACACCGGAGCGAAGCCGCCGCCGGGAGTGCGGAAATTGGTGGTTTGCCCCTGGTAGAGGCGGGCGCTGAGCCACTGCACATGGCCGGAATCGGCATAGGCGCGCAGATCGAACTTGAGCGGCTGCGGCGCCGCGGCGTCGCCGATGTGGCGTTCGCCGGGCGGCGAAAGCGCCTGAGCAACGTAGTCGCCCTGGGTGATCTGCGCCCACACGCCCTTGGTGAGTTTGGCGCCGCGATAAGCGGCGCGGCTGCCAAAGCCGGCCCAGGGCTTGAAGAACAGCCCACGACGTTCGATCCACAGCCGTGCGGCATTGTCGGCGGTGACGATTTCGGTGTGCGGGATGTGCCTGGCGAGCAAGGAGGCATGCTCGGTACTGGCCCCGAGTTGCTGCAGCCGCTGCGCATCGCACAACAGCGCCAGGTTGCGCTTGTCGGCGAACAGCGCGTGGGCGCGCGGGTGCGGGGTGATGACGACGGCGTCGCTCTCCCAGGCTCGGCGCAGCGCGAGATGGGCCGTATCGTCAAGGTCGAAGTCGGTAAGGCGGTTGTAGACCAGATCGACGCGCGCATTGCGATGCCAGAGCCACCCCTCCTGCATGCGCAGCTCGGCGGGGTCGGCAATCACCGCAGCGATGCCGGCGCGCTCGAACAGCCGGGCGAACAGCAGGAATTCGGCGTAGAGATACTGCGCTTCGGGCGCGGTGTCGACGATGGCGACGCGCTCGGGCCTGCCTGCGCGTCCGGCCCGGCTCCACTCCCGCAGGAACATGGCGGCGATGTCGGCCTCGAACGCGTCGACCGACTCGGCGCTGGGCACCATGCCCTGCATCTCCTCGCAGCAGGCGCGCTGCGCCCGCGCCAGCGCCGCGGAAAGCAGGGCGCCACCGGGGTTGGTGTTGATCTCGATGAGGTGCAGGGTGTCGGCCTCGAGGTGGAAATCGAAGCCAAGGAACACGCCCGGGTTGCCGGGGTGGTGTTGCGCGGCGGCGGGTGCCGTGGCCAGCACCTCGCGCTGGTAGGCGGGCAGGGCGGCGACGGCCTCGACCGCCTGCACCACGGCGCGCATGCGCTGGGCATGGCGGCCGGTGACGAACACCGGCTGGGCAGAGAACAGGTACGGGTTGCGCTGTTGCACCAGCGGATACAGCCCGGGCTGGCCCAGCGCGGATTCGAGCGCGTGGGCCAGCAGCTTGCGGTCCAGGCTGATGCAGAAGCAGTCGCGATTGAGGCGGTCGATCATGGAGTCGGGTACGGGAGGTCAGGCCGGGGCGCCGTCCACATGGACTTGCAGCCACCATTCCAGCAAGGCCAGGTGCCACAGCTTGCTGCCATTGATGCGGGTGAAGTGCTCCGGCGCCTCGGGCGCAGCCAACAGTTTGTCGACGAAACTGCGCTGGTACAGGCCACGATTGCGGCAGGCGGCCGAGTCGAGCAACCCGCGCATGCGCTGCAGGAACGGCCCGCGCACATGCTTGAGTGCGGGCACCGGGAAATAGCCTTTCGGGCGGTCGATCACCGCGTCGGGGATGAGGCCGCGCGACATGGCCTTGAGCGGGAATTTGCCGCCCTCGCGCAGCTTGAATTCGGGCGGCATGCCGGCCGCAAGCTCCACCAGCGCGCGGTCGAGAAAAGGCACGCGCAGCTCCAGCGCGTGGGCCATGGGCAGGTTGTCCACGCGCTTGACCGGGTCGTCGACGATGAGGGTGGTGACATCGAAACGCAGCACCTGGTCGAGGAAGGTGTCGGCGCCGGGCCGGGTCAGCGCCTGCTCCACCAATGCGGACGACACATCCGGCACCTGGAATTCTGGCGCGATCATGCGCAGCCACTCGGTATGGTTGCGGTCGAAGTAATGACGGGCAAAGCGCTGCAAGGGCTGGCCGGTTTCGGCCTGCATGTTCGGGTACCAGAAATAACCGCCGAACACTTCGTCTGCCCCCTGACCGGCAAGCACGACTTTGACGTCGCGCCCGACCCATTCGGCCAGCAGGTCGAAGGCTACGACATCGTGGCTGAACATCGGCTCGGTCATGCGCGCGATGGTCTGCGGCAGTCGCTGCAGCACCGCGCTGTTGGGGATGCTGAGCTTGTGGTGGCGTGTGCCGAAGGCTTGGGCGACGAGATCGGAATACTCGAATTCATCGGCCTTTTCGGTGCCGTCGTCCAGACTCTCGAAGCCGATGGAGTAGGTGCGCAAGTCACGCACATGGTCGGCCAGCAGGCCCACCAGAAGGCTGGAATCGAGCCCGCCCGAGAGCAGTACGCCCACCGGGACATCGGCGGCATGCACATGGCTGTCCACCGCGCTGCGCAACGCCGCGTGGGTGCGCCGTAGCCACTCGGCCTCGCTCGGCGCCTGGCTTGGACGTTGGGCCTGCAGGCTCCAGTAGGGTTGCAGTCGGCGGCTGCCATCGCGCCGCAGACGTAGGGTGTGGGCTGGTTCGAGCTTGCGCACGCCTTGCAAAATGGTGCGCGGCGCGGGCACCACGGCGTGCAAGGTGAACAGGTGGTGCAGGGCGATGGGGTCGATCGCTGTGTTGACGCCACCACCGGCCAGCAACGCCGGCAGGCTGGAGGCGAAGCGCAGGCGTTGGCCGTCTTCCGTCATGTATAGCGGTTTCATGCCGAATCGATCACGGACGAGCATCAGGCTGGCGTCGCGCGGGTCCCACAGGGCGAACGCGAACATGCCTTCGAAGCGCCGCACGCAGTCCGCGCCCCAGGCGGCGTAGGCCTTCAGAATGACTTCGGTATCGCCATGTGAGACAAAACGCTGGCCGGCGCCCTGCAGTTCGTCGCGCAGTTCGCGATAGTTGTAGAGAACGCCGTTGAATACGACCACGCAGCCGGTGCTTGCGTCTCGCATGGGTTGATCACTCGCAGCACTGAGGTCAATGATGGACAGTCGCCGATGACCAAAGGCCAGCGGCCCCGCGTTCCACTGACCGGCATGATCTGGCCCGCGTGTTGCCAGTGCCGCCGATATGCGCGCCACGGCGTCAAGGTCGGCAGCAAGGTTGTCGAAACGCAGCTCTCCGCAAATTCCGCACATAGCGTGGCAGCCTTCAGGGCATCGTGAAGCTGCCATTGTCATGGAACCCTGTGCCGCCTGAAGTTGCCCTGGCACCGCGCCGCACGCCTGTTGCAGGCCGTGTCACGGGCTCAGGCTGGCTGCGCGGCGTGAATTTCGAGGCGGTTCTTGCCAGCGCTCTTGGCCGCATACAAGGCGTTGTCGGCCAGCCGCAACGCGCTGCCCAGGTCAGCCTGCGGGCCATGCACCCCAGTCAGTCCAATACTCACAGAAATGGACAACGGAACGCCCTGGAAATGCAGATTCAGGCCACGAATGCGCTGCAGCAGGTGCTGGGCGAGTTGTTCCGCGGCCTCCAGCCGGCTGGCGCGGAAGATGCACGCGAATTCCTCACCGCCGATGCGCGCCACCACGTCGGATTCACGCACCGCGGCACGGCAGGCCTGGGCAATCTGGCGCAGCACTTCGTCGCCACCCTGATGGCCGAAACGATCGTTGATGGACTTGAAATTATCGACATCCACGATAGCCAGGGCAAAAGCTGTGTCATCCCGCCGCGCTCGCTCCACCTCCTCGTGCAACATCTGCATGAAGTAGCGGCGGTTATGCAGTTCGGTCAGGTGGTCGCGGTGAATGACCTCGTGCAGTTCGGTGTGGGCGCGGTCGAGTTGTTGCAACAGGCGCAGGGTGATGCCCGACATCACCGGGGCAATCAGGGCTGGCGTCAGGAGGGTGATGATCCAGGCTGACCGCGTCATCGTGCCATCCAACACGCCATACGTCATGCCGCTGGCGATGCCCGCTGAAACGGCGATGGTCAGCAATGTCAACAGGGCCACGGTCGACCACAGGCCGTAATGCCGCAGGCAGGCTTTCAGCATGGTGGCGGTGGGCAGTGAGCCAGAGCTTGCATGCAGCAATCATAGGGTTCCGAAGCAACCCGCGACTCCGGGTGCGTCGTGCCGCGATCGGAGCCGGGTGGCTAGAGTCGGGTCGCAAGAGCCGGACCAGGCAGCCGAATCGAGGAGCAGACATCGTCCATGCCGCCATCATGTCCTGGTCAAGCCGCGCACACGTCAAGACTTCGCTAAAATTCACGACACGGGGTCGACCAGGTTTCGACGTGAATGTTGACGCTGTGGAGTGCATGCCGAGCACCAGTACGCTCGTAAATCCACTGGAAACAAAGTTAAACGCGAACGACGATAGTTTCGCACTCGCAGCTTAATTGCCGCGAGCCTTGCAACGGCACGCTGATGGGCCGGGGTGGCAACACCTGCAAGGTCATTCACATCAGATCGCGAGTCTGTGCGCCGCGCTCAGTCTCGTTAAATCCAGCGGATCGCTAGCCTGGAAGCATGTCCATCTGCGTCTCGGCGGTTAAAACCAAATGATGGTACTAAGCATGTAGAGCTTGCAGCAGATAGTTTGCGGACGGGGGTTCAATTCCCCCCGGCTCCACCAATTATTCTTTCTAAGTCGTTGAATTTAAAAGAATTTTTCTTTTTGTGGATTTTCAGTTCTTACTGGCGAGCCACTCGACTGCTTGGGTTACGCTGCTGCGACGGACGCTGAAGGCATCACGGAGCTGGTGCTGTTCGAGCGCACGCCTGACGGCGGCGTCGTGTGTCTGTACAGCGACATCCATGTGGATATGCACATCCGCCCAGCCGCCTGATCGATCCGTAGCAGCGCGGTGCCATCTCGGCAGTCAAAAAACTATTGACAAATTAATGCCATAGCCTGAAGCAATGATGAAATCCCTCATGGACGTGAAACATTGTTTTAGTTATGATATGCACTCGCCATGGTGTAGTTGGTATTTTCTATTGATGCGCATATGTCAATAGAAAAATACAGTTTGAATTGGCGAACGGTCATCAAGAATAATAGAAGGTATGGGAAAAGCAGCACGCCAATCGAAGAGGGAAGCTAGGGGCCTAGTTGATTTTTGGTCGCCCCGCATGTGGTTGTTCCTATGGGGCTTGCTGGGGGCGGCGGCGGCGGCGTGGTGCGGCGACGTGGTTTATCTTCACTCGGGCTGCTTGGCTTGGAGCCATGCGATTTTTGCAGGGCTGCCAGCCATGATGCTGGTTTTGGCCCTCGGACTTTTGCCAATCGGGCTGATGTTGCCGCTCATCTATTTCGATCGAGACTTGAAAAACAGGGCGACCGAGACTGCCTTCGCGGCGCTAAGTAGTTCGGTTGAACTAAAAAAAACGGCCTCCGCGGTGCTGGCGATGGCTGAGGCTGCTGTGGGCTCTATCACCAGCATTCTTCGCCTCTTTCTGGCCTGGTCTCCCCAGGGTTTAGGTGTCAACCAGACCCTCGTGTACCTCACCCCACGCATCTTGGCACAGCGCCCCATCGCCCCCGCGCTTCGCGAGCGGCCCAATCATTGGTGTGTTGCTATCTGATCATCTGATCTAGGCAATCCCACCCAAAGCCGCCCGCGTACTGCTGGGGCGGCTTTTTTGTTTTCCCACGCCCCGCTCCCAGCAGCGTGCGCAAAAAAGAGCGTGTCCCGAAACGTCATCGGAACACCATCATGAACGTCGAACAAGAAATCCAGGTTATTTCATACCAAAAAACGCAAATCGCGGCTGCACTTAATCTCCCCTCGTGCCCCACACGGCTCAAGCGAGTACAAGTTGCAACTGCGTGGGGAGTCACCAGAACCAGCTTGGCTACAAGCCTGGCTCGCGGCAGGGCGGCGCCGGGGAGCTTTTGGGGCCGGCGGGCGCAAGCCCTCGACGCTGCAGAGGGGCAGCATAGTATCCCTGCTGACATTGTGGCTAGGGTCATGGCGATCGAGGGCGGGATGCTCCCTCAGGCTGAGCCCCGCGCTTCAACCTCGGAACAAAAACCCGGCTGCCCCGCCACACTGGGCGCCGCTGCTGCAAGCTTGGAACAGGCCTTTGGGGTGAGGAAACCGGGGCGCCCGGCAGGAAGCAAGAGCAAAAAACACAGCTGCAAAGGCTGAGGCCGACACCATGCCCGCCACCGCCAACCAGGCAGTGGGCACGGCTGTTGCCGCGCCTGCCACACGCCCATGCCGTGCCTACGGCATATCCAAGTCCACACCAGGGATGGACATGGACGCGCCAATTTTTACTCTCAACACCATCACCCAGGCTTCCCGCGAGGCGCGGGCCGCTGAGGAGCTGCAACTTGTGCGCGATGCAATGGCCGCTGCGCTGGCGTCGTACTTCGAGCAGCACGCCGCGCGAATCGCCTTGTACGAGGAGGCGCGTGAAGTCAACCGGCGCCGCCGAGCCCCTGGCTCGCCTAAGATGCAGATGCCTGCACCCCTGCCCCCGCTTGGGATCCTGGCGACGGTCGGCCTGGGCAAAAGCGTGGGTGTCACACCAGTGGTGGGGATGGCGCACTCCGCTGGTCTGCCACTCGTCATTCTGGTGCCAACCCACCAACTTGCACAGGAATATGCCGAGCGTTTGAAACCCTTTGGTGCGGTTGTCTACCAGGGGCGGCGTGAGCCGTCTCAGAGCCAGCCGAATGAAGCTCCAAGCGACCCAGGAGCGCACGCATGCTACCGCTTGGAGCGCGTGGCGGATGCTGGCGACCAGAATCATCGACCGGCGCAGGGGTTATGCGGCAAATGCCCCAACGGGCAGGCCGGCGTCCTGCAGTTTGTTAGCCGAGACCAGATGCGCCTTCAGCGCGCGGCGGACTTTTTCAAGGCCCGCGGCATGGATCCCGCAAAAACGCCGCCGTGCCAGTTTCTTTTTCGCGGCCTGCCCGATCAGCTCTCGGCGCGAATCCTGGTGGCGCCAATCGCGGCATTCAGCCAGGCGATGGGCGACTGGCTCGAAGTCGACCCGTTGTCTGCCGCGATCATGCGTCAGGCACAAAGGCTCGTGATCGTGGACGAACACATACCGATGGCTAGTGAAGTCGAAATCGACGCCGGCGACATCAAAGTTTGGCGCAACCGGCTGGATGGGTTGACGGAGCGCCTGGAACAAACGATCGTCGCACTCGGGAAAAAAGACCATCTCACTCTGACTTCGGCGCAGACCGAAGAGCTGAGCCAGGCGCACTCGATGCTCGAACTGGCGCCAGCGGTCGACAAACTGTTTCGTGACCTCGGCGCGCAGATCGCCGGTGATCAGCCAATCGACACCAAGCGCGTGATCGACATGCAGAAGCGGGTTACGAAAGCTGGTGGATTGACCGCAGGCACGGCAAAGTGGGAGAGGGTGAGTTATTCCCACGATGATGATGATTTCTTCATTCCCTTGCGGGCCTTGTCTACTTTAGCGCGCAACTGTCAGGCAGGCGCGGTGCGGCAGGAAAAGGGGACGCTGTTTGTTTATGAGACGAGCCCGATCGTCGAGTGGGCGCGAGACCGTGGCAGTGTCATTTTCCTCGACGCGACGATGAGCCTGGCGATGCGCCAGTTCATTCAAGCTCGCGGCGGCAAGGTGCACGAGGCGACCGCGAGCCAGAACATGCACGTCACGCGCATGACCGGGCATTTGTATGCTCGGGGGGATGTAAAAAAAGCCGCCTACCCCGATGAGGCGCGGGCGCACCTGGCGGAGATTCGCGATCTCATTGCGCCGCAACTGCCAAAACCGGCGGCCATCATCACCCATATGGCATATCTCCGTTATTCTCAAGAGGCGCACCGGGCCGACGATGCTGCACAGGTCGCCGCGCAGCAGTTCGAGGCAGACACGGGCGTGCCGGTTGGGTGGTATGGGCGGCACGACCGAGGTTTGGACTGCTGGGGCGGGCGGCATCTGGCGTTGGTCGGCATGCCGCTGTTGCCTGAAAACACCGTGGCCGGGCTGTACGCAGCGACGCGCGCGGCGTTGGCCGACTGTGGCATCCAGTGGCCCGCTTGGGACAAGGTGATGGACAAGGAGAAGCCAGACGCCGACGGTCCGCCGTTGCCGGTGATGGCCGAAGCGCGCGCCTGGCTGCTCGACGAATATTCACAGACCCTGGCGCAAGCCATCGGACGCAACCGGGCCGTGAATCGCCCTCGGGACGCCGCTCCGCTGCAAGTCCAGCTTTGGGGTGGCATCCAGACCGTCGAAATGGACTCGGCGATGGCAAAGTACGGTGTCGTGATCCACGATCGCGTTCGCAATCCGCGCAGCGTCGTCGGCCCGAAGCCGGATCTCGGGGCAGTTGATGAGGCGATTGAGATGGTGCGGGCCGCTGGTCAAAGCGTGAGCGTGCGCAGCGTGCGGGCGGCGCTGGTCGGCTTGCACCGCAGCGCATCGACAGAATCGATTCAGGGTCGCCTCAAGGCACTTCGCTCTAGCGGCGACCTGCCGGCGGCCACCCGCGTGCGCAGCGAGGAAGTGATCGCTGCCGCCCTCGCGCATATCCCTACAGAGGCGACCGATCCTTCGCTCGAAACCGTCGCCGCTGCGCACCAGCGCGAGGCGCATGACTGGACCCAACTGCAGGGGCAAGAAAAGATGGAGGTCGGTATGTGCATCGAGTCCAAAACCTCCGGACTGCACACCGAAACGACTGTACCGAATTCCCATAAAGATACTAATAGTGGGAACTCGGAACAGTGCTGCACCACCACCGAACCCCAAACACAGGGGCAAGAAAAGATTTTCTTTGCCCCTGCTTTTGACTTGACCCCCACCCATGCAACTCTGACGGACGATGAACTCGAAGCCATGCTGCTGCAGGTGGCCGACGCCATTGACGATGAACTGGCGCGGGATGTCGCCCCTGACGACGACCCAGACCCGGACCGGTCTGGGGGCGGCCCAGGCGTGGGCCGCAAGGGCCGCCTTGGCGGGAACCACGGCCACCTTATGGGCCTCGCCGAACGGCCGCACACCCATCACAACACATGGCGTGGCAGCCTGTCACCACCTCCCTTATCTTGATTCTCACGCCAATCAAGACGAAAGACGACGAACGAGCAAGCAAGCAAGCAAGGAGATCCAACCGTGAATGACAAAGCCAACATTACCCCACGCAGGCAGCGCAACGAAACCGTCCGAGCTCACGGACTGCGCCAGGTCGGCGAGAAGCAGTGGCTCGACCCGGAAACCGCCAAAGCCTGCAAAGAGATGCGCATGGAAATGATGGCGTCACGCGAGCCGACGGCGCAGGCACTGGGGCTGTTCTTCTATCTGCGCGAGCCTATGCTGAAAGACCCGCATTTTCTGGTTGCCGCGTGGAAGCGTGATCAGCCGCAGCCGGTGCTGTTCGAGCGCCACGCCACCATCGCCGCAGCGCTCGGTGCCATGCAGCAGGTCTTTCGCCGGGAGCTGGTCAACTACAACGCGACGCCGTGGTCCGAGCTGCACGGTGATGCCGAGGCGTGGCGCTACGAAACCCGGTCGGCAGCCATCGAGGGTCTTGTCGGGACAGAGTTTTATTGAGTCCCAATCGCCGAGATCCCGGCATCGAAGACTTTTATTTCCATCCTGTCCCCGCAGATTTGGCAGCGGCACTGGACGCCTGAGCGCCCCGATTTCTTTGCCTTTGCCGTGGCGCCGCGCCAGCGGCGTGCCTTGGTTTTGTCTTCTCGCCCATCCCACGGTGCCGCCCCCGCGCATATCCCTATGCCGGGTGCGGTTCGCGGATTTTCTGCGATTTGCGGGTGGTGCCGACGCACCCGGCTCCTTTTCTCTGGAGTCCGGGATGCGTCTCATCATCGCTGAAAAACCATCCGTTGCCCAAGCCGTCGCTGGCGTGCTCGGCGGCGCCAGGAAAGCTGACGGGTACATTGACTGCTTGAGTCTCAAGACCCGCGTGACCTGGTGCTTCGGACATCTGCTGGAGCAGGCCAAGCCCGAGGACTACGTCGGCGGACGTGTCGATTCCAAACACCTGCCTGTCATCCCGGATCGCTGGCAACTGCAGCCGCGCGATGGCGGGGCCGGCAAGCAGGTCAAGGTGATCCGCGATCTGCTCAAAGACACCACCGAGGTGGTGAACGCTGGCGATGCCGACCGCGAAGGGCAGTTGCTCGTTGATGAGGTCCTGCTGTACCTGGGCTGGAGGGGCAAGACATCGCGTCTGTGGCTGTCCAGCCTGGACGACGAAAGCGTCCGGCGCGCGCTGGCCACCGTCAAAAGCAACGACGGCATGCGCCCGCTCTATGAATCCGCCCTGGCGCGTCAGCGCGCTGACTGGCTGATGGGTATGAACTGTTCGATTGCGCTGAGCCGCAATCTGCAAGCCGTGGGTGTCCAGGGTGCCTGGAGTGTCGGCCGGGTGCAGACCCCGACCCTGGCACTGCTGGTCGACCGCAAGCGCGAGATCGACCACTTCAAGCCCCGCGACCACTACCAGGTGGAGGCGGCACTGGATGGCGACACGCGTGCGCTGTGGCAGATCCCCGAGGACTTGCTCATGGATGAGCTGCTTCTGGACAAGGCCGCAGCCGAGGCGGTCGCCAAGGCTGTGCAGGGCCAGAAGACGGCGGTGGAAAAATTCACCCGTAAGACCGGTGAGCGGGCCGCGCCGCTGCCGTACACACTGGGCGCCTTGCAGAAGGCGGCCAGCAGTCGTCTGGGCCTGTCTGCAAAGGACACGCTGGCGGCGGCGCAGGAGCTCTATGAGGCCAAGGTTGCCACTTACCCTCGCACCGATTGCCCCTACCTGCCGATGGAGATGCATGGTGCAGCGGCAGGCATCCTGAAAGCCATCGGCGGCGAGGGCATTGCTGGACTTGACCCGGCGCGCAAGCACGCGGCCTGGAACACTGGCAAGGTCGAGGCGCATCACGGCCTGATCCCGACAGGGCAGAATCCGGACGCGGCTAGCCTTTCCGCCAATGCCAAACGCGTGTTCGACTTGATCCGCGAGTCCTACATCCGTCTGTTCATGCCACCCGAGAAATTCGAGGCTCGGGAAGCGATCTTCGTCTTCTCGAGCGGTGAGCGTTTCAGGGCCGCGGCGCGCATCGTGTTGGAGCCGGGCTGGACGAAGCTCGGCGCGCTGGACGAAGGGGAGGGCGAATCAGCCGAAGCGAACGGCAAGCTGCCGATCCTGGCCGAGGGGCAGGTGCTGACCTGCTCCGCTGCGCAGATCCTGTCCAAGCGCACTGCGCCGCCGAAGCCCTACACCGACGGCACGCTCATCGCCGCCATGACTGGCGTGCACAGGCTGGTCACGGATCCGAAGCTCAAGGCGCGACTGAAGGAAACTTCGGGGCTGGGCACCGAGGCGACGCGGGCGTCCATGATCGAGGTACTGATCACGCGCGAGTACGCCGAGCGCCGCAAGAAGGAAATCCACCCCACCGACCGCGGTGTGCAGCTCATCGACATGCTGCGCAAGGTGGCGCCGGAGCTGGCCGACCCTGGGTACACGGCGCTGCAAGAAGATGCGCTGGCCGACCTCGCCGCAGGCCGTGCAGCGCTGGCGGAGTTCATGCGGGCCCAGGCGGATGCAGCGCGGGAGTTTTCGCGGGCGCTGCTGGAGGGCAAGCTGACGGATGCGCAGATGGTCATGCATGCCTGCCCGGCCTGTGACGGTGCGCGCTGCGCCGCACTCAGGAGCAAGGCTGGCAACAACTATCACCGCTGCATAGATTGCCATGCCGCGTTCGGTGATGACGGTGGCAAGCCAGGCAAGCGGTTTGAGGACAAAGCGGCTGGTGACGCAGTGGCCGAGCGGAAGGCCGCGGCGCCCGCAGCGGCAGGACCCCAGTGTCCGAGCTGCAAGAAGCCGACGTTCAAGAATGAAACCAAGACCGGCAAGGCGTACTACCGGTGCGGCGGGTGCAAGGGCGCTTCGTGGCCGGATCGTGGGAACGATAAGAAATTAGGCAACAAGTGGGAGCCGATGAAATGACGCCGGCGCTCTTACTCCACCTGTGCGCGCCCCAGGTTTCGGTGGTGACTATGGCGGCCATCATCGAGCAGGAAAGCGGGGGCAATCCGCTTGCGCTGCACGACAATACAACGGCAAAATCATATCGGCCCGCATCCCGAGCGCAGGCGGCCAAACTGGCGGCCGCCCTGATTCAGCAGGGTCACTCAGTCGATATCGGCCTTGCGCAGATCAACAGTAAAAACCTGCCGGGACTTAATCTCGATGCAAAACAAGCCCTTGACCCCTGCACCAACATCCATGCGGCTCAGATAATTCTGTTGCGCGGATGGAAACAATCGGGTGGCGATTTGCGCGGCGCACTGGCGGCCTATAACACGGGCAATGCCGGGTCCGCGGTTGGGCAGAAATATGCGGCGCGGGTTTTCGGGCAGGCTGGGGTGGTCGTGCCAGCTATTCCTGGGGGGAAACTTGCGAGCTGGTCGTTTGCCGATTCCGGCGTCGCGACAGGCAGCAGTTTGCCGCCTGTGCGCGCTGTTGTGACATGGACCCCGCAGGCCAGCCCATTAACCCCGAGCGCTGGGGCGCTCGCGGTGGCGCTGCGTTGACCACCAGCTTCAGACTTGCGCGAGGATCGACTTACGCAAAACCGGCATTAATCGCGCGAGATCGTCGCCGAGATTCATCGACTTGATTTTCGCGATAATCTCTTTCTTGCGCTTTGCTTTCATAACGCGATTTTCACGCTCACTTAAACCAGTCGCGTCAATCCAATCGGCCGCGCTCGTATCAAATAAAGCAAAGTCTCGCTCACACACCCCGATTTTTCCCAGAATATTTAGCAAATTCTCCTTGCGGTCCTCGTCTTCTTCGATGATCGCTGTGTCGGAATCCATGATTTCGCGGCGTACATAATCCGTTTCATCCTTATCATGATCCTCGATTCTTTCTGCGACAGACGGAATTGAGTAGTTGTCTTGGATTATGCCAGGCTGGCAGTATCGCGCGATCTGGTGGAAAAAAGTGACCTGATCAATATCGTCGTTTTCTGGTTTTTTGTGCAGATAATCCAGCACACGCACAACGATTTCATCTGCGAGATCTTCGAGATTTGAGAACAACCCTCCGTTCGATCGGCTGAACGCAGGGTGGCTGCTCCACAATCTTGCTGTTCGTTTTGCCTCTGCCATCAAGGCAACTGGGGGCCAGTTGCGGAGCGGTGTGGCTACAAGATCAGGTTTGGTTGCCATTTTCGTCTTCCTTTGCTTTTCGGTGGTTTCAGTTTCAAACAGAAAAAATGGGCAGAGCGAGTTCAGATTGCCATGGAGACCCTTTTGGGCGACGCTGGATCGGAACATCGATGACGCGTGCAACAGCGCGCGCAGCCCAAATCCCCAGCATCAAAACGAAGCGGAGAAAGTCGGCGATTATTTGGCCGCCAGCGGATCTGACTTTGTGCGCTAATTTTTCCAGGGCAATCTCCGCATGCCGGGAAACGACATAACCCCGCGCCGCGCCTTTCGCCTCGCTTTTCTTTGCCTGTGAGGCAAGAAATGCCAAGCGCCGCCCCGCGCGGCCGAGTTTCCATGTTTTGAGAAAAGCAGTATTAGACTTGCAGAGTGCAAGCCAGTTATAACCAGCTTTTTTGTTTGCAAGAGAATCGATGAGTTCTTGGGTCCGCTGCGCGACTGTTGCCATTGCTTTGCTCCTATAGTGCAGTGACCACATTTTTCAGCACGTCGGAGAATTAAAGCAAATCGCAACACATAATCGGCAAGGAACAACGAATAATCAACAAACAAACAGCTGAGGAACAGCGCAGGAACAACAAAAAACACCAAGCAACTAGCCCAAAGACGTTGATTGGCGCACCACCCCCGAAAAGAAAATGTTTGTAACTGCCGCCCCGCTCGATACCCCAGCATCAATCAGGAGTAGGGAATGAGCAGCGAACAACAAACGTCGAAGGCGCGGCAGACTGAGGCGCTGCGCCGCGCGCTGGGTCCGCAAATCCTTGGATTTCTTGAGGACACGAAGGTTGTCGAGATCATGCTCAACCCGGACGGTAGCCTCTGGGTGGACCGGCTCGGAGCAGGCATGGAACGGATCGGTGAAGTGCCTGCTGTGCAGGCGCTGACCATCGTCAGCACCGTTGCGGCCATGCTCGATACCGTGGTGACACCCGAGCGCCCCATCCTTGAATGCGAACTGCCTTTGGATGGCAGTCGCTTTGAATCCCTGATTCCTCCTCTGGTTGAGCGTGCGAGCTTTGCGTTGCGGAAGAAGGCGGCGCTGGTCTTTACCTTAGCCGACTATGTGGCCAAGGGAATCATGACCCAAGCGCAACGCCAAGCGATTGAAGATGCCGTCGCGGCGCGACAGAATATTCTTGTGAGCGGGGGCACCGGATCTGGGAAGACTACGGCAGCTAACGCCATCCTGGACGCCGTTGCAAAAATCGACCGTGAGCACCGCGTCGTCGTGATTGAAGACACCCGCGAACTGCAAGTCAACGCCGAAAACGTCGTGTTCCTGCGCACCAGCGACAACACCGACATGACGCGGCTGCTGCGCGCCACCATGCGCCTGCGCCCGGACCGTATCGTGGTGGGCGAGGTGCGTGACGGCAGCGCCCTGGCTTTGCTGAAAGCTTGGAATACCGGACATCCTGGCGGAGTGGGGACGGTGCATGCCAACGACGCCAGCGCGGCGCTGATCCGCATCGGCCAGCTAATACAGGAAGCGGGTGTGCCGCCGAATCCTGAATTGATCTCCGAAGCGGTCAACATCGTCGTCTCGATCAAGCGCACGGCCACAGGACGCAAAGTCGAGGAAGTCGTAGCGGTGCGCGGATGGTCGGCCGGTGGTGGATTCCACGTCGAGCGACTGGCCTGATTTTCTTTGCCCCTGCTTTTGTCTTGAAGCCGCGCGGGTGTTGCCGCCCGCGGGCATATCTCCCTAAGCACCCATTACGGAGATTCCCATGCCCGCGTCATCAAGCAGCAAGAACAAACCAGCCCGCGACCCACGCGACCTGTTTTTCCACTTCCGCTGCACGCGCGCCGAAATCGACACGATCAACGCTCACGCGGCGCAAGCTGGCATGCGCCCCGGCGTCTTCGTGCGCGACCTCGCTTTGTCTGGCGGCAAGCTGCGCATCGTGTCGCGCGTCGATGAAAGTGCCGTTTTTGAGCTGCGCCGCCTGGGCGCGATGCTCAAAGGCCTTTACCCCAAGACCGCAAACTGGACGAATGAAGAAAAGCGCCGCCATTGGGACGCCATGAAAGCCGTGCTGGAGCATGCCGAAACGCTGTCTGGCGACGCAAAGGGTCCTGCAGAACGCGGTGGGCAACAAGCCGGGCCAGCCTGATGCTTGCCAAAGTCATCAAGCTCAACAACGCGCGCGGCGGGCGAGTCTCCGCGCACCACGGCGTGCAATACATTTTTCGTGATGGCGGCGAAGAGCACGCGCTGGAGCGCGATGTCGCTGGCGGCAGTTTCAACATGGAGCTCGGCGAGCTGGACTTGACCGACCCGCTAGATCGCGGTCTCGCGATCCGCATGATGGACTACACGGCTGAAGCGGGGCGCCTGCGTAACCGGTTCACCTCCAATCCCTTTTACCACTATGCGCTGTCCTGGCGCGAGGGCGAGCGCCCGACCCAGGAGCAGTGCCGGGATGCCGCCGCCCATACGCTCAAAGCGCTGGGCTTGCATGAAAACCAAGCGGTTTGGGGCCTGCACACCGACCGCCAACATCATTGGCATATCCACGTTATCGCCAATCGAGTCCACCCCGAAAAACTCAGCCTCTCCGGACCACCTAAACTCGACTTTCTGGTTCTGGATAAAGCCTGCCGCGAGCTCGAGCTGGCGCAGGATTGGGCGCACGACAACGGCCCCTATGTCGTCATCGACGGCGCGATCCAGCGTCTGAGTAAAAGCCAGCGCGAACAATTGGGCCTGCGCAAGACCGACCGGGCACCAACGCCCGGCGCGCGCGCAGCGGAAGTCCACACCGGTGTTCCAAGCCTGTCAGACTGGCTCGGCCAGCGCGCAAAAGATGAGTTGCTTGCCGCGAATTCCTGGCGTGAACTGCACAAGGTGCTGGCCGAGCGTGGCTGCACGCTGCGGTTAAGCGGCGGCGGCTTGGTCATCGACACCAAACTGCCAGATGGCCGCGTCACAAGCACCAAAGCCAGCGGCGTGCATTACAGCCTGAGCTTAGGCCGCCTAGAAAAAAAATTCGGCAGCCCATTCTCTCACCCCGACCTTTCCGCCGCCCAGCCACATCCCGCGAAGACTTACGCCCGCTTCGTTGATAACGTGCGGGCTGGAACGGAGCCTGGCCTGCAGGACATTCCAGGCCGCACCGGATCGACCCCGGAGCGTCAAGCTAAGCGCGAGGCCCGCGCCCTGGCGCGCAAGGAACTGGCGGACACCTACAAACGCGAGCAAGTGGTGCAGAAGCAAGCGCGCAGCACGCTGGTGTCCAGCATGCGCGCGCATCATCGGGGCGAACGCCTCGCGCTCAGGCAGGAACTCAAGGCCATCAAGCCCGCCCGTATTGCTCAGTTGACTGCCGAGCACGGCAGCAAACAGATCGCGCAAGGGCTGTGGGCTGCCGAAGCCGTCATCCGTCGGCAAGAACTGCAAAAGCGGCAAAAGGCCGAGCGCACATCGCTGACGAAGGATGCGCCACACCTGGACTGGCTGACGTGGTTGGAACGCCAAGCCATGGCTGGCGATGAAGCGGCGGCGTCGGCGCTGCGCGGCATCAAGTACCGTGAGGGGCGACAGAAAAACAAGGGCAAAAATGGCTTCGAGGGGGAAGACCTCGACCCGTTGCGCGCGTATGCCGCCGCAGGCTCGATTGGCGGCGCACCGCCAGAGCCAACGGCAGGGGCGAAGAAAGGCTTCGCGCTGGAGGACGCCCGCATCGAGGTCGATCGCCGCCACCAACGCATCGAGTACAGCGATCAAGCCGGGCGCGTGCGTATGACCGACTCCGGCCCGCGGGTCGATGTGCACATCACTGATGCCGACACGATCGAAGCGGGTTTGCGCCTCGCCGCGCAAAAATTCGGCGGCGACGTGTTCATCACTGGCGATGTCGCATTCCGTGAGCAAGCTGCGCGACAAGCGGCTCGCCTGGGTGTGGGTGTCCAGGACGCCGACCTGCAGCACATCGTTGAGCAAGAGCGCGAACAGATCGCGGTCGAGCGCACGCCTTCCCGTCCAGCACGTCCGGCCCCGCCTCGCGATCCGCTGGCGCGCTGAGCACGCTGTGCCGCTCTATCGCATATCCACTCAAGCAAGGCTTTTGCCGCGCGATGTCAACCAGTCACTCGATCATGAAAGGATCCGCTATGAAGTTCTCCACCATCCGTCACATACGCGCCGCCGTTGTGCGTCGCCTGTCCCTCGCTGCCGCCGTGTTCGCGGCGACAACTGTGGAAGCCCTCGCAGCCACCTCGGGCGGGCTGCCTTGGGACACCCCCATCCAGACCCTGCAAAACGACCTGACTGGCCCGGTCGCCACTGGCATCAGCGTCATCGCGTTTCTTGCCGCCGGCGCCGCCTTGGTGTTCGGCGAAGAGTTGGGCGGCATCGCCAAGAAAGCCCTGTACGTTGTACTGGGCGTGGCGATGATCGTGATGGGCAACAAGTTCCTCTCGGCCCTCGGCTTGTCCGGCGCGGTGATTTAAGGAGTCGCCGTGGACGATCAGGACATTTCCGCGCCGATCCACGGGTCGCTCAACCGCCCGCTGCTCATGCTGGGCGGTGAGCGCACCCTGGTGCTCGGTCTGATGACCCTCGCCGGGGTCTTCGTGTTTTCGCTGGCCAAGCTGTGGGCGGCGGGTCTCGGGATCGGTCTCTGGGTGCTGGGCACTTGGGCGCTGTCCCGCGCCGCGTCATTCGATCCGCAGCTTTCCAAAACCGGACGCCGCTCTCTCGCATTCAAACGCTTTTACGCCGGTCGTGCGACGCCGTTTGGCAAGTCGCGCGAGTGGAAGTAACCAACCAAGGAACCCCCATGCTTGCTCTCAAGGAATTTCGAGACCGCGCCGCCGGTTTGCCTGATCTGCTGCCGTGGGCAGCCTTGGTCGATGACGGCATTGTGCTCACCAAATCAGGCGCATTGCTCGCTGGCTGGTGGTATCAGGGCCCTGATCTGGACTCCGCTACCAAGGGCGAACTCGGCGCCATGGCCGCGCGCATCAACAACGCGCTGTCGCTCGATGACGGTTGGGTGGTGAACTGCGACGCGATCCGCCAGCAGGCCCCTGGCTACGCCAAGACCGGCGCATTCCCCGACCGCACCACGCGCCTGATCGATGACCTGCGCCGAGCGCGGCATGAAGGCCAGCATGCGGGGTTTGAGAGCCGCTTCGCGCTCACCATCTCCTGGTTCCCCGATGCCGATGCGGCAGACAAGGCTGCGTCAATGTTTATTGATGGCGGTGAAAAATCCGGCGCCGCCGCGCGCAACCTGCAGCGCTTCAAAGATGGTATCCGCGAGGTCGAATCACGCCTGTCTACAGTCGTCAAGATCAAGCGTATGACGGACTCGATCGATGAACACACTGGCGCCGTCACCAGCCCACTACTTGGCTACCTCGAATCTTGCGTCACATTGCATGCGCCGCGCGTGGTCCGGATGCCGGAAGTGCCGATGTACCTGGACGCCGTGATTGGCCAACACGACTTCACCACGGGCTTTGAGCCGCGCCTCGATGGCCGCCCGATGGTCTGCCTGGCCGTCGAAGGCTTCCCCGCCTTCTCCGCCCCTGGCATCCTCGATTTCCTCTCCCGCCTGCCGGTGGCCTACCGCTGGAGCAATCGTTTCATTTACCTCTCGCAGGCTCAGGCCGATAAGGTGCTGAATTCCTACCGCAGCAAGTGGGCACAGAAACGCAAGAGCATGATGAACCTGGTGCGCGAAGCCTCGGGCGGCGCGGCGACGCACTTGAATATGCACGCGGTCGAGCAGACCGAAGACACCGTGGCCGCAATCAGCGAAAACCAGTCGGGTGCTGTGCGTTTCGGCTACTACACAAGCGTCATTTTGCTAGCGCATGACGACAGCGCAGCGCTTGACGAGATCGCCCGCGAAGTGCGAAAGATTATTGAGAGCGCTGGGTTCAGGGCGCGCATCGAGACGGTCAACGCGGTGGAAGCTTATCTTGGCACGATGCCGGGCAACACCCACGCCAACGTGCGCCGCCCGTTGATCAACACCCTGAACCTGGCGCACATGCTGCCGTTCACAGCAGTGTGGGCCGGATCGGACCGCAACCCTTGTCCGTTCTACCCGCCCAATAGCCCGCCACTGCTGTACGCCAAGACCGACGGGGCTACCCCGTTCCGCTTGACTCTGCATGCGGGTGATCTGGGGCATACCGTCATCCTGGGGCCGACCGGATCTGGTAAGTCCACCTTGCTGTCCACCCTTGTTGCGCAGCAGTTTCGCTACAAGCATGCGCAGGTATTCGCCTTCGACAAGGGCTATTCCATGTTGCCCCTGTGCTGGGGTGCAGGTGGCCAGCATTACGACATCGGCGGCGAGCATGGCGACCTGGCGTTCTGCCCGCTGGGCCGTGTGGATGAGCCCAACGAACAAGCCTGGGCCGCTGAATGGATCGAGCAGCTGTGCGAGCTGCAGGGAGTGCGGATCACGCCGGAGCATCGCCAGAAGATTTACCGTGCGATTGTGCAACTCGGCCAGTCCACCGACGCAATGTCGCAGCGCACCATGACCAACCTGCTGATTCAACTGCAGGATGCTGAACTGCGCGATGCGCTGGGCTACTACACCGTCAGCGGCGCGGCAGGGCATCTGTTGGACGCCGAAACCGATGCGCTTGCCGAAGATCCGTTCCAGGTGTTCGAGATGGAGCATCTGATGAACAAGGGCGACAAGGTGGTGCTGCCGGTGCTGTCCTATCTATTCCACCGGATTGAACAGCGCTTCAAGGGCCAGCCGACGCTACTGGTCCTGGACGAAGCCTGGATCATGCTCGGCCACCCCGCGTTCAAGGCCAAGATCCGCGAGTGGCTGAAGGTCTTGCGCAAGGCGAATGTCGCCGTGGTGTTCGCAACCCAGTCCCTCACTGACTTAACTAAGTCGGGGATCGCTGACGTGATCTTCGAGTCCTGTCCGACCAAGATCCTGCTGCCCAACCCGGAAGCGATGACCGAGAACATCCGACCGCTGTATGAGGGCATCGGCTTGAACCACCGGCAGATTGAGATTCTGACGAGGGCAACGCCCAAACGACAGTATTACGTCATTCACCCCGACGGCCGTCGCTTGTTCGAGCTTGGGCTGTCCGCACCGGAGATCGCGTTCGTCGGCGCGTCGGGCAAGGAAGACGTTGTCCGCATCCGCGAACTGCGCGGCTCGCTGGGTGATGCCTGGCCAGCGCAGTGGCTGCGCGAGCGCGGGCAGTTCGACGCGGCCCAGAAGTGGGAGGGTTATTAATGCAGGGCGCCGAGGCTGGCGGCCCTGCAGGCGCAAGGCCATGCCGCACATTGCGATACCCACTTAAGCGGACACCCGTTCGCTGCGAACCACGACCACATCATGAACGCTGACCACTATTTCATCAAAAAGTTTGAAGATGCCGCCCGCGATAACAATGCCATTCGGGAAGTGCTCAGGCTAATAGAAAACTTGGAGGATGCCACCCGCGAGAACAATGCCCTGCGGGAAGTGCTCCGGCTAATAGGCCTCGACGCTCAAAAGTGCATCAAAGCCGTGAACTCCCCGAAGGAAGACTTCTGGTATCGCGCGACGCTGGGATCCATATCCACCTCAATCAATCCGGAAGACCTCGCTCAGCGCGGCGTTGGCCTGAAAGCCGCGGCTTCTATGGATTCAGTCCTTTCTTCGCTCCGGATCCAATCGTAGTCAGCCAGCGCCTCGGCCCGGCCTGCGTGCGGCGGGTTGAATGCGCGGTGTGCCGTGTCCACGGCATACCCATACAACAGGGGCAAGAAAGGACCTTCCATGAGAAAAACCATTCTCGCCGCCGCGCTGGCGGCATTACCGTTTCTGGTGCTCGCGCAGACTGCGCCTGCGCCCGTCCCGGATCCCACAGCGCAACAGGCGCTGAGCGCCGCGGCGAATCAGAACGCCACCAGCGCCTACAACGCTGGCATTGGCTATTACGACCAGCAGGCATACCAGGCCGCGGCGAACACGGCGCAAAGCATTTCTAACCAGGATGCGGCAAACATCGGTAGCAGCTACATCGCCCCCGGCGGCACGGGTGTGGGATTTGGATTTAGCGATGCCTGGCAGCAAGCAGCAGACCAGGCGCAGTCCGTCGCGAACGAAAACCAGGCGCTAGCCGAAGGCGAGATTCCTGTGCAGCAGCAAAGCCAGACATCTCAAAACGCCGCATATAGCGCCGAGGTTGCCGCGGCGCCGGCTGTTGCGCAAGCGAATAGCGCTGCTGCGCAGTCCGCGGCTTCGGCGGGTGCGGCGCAGTCCAACAACAGCATCGCGCAGAGCACTGGTGTTCAGCAAGGACAGCCCACGGTCACGAACAACACCGGCGAGTATCTGCTTGCTGGGGCTGCGACTCAAGCGGCGATGAACGGGTTTAGCACCACAGGCTTCGCGGCTAACAAAACCGCCTACCAGGACGCACAGAATGCCGCGTCCTGCGGTAATCCAGGGTGCGCGGCGGGATGGATGGCGGCCAACGCTGTCGAGCAAAACATCGCCAACGGCGCTTACGCCGCGAATGTTGCCGCAGCGCCAGTGCTAAGCACTGTGTTGACCACGGCCGCCGCTGCATCCGCGCTATCCAGCGCGGCAGGAACGCTGCAGCAGATCCAGTCCATGACGGGCGTGCAGCAGGGGCAGACTACGGGTTCGACCGACACCCGGCAAGCACTCACGCAAACAGCGTCGCAGACCGGCGTGCAACAGGGCCAATCCGCGACGATGGCCAGCGCCGACACGTCCTACACCAGCGCTGCGGACTCGCAGCAAGCCACGTTGAATGCGGCCAGTCAACAGAACCAGAACGATGCTTTGACTGCGGCGCAGGCGGGTATTGCAGGCCTCAACGCCGAGTATTCGGGCAACGCCGCTAGCGAGATTGCCAGCTATGACAACAGCCAGGCGCAGTCCACAGGCGACCCGACCTGGACGCAGGCCGCTGGCATCGCGCAGCAGCAGGTTGACCAACAGCAGGGCATCTACAGCACCCAGCAGGCGATCCAGACTTCGGCGACGAACGACGGGAACGCGACGTACAGCGCCGCGACCGCAGTCGCGCCAGGCATTGGAAACACCCTCAACACCGCAGCCAGCACGGCTGCGACGACGAATGCGGTAAACACGTTGCAGCAGATCGGCGCGGCCACTGGCGTGCCACAGAACGGACAGTAACCGGAGATCGTCATGACCATAAAGAAATCCATCCTCGCCCTGACCGCACTCGCGGTCATCTCCACGACGCCCGCCCACGCCACGGGCATGATCGCAGGGGCCACATTCCCCGAGCAGATCACGCAGGAACTGACTCTAGTCGAGCAGTATGCGACACAAGCGCAGCAGCTTCAGGCGCAGTTCCAGATGGTCTACAACCAGGCGATGAGCCTGAAAAATCTGCCAACTCAAATTTGGCCGAACATCGCGGGTCAGTTGCAGTCGCTGGTTAACCTCGTCGGGCAGGCTCAAGGACTGACCTACGCGGCGCAAAACACTGCTGCCGGGGTTCAGCAGCAGTACGGCGTGAACGGGCAGGATTACCAAACGAATTTGTCGCAATGGAATGGCAACCTGACCAGCCAGATCCAGCAGGCGCTCAATTCCTATGGCTTGCAAGCGCAAGACTTCCAGACCCAGCAACAAGCCCTGCAGCAGATCCAGACCGCCAGCCAGTCGGCGACGGGGCGCATGCAAGTGCTGCAAGCCGGCAACCAGATTTCCGGAATGATGGTCAACCAGTTGCAGGGTCTGCAGCAAACCATGATGACCAACAGCCAGGTCGAGTTCAACGCGATCGGCGCGAAAAACGCGCAGGACTTGCAAAAAAACCAGATCAATCAGCAGTTCCTGACGGGAACGACCGGAGCCGGCTTCTACTGATGCTTCTACTGATCTGCCGCCTTGGGTAATATGCACAGTACAGACGGCCTTCGGGCGCGAGTGCAGGGCGACTCATCGAAACAGCCCCAGTTCTCAATCACTCTTCCTCGCGCAAGGAGCGCCCCATGAAACCGTCTGCACGTCATCCCATCCCAGTCATGCTTCTCGTTGCCGCCGCCACGCTGTCGGGTTGCGGGCAACAGGCCCCGTCTGCCACCGCGCCTGGCGTGGGCCAGATCGCTGGGGTCAAGATCAACACCGATGAAGGCCCGTTTGGTGGGCAAACGGTCGCCTGGTACGAGGCGCAGTTGAACAGCCATCCCAACCCGCAGTCCGTTGCCGATCCCGCCTGGCAGGAAGGTTTGTGGTGTGCCGGACGGGATGCCCAAGGCAATGCCACGGTGAGCGCCGATGCCGTTGGGAAGCGGCAGGGCACGGTGTCTTGCCAGAACTTCTATCGCGGCGTGAACCTGGCGCAAGGGCCCTATGCCGGGCATGGGCACGCCTGGTTCAAGACGCACCCAAAGCAGCGCGGCATCGAGTCTGGCTGGTGCCGGGCGACGGGCAACACCACGGGAGCCTGCTTCGCCGTGGAAACCACGGGCGCGGGGTTTTACTGATCGACGGTCCGCTGTCTGGACAATCGCCGCACGTCGGCCCGCTGGTTCTGTCTGGCCCGCTGGTCACCCGGCGTGCTGGATAGGAACACCAGACCGCCCCCATCGCAACGCGATGCACGGAGATGCCCGCTCGCAGTGCGCTCAAAACACAGCGACGGAAATTCGCGCTCAAGTTCGCGCAGCAGTTTGGTTGTTGATCGAGTCATGGGCGGGTATGCCGGATTCCGGCATACGTCAGCGCCCGTCTTTCTTTGCCCCTGCTGTTGTCTCTTTCGCCATCGCCCATCTGCCGCCTCGCCGCATATCCACCTGTCAACCCTCTCGACAGGTGAACCATGAAATGCAATCAACCCGTCCACTGGCTGCTGCCGATCCTGCTGCTCAGCCTTGCCTTGCCATCCGCTTACGCCGGTACCGGTGTTCTCGATCAGATTCAAGGCACATTCCAGTCCGCCTCGACGGGCTGGATGTCCGCCTCGCTGAATCTCGCCCGCCCGCTGTTTTTCGGCGTGGCCGGGCTGGAGTTTGCTTGGGCTGCGATCAATTACACGCTGCGCAAAAACGATCTCGGCGAACTGCTGACATCGATGACGCTCAAGATTCTCGGCATCGCGTTCTTTGCGATGCTGTTGTCGGAAGCTCCAACCTGGATCCCGCCCATCATCAACAGCTTCACCCAGGCGGGGCAGACGGTCGGCGGCGGCGGGGCTACGTCGATCTCCGGCGCGGTCGGGCCCTCGGAAATCCTGACGCAGGGCGTCGATACTGCGGCCAAGGTAGTCTCGGTCGCCAACTCGATCACCGGACAGCAAACGGCGGCCGGCGTCAGTATTTTGCACCCCGGCAACTCGATTGCGGCGATTGGCTCATCCCTGCTGTCTTCGATCTTCATTGGTCTGTCTGGGCTGATGATCATCCTCGGTTTTCTCGCGATCGCCATCCAGTTGCTGATCACAACCATCGAGAGTTACATCGTGATCGGCGGTGGCGCGCTGATGCTGGGGTTCGCCGGGAGCCGCTGGACCTTGCCGTTTGCCGAGAAGTATTTTGGTTATGCGGTCAGTGTTGGCATCAAGCTGTTCACCATCTATCTGGTCGCCGGGTTCGGCGGGCAGCTTGCCAACATCATCATCCAGCACTGGGCAACCGTCGCAGCGGCGGCGCCGCCCAACAATACCGTGGGGCCATTGGATTTCCTCACCGCTGGCGCAACGTCGCTGGCTTACGGAGCAGTCGGCTATATGGTGCCTGGTATCGCTGGTTCGATGATGAACGGCTCTCCCTCCATGAGCCTTGCGAATGCCGGCGCCGCTGCTGGTGGCATGGCGGCGGCTCCAATTGCTGCCGGGCTGGCGGGCGCTGCGGCGGGCATGCAGGCGGGTGGCATGGCTGCCGGTCTCTTCAACCGCACGCAGTCCGCCGCAAAGGGTGGCATTGGCGGAAGTGCCATGCCTCCCGGCGGGCCGGCCGGCGGCGTGTCGGGTACGTCTCGGCTGGAGTCCCTGGCGACGGGCGCGGGTTCCGGCATGCAGGCCGCAGGCAAAGGCATCAGCGCCGCCGGCACTGCCGCCGGAGCGGGCATCAAGGCCGCCTCGGTTGCCGCGAATGCCATCCCTGTTGCTGGGCAGGCAATTGCCGCCGCGGGACAGGCCGTAGGGCCGGCCGTCGAGATGGCTGGAAAAGCGGCAGGCAAAGGTCTTGAGGCTGCAGGGCAGGCGACCAAGGGGGCCGGCAAGGCAGCAGGCAACGCGGCTGAAGCGGCTGGGCAAGCCGTCAACGCTAGGCCTGGCGGCAACGGCTTCGCCTCTTCATCAACCCCCATCAGTGCGAATTCCGATGGGCCGACCGCGAACAGTGGAGCGGATGCGTCCGCGGCGCAGCGCCAGTTCGAGAAAGACAATGCGCCGCCAGAAAAGGGTCAGAGCATGGGAGACAAGCTCAAGGATGGGGCGCAGAGCTTCCAGCATGAATCGAACCGGCGCAAGCCTGGGTTGTCACACGACGGCCAGAGCGGCGGCGTGAGCATCCGGATGAATCACATCGATTGATTGTTTTGGCACCTGCTTTTGCCTGGCCAGCCGCAAGGTTCGCCGGGTTTTTTCATGTCATGCCGCCCTCGCGCATATCCCCAGTGACGCAGCGCCACTGGAGATTTTTATGTCTGCATTCGAGCAGTCTGTCCTGTCTAGCCTGGAAGCTCACGGTTGGGCGATTGGAAAACCGCGCCAGGCGCGCGAGGGCACGATGTACCGAGCCAACGATGGTGCCGGATCAACCGATGCGCAAACCGTCTTGATCAAAGACAGCATCGCGGTGATCACGTCGCATCGCGGCGGCGTGGATCTCCCCGCGCCATGGCGGGCGGGTCGAGAAGCAAAGGATGGATCCCCAACCGCCTATATCACGGCACGCGACCTGGGGATTGATCTGGGGTCGATCCAGCATGCGCCGCGGCGAGCGTCTGTGCCTGCAGCCGTCATCGAGCCGGTTGACGAGGCCTGTATTACGGGAGTTCGCGCAGCATGGAACGCCAAAGCGTTCCCGCGCGACGATCACCCGCAGTTCGTCAAGGGCGGCTCCTGGGTGCATTCGTGCGGCCTCCGCGAGTTTCCGCTCGGACATCGGCATGCGGGCGATCTGATCGCTCCACTGTTCCGCCCGACCACGCCGGGGTCGCTGTCAATCGAACTGTGTGGCGCGCAGCAACTGTTGCGGGACACCAGCAAAACCCCGGACAAATACATCGTCGCGGGATCGCGACCTGCGGGCGCCTTCGTGCCACTGCCGCTGCGCCAGAACTTTTTTACGAACAGCAAAGCGGGCGCGGCCCTTGGCGAAGACTGGCTGCCACCAAGTGCGCGCATCGTTGTCACCGAAGGTGTGCGCACTGGGCAGGCGGTGCGTACGGCAACGGCGGGCTGGAGCGTGCCTTGCGGCCATGGCAAGGACACCGTCGTGCTTGCCGCGCTGGCGGCGAACAACCTGCCCGCCGTGGCGCGCTGGCTCAAATCTTCCGGTCTTGCAGCCAAGCACGAGGTGGTGTTCGCCACAGACAACGATCTTGCGAAGTCCAATTTCATCGGCATCCGCAAAGCCATCGAAGCGGCGGAGTTGTGCGGCGGCAGGGTCGCCGTGGCGGACAACCAAAAGGCCGGCTTCGACGCCCACGACCTACTGAAGGAGCGCAAACACGACCTGCGCGCGGGCATGGCGGCTGTGCGCGAGTTCATCGACTCCGCGCGGGCGCCGGAGCAGGTGCGCGCGGATCGCGCGGAGGCGTTCGAGGTGCGGCAGCAAAACCAAAGCAGGGGCAAGGAAAGCGGCAGGCAGGATGCCGGACTTGAGCGCTGACCGGCGCGCT
The DNA here is from genome assembly GCA_013044035.1 of Burkholderiales bacterium. Taxonomy (GTDB): domain Bacteria; phylum Pseudomonadota; class Gammaproteobacteria; order Burkholderiales; family Burkholderiaceae_C; genus Thiomonas_A. The sequence goes on from JABEVE010000085.1 coordinate 34,443, forward strand.
GCTCTGCCTTGCTTGTGCCATTCCGTGCCGTGTCCACGACATATCCCTCTCGCCCTCATCACCTGGAAAGTTTCCATGAATAAACCACATTTCACTTCGATGGCCTTGGATGTTCTCAAAGCGTTTACCGATGCCGATTTTGATGTTGCCATCAGCAGCGCACTCTATGGCAAGGAAACATCATTTCTGATTCCTGTCGTTGCCCCCGTTGGCGACACCCTGCAACTTGTTTCGGCGCAGGAGTTACGCCTCCATGGTGCAGATCGGGCCGAGATCCGCACGCTGGATCTCGGCATCGACGTGGAGAAAAACCATCCCGCAGCTTTTGCGGCTCCCTGGCGGTTTCAGGCATTCCATCAGTGCCTTGCGGCCTGCGGAACGCTCTCGAAGCGCGACATGCTGAGCAAAGCGGGGCTTTATGGGCAGATGGTCATCACCCAGAGTCTTCAGTCTGCACTGGGAATCAGCGGGCAAGGCGCACGCAACGCCATCGCAGCCTTGCGCCCGGAAAACTTTCGTGCGGTGGCCGCTGACATGCGTGCCATGGGATTCGACGTCGTGATCGTGCCCGACAACACCGCTCTGTCCCGCGCGCTGGCCCGCAATGCCGCACGGGAAACCGGCGCCCGCGTTGCCAACGTGCCATTTCAACCCTGGCAAAACAACGTCATGTCGGCTCTGATCGACGCGAGCGTACAGGTACAGGATATCTCTGCGGATGTGCGTCGCCTGATTTTTGAACCGATTTCCAACGCGGCACCGCCCCCGGCCATAGGACTGACCCACCCCATCCGTGCCACCACGGACATTGAACGCTAATCAGGAGATTGTCATGTTCAAAAGCGCGGAATTCGAAGCCGACTTCGGTAAGCAAAGCCCCGAGTCCACCCGTCAGGGAATGTCCGCAGCAATGCGCGGCGAGCCTGCACAGTTTGCTGTCCCCGTGTTTCGCATCATTGGCGACACGATGTGCATGGACGGCGCACAGAAGGTGGAGGTCAACCCCGACAAGGCGGCGATTTATCCCGGGTCCCAGTTCGGCGCAGCCTCGTTCTCGATCATCCCGGTCACCGAAGCCATGCGCTTCAAAATGATGACCGGCGAGGCGATGGCCGCCAAAGACGCACCAGACCCTGCCGAGTTCGGTGGACAGGTGGTCGTGACGCATTCGGTTGCTTCCGCCCTGGCGATCTACCACGCCACGGGCGAGCGCGCCATCGTCATGCCGGCCTTCACCCCGGAAAACATGAAGACTGTGGCCGAGTTCGCTAAGAACGCGCTCAAGGCCAAGGACATCGTGGTGGTGCCGGACAACACACCGCAGTCCAAACGCGCAGCCCGCGAGGCTGCACAAGCCGTGGATGGAAAGGTCGCTCAGATCGATTACGGGGCCGAGCAAAAGAACCTGCTTGGCGTCATGGCGGAAGCGCACCAGTGGGCGGACAAACTGTTTCCCTCGCCAGAAACCGTGCTTGATGAAGTCCGGCGCGACAAAGCTGTGCAGGACGCCGCGAAGCGATACATACGTGAGCCGATAGCCAACGCCCTGAAGTGGGACAAGTCTCCCATTCCGACACTGATCCAGGGCCGCCCGGTTGCTGTGCAACGCCAGCCCGTTGCGGACATCGAGCGGTAGGCAGTTTGCCGTGTCCACGCCATAACCCTGCATCCGCAAACCATCAAGCTCTCACCAGGAGAACCACATGAGCGCACTTGACACACTCGACACGCTGATCAGCCAGGCCCAATCGGACACCTCTTCCAAGCCGCAACTCGAAACGCAGGAGGCGCCCGCCGCTTCTCTTGCCCCTGGTGTTGCCGTGGCCCCTGATTCCGTGCCTGCCGCCGACGCCGAGTTGTCGGTGGAGCAGCACAAGCGCCTGGACCTGCTGCACGAGTACGAGGAACTGTCCGCCCCGGCGCGCACCGAGCGCAACGCCGCGATCGATGCGTTCGATGCCGACTGGCGCGAGCGCTGGATAAAGCTGCAGAGCGAGGTCGAGGAAGCCCGCGCCAAGCGCTCGGAATCGCTGACTGCCGAGGGCGTGGATGCGCATTTGCACGAGAGCCTGCTGGCGAAGGAAACGGCCGCCCTGGTGGAAGACTTCGAAGCGCGCAAGGACGCCGCGGCCCGCGATCTGGACAAGTCCATGCCACGTCCGGCCCGCTGGGTCGATTTCCTGATTGAAAAGGCGCAGGAGAACCCCGGCGATCCGGTGCTGGAATCACTTCTGGAAGAAGCGAAGAAGGCCCCGGATCCAGGCATTGAAGGATTCGGCGGCGTGCCTGCCAAAGCCGTCACCCTGGCCGACCTCGTGCACAACATCGACAAGGACGGCCAGATTCACTACAAGCGCGGCCTGCGCACTGTGATCCATGATCGCGGCTCTCGTCTGGACGTGCAGCGCAACGATGACCGGGACATCGAAGCGGCCCTCAAGATTTCCGCGCAGAAGTTCGACCTGCAAAAGGGGCTGATGCTGACCGGCGATCTGGCTTTCAAAGTCAAGGCCGCCGAGATCGCTGGCAAGCTGGGCTACCCGTTACAGAACAGCGAACCCGAAGTGCTGATGGCCTGGAAAAAGGGCCGTGACATGAACCCGCAATTCAAGCGTGCGGTCCTGCCAAGCGTCGAGCGCGGCATCACCGGCGATCTGGCCGTGGTCAAGCCCATTGTCGAACGCACCGGCCCGGTGCAACTGCGCGCTGATCCGCTGACGGTTGGAGAGGCCGACAAGTTGGGCGTCACGCTCAATGGAGACGGTGTGGTGGTGATGCCTGCTGAGCGCGTGCTGGCAGCAGGGGCCGCATTCCGCGACACCCAGAACTCTGCGCTGCGCGTACTGGCCGAGGCCGATCTACGCAAGCCTGATGGCGGCGTTGATATCGGCAAGCTCAAAGAGCTCGCGCCCAACCTTACAAGCAACGGCTCCCTCACTGAACTGGCACGGGATGTGGTGATCGTGCGCGATGACCGGGTGATCCGCACCCGTGAATCGCTGGATAAAGAGCTGGAGCCGGTGTTCAAGGTGGCTTACATGACCGCTGGCGAGCGCGCGCGGGAGAACGAGGAAGTGGCCGCGAGCATCGCCAAAGCGCAGGGGGCTGGGCTCGCCGCAGCGCAGGAACAGGCGCAGGCGGCGGATGAAAAGAGCCTGCTGGTGCGCAACGCCGATCAATCGCTGGACAAAGAACTGGCGGAGAAGGCGGCGAAGAAGGATGGCCGCGAAGAGAAAGAGGAGCAGCGCGAGATCAAGTCCGACGAAAAGGCCATTCCCGCGCCTGCCGTCTTCCGCTCCGGGCGCACCGGTCGGAGCCTGGACGTGGGCCAGGGCATCGGGCTCTGAGCATGGATCGCCCGGCGCAGGCGCAACGCGACGAGTTGGTGCGCAATGCGCTGGCAAGAGACGACCGGCTCGTTCGGCATCTTGCCGACTGGATCGGTCGCGATCTGTCTGGCTACGACAGGCAGAACGGCCTGCCGTGGCGGATTGAAAGCGAGATCGCCCTGATGCTGAACGGAATCAACGAACTTTTGGAGAAGACTATGAACGCTGCCACACCAGTCGAAATTCTCAAGCGCGATGCGCAGCTTTTGGGCGCCGTCGTCGATCACGATCTCGCACCCGTCCCCGCTGATGCCGTTGATGCTTCTGCGCATGAGCGGGATCTGCTGGACGCCCTGGAACTTGGTGTCGAGCCCGTTGGACTGGGAGTCTGAACATGAACATCGAGGTTGATGACCTGAACCCGGACCTGCGGCTTGGTGTGCAGGCGTATAGCTTTCTCGCTGCCGATAGGGGGTCTGGAGCGTATCCGTTCCCCGACTTCGCGGACATTGTGAACGCACGCTACAACTCGCCTAACGCGCGGGCAATCGCCGATGCGTTCCGGGCTGTGCCAGGGGGCGTTTTGACGATTAACCCTGATCGGACGGTATCCGTCGATCTGCCGGATCCTCGTGCGATGGCACTTCAGCAAGATGCGCTTGACGAATCGCTGACTCCGGTCGCAACCACGCCCGCGCCGACGCGCAGCGCACAGGAAGTGGCAAGAAAAGAGCCAGCACCAGACAAGGCCCCGCCGCGCGACTTCCGGCAGGAGTTCACCGACAAGGTGATTGCGGCGATCGAGTCCGGCCAGGCGCTGCCCTGGGATAAGCCTTGGCACACCATGCAGGGACTCCCGCGCAATGCGGTATCTGGCAAGACCTACGCAGGCGGTAACCGAGTGGTGCTGGGCCTGGTGGCAATGGAGAAGGGGTACACCGACCCGCGCTGGATGACCGTCAAGCAATCGAACGACCTGGGTGGTTTTGTCCGCAAAGGCGAGAAGGGCGTGATGATCGAGCGTTGGGACAGCAAGCCGTTTTGGCAACGTCGGGATGTCGAACTCAAGCTCGGTGGACGCCCCGTAATGGTGGATGCGAAGCGCGGCGTAGATGCGGCGGGTGTGCATCTCGTTGGTGGCCAAGTAGTTCCTGCGGCGCAGATCACGGTCAAGCATGACGGCAAGGACTACACCTGGAAGCAGGCCGAGCGTGCGTTGGATCTGCTGGTGGGCCGCAACTATGTCGTGTTCAACGCAGAGCAATGCGAGGGCCTGAAACTGGAGCCGCTGGCGCCGCGTCAGGACATTCCGATGGACAAGCGCGGCGAGCAGTTGATGACAGCGATGCAGGAAGATGGTGTGCGCTTCGTACACCAGGGGTCGCAGGCGTACTACTCGCCCGCCGGCGACCTGATCGCACTGCCTCAACGCGAGACCTTCAAGTCGGTGGAAGGCTACTACGGCACGGCACTGCATGAGATGGGACACGCCACTGGCGCTGAGAAGCGCCTGAACCGCGACGGCATCACGGGCGGCCACGCCTTCGGATCCGAGGGCTACGCACGCGAAGAGTTGAGGGCTGAGTTGTTTTCCGCGTTCATGTCGGCCGAAACCGGCATTCCTCATGACGATGACCAGCACACGGCGTATCTCCAGTCGTGGGCCAAGGCGCTGAAGCAGGACAAGAACGAAATCTTCCGGGCCGCCGCCGAGGCTGGCAAAGCGGTGGACTATGTGCTGGGCAAAGAGCAGGACTTGCTGCAGAAGATCGATCGCATTTACGGACAGCTTGTCGGGCCGGACACGGCGGATTTGTCGAAAGCACCGCATGAGTTGACGATTGCCGAGTTCAGCAAAATAGCCCACGCGGAAAAGCTGGGGCCTGGCCACGGTCGGCAGTGGGAGGTGTTCTACGGCAAGGAGTCTCTGGGGTTCGCTGATGGGCTAGCCATCGAGGGCGCTTACCGGCAGGTGCATGAGCGTGAGGTGAACAACGCGCTGTATGGCAATCAGCCGGATTCGCCAGATTTTTTGCGCAAGTCCATGCCGCCCCCGCATGTGCTGGCCGACTATCCAGCGCTGCAAAAGTTGTGGGCGCGCGTGATTGATGCGCAACAGCCTGATGCTACGAAGCATCAACACCCTGCGCCGCATCCGCCACAGCTCCGCGGTCCGGCCCGGCGAGACGCGGAGATTGAGCGCTGACGCGCCGTGCCGCCCGCTTGCATATCCCTGCAAGCGGGGCTTCCGCTTGCCCTCGGTAATTAAGCTATGAAAAAGCTCATCCTCTCCTCAACCCTGGCCGCCGCTTTGTGCGCTTTGGCCCCTGCCTCGTTTGCCGCCACCACCGTGTCGGCCGGCGTGGATCGCATGAATATTGGCGGCGGACGTGCAATGAATGAACTCAACGTCGGCGTGATCAACCAAAGTGGCGGCATGCTGTACAGCGCCACGGCGGCGCTGAGCAGCCCGTTTGGCGGAATTAACGGCGTGCAGTCGCGCTCGTTTGCTGCAAGCGTTGGCACCGTCGCGGCGTCTGCCGGCTCAGTTGAGCTGGCGCCGACGATGGAGATTGGCTACGACAAGCTCGGCGACGGCGCGGTTAAGCACGTCGCCGCTGGAGTCGGCGCGATGTACGGCGCAGGCGACGTGACCGTTTTTGGCGGACTCAAACTCGGTCGAGCCTTTGGAGCCAACAACGGTTTCGATAGCGGAGCTTACACCGCCGAAGACATCGGGGTCGGCTATCGCGTCGGCCCAGGCTTGGTCACGGTTGCCCTGAGCAACACGCAGCTGCCGACCGTCGGCGGGCACATCAACGAAAACCGCGCCGCTGTGGGTTTTACGGAGGCCTTCTAAAAACACAGACAACTCCGCGCGCTTTGTCGCATAGCCTAAGCCCGGCCCGCAGTGATGCGCGCCGGGTTTTGCTTTTTGGCCTTGTTATGCCGGTGTTTTGCATATCCGTGCATCGGAATCCGAGATACGGAGATGCGGCATGAAGGAACGATCGGAACAGCTAACGGGCATCGTTCGCGCGGCCATTAACAAAGGCAAGCTCAACCCGACGGCTGAACAGGCTGCCGCGGTTTCCGCTTTTGCCACCGGCGGCAGCCTCAAGATTGTTGCTGGAGCCGGCACGGGCAAGACCTCGACGCTTAAGCTGATCAGCGAATCCACGGCGAGGCGCGGCGTCTACATCGCATTCAACACCGCTATGGCGGACGATGCGAAGCGGCGCATGCCGCAGAACGTCGCCGCATCAACCGCCCATTCGCTGGCGTTCCGCAACGTCGATCCGGGCTTTCGCAGCAAGATCGGCTCTCGCCTGCCTGCGAGCATGGCGGCAGAAGCCGGCGGCGTTCGCGGCATGCTGGAACTTCCTGGGAACAACAGGGATGGCGGACAGTTAGTGATTGCTCAAGCAACAGCGGGCTACTTCATGCTGGATTGGGTGCGTCGCCACTGCATGAGCGCCGATGCGCAAATCACAACGCTTACCGCTCCAGTAGGTCGCATGCTGGATATTATGGGTATCGACCGAGAGCGCGCTACGTCGGAGGACTGGAAGCGGGCGCGGGATATCGCGGGGTTCTTGTTGCCCGCTACGGAAAAAGTGTGGGGTCGCATGAGCAATCCGCGCGACACGTTCCCCGCGTCGCACGACACTTACCTCAAAGTGTGGGCGACATCGAATCCGCAGATCAATGCTGATTTCATATTGTTCGACGAAGCGCAAGACGCTAATGCGCTCATGCTGCAGATCGTCGGCGCGCAATCCGCTCAGAAGATTTATGTGGGCGATCCAAACCAGCAAATCTATGCATGGCGCGGCGCGGTCAACGCTATGCAGAGCATCAAGACCGACCATGAAGCTCAGCTGACGGAATCCTTTCGCTTTGGGCCTGAGATTGCCGAGTTTGCCAACCACGCCCTGGCGCTTTGCGGCTCCGACATGCGACTGACGGGCAGAGCTACTGCCGGGCGCGATTTCGGCGGCGGCAAACCCATGGTCGCGACACTTTGCCGCACGAACGCCTCTGTTGTGCGGGAATTGACGATGACCAGGGATATTTCAAAGGTTCACGTCGCCGGCGGCGTCTCGCAAATCGTCGGTCTGCTGAACGGCATGCGCGATCTGCGCGACAACGATCGCACGGGCAACCCTGAGTTATGCCATTTCAAAGGCTGGAAAGAACTCGTCGCGCACGCATCGGCAGAGTCTGACGATCTCTCAGCGCTGTTCAAGCTCACCGATGGCGGTGACCGGATTGAGCCGTTGGCCGAGATGCTGGAGAAAACGGCGCGGGTTGCGCGGCCCGATTCGCATGTGATATCCACCGCGCACAAGTGCAAAGGCCTTGAGTGGGTCGATGTGAACCTGGCGGAGGACTTCCGCACCCCATCTCACGCGCGTTGGTCCCAAGAAGAAGCCAACCTGCTGTACGTGGCGGGTACGCGCGGCATGCGGTCGTTATCGCTGGATGACGCGCTTGCCTCGGCCCTGGAAAGCCAGTCGAGCTACCGGGAGGCGAGCCAGCATCGGCAATCTGAGACGGAGCGAGCGCCGAAAAAACCCTCACCCCATCGCTCGCTGGAAGAAATCGGCGTGGATTTTTGAAATTCAACATTAGGGGCAAAGACATGGCATCGACCTCGCATCAACCGGACCTGTATCACATCCCTCGCGCGCAGAAGGACATCACACGTTTTGTCTGGACGGCGCTGGGCCTGTTCACCCTGATCGTGCTGGCGTCCATGTGGGCGGCAACTGAGTACACCGCTTGGGCGCTGCAATGGAGCCCGATGCTTGGCAAGCCCATGCTCGCACCCGCCATCTATTTCCCGTCCGACGTTCTGGTCTGGACGTGGAAATACAACTCGCTGGAGTACGGTCTGGCCGTCATGAAAGTGTTCGAGAACGCGCACATGATCATGGGTGTTGGGGGTTTGCTGTCTTTGCTGCTGCCGGTTGCTCTTGCATTTCGACGCACGCGCAAGGCGGCGGGAGAAAAGAACGATCTGCACGGCTCGGCGCACTGGGCAGAGCCCGAAGAGGTTGAGGCCACGGGTCTACTGCCGAATGAGAAAAATGCGGGCGGCGTGTTCTTTGGCGACTACGACGACCAGTACCTGCGGCACGCCGGGCCGGAGCACATCCTGGCCTTTGCCCCGACCCGATCCGGCAAAGGGGTTGGCATCATTCTGCCAACACTGCTGTCTTGGAAGCACTCTGTCCTGGTGAACGATATCAAAGGCGAATGCTGGCATTTCACCGCTGGCTGGCGCAGCAAGGCACTTGGCCAGCGCTGCATCAAGTTCGACCCTGCTAATCCCGGATCGGCCCGGTTCAACCCGCTGGCCGAAATCCGAATGGACGGCAATCTGATCAAGGATGTGCAGAACATCGCCACCATGATCGTCGATCCGGACGGAAAGGGGCTGAACGACCACTGGGCCAAGACAGGCTTTGACCTGATGACCGGAATCGTTCTGTTCGTGCTGCTGTATGACCCGATCCAGGACAAGTCGCTGGCGACAGTGCAGGCCATCCTGTCCGACGGCGGGCCGATTCGCGAACTGGCCGAGCAACTGGCTGATGCGTCCGAAGGAGAGGAGGGCGGTAAGCGCATGGAAGGGTCTGCCGCAGTGATGACGGCGATCCGCGACACGGCGCACGCGATGCTCAATGATGGGCTGGCTGATGAGTTCTCCGCGCACGGCTGGCGTGCTGCGGCGCAGGCGGCGCAATCGTTCTTGAACAAGGCGGCAAATGAGGCGTCCGGCGTGCAGTCCACCGCGCTGTCGTTTCTGTCGCTGTATCGCGATCCGATTGTGGCTGAGAACACGCGAGGCTCGGATTTCACGCTGGAGTCATTGATGCGGCAGGCCACAAGCCTGTACCTGGTCGTGTCGCCGTCGGATAAAGATCGCCTCAAGCCGCTGCTACGCCTGATCCTGAACCAGACTGTGCGCCGGTTGACCGAGAGCATGGACTTTGACGCCAGTGGCGGCAAGTCGCGCTATCCCCATCGCCTGCTGCTGGCGATCGATGAGTTTCCGTCGCTCGGCAAGTTGGATGTCTTTCAAGAAGCCCTGGCGTTCATCGCTGGCTACGGCATGAAGGCGTTGCTGATCGTGCAGGACTTGAGCCAGCTCTACGCTGCATACACCAAGGACGAGTCGATTATCAGCAACTGCCACATCCGCATCGCCTACGCGCCGAACAAGATTGAGACGGCGGAACTGCTGTCGAAGATGGCGGGCACGGCGACGGTGGAGCACACGCAGCGGCAGTATTCAGGCAACCGCCTGGCCGTCGTTCTGCAGAACGTGAACACCAACGAGCAAATCGTGTCACGTCCGCTCCTGACGGCGGACGAGTGCATGCGCCTGCCCCCCGAGGATGAACTGGTGTTCGTGGCCGGCCACGCACCGATTTACGCGAAAAAGATCATTTACTACCAGGACCCGGAGTTCGCCGCCCGCTGCGCAATCCCGGCGCCAAAGGAGACAGGCAGGGGCAAGGACTGAGCCTTCCTGTCGCAGTCAGCCCGGCCAGCCGCAAGGTTTGCCGGGCTTTTTCAATTTGTGCCGGTCTCCTGCATATCCCTATGCGCAGGGCATCCGCTCCGCGCTGACTGCACGGGTCACACCGTGCCCATCTCTTGGAGATATGCATCATGATGAAAGAAAATGGCAAGCTAGCGAAACCCATCCTCATCGCTACGGCTGGGAGGAATAAAGACACGAGCGATGAGGCCGAAAAGGCGTCCGAAAAGGCGATCCAGTCGGCTATTGACGCCGCGCGCGGGTCGATTCAAAAAAACGTCCCAACCCCCGCGGACATTTGGGTGGCGGCAGACAACGCAGAGAAAAAACTGGAGTCTCTCAAGATCCCGGTGGCCGACCGTCCGGGCGCGATCGTTCATTTTCGCCCCGAGGGGCCGAGCGCCAAGTCGTACAAGTATGCCCAGAACACGATTGAGATGCAGGCCGAGCGCAAGCGCGACGGCTGGGTAATGACCCACGTCGGCCGCACGCTGGTCTACCCACAGCAACCCGAGACCGAGCGGTTGTTCCTGACACCAAAGCAGCGCGACATCGCGATGGAGCGCGGCATGATGGTGCTCCAGCAGAAGTTCTCTGTGCAGGAGCCTCGGCAGCCAAAGCCGCAGGCTCAGCGCGCGCCTGAGCAGGGCGTCGGCATCGGCGGGTAATCCGTCTGCAACGTGAATCAAGCCCGGCCAGCAGGGATGCGCGCCGGGCTTTCTTTTTGGAGAGTCACATGACCATCAACATTCGTTGTCCAAGCTGGGGGCGCTTGCGCTGGCCGGCTCTCGCCGCCGCCGTTGCGGCGTCTGCCATCGGTTCGGCCTGGGCAACTGGCTGGCGGTACAACAGCACGCCGAGCGAGCCCATGGGTCTTTATCGCCTCACGCCCGTGAAGGCGCAGACCGTCATTCACCGCGGCGACCTGATTTCCTTTTGCCCCCCGGTGCCGCTTTATCCGTTCATGGTGCATGGCGCGTGTCCGAATGGCGGCGCCCCCTTTTTGAAGACCGTCGTTGGCGTGCCGGGCGATGTGGTGGTCGTGTCCGCAGCGGGGGTGTCTGTCAACGGACGTCTGTTGCCGCAGAGCAAGGTGATCGTGCGTCCGAAGGCGTGGCCAGGGCTGACGCTACCGGCTGACTTCGGTGTGCACCGGCTGGCGGCTGGCGCGTATTGGACGTTCGGCTCCGGTGATCCGAAGGTCTCGTTTGATAGTCGAAACTGGGGGGTGGTGCGACGGGGTCGCATTATTGCCAGGTCGGCTGGCTGAGTTCGCTACGCTTGCGGTTGCCCATTGCAAAGTCCTGCGAAGCAACACGCCACATGAACGCAGTAGAAATCGAAGCCGCCATCTCTGAACTCGCTCTCCAGGCTTTTGACGCCGAAGAGTTCCCCTATGCGTTCCTGGCTGCTTTTGGCAACAAGGACACGACCCTCAAACGACTGCGGTCGAGCAATAACAACGCTTCGGATCTACCCGGCGGCGTCCTCCAGCGCGTCACCACCCGGCTCCGCCTTTGCAGCTTGCAGGCCACTCAGGGACGCCCTTCCTGCCGAGTTTGAACTCGGAAATCTCCGAGCCCTTGATCACCTTGAGCTTCCAATCATCGCCGTCGCGGTCTAGCTCTTCAATCGAGACGGACGCGATCAGCCTGCGAGTTTCCAATTGCACTGGATGCTCTCCTTGGCGCACTTTGGTTGGGACTAATTCATGGTCCGTATCAAATTGATGCGCGTGGTATTCTTTTTCTGATCGGCGTGATCTTTGCTTCGCCGACGGGCCCAGGGCCCGAGAAAGGGGCGCTTGGCCACACCACTGGATGTCTCGCAGACGCAGCGCGAACGCCTCGCGTTTCTTGAGCTGCGCGCGTTCTTCACGGGCGAGCTCCGCAGGGGAGACATCGAAGCTCGCTTCGGCATCAAGCCGGCCGCGGCTTCGCGCGACCTGAGCCTCTACCGGGACATTGCGCCCGCCAATCTGGAATACGACCAAGCCTCGCGCTGCTACCGACCCAGCCGGGCCTTCAAGCCGGTCCACGACTTCCATTCCGAGCGGGTGCTCGCTTGGCTCTTGCAGGGGTTCGCCGACGGGCTCGATCTAGGGCTCAAGCAGGCCGCTCCATGCGAGGGCCCCGGCCAGTGGGTGAAGCCCGACATGGCAGTGCTTGGGGCCATCACACGCTCGATGTGCGCCAAGCAGGCTCTCCGGGTCAGCTACCTGTCGCTGTCGTCAGGATCTAAGCGCCGGGAGATCGTGCCGGTCGCTCTGGCCGACAACGGCCTGCGTTGGCATGTCCGGTCGTTCGACCGAGAGCGGCAGCGGTTTTCCGACTTCGTGCTCACGCGCATCGCCAAGGCTGAAGTGATCGATGGCGAAGTTGCCGAGGCCGAATCGCTGGCGGCCGATGAGCAGTGGGTGAGGATGGTCGAGATGGAGGTGGTGCCCCATCCCGGTGTCAAGCAGCCCAAGGCGGTTGAAGCCGACTATGGAATGGAGGATGGCGTCATGCGGGTCAAGGCACGCGCGGCGCTGGCGGGCTACGTCCTGCGTAGATGGTCGGTCGATTCAAGCCCGGACCACAGACTAGACCCGGCTTCGCATCATTTGTGGCTGCGCAACCCCCAGACCCTTTATGGAGTCGAGAGCTCGGCTCTGGCCCCCGGATTCGCAGGTTCCGCGGGCGACAGCGCTGAAGCATGACAAGAACAGGCAAGCAGGGACAACAGAATGAAACTTGAACAGATCGCCAAGGGCGCTCAGATATCCGGCATCGAGCCTGGCAAGGTGGTGCGGGTGGTCAGCGCCGACTCGTTGGGCGACAACGCCGTGACCGTCGTCTACAAGGCTGACGACGGCCGCTTGGGCGAGCGGGTGCTGTTTCGCTCGAACGAATCCGAGCTGAGCATCGCATCGGTCGGCAAGCCTTGGAGCTTCGACGCGGACGGCGCCGACTTCAAGCTCGCGGCCGAGGCCTACCGGATCAACTTGGCGCACCTCTTCGACCCCATGATGGCGGTCCACACGTCCAACGTCGAGCCGCTTCCTCACCAGATCACCGCGGTTTACGAGTCGATGTTGCCAAGGCAACCCCTGCGGTATGTGCTCGCAGACGATCCCGGCGCCGGCAAGACCATCATGGCGGGCCTATTGATCCGCGAGCTGCTCATGCGGGCCGACGCCGCCCGCATCCTGATCGTCTCGCCGGGGAGCTTGGTGGAGCAGTGGCAGGACGAACTGTTCGAGAAGTTCGGGCTCTCGTTCTCGCTGTTCAGCCGCGACCTGATGGATCAAAGCCGATCGGGCAACCCTTTCGACGACCACGATCTCTTGGTCGCCAGGCTCGACCAGCTCTCAAGAAGCGAAGAGCTCCAAGAGAAGATTCGCAATTCGCGTTGGGACCTGATCGTGGTGGACGAAGCCCACAAGCTCTCAGCCACGTGGTTCGGCGCCAAGATCAACGAGACCAAGCGATTCAAGCTGGGCCAGCTTTTGGGTTCGGTCACCCGCCACTTCCTGCTGATGACGGCCACGCCCCACAACGGCAAGGAGGAGGACTTCCAGCTCTTCATGTCGCTTCTCGACTCGGACCGCTTCTACGGCAAGTTCCGCGACGGCGCCCACAAGGTGGATGTGTCCGATTTGATGCGTCGCATGGTCAAGGAAGACCTGTTGAAGTTCGACGGCACGCGGCTATTCCCAGAGCGCATGGCCTACACAGCCAACTACAAGCTGTCGGAAGCCGAGGCCCAGCTCTACAACGACGTGACGACCTACGTCAAAGAGGAAATGAACAGGGCGGACCAGCTCGACGGCAAGCGCAAAGGCACCGTCGGCTTCGCCTTAACGGCCCTGCAACGCCGATTGGCATCGAGCCCCGAGGCGATCTATCAATCGTTGAAGCGTCGCCGCGAGAAGCTCAAGCGCCGGATCGAAGAAGAGAAGATCAAGCAGCGCGGGGGCGGCAAGGCGTTGGCCGAAACTTACGCGGACAAGGCGTCCGAGGATATTTGGGATTCGGCTGACGACATGGCCCCGGAGGACTACGAGGAGTTCGAGGAGGAGGTCGTTGACCAAGCCACCGCAGCCCAAACCATCGCCGAACTCGAAGCCGAAGTGTTCACGCTGGGGCACCTCGAAGAGCAAGCCAAGACCTTGGTCCACTCAGGCCAGGACCGCAAGTGGGAAGAGCTCCGCGAGCTCTTGCAGAACACGCCCGAGATGCGCGGCCCCGATGGCTTGCAGCGCAAGCTCATCATCTTCACCGAGCACCGCGACACGCTGAACTATCTGGCCGACCGGATTCGGGGCCTGTTGGGCAAGCATGAAGCCGTCGTGATGATTCATGGCGGAGTCCACCGGGAGGATCGGCGCAAGGTTCAGGAGCTGTTCCGCAACGACAAGGACACGCGGGTCTTGCTCGCCACCGACGCGGCGGGCGAAGGCGTGAACTTGCAGAACGCCCACCTGATGGTGAACTACGACTTGCCTTGGAACCCGAACCGCTTGGAGCAGCGCTTCGGCCGCATCCACCGCATCGGGCAAACGCAGGTTTGCCACCTGTGGAACATGGTCGCCGCCGAGACCCGCGAGGGCGACGTGTTCCAAAAGCTCTTCGACAAGATCGAGATCGAGCGCAAGGCCTTGGGTGGGCGTGTATTCGACATCTTGGGAGAGGTCTTCGATGGCGTGAGCCTGCGGGACCTGTTGATCGAGGCGATCCGCTATGGTGAAGACCCGGCCCGCAAGCTCCACCTCCGTGAAGTCGTCGCGACCGCTTTGGAGACCGAAAAGCTGCGCGAGATCATCAAGCGCAACGCCTTGGCCGAGGAGGTCATGAGCGAGGAGCGGCTCTTCGCCCTCAAAGAAGAGATGGAGAAGGCAGAGGCCCGCAAGCTCCAGCCCTATTTCATCCGCTCATTCTTCGCCCAAGCCTTCGAGCGTCTTGGCGGGGATCTGCGCCCGCGTGGATCGGGCCGCTACGAGATCACGTTTGTTCCCGCCACCATCCGCGAGCGCGACCGCCAGATTTCAGGCCGCGACCGGCGCAACATGAATCCTGTGGTGACCAAATACGAGCGGGTCTGCTTCGAGAAGAACAAGGTCCGCGTCGAGGACAAGCCCAATGAAGCGGTGGCAAGCCTCTTGCACCCGGCCCATCCGCTCATGCAGTCGGTGGTGGACCTGATGATCGAGCAGCACCGGGGCAAGCTCAAACAAGGCGCCGTGCTGGTGGACCCCAACGACGAGGGCATTGATCCGAAGCTCCTGTTCCTAATCGATCATTCGGTCAAGGAGGGCGGCGAGTCGGGCTTGGTTGTATCGCGCCGCTTGCAGTTCGTGACCATCGACCGCCACGGCCAAATCTGCAATGCCGGTTGGGCTCCCCACTTGGACCTCAATCCCATCGAGCCGGATCAACGCGCGATGGTCGCCACAGAGATCGACGCCGACTGGATCAAGAGGGACTTGGAGGAGGCGGCTTTAAGCCATGCGTCCGACAAGCTGGTGCCCGAGCACTTCGAGGAAGTCAGGGAGCGCCGCGAGCGCCAGATCGACAAGAACCTCGCGGCGATCCACGAGCGGCTGGTCAAGGAGATCGACTATTGGTCCGACCGCCACGAGAAGCTCAAAACGGACCTGTCCGCGGGCAAGGACGTGCGTCTTCCCTTGCAGAACGTTCGGCGCACGATTGACGAGCTGACCGTCCGCCTTGAAACCCGCACCAAGGGACTGCAAGCCATGCGGCACGTGGTCTCGGGCATGCCGGTGGTGGTGGGCGGCGCCCTCGTGATTCCGGCAGGGCTCATCGCCATGCGCAGCGGCGAGGCGGAAGGCCCGACATGGTCAGCCGATGCACAAGCCCGAGCCCGCGTCGAGAAGGTCGCCATGGAGGCCGTCCGCAAGGCGGAGGAGACCAAGGGCCATCAGGTGATTGACGTGTCCGCTGAGAAGTGCGGTTGGGATTTGACGGCGATTGTTCCCGTGGCCGAGGGGAAGCTCCCGCAGGCCCGCCACATCGAGGTCAAGGGCAGATCAAAAGGCCAATCGACCATCACAGTCACCCGCAACGAAATCCTCTACGGACTCAACCAGGCCGAGAAATTCATCTTGGCCATCGTGATCGTCGATGGCGACGACCATGAAGGCCCCCATTACGTCCGCAACCCATTCACGCAAGAGCCTGATTGGGCAGTGACCAGCATCAACTTGGACCTCGCGTCCCTGCTCGAAAGGGCGCAAGCATCATGACAATACCAATCAAAGCGCCAAAGAAACTTATCGAGGTGGCGTTGCCGCTTGACGATATCAATGTCGCGGCAGGGCGCGAAAAATCCATTCGCAAAGGACACCCGGCGATGCTTCACTTATGGTGGGCACGCCGACCGTTAGCGGCCGCCCGTGCGGTCATCTTCTCGCAGATGGTGAACGACCCCGGTTACGAGCGCAATCTTGGGCGCGGTGTGAATAAGGAGCGCGCGAAGATCGAGCGGGATCGTCTTTTCGGACTGATTCGAAGGCTGGTGGTTTGGGAAAACACCGGGAACACAGCACTTTTTGATGAGGCGAAAGCTGAGATCGACAGGAGCTGGCGCGAGACCTGCGAACTCAACCGGAGCCACCCGCAGGCGGCAGAGCTGTTCAATCCTGAGCGGTTACCGGAATTCCACGATCCGTTCGCTGGTGGTGGAGCTATACCTCTTGAAGCGCAACGCCTCGGTCTTTCAAGCAATGCATCAGACCTGAACCCAGTCGCCGTCTTGATCAACAAGGCGATGATCGAAATACCTCCGAAATTCGCAGGCAGAGCTCCTATCGGACCGCTGCCTGTGGCGAATCACCAAGAGAACATGGTCGAGGAATGGTCCGGTGCAGCCGGGCTATCCGAGGATGTTCTTCGATATGGCAGCTGGATGCGTGCCGAAGCGGCCCGCCGAGTCGATAGCTTCTATCCACAAGTCGAACTTCCAAGCGACTTGGGCGGTGGAAAAGCCAACGTCATCGCATGGCTGTGGGCTCGCTCAGTCGCGAGCCCAAATCCAGCTTATTCGCATGTCCAGGTGCCGCTTGTATCGAGCTATGTAGTCAGTGCCAAGAGGGACGCTGATGCTTGGATCGTTCCCATCGTAAAGGGCGATACCTACAAGTTCACGCTCGGGACGGGCAAGGCGCCAGATGGCGCATCTGACGGGACGAAGGCTCAGGGTCGCGGCGCGAACTTCCTTTGCTTGCTTTCTGGAACCCCTATTGGAGGAGACTACATAAAAGCCGAAGGAATGGCGGGCCGAATGGGCGCCAAGCTGATTGCGATTGTGGCCGACGGGCCGAAAGGCCGGGTCTACCTTGCGCCTACCGAAGAGGATGAACGAATCGCCGCTTCCGCGACTCCTGAGTGGAAGCCCGGTGGCGAAGTTCCACCAAGACTGACTGGCGGAACGTGCGTGCCTTATGGATTCAAACAGTGGGGGGACTTGTTCACCAAGCGGCAGCTTTTGGCTCTGACGACTTTTTCGAATTTGGTCACCGAGGTCCGCGAGCGTGTTCTCGCTGATGCGCTGGCCGCTGGCATGCCGAACGACGGACTAAGCCTCGAGGATGGAGGTTCTGGCGCAGCGGCCTATGCGGATGCCATTGCCATCTACCTAGGGCTTTCCGTGGACAAGGCTGCCGACTACAACAGTTGTCTGGTTGCATGGAGTCCAACAAGAGACCAGCTCAAGACTACCTTTGCGCGGCAAGCATTGCCAATGATTTGGGACTTTGCGGAAGCGAACCCTTTTGCAGGCGCAGCGGGAGATATTTGGATTTCGATTCAAGGCATCGCCAAGTCTATGCAGGGCTTACCCGCGCGAGGCAGAGGCAAGGTGACCCAAGCAAACGCCCAAGCTCAAGAGATCAGCACAGGGAAGGTGATTTCCACCGATCCGCCTTACTACGACAACATCGCTTATGCGGACTTGTCGGACTTTTTCTATGTCTGGCTTCGCAAGGCGCTCAAGCCCATTTATCCAAGCCTGTTTTCGACAATGGCGGTTCCCAAGGCCGAAGAGCTTGTAGCCGCCTCATACCGCCATGGTTCCAAGGAGAAAGCTGAGGTCTTCTTCTTGGATGGAATGACACAGGCGATGCATAGGCTCGCTCAACAAGCCCACCCAGCGTTCCCAACAACGATCTACTACGCGTTCAAGCAATCCGCAACAACCGATGTCGGGACCGGAAACACGGGCTGGGAAACATTTCTCGAGGCTGTTTTGCGAGCCGGATTCGCCATTTCGGGGACTTGGCCCATGCGGACGGAGCGGGATGCCCGGTCTATTGGCATCGGGGCCAATGCATTGGCTTCAAGCATCATCTTGGTTTGTCGTCAACGGCCAAGCGACGCCCAGTCGGTATCGCGAAGAGACTTCTTGCGTGAACTGAAGGAGGAGCTAGCTGAGGCCGTGGACGCCATGATCGGTGGGTCGGAGGGCATATCCCCAGTTGCTCCCGTTGACTTGGCGCAGGCTGTTATCGGGCCTGGCATGGCGATCTTCTCGAAGTATTCCGCCGTGCTCGAAGCAGACGGCAGCCCCATGACGGTCCATACGGCGCTGACTCTGATCAATCGCATGCTGACTGAGGGCGCTGATGACTTCGACGCTGATACGCAGTTCTGCTTGGGTTGGTTTGACGAACAGGGTTGGGCGGCAGGCGAGTTTGGAAAGGCGGACGTGCTTACGCGTGCAAAAGGAACCTCAGTCGATCACGTAAAGAACGCTGGCGTAGTCGAGGCCACGGCTGGGAAGGTGCGTCTGCTAAAGCCTGCCGAATATCCGGGTGATTGGCTGCCCGAAAACGATAACAACACGCCTGTATGGGAAGCGTTGCACCAAATGATCCGAGAGCTTCGCGCAGCAGGCGAATCGGCCGCCGGAGCGCTACTAGCTGGCATGCCTCAACGCGCGGACCCGATTCGGAACTTGGCGTATCGCCTTTACACCCTTTGTGAGCGCAAGGGCTGGGCTGATGACGCTCGCGCTTACAACGAACTGATCACCTCTTGGACAGGCATCGAAGCCGCGTCGCATGAGAAGGGCCACTACGGCTCGCAAATGTCTATCGAGGAATAAGGGAGAAAAACAATGAGTCTGAAACCTTGGCGCGAAATCGCCGTTCCCCATGAAGATGTCTTGAAGGGCACCTTCCAACAAGCCGAGTTCGCCGCTGACATCTCCAAGGTGCATCAGGGCATCGCGACGCCAGAGTATCAGGACGCGGCCCTGTTCTTCCAGCGGACCTTCATTACCGAAGGTATGCGCCTATTGCTCGACTCTGTCGTCAAACGGCTGGCGGGTAAGGGTGGCGATCCAGTTGTTCAGTTGCAGACCGCTTTTGGCGGCGGCAAGACCCACACGCTGTTGGCTGTCTACCACTTAGCCAAAGGGGCAACACCCGCAAGCAAGATGCAAGGCATCCCGCCGATCTTGGATGCGGCAGGCATCACCGAGCTGCCCACGGCCAGAGTCGCGGTTCTAGATGGCGTGGACTTGCTGGACCTCGCGAGCAAGCCGCGCGTGCATGGCAAGACCACCGTCAAAACGATTTGGGGCGAGATGGCCTGGCAGTTGGGAGGCGAAGCTGCTTTCGCTAAGCTCGCCGAGGCCGACCGCGACGGCACGGCTCCCGGCAAGAGCGTTCTGGCCGACATCATTGGCGGCAGTGCGCCTTGCATCATCTTGATGGATGAGCTGGTCCGTTATGTATCGCAGTTCGAAGAGGGCAAGAGCCTGTCGGGTGGCACCTACGACACGCAGCTTTCGTTCATCCAGTCGCTCACCGAAGCCTTGAAGGCCGTTCCCAATGCGATCCTGTTGGCTTCGCTGCCGTTCTCGGACCGGGAGGCTGGCAGCCAGCAGGGCGTGAAGGCTCTCAGGGCCTTGGAGCACTATTTTGGCCGCGTGCAGGCCCTTTGGAAGCCGGTGGCGACCGAGGAGGCCTTTGAGATCGTCCGCAGGCGCTTGTTCGCCGATGTCACGGATCGCCTCGCCGCCGAGGAGGTGTGCCGGGCCTATGCCGACTACTACACGGCCAACGCGGGCGACTTCCCGCCCGAGACCCAAGACAGCGGCTACTTGGAGCGGCTGAAACACGCTTACCCGATCCACCCCGAAGTCTTCGACCGCCTTTATGAGGACTGGTCTTCTCTTGACAACTTCCAGCGCACGCGTGGTGTCTTGAAGCTGATGGCGAAGGTGATCCACCGACTATGGACCACTGGCAACAATGATTTGATGATTCAGCCGGGCAGCTTGCCGCTGTTCGATTCGGATACCCGAAACGAAGCGATCTACTACCTGCCGCAGGGCTGGGACCCGGTTCTGGAACGCGACATCGACGGCGAGCGGGCCGCCACCACCGAGCTCGACAACGCCCGGCCCCTGTTCGGTTCGATCCATGCTTGCCGCCGTATCGCGCGGGCGGTGTTTCTGGGATCAGCCCCCGACGCGGGAGCCGTGGGCGGGGCCAAGCATCACAGGGGCATCGAGCTGGAGCGGATGCTCTTGGGCTGCGCCCAGCCCGGCCAAGTGCTGGGGCACTACAAGGACGGTGTGCGGGCCTTGGTGGACCGGCTTCAATACCTCAACAGTGCCAACAACCGCTTTTGGTTCGACACCCGTCCCAACCTTCGGCGCGAGATGGAGGACCGCAAGCGCCGCTTCGACCTGCGCGAGGATGTTTATCCCTTCATCAAGGACAAGCTGCGCTTCGCCAGTGGCGTGTTTGGCGGAACCCATGTGTTCACGTCCTCTGCCGACGTGCCGGACGACTGGCAGCTCAGGCTTGTGGTGCTTCCGCCCGAGGCGACTTTCAGCAAGGGAGCCCAGAGTCCCGCGATTGATGCCGCCACCGCGATCTTGAAGAACCGAGGTGAGCAGCCTAGGCAGAAGCAAAACCGGCTGATCTTCTTGGCCCCCGACACCGACAGCATTTCAAGGTTGAAGGACCAGGTGACCTCGTCGCTCGCGTGGAAGTCCATAGTTGACGACGTGAAGGAGGGGCGGCTCAACCTTGACGGGCACCAGACCAAGCAGGCGTCGGTCAGCCTCGACCAGGCCAACGACGCTTTGGGCCCCATGGTGCGCGAGACCTTCAAATGGCTGCTGGCCCCCTTGCAGGAGGCCAAGCCCGGCAAGGGCATCGGCGAAATCCAGTGGGACCACTTCCAGATCAATCCGGCTGCGGTGAATCGCACCGAGGAGATCGAGAAGGTCCTCAAAGAGCACGAGCTCCTCATCACCGAATGGGCGCCGATCCACTTGGCCAAGATGCTTCAAACGTGGTTCTGGAAGGACGACGCGACGGCGGTCAGCGCGTTGGAGACATGGCAAAAGACGTGCTGCTATCTTTATCTCCCGAGGCTGCGCGAAGCCGACACCCTGCGGGCGACCATCGCAGCGGGCGTGTCCTCGCGCGACTTCTTCGGCATCGCCTATGGCCGAGAGGAAGGCCGCTTTCAGGGCTTCAACTTCGCCCAAAGCACCACGCCCATCCTTGACGATGCGTTGCTGCTGATCGAGCCCAAGGCGGCATCGGCATTTGCGGCCAAGCTCGCCGAGGAGGCAGCCGAGCGCGAGGTCGCAGCCAAAGCGAAGGAAGCGGGCGGCTCTGGCACTGGTGGAGGCTCCAAAGGTGAATCCACAGGCGGGACTTCTACGACCACGACCGGCACGGGTGGAGGATCAACCGGCTCTGGCGGTGGCGGTTCGACTGGCACCGGAACAGGCACAGGAATGGGCGGCGGCACTGGCGGGGCGGCATCCACCAAGAAGACGATGTTCTTTGGTTCGGTGGAGCTTGATCCCATCAAGGCCAAGCTGCAGTTTTCCGATGTGGCTGAGGAAGTGCTGATTCTGTTCACCCAAAAGCCCGGCGTGAAGGTGCGCATTTCCATTGAGATCGAGGCCGAGTCGCCAGGAGGTTTTGACGATGGCATCCAACGGGCCGTGCGGGAGAACTGCGACCAGTTGAAGTTCAAGAACCGAGCCTTTGAGGACTGAGCGGGCCGAAAGAGCCACGACACCTCGCAGCCAAACATAACAACAATGATGTTCAGGGATGACCAATGACGACCTATTCGACGCAGAGCGAGATTGCCATCACCGATGTCCGCGTGAGCAACTTTCGCTCGCTCGCAAACATCGAAGTCGAGCTCAACGACCTCACGGTTTTGATCGGCGCCAACAATGCGGGCAAGACCAGTTTTCTCGACGCCATGTTTGCGGCCATCGGCTCGGGCCGCAAAGCGTTGGGTCAGGACGATGTGCGCCTCGCGACCGGAGAAGCGCTTGCGCCGAAAGAGCGAAAGGTCATCATCGACTTGCGCATTCGGCCTGTTGGTCCAGATGGGAAGGTGTTGGGCAATTTTCCTCCAGGAAGCTTTTGGACGGCTCTTTGGGGGAGTGGGATCGCTCTCGATCCAGTCGAGTTCTACGAATTTGCGCCCATCAGGACGTGCCTCTCATGGAGCGGTTCGAAGGCCGAGTATGTCGTCGAACGCAACTTCCTGAAGGAATGGCGCGAGTTCAAGGATTGGATCGACACGCCGGTTCAGACCACGCCGGTTCGCGCGGCTCAGGTTGAACCCATTGCGTTGCACTTCATCGATGCCAAGCGCGATCTCGACGATGACCTTCGCAAGCAAGGTTCGTTTTGGCGGCGACTGACCGACGATCTAGGGCTGTCGGCGGCTGATGTCACGGAGCTTGAAACGGCGCTGTCAGGCATCAATCAGACCATCGTCGATAAGAGCGAAATTCTTCAGCACTTGAAGACGAATCTGGCCGATTTGCAGAAGGTCGTCGCAGCGGACAGCGCGGGAATTGACATCGCCCCAGTCGCAAGAAAGCTTCGCGACTTGTCGAAGGGCGTGGATATATCGTTCTCGACATCCGGTGCCCAGTCGTTTCCGCTCGCTCGCCACGGCATGGGCACGCGCAGCCTAGCCTCTCTCCTTGTGTTTCGCGCGTTTGCCTCATGGCGGCACGCCAAGGCCACCAGCGGCGGAGACAAGGTCCATCCGATACTTGCGCTCGAAGAGCCCGAGTCGCATCTCCATCCCCAAGCTCAGCGCTCGCTATTCGGGCACATCAAGGCCATTGCAGGGCAGCGCATCGTCAGCACGCATTCACCCTATTTCGCTGGCCAGGCCCAGCTTGAAGACCTACGGTTGTTCATCAAGAAGGGCGGCGACACGGTCTCAACCAAGCTCGACCTGTCGCAGTTGTCGAAGGCCGATGACCGGCGCAAGGTTCAGGAGTCGGTGATTGATTCGCGTGGGGACATCCTCTTCGCTCGCGCGTTGGTCCTTTTCGAAGGCCAGACCGAGGAGCAGGCGTTGCCCATTTGGGCGCAGGAATACTGGGGCGCGTCGATCCATGAGTTGGGATTCAGCTTTGCCAGGGCGAACGGAACGGACTACTTTCCGTTCATTTGGCTTGCGAAGGGCCTCGACATTCCTTGGTATTTGATTGCCGACGGAGAGGCGCAGCCACTAAAAAACCTTGAAGACGCGTTGAAGAAGGCGAGTCTTCCCGATACGTCCAAGTCGCCGAACGTCGTTGTATTGCCGGGCGGCAACAACTTTGAAACCCAGCTCATTGCGGAGGGCTATATGGTCGAAATTGAAGCCGCGCTTGATGCGACATCGGGCGAAGCGGCATTCTTGGACGGCTTCATCAAGAAGAACCACGGACTGAGCTACGGGAAGTTCAAGGACGGCACAGACAAGGGAACGCGCGACTACAAGAGCGCCGGAGGGCGTGAGCGCGCCGCCGCAGATGCCATGAAGGGGCAAAAAACGAGGCTTGCGAAGCCACTGGCACACCAAATCGTCAGGCACGCTGATCCACTTCGGCGATTTCCTTCGACCATCGCCGCCTTGTTTAAGACCATTGGCACAGCTCATGGTTTGACCAAAGCAGGAGGCGTAACGCCATGACCACTCAACGCAGCATTCGCCTTTCCAGTCAACAGGCCTCTGTCGTCAATCACGTCGATGGCCCGCTTTTGGTCGTCGCTGGTCCCGGTTCAGGCAAAACACGAGTCCTGACCGAGCGCATCCGGTCGCTTTTATCCAATGTTCCGGGGCATTTTCGAGTGTTGGCGTTGACCTTCACGAACAAGGCCGCCGATGAGATGAGGGAGCGGTTGGCCGATCTGGGCGATGCCCGTCAAAGGGCATTCATAGGGACCTTGCACAGCTTTTGCCTTGACATGTTGACTGAGCGGGGGAAGCTGGTCGGCGTTGAGGGCATGCCCAACATCTTCGAACAGTTCAAGGACCGCAAGGAGATTCTGCTTAACGCGATCAAGGAAGACCCGACCCTGGAGGAAGAGCTTGATCAGGTGGGCGATGCGAAAGCGCGCGGCAAGCGCGTCGATGAGTGGCTTCAGGGGATTTCTTGGATCAAGGCCCATCCCATTACCTGCGCGGTCGTGGAGGACGAGCTTGAGCGGCGGGTCTTGGATGCCTATGACAACGGCCTGCGGGCAAGCAATGCATACGACTTCGACGACCTGCTTCTTTTGGTCTACCGATTGCTGAGCGGCAACCCCAAGCTCGCCGAGTTCTATCAGCGGCTTTACAAGTTTGTGTGCATCGATGAGGCCCAAGACTTGAATGAAGCCCAGTATGCGGTGATCTGCGCTTTATGTGGGGAATCATTCAAGAACGTGATGATGGTCGGGGACCCCAAGCAATCGATCTATGGCTTCAACACGTCCAGTCCGGAATACATGGACAGGTTTAAGGCGGACTTCAATGCCAAAGAGGTCGGCTTGACTGAGAACTTCCGCTCGTCAAAAGCCGTGGTTGAAGTGGCCCGCGCGTTGGATTCGAACTACCTTGTCGCAGCCCAGTTGCCGATTCAAGGGCTGGCCGAGGTCATTGAAGGTGACGACGAGGCGGACGAGGCCAAGCGAATCGTCGATTCGATCCAATGGCTCTTTGACAACGGGCACACGGATGTCGAGGGCGATATCGAGCCGTCCAAGTGCGCGATTCTGGGGCGCACGCGATTCGCACTGCTTGCGGTCGAGAAAGAGCTGCGCGAGCGTTCGATTCCCTTTTACAAGCGCCTGACGGCCAATCACGAAAACGAATCCGAGGTGGTCGATGACTTTCAGCTTGCGTTGCGAGTGGTCGCGAATCCGAGGGACCACTTGCACTTCGCGGCATTGGCGAAGAAGTGGAAGGTTGCCGAACCGGCGCCGTCCAGCGATGCGGCCCAAACCCTGGCTGCCATGGCATCCGCAGCCGTTTCAGTGGCTGGCAGGGCTCAGGCGGTTGTCGCCGCCATTGCAAGCGTATTGCGCAACACGTCTCGACTTGATTTGATGCCTGCTTTTGCGGTTCTCAGGGGATACGCGGACACGCTCGAAGAGGGCGAGAAGCTGCCGATCTATGAGGATGCCGAAGTGTTCAAGCAGGAGTGGGATCAATACCTGCGCTCGGACTCTTCCAGCCAGACCATCGCGGGCTTCATGAGCAGCAAAGCTCTCGGGGCGACACAGAAGGCCAGTCGCGAGGGCGTCGCCTTGTTGACTGTTCATTCGTCGAAGGGTTTGGAGTTCGATGTGGTGTTCGTCGCGGGCATGGCGCAGGGATCGTTTCCGGACTATCGGTCCACGTCGGGGAAGGAACTTCTCGAAGAGCGGCGCAACGCATTTGTGGCTGTCACTCGGTCTAAACGGCTATTGTTCCTAACTTATCCGAGGATGCGGATGATGCCGTGGGGGGATCAACGCAGGCAGTCGCCATCGCAGTTCCTCCGAGAAGCAGGTTTGATTGCCGGATGAGCTCGACAGGAACAATCACCATCGCGGCGCTCGACACGCCCGAGGAGATGCGCGAGCTCTTGGAGTCCCTCGCCAACGATGACGAGAGCGACTTTCGGCGAGTGCTTGATCTCGATGTTTCCCATATCGACCAGCGAGCTCAGACCTTCGATGTTCGGTTTGTGGATGTCGAGATCGCTGGCGATCTCATCCATGCCCATTACGAGATGGACTACAACGTCTACAACGGCTGCAAGGACATGGACATCGACGACTCCTATGAAGGATTCGTCACCGGAGTCCGAACTGCGGCAGGGTGGGAATTTGACGAGTTCGTTCCGCCACCCAAGCGCGACACGGTGGACGAGTTCTGAGAAAGCTCGCCGCCATTTTCAAATTCTGAATCAACAGCACGTCAAGAAGGGGGAGGTTGCCATGAAGCTAACAAAAGTCCGCGTCCAGAACTATCGGTCCGTCGAGGACAGCGGGGAATTTGAGGTCGGCGACCTCACATGTTTGGTCGGCAAGAACGAGGCGGGCAAGACGGCGCTTCTGAGCGCGATGCGAGGACTCAAACCCTCGCAGCCGTTTGAATTTGATGAGCCCATCGACTACCCCCGGCGCTTTTCGACTCGATTCGATGACCGTCATGAGGACGGAACGGCAGAGGTCATTCGAACATGGTGGCGGCTTGAAGCCGCGGACTTGGCTGCCGTTGAAAAGCGATTTGGGGCTGGGGTCTTAAAGGGTGACACGTTTCAGGCCCACTTTGGATTTCGATACGAGGACGACAGCCGTATTTGGGTGATCGATGTCGATAGCGCCAAGGTGCTCGAAAACATGCTGACCAAGCATGCCCTCGACGCGACCGAGCGCAACGTCCTGCATGGCGTGGCGGATGGGCCAGGAGCAGACAAAGCTCTATCGGGCTTGGCTGAGAGAACGCCGAAGCAGGAGGCGCTCTTGCAAGACATCAAGAAGTGCCGGGATTCGAGCTTCTCCAAGGGGGTGATCGATGTCCTGTCAGCCAGGCAGCCCAAGTTCTTCTTCACCTCGCACTTCGAGCGCATGTCGGGCATGGTCTCGATTCAGAAGCTCCAACAAGACAAGCAGAACAAGACTGTTTCAGTCGGCGACCAGATTTTTCTAGCCTTCCTCGAATACGCGGGGACGACGCTTGAAGAACTGTTGGAGGCGGATCGCCGTGAGACCTTGAAGGCAACTTGCGAGGCCGCCAGCAATGAGATTACCGAGGAAATCTTCCAGTTCTGGAGCCAGAACAACGCATTGGAAGTGGCCATCGACATCGACAGTGGAAAGGCAAAGGACCCCGCGCCGTTCAACACGGGCACCGTGGCGGAAATCCGGATCAAGAACAACAATCACAAGGCGACGCTGCCTTTGTCCGAGCGCAGCGCGGGCTTTGTTTGGTTCTTCTCCTTCCTCGCCCAGTTCAAGCAGTTGAGGAAGACTCCGGGCAACGGCAATGCCATCATCTTGCTGGACGAGCCGGGTCTGACCCTGCACGGGAAGGCGCAGGGCGATTTGCTGCGCTACATCGTCGAGCGGCTTCTGCCGGACCACCAAGTCATTTTCACCACCCACTCGCCCTTCATGGTGCCGATGGACCGACTTGCCGATGTTCGAATCGTGGAGGACGTAGTCATCGAGAAGCCGGGCAAGCGGCCCGAGGTCAAAGGCACAAAGGTTCGATCCGATGTGTTGGAGGTCAACGACGACACGCTCTTCCCCTTGCAGGCCGCGTTGGGATACGAGATCACGCAGTCGCTATTCATAGGAGCCAACACGCTGTTGGTGGAGGGCGCGTCCGACATCATCTATCTGCAAGTTCTTTCGCAGGCGCTGAGAAAGCGAGGCAGGGACGGGCTCAGCGAGAAGTGGACGATTTGCCCCGTGGGCGGCATCGACAAGATCGCGCCCTTTGTGCGCCTTTTCGGCGGCAACAAGCTCAACGTGGCGGTACTCTCAGACATGGCCAAGGGCGAGGTGGGAAAGATCGATAAGCTGCGCCGGTCCGACATCATGAAGGCGGGGCAGTTTTTCACTGTGGCCGACTTCGTGGCTCAAAGCGAAGCCGATGTGGAGGACCTGTTCGATCCAGAGCTGTTCGTGGCCATGCTCAACGGCGCATATGCGCCGCCCAAGTCGCACCTTGTCACCGTCGATTCCTTGGACAAGGCCGATCAGGCAACGCCGAGGTCCGTTAAGAAGGCCGAGGCTCTCTTCAAGCTCATGCCTGCGGAGGTTCCCGAGTTCGATCACTTTGGACCCGCGCGGTGGCTGATGCGCAATCCAGATGCATTGGATGGCGACTCGGCCGCGGTGAAGGCGACGCTGGATCGCTTTGAGAACGTCGTTCAGACCTACAACAAATTGTTGGCGTAAGCGACGATGGATCAGAAGGGATCAGCGCTCAATCCCCACGCCGCTGTTCGTTTAGTAATCCGAATACGGCGGCAGAATCATCGTCCGGTTGACCAGCACATTGAACGTGTAGCCAGGCCGGATGTTCAGCGTCGGTTGAATGTTCAGGTTCTTGTTGAGCAGGTTCGTGCCGACGGTATTGATCTGTTGCGACAAGGCACCCGCAGCTTGCTGCCCAGCGCTCGGCGTCGTGAGTGCGTTGCCGGTCTGTGGTTGGCTCAACTGCGCACCAACCCCCAGCATGCTCATCAGAATGGCGCTGCCGAAAATGCGTGCGTAGTGGTTGTCCACCTGATCTGACAAACCGCTTTCGCCTTGCCCGTCTGCGCCGATCATGCCCTTGAGATCGATCATCGATCCGTTGGGAAAGATCAGCCGGTTCCAGGCCACCAGCACGCGGCTCTGGCCGTAGGCTACGTCACTGCTGTATGCCCCAATGACCTTCGTGCCCTGCGGGATCAGGACGACACTGGGGTTCAAACTGTCATACACAGTCTGACGCACCATCCCGGTGATCGTGCCTGGCAAGTCACTGTCAATGCCAGTTTGCAGGACGGCAGGGATGACCGAACCGGCGAACAGTTCATGGTTGGATGCTTTGGGCTGCACTGCGGCTTGCAGATAACCGTTGTCGTCCTTGTTCTGCTGCACGTCCAGGAAGCCTTGATTGCCGGACTGCGTGCTCGCGCCACCCATCCCATTTGCCCCATTCATCCCACCGAGCGCGGCCATCAGCTTGCGCACGTTGGGATCGTTCGCGGCTTGCGGGTTTTGCGCCATGGCTTGTGCCAGCTGATGCTGCAACGCCAGCAAGTCTTGCGGGCTGGTTTGCCGGCTGTTTGCTCCGGAAGTCTGCATCAAGCCTTTTCCGCCCACTCCAGTCTCAGCCAGATTGGCGCTTTGGTCCGCCAGCACAAGCCCCTCCAGGCGCTTGTAATGCTGATCAACCAGCCACTGGTGATATTTCTGCGCCGGCGTCAGGGCTGTGGGCTGGCCTGGTTGCAGGGTGGCACCCTGCGGATGCGCAAGGGCAGACCCTGCGCCGCTAGCTGCGGACGCAGCGGGGGAGGATGCGGCAGTCGCCTGTGGGGCAGCGCCGCGCACGCTGAACGCGCTGGCCTGCGCTTGGGCCTGGGAAGGGCTCGGAGCCGGAGGCGTACTCATTCCGACCTGATCCGTGCTGCTGGCCGCCAACGTTTCGGATGGGGCGGACTTGTTGCCAGACGTGGCAATACCGATCAGGATCAGCGCGCTCAGTACGGTCAATCCGCCGAACATCAGCGTCTTGCTTTTCTTCGACAGGCGCTTGCCTTGCTTGGGGTCGGCTTTGAGCTTCATGCCTTTACCTTTGTTGTTGGCTTTTCCGCCCTTGCTTTTGCCTGGCCCGATGACGTCAGCGATTGGCGGAAGTTCTGCAGCGGGCGCTGTGGGCGCGGGCAGTGCCGCCCCCTCGATCGCGCCTGCGGGTTGGTTGTGGTCCATCATGTTTTTGCCCCTTTGAGTTGGGTGTTCTGGCGACTGGATTAACGCGGCAAGACGATGAAATCCCGTTCCGGCTGCCCGTGCTGACACACCACGCTGCGCGCGTTCTTGCCGGCACCCAACGTGAGGTTGAACTTGGTCGGCAGGCCGTCAAGGACGTAGTAGCCGTGCACCAGGCGGCTGTTCATCAGTTCGGTGCCGCCATCGCTGGTGTTGAACACAGCTGGTGCATCGGTGAATTTCATGGACTGTGGCATCTGCAGGTAGGTGTGGCCACCACCCGCGAACACGCGCACTGGCAGCATGTCGGTGGTATCGGTCCCGCCATCCGATTTGCAGGTGAAATCGAAGTCCAGCTTGGCCGGATCAATGTCTCCCAGCGGGGCAACGACGGCCTGCTTCTTGGCTTCAGCCTTGGCCCTTTCGGCGGCGCGTGCTTGCGCGGCCTGCTGCTGCATGTTGATGACCAGCTGCTGCGGGTCGTAGTAGCCGACCAGCGGCACATAATCATGGGCGTCGCTCACCAGGGTCATGTAATACACCCGGCCGGCATCGGTGGTGACCACGAGGTTGGTGACCAGGCCAGCTTGGGTGGGTTTGACAATGACAACGGGACGATCACCGGCGTTGGTGGGTTGGACCAACCAGCGCACCGAGTCACCGATGCTCAGGCTGGTGATGTGCTCGCCGGGCAGCAGATTGATGACGCAGACATGCAGCGGCGCGCAGGAGATGGTCGGATGGCTTTGACCGTAGGCGTACATGACCGAGCCATTGGTGCCGATGATGTCGTTGGCGACACCGGTTCGTAGCCATTGCTTCGCGGCGGCATCAGTGGCGTGGTACGACAGCGGCACGGGCTGCGTCTGGCTCACCAGTTCGTGGCTTGTGCGC
Source organism: Burkholderiales bacterium (assembly GCA_013044035.1). Taxonomy (GTDB): domain Bacteria; phylum Pseudomonadota; class Gammaproteobacteria; order Burkholderiales; family Burkholderiaceae_C; genus Thiomonas_A. Next base: position 64,960 of record JABEVE010000085.1, read on the forward strand.
CCGTTGTCGGGCGTGCCGACGGACGGGATGGGGTTGGCCGCAAAAGCAGGGGCAAAGAAAGAGGCTGACAGCGCGGCGGCGAGGATGGTGCGTTTCATTGGAATTTCTCCGAGAGGGGAATAGGGCGGATCAGGACACGCTCTGGGTCCAGTTCAGGGACTGAATGAAGATGCCCAGGGGGTTGTCGAGCATCACTTGCGGCTTGTCGGCCAGCTTGGCGTCCACACCGACGGTGATCTGTGCTTTCCAGTGGGTGGTCGTGCTGTTCTGGCCAGGGATGGCTTTGACTTCCGTCCAGTTCACCTGATAGGTGTTGGCTCCGGTCGGCAGCACGCTGTTGACCTGCGGGTTGACGGTGTAGGCCGCGCCAAACGGGCTATTGACCTTGAACCAGTCGCTGACCGTGCTGGCGGCGTTGCTCGACAGCATGGCGTAGCTGCGATTGAGCAGCGTTTGCTGCGCGCTCTGATCGGGCAGCACCATGCGCGTGTTGACGATCCAGTTGGCAAGTTGCGCCTCGATGATGCGTTGGGTCACGCCAGAACCGTTGCTGGGTTGCGCCACAGCAATCGGGCTGCCCATCTTGTCGATGGCAACCACGAATGGTTTGATCTTGCTTTGGGCGCCGATGTAGGCCACACCGATCACGGCAACTGCCGCCACGGACAGCGCGGCGATGGCGGCGAGGCGCCAGGACTTGGCGCGGGCAATCTGGTCGCCGTAGCGTTCGTCCCACTCGCGGCGGGCATTCAAATAAGGGTTGGCTTGAGCCATGTCGAGTTCTCCTTCAAGGATGGGGACTGCTTGAGCGGATATATGCAGGGGCGGCACGGCGTGGGCACGCAGGGCGTGCTGCGATAGATTGGCGCGACAGTGGGCGAGCAGGTTGGATTCCCCAGGCACGCTGCAGATCAAGGCCGACAGACCAGGCAAGTTCAGGGGAGCGGCGTGGTCTGCTCACAAAGTGAGGCAAGGCTTTATGCAGGTGCGATGGCGGGCTTTTGCTGGACATTTCGTGATCTCCGAAGTGGGTTTCGATGCCCGGATATGCGCTGCAGCGGTAGGTGGGGGAGGGGGTCAAAACGCCGCCGAAACGCCAATGCGGGCGAGCAGAGCCATAGGCAAGCCCGGATGCGGTGCATGAATGCTTGATGACAAGCCGTTGCCGACGCTCAAACCGACGTTGGCGTAGCCGACTGTGAGCCGGATCGCTTCGGCTGCGGTGATGCCGGCCGCAATCGGTGAGGCATCCAGGATGACTTTTGGTCTGCGCGTGGCGGCATCCCCGGTTGATAGGGATGTGCGGAGCCGCGGAGAGACGGCAGCATTTGTTTGCCCCCGATTGCGCGCTGCGCGCCGCACGGGTTCAGGAGCGTCAACGAAGATTGGCGCTGTTGAATTTGGCGTTCAAGGCACAGCCGAGAACGTCGCATTCCGGGTCTCGGGCGGAGCCTGAGCAGGTGGGGGCGGGGACACAAACGCAGAAAACGACAAGCGAAGCGCGGGCGGTTTCGAGGCTTGTGACCACGACCCCCTACCCTGTACTTGTTTATGTACTTGTTTATTGACGGTTGGCTTGAATTGTTACGCCTGTCGATGCGTTTTTTGCGCCTGTCGATACGCCTGTCAGGTCGTTTTTGAAACCTGTAAGCACGCCTGTCGTTGCGTTTTGAATTCCTGTCGGAGCAATCTGTGCGGCTGTCAGATGGAATTGTTTCGCCTGTCCCATCAATTCGAATTCCTGTCAGCGTGCTTTTGAATTCCTGTCGCTCGCGTTTCGATTCCTGTCGCGCTGCCTGTCAACTCGAATCTGCCGCCTGTCGCTATATCCGTGCATCAACCCGTCTGGGATGCGGAGCACGGTATGGACACAGACACAGAAGATTTCATTGAAGACCCTGCCGAGCGCATTCGTCAGCGCGCGGACGCGACGCTGACAAGGCGACTGCAAGATCCGCAGCGACTCTCGCCTGGTTCATTGGTACGAGTCCTTTTCTCCGTGATCGAGAAACATTTGGCGGCAGGGCTGACGCTGGAAGACATCGCAACTGCTTTGCAGGAAGATGGCTTTGCCGTCAAGAAAACGCACCTCGTCCGGCATCTCGGCGTGCTGCGCGCCGAACGCGGATTGGAGCCACTGAGAAGAGGTGCCAAAGCGAAAATCCGACCTCCGGCGCCGCCCGCCGCGGATCCTGTTGCGGCGTCAACCCCAACGGCAGGGGCAAAGAAACAGGGCGCGTCAGCGCCGCCTGCTTCAGCGCCCGCTCGACCCACATCTCTCCCCGAGATTCCGCGTGGCGACCTCACGCACACCGAGCGCGAGAACATCGCCATACCGTGGTTTGCCCAGCGCTTCGGCGGGCGCAATCCGGCGCGCGTCCAGGTTGACGAAGTGTCCGCCGTCGAACTGGACTGGCTGGAAAAGCTGTGGGATGTGAGCGCGCCAATCAATCCCAAAACCGGGGATCCGTTCGCGCACAAAGCATTCACACCGGGCGGGCGCCCGACTTACAACAGGCCGTTCATCCCCCCAAAGGCCATCCCGCTCGGCGACGATGGGGATTTCGTTGAAATCGACGACGATCTGCGCGAGAACCTGAAGCGGTACGGCGCGGGGTTGGCCGTTTCTGAGGATTGCCGCACCGATCTGCACACAGTGTTCGCCGACGGGCATTTAAGCGTTCCATATCCGCGCCGCGATGTGACTGGCATGCTGCGCGGAATGATGCCCGATATTCGCAAAAACTGGGAGAAGGTTCGTGCCTCTGGCGGGCCGGCGATCGGTGTGGGCTGAACACACAGTCAACCGTTTACCGTCTTGTCCCGCCGGCGCTGCTGGTTTGCCGCCCGCCGGTATATCCAGTTGTCACTATCAACTGGAGAACCCGACATGATCAAGACCTATTTCGTGGACGGCGACAAAGGCGGCGTGGGCAAAAGCTTTGCCGCGCGCGCTATCGCTGACATGCTGACGCAGTCCGAGCGATTCAAGCTGCCCAAGCCCATCAACCGGCTGCTGGTGGTTGATGCCGACGAGTCCAATCAGGACGTCTGTGGAGAAGGCGGCTTCCCCAGGAACGCTGTCGTTGGAAGCTGTGACGTGATGGGGCTGTTCAAACCGATCTCCACCCCCGAACAGTGGGTTCAGGTCGGCGACCAGGTGTTCGACATCATTCAGGAGTGGCCGGATGAAGATGAGGGCCGTGTCGTGTTTTCCCTGCCTGCAGGGGCTGGATTGGCGATTGCCAAGGCTGCGGAGGTCACAGCGGTGATGGCGGCGTTGAATGCCGTGCATGTCTGGGTGATTGGCACGGACGCCGGATCAGTCGAGCAGTTGCAGGCGCGGTTCGATGCCTTCCCCGCGTTCTACCGGCACGGCTTTGTCATTCGCAATCTTCGACACGGCCGGTCGGAAGACTTCACCCACTGGAACAAGAGCGCGACACGGGATCAGGCTCTGGACTGTGGTTGGCAGGAAATCGATCTGCCGGTGCTCACCCCGTCCGTCGCTGTCGATCTGGCGCGCACGCCGCTGCATATCGCCGAGCGGGACAAAGCATCCACCACAGGCAAGAAGCTCGGGATGGGGTCGCTCGTGTCTCTCAAGACCTTCCGGGGCGTGGCGGGCGAGCGCCTGGCGGAACTGGAACGGTACGTCCCGAAAGCCGAGGATCTGGGCGAGGGAGATCTGGCATGAGCATCTATTCCGAGCTTATCGAGCGATTCGCCGAGGACGGTCTGTCGTCGGCGCAGCAGGCCGAGATCGATGCGATTCGGCTGGCGACCCGGTTTGGCGATGATGACACGCTCTGGGGCGTGATCCTGCCGATGTACTTCCTCTCCAACCGCCGTGAGCAGGCCCGTGTCGATCAGGAGGCTCTGCTGCGGGCGATCCAAAACGTCACCACGGGTGGTATCGATGCGGAGAAGTTGGGCCGGCTGATTGGGAGGCACATCGACGCCAGTGAGATCGAGGTGCCCGCACCAGACGTGAATGCAAGCAAGATCGCGCAGGCCATCAGCAAGGCGGCCATGCCCGTTTTGGAGTCGGCCCTGGCAGATCGGGTGGTCAAGATGGATGCCAAGGAAGCCCATGAGGCCATCCGTGGCGCGGTGTCCGACACCCTGTTTTCCTGGCAGGTGGGCGCAGCCGTCGCCGCCGCTTTGCTGGTGGCGATCGCCGGGTATTGGTGGGGCGGCAAGCAGGTGGAGTGGCGCGATCAGCCGGTCATCATGCAGATGCAGGCGCAGATCCGGCAGTTGCAGGCGGCAGCGTCCCCTCGTCGGCGGCATTGAGTGAGACCGTCACTAAGAAATTCAAACGCTCAACTCGGCAAGGAAAAAGCGGATCCCCGCTCTGGGGATCGCAAGCATGGATCAGTTGCGGGCGGCCAAAGCTCAACCGGTTTCCTTATCGGGATGAGCCATAGATTTTAACCCAACGCCCCCTCGGCCCTTGAGCAACCGCACCACCGACGGGGCATCCATTTCTCACGTTCAACGTGATCGACGAGGGCAATCGCGAGGCGCTGCGGATCGAATGCAGCATCTCGATCCAGTTGGCGCGCATGGTGCGCGTGGTGAACGCGAATCACTATGCACAGCTTTGCATAGTGATCCATTGCAGCCGTGCGGGCAGTGCGGAAGACAGCGCTTGATTTCATTACAGCTTATTGCGGAGGCGGCAGTGGCGCTTTTAGATCAAGACTTGCGTCGGCAAGTGCTACGTAACCAAGATTCATCATTGCGGTAGATAAGGGGGCCTTATTACCGCCGTTGGGATAGATCTCTGCTCTAACCTTCCTCCCATAGCAAGAATAAGGTCCATGAAAAGCACTCCCAAAAGGACGGCGCGCGTCCTCGCCGCTAAACCGGCTGCAGTTCGATCCTACCGTGTTCAAACTGGAATATTGGCGACCCTGCGATGACGGCAACCAGGCGTCGATGTCTAGGTATTGTTGATTGTCGGAAGACCGGCCGGTCGCGCCCCAGCGGGCGGTGTATGTCCAGAGCCCGGTTAGGCTGAGGCACACGCTACTCGGTGGGTTCCTCGTCGTTTTGTGTGGAAAGGGTGCTGTGACAATGGCAGCTGGTCGGAGCCTGTGGACATGTGGGCAAGGCGCCGTGGGCGGCTTGTCCATATGCCCACAGGCTCTGGGTTGAGCTGAGGAAGGAGTTGAGGTGTCGGTCGGAGTTGAGAGTCTGTTCACGAGTGCGCTGGGCCTGGTGCCGCCGTGGGAGGTGGCCGAGGTCAAGCTCGACACGGCGCGCCAGCGCATCGATTTCGAGGTGCGGTGCACGGCGAAGTCGATGACCTGCCCGCACTGCGGCAAGGCGACGCCGGTGCACGACCGGCTGCGTCGCTCGTGGCGGCATCTGGACTTCTTCCAGTACGAGGCGTGGCTGCACGCCGACGTGCCGCGCGTGGGGTGCGACGGCTGCGGCAAGACGGCGCAGGTCGACGTGCCGTGGGCGCGCAAGGGCTCGGGGTTCACGGCGCTGTTCGAGGCGCTGGCCCTGGCACTGTGCCGGGAGATGCCGGTGCGCAAGGCCGCGGCGCTGCTGCGCTGCTGCGCTGCGCGGACAAGCAACTGTGGCGGCGCATCGAGTACTACGTCGCCCAGGCCCGAGCCCGGGACGACATGGCCGCGGTGGAGATCATCGGCATCGACGAGACCAGCCTGCGGCGAGGCCAGAACTACATCACCGTGGTGCACGACCTGCAGGCCAAGCGCCTGCTGTTTGCCACCGCCGGACGCGAGCACGGCACCGTGCTGGAGTTCGTCGCAGACCTGAAGGCGCACGGCGGCGATCCGGCGAAGATCGCCCATGTCTGCATGGACATGAGCGCGGCCTACACCAAGGGCGTGGGTCAGGCGCTGCCCGCGGCGGCCATCAGCTTCGACCGCTACCACGTGGTGGCGATGGCCGGCGAGGCAATGAACCAGGTGCGCGCTGCCGAGATGCGCGAGGACGCCGCCGGCGTGCGCGCGGTGCTGGGCGGGTTGTCGCGCTCCGCGCGGCGCGGCCTCGTGTGGGGCATGCGCAAGAACCCCTCGGGCTGGAACACCGCGCAGATCCAGGCCATGCACTGCCTGCAACGATCCAACCTCAAGAGCGCACGCGCCTGGCGGCTGAAGATGGCTCTGCGCGACGTCTACGCCCAGGCCACCGCCAGCAACGATGCGGCCGTGGCTGAGAGCGCGTTGCGCCACTGGCTGAGCTGGGCGCGGCGCAGCCGCCTGGAGCCGTTCAAGAAACTCGCCGCCACCCTCAAGGATCGCTTGCCGGCGGTCGTGCGTGGCATGCTCGACCACCGCTCCAACGCGTTTGTGGAGGCAATGAACGGGCTGCTGCAGCAGGCCAAGCGCGCCGCGCGCGGCTATCGCACCGCGGGCAACTTCATCGCCGTGGCCTACCTGCGCATGTCCAAGCTCAAGCATCTGCCGCCTCACCCGTTCGCCGCTGCCGCCGCGCCATGACGCCCGTTTCCACACAAAACGGCATAGAGCCTTCACGCGCCCGCATTTCGACCAGCCGAC
>JABEVE010000086.1 GCA_013044035.1 Burkholderiales bacterium
CTCCTCACTGAGTTTGTCTGTTCGCATGAAGCCTCCAAAAACCCCAAACTTCGCTCAGCCACAATTCATTGAAAAGATGGGTTCGCCAGACGCTTACCGTTCACGCCTTCGGGTGAGCCCTGTGGCAGGGTCTTGTGCTTGTTGGCCTCGACGCGCAGCTGGGCCCAGGAGCGCACGAGAACCTTCTTGCCCAGGGAAAATTTGAGGTCTTGGCATTGGTGGCGTGCTGCTCGATGGCTCGCGCACGCGCACAGCAAGCTCAACAAGCGCGAATGACGTTGCGCAGAAGGCCAACTCCGACCACTTCGGTTTCCAGCACGTCGCCTGGCTGCAGGAACTCCGGTGGCGTACGCGCATAGCCGACCCCGGGGGGAGTTCCCGTGGCGATGATGTCCCCGGGCTCGAGAGTGAGGCCGCGGGAAAGTTCGGCGATGATCGCGGGGATGTCAAAATACATGTGGCTTGTGTTCGAGGCCTGCTTCACGACGCCGTTGACCCGCGTCGACAGGGCGAGGTCACGAAGATTGGCCTCGTCGAGGGTGACGATCCACGGCCCCATCGGGCAGGTGCCATCGATGCTCTTACCCTTGAACCATTGCTGCCCGTGGCGACGCTGCACATCGCGCCAGGTCAGATCGTTCAGTACCGTAACGCCGAACACATGATGCATCGCGTCGCTTCTCGAGATGTCGCGACCCGCGATGCCGATGACCACCGCCAACTCGACTTCCCAGTCGAGCTGGGTCGACAACGATGCGAAGTAGGCAATGTCGTCGTAAGGGCCGCAGACTGTGGTCGTCGCCTTGGTAAAAAAAGTGGGAAACGAGGGCATGTCCTGGGCCTGGGTTCGGTGCTTCTCGCCTTCGATGAAATGCTCCAGGTAGTTCCAGCCCACGCAAAACACGTTCTTACGCGGATGCGGAATCGGAGCCAGCAATTCGAGCGCGTCTAGAGCCAGGTCACTGGACGCTCGATGTGCAATCTCGGCCAGCAGAGGTCGGGCCCGGGCTCCTGCCGTGATCAATCCAACCATATCGGACACGTCGAACGGTAGGTGCATGTCGAGTGCTGCGGCGCTGGCCGCGATGTCGACGACACGGTCGGTGCTGCGCAGAATCCCGATGCGCGGGATTGGGTCGGTGGAACTGCGAAAGCTCAACAATCGCACAGTTTGGCCTCCTCACTCGCCAGAGTCATCCCTAGACGGGGACAAGGCTTTCATCATAGAGCCCGTAAGGCCTGGAATGGGTCGACGAACTGGTTAACGGACAAGACGCTTATTTCAATGGACGGATGGCCCGCTCCAAAAGATCATGCACCTGACGCGATCAGCTGCAGCGCCCGGAATCCAGTTCCCCAGTGCCAAACAGAGAGCGGCACAAAAGCGCTTTTTCGGTCTGTTCGCGAACAGGGAGATCTAATTGGCCAGTAAAGTCGCACTGAAAATTGCAATCGCCGAGTACCCACACACCTCAGCAATTCGCGATGGTTCCATTCCCATCGAGGGTGTCGAGCCCGAATTCATCACCGTCAAGCCGCAGATCGGCGCTTTCCGGCGCATGGTTCGCGGCGTCGAGTTCGACGTGTGCGAATTGGCACCAACGACTTACATCATCGCCCGTGCCTATGGCGCGCCGTTCGTGGCCTTGCCGATATTCGTCATGCGTCGCTTTCACCATGCCGGACTGCTGGTGCGTCCGGACGCCAGGGTTCGCTCCCCCAAGGACTTGGAGGGCAAGAAAGTTGGCGTGCGTGCCTATTCGGTGACGACCGGTGTTTGGACACGTCAGGTGCTGATCGATGACTTCGGTCTCGATGCGTCGAAGGTGACCTGGGTCGTCGATGACGAGGAGCATGTCACGCATCTCCAGTTACCGCCGAACGTGATGCATGCTCCTGCCGGCGTCTCGCTGGCGGACATGATGGCCAGGGGTGACTTGGCGGCGGGATTCGCCGCCAACGCCGGCGTCGGCCGCGCGGGCGCTCCAACGGGAGGTTGGACGGAAGTCGAAGCCGACTACCCCGATCTTTTTCAGAATCCTGTCGCGCTGGAAGCCGAGTACTACGCCCGTACCGGCGTGTATCCGATGCACGGCACCATTGTCGTCAAGGACTCGGTATTGGCCGAGCATCCGTGGGTGGCCACGTCCGTCTACCGCGCGTTCAACACAGCGAAAAAGCAATGGCTGGCAAAGCTCGACTCCGGCGAGGCCACATCGAAAAGCGACCTGAAGTACCAGGAATTACGCAAGATCGTCGGCTCCGATCCGTTGCCTTATGGCATTGAGGAGAACCGCAAGACGATCCTGGCGCTCGAAGCCACCGCCTTCAAGCAGGACTTGATACCGCGGCGCATGTCCATGCGCGAACTGTTCGTCGAGACCTGCTTATGAGACCTGCGTATGGGAACTGCTTATGAAACCTGCATTGCATGATCCGGACAGACAACATGAAAATCATTGACATCCATCCCCACATCATCGCGGACGACGACCGGCGCTACCCGCCCGCACCGTTGTTTGGAAAGCGCTCGGACTGGTCGCAGGAACGACCGAACACCGTCGAGGCCCTGATCAAGGCCATGGACGAGGCTGGGGTCGCCAAGGCGGCCGTGGTGCATTCGTCGACGACCTACGGCTTCGACAACAGCTACGTCATCGACAGCTGCGCGAGGTATCAGGATCGACTCGTCGCCGTGGGTTCGGTGGACATGCTTGCCGATGACGTTGCGGCAGTGATCCAGGCTCTAGTGGACAAGGGTCTTGCCGGGCTGAGGATCTTCACCGGAGGATCGACCAAGGACTTCGACCCCAGTGAACTCGACAATCACAAGGCCTTCAAGGCTTGGGAGATGCTGGCCGAACTGAGCTTGCCGATGTGCATTCAGACTGCGCCAATCGGTCTGCCTCAGGTGCGCAGGCTGGCCGAAAGATTTCCCACCGCCAACATCATTCTCGACCATCTCGGTCGTCCCGACCTGCTCGACGGCCCGCCCTACGCCAATGCCGCCGGGCTGTTCGCTCTGGCCGAATTGCCCAACATCTATCTCAAGCTCACTCCGCGCACTTTCGACGCGATGCACAAGGGCAAGGCCAGCGCAACGACCTTTTTCCCGCGCGTGGTCGAGGCGTTCGGGGCCCGGCGCATGGCCTGGGGCTCGAATTTCCCGAGTTCGACCGGTACGCTTGCAGAGATCCTCGAGGCGGCCAAGACCGGGCTCGCCTGCCTCGGGGTCGACGAGCGCACGTGGATCTTCGGCAAGACGGCGCAGACGCTGTATCCGGCGCTGGACTGAAATCCGGTCATGCTGGACGTGCGAGCCGTGCAACCATCCGACGAGGATCAAAGTGAAGCGGCGCTGCGCCGCGAGGAGGCAATTTCCCCATGAGCAACATTCGACTCAACAGTATCATTCGCGCCTTCGAGCTGGGCAACCCCGCCCATGCGGCCTTCGCCAAGATCGACAGGCAGACTGCCATCGAAATGAGCGATTCGCCGTACGACGGGATCGTGCTCGAGATGGAGCACAACCCCTACGACGTGAGCGCACTCGGCGACGCGCTGCAGTACATGCTGAGCCGCAAGCAAATCGCCGAGTCGGCATCTGTTTCCGCCAAGGTCACGCCGCTGGCACGCATCCCCGCCAACGGTGCCGAGATGAACCAGAGCTTTGCCAAACAAGTGCTAGACCGGGGCGTCTACGGCGTCATCTGGCCGCATGTGGCAACGGTCGAGCAGGCCTACAACGCGGTCGCGTCGTGTCGGTATGCAAGACCGAAGACCGCACCACTATATGAGCCCAAGGGCCTTCGCGGCGACGGTCCGGCGAATGCGGCGCGTTATTGGGGGCTGTCGATGCAGGAGTATTACGCGAAGGCCGATGTCTGGCCGCTGGCATCCCAGGGCGAGATCCTGGTCGGCCTCATGTGCGAGAGCAACCAGGCCATCGAGAACCTCGATGACATTCTGGCCAACGTCCCTGGCATTGGCTTCATCCTCATCGGCGAGGGCGATCTCAGCCAGGAGTTGGGCGTCCCACGCCAGTATGAGCACCCTGAAGTCGTCGACGCGATGCGTCGCATCGTCGATATCTGCAACAAGCACAAGGTCGTCGTCGGGCACCCGCACGTCACGGCGAAAAACCATCACCGCCTGACTGAGGACGGCTACCGACTGCTGTTGTCGGCGCCGCAGCGGACATACGGCGTCGTTGGCCTCACGCAAGCCCTGGCAGGGTACTGATGAACGGCGCCGAAAGCCTCGTCGCGACCCTCGTCCAGCGAGGTGTGAACATCTGCTTTGCCAATCCAGGCACATCGGAGATGCGATTCCTTGCTGCGCTGGGCGACAACCCGCAGATGCGCAGTGTGTTGTGCCTGTTCGAGGGCGTGGCCACCGGAGCCGCCGATGGCTGGTACCGGATGAAGAACACACCGGCTTCGACCCTGCTTCATTTGGGTCCGGGCTTGGCCAACGGGCTCGCGAACATCCACAACGCCAGGCGAGCCTTGTCTGGGATGGTGAACATCGTTGGCGAGCACTCGGTGTCGCACCTCAAGTACGACCCTCCACTGACCTCCGACATCGAAGGCCTGGCACGACCGCTGAGCCACTGGGTACGCCGTGCCGAGTCGTCACAGACCATCGCGTGGGACGCTGCCCAGGCGATTGCTAAGGCTGGTGAGCACCCGGGGCAGATTGCGACCTTGATCCTGCCCGGCGATACCGCCTGGGAGCAGGCTGGCCGGGCCCAGGATCTGCCGCTGACTGCGACGACAAAGCGCAAGGTACCGAGTTCGGCGCGCGTCGAGCATGTCGCCAGAGTGCTGCGCTCAGGCGAGCCGACATTGATCATTCTCGGCAACAAGGCCACGCGGGGCGCTGCGCTCGATAGGGCGGGCCGCGTGGCCGCGGCCACGGGCGCACGCCTGGGCTCGCAGTTCTTCACCGCGCGCATCGAGCGCGGAGCAGGTCGCGTGCCGATCGCGCGCATTCCCTATGCGGTCGATCCGGCATTGGTCTTCCTGAAAGACTTCAAGCACATCGTCACGGTCGAGGCGACAGAGCCGGTGGCATTCTTCGCCTATCCGGACAAGCCCAGCCTTCTCAAGGCCGAGGGCACTCTGGTGCACCCCCTGGTTGACGCCGAGGAGGACAGCGAGCTTGCCTTCGACATGCTGGTGCAGGCGCTCGGCGCCGCCGGCGCCATGCCGCTGCTGCAAGCGCGCACTGAAACACCGGTGCCGAGCGGTGCCCTCAACCCCACGAGCATCGCCCATGCACTGGCCGCTGCCCTGCCCGAGCACTGCATCGTCGTCGACGAGTCGCTGACGACAGGCCGTGAATCCATGGGCTTGACCATGGGTGCGCCGCCGCACGACCTGCTCAACAACATGGGCGGTTCCATCGGCTATTCGACTCCTGTGGCGACCGGGGCGGCAATGGCCTGCCCGGATCGACGCGTGTTTTGCATGGTCGGGGACGGAAGCGCGATGTACACCATCCAGTCACTCTGGACGCAGGCGCGCGAGAGCCTGAACGTGACAACCATCATTTTCGCCAACAACAGCTACGCCACTCTGAAGACTGAATACGCCAACATGGGCGGGGGCCGTCCCGGCGAACGCGCGTTGTCGCTGATCGACATCGACAGGCCGCGCATCGACTGGCTGGCCATGGCCAAAAGCATGGGCGTACCGGCCGTCTCTGTCGAAAACGCGGAGAGCTTTCACCAGGCCATGGTCCGCTCGACCCGCGAGCCAGGGCCCTGCCTGATCGAAGTCAGGCTTTGACGTCAGTGGTATTTCATCGACGTGGCGAGCGGTCACACTGCATCCCTGCGGCTCAAGTCCGTGATGCTGCGCGCGGCGCGCATCGGTATGCTTACAAAGGACTCGTTGCGGTTTTCAACCATCTTGGGATCGACGGCAATCCGCAGATCCCACTCGAACACCAGTTCTACCCAGGCAAGTGTCGGCTGCGACACACCAAGAACTTGGTGCCGGCTGAAGGACAATCCGTTCGCCGGCGTCAAGCGTCCGACCCAACCCAAGGCCCGCGATCGCCTTGCCAGCGATGCGAAGACCGCCGTGATCCTCAACCCCCTGGGATACGACCCTGATACCGCGCCGATCACGTCGACTGCGCGCGTGAGTGCCACCATGGTCTTCGCCATCGAAACGGGTATGCGCGCCAACGAGATCCTGCGGCTTCGATGGAGCGACATCGTCGGCGCCGTGACGACCGTGCGCGACGGCAAGACGGCGGCGGTGCGCGGCGCGTCCCGCTTTCCTCGCGCGCCCTTGCCGTACTGGGCCGACTGCCGCGCGACGATGCACGCACCTGCTTCGACCTGCCATGCGCCACCTGGCGATCACGCGACTGGCGAAGAAACCGCAGATCCTTGATCTGACGCGCATGGTCGGGCACAAGGATTTGCGGATGCTGCAGATCTACTACAACGAGACCGCGGAGGCGATGGCCACAAAACTGGGTTGAGACGCGCGATCGCAGAGCGCGACGACGACAGACCGTTTTCGCGCTTGCGGCGGCATCTTGAGGAGCGATGATGGGTCAAACCATCACCGGCTCTGAAGACAGGTGCCCCAACCTTTCGCGCACCACACTGACAACGTCATCGACACCCTGCGCGCCATGCCCGCCGACCACGCGCTGTGCGTCATCACCTCCCCGCCCTCCTTCTGCCTGCGCGACTACGGACTTGCCCCGGTGATCTGGGAACCGGTCGTGTACGCGCCGGTGCCGGGACTGCCTGAGACCAGCGTGGCTGTGGGCCCTGCCCAAAGGCTGCAGAACGCTCTGTGGCAGGCCGGCGACATCATGTCGCGTGACGTGCTGCAGTGCGCCCCGATACGCCGTTGGCGCCAGCCCGACAAATGCTTGATATCCCCATATCAAGGCACTCCCAGTGGTTGACGACGACGTCTGCTTGGTGGGCATCGTCAGCCTTCACGACATGCTGGTGCGCGGCGGCGGCACCAGCGATTGGGTGGGCCATACGGCACCTGCGGCAAGCGTGACGACGGTCTGTGTCGCCGACGTCATGACCCGTCAGTTACTCACCACCCATCGCGCCCGGCCGGTTGCCGAGCTGGTGGCACTGTTTGCCGATCTCGGCGTACACCATCTACCGGTGGTGGACAACACCCGGCATGTCCTGGGCATGATCACTCAGTCGGACATGACCGCCGCGCTCGACCGATTACATCGCCAGACGGCGAGCTGAGCGGTCGCTGCGGGGCTTCGAAGATACAACTCGCCTCCTGCCATCACGCTCGCACTTCGCCGTTGCGCACAGAAGATCCAGCCATGATTTGGCCAACAATGAGGATGAATGCCATCGTCAGAACGATCAGGCCGTTGCTCGACGACTTCAGGTGCACGGCTTGCATATGCACCTGCACCCGGACGAGCCTTTGACGCTCGTCCGGGTGCACGAACCCCATGCCGAGATCGGGACGTTCGGCCCACTGCAGTTCAGCCTGCGCCAGGGGCAACTTACCTTCTTCCGCTTGGGCGAATCCGGATGCGCAACGAGATCAGGTCACATTGCGGCACGCAATGCCGAGAGCATTGCTTTTGATCGCCGACGACAGCAACGACGACGGCAATGTTGACCGCTTACCACGGCAGCCACTTTATTTACAGAATAGGAATGGTTATCATTTGCTGAATTGCCGCGGAGTTCCTGCCATGAGACGTGTCCTATCTTTCACTGCACCGGTGCTGCTCGCTCTGGCCGCCAGCACGGCGGTCGCCCGCGATCTGCCGGAGTACAAACTGGTCATCAAGAATCACATCTATCAACCCAGCGAACTCAAGGTGCCAGCCGGCGTCAAGTTCAAGCTCATCGTGCACAACGAAGATGCCACCCCGGAAGAGTTCGAGAGCACGGACTTGAATCGCGAGAAGATCGTGCTGCCGAACAGCAGTTCCTTCGTTTACCTTGGGCCGTTACGTGCCGGTCACTACAAGTTTTTCGGTGACTTCCATCAAGATACGGCTCAAGGCCGGCTGATCGTGGAGTGATGTGATGCTCGGTGTTGCCTTGCTGGTATTTCGTGAAGTGATGGAAGCGGCGCTGATCGTCTCCATTGTCTGTGCCGCCACACGCGGCGTTGCGCGTCGCGGATGGTTCGTGACTGCGGGCATTGGGCTGGGTGTTGCTGGCGCACTCCTGGTGGCCATGGGGGCTGACCTCATCGCTCGATTTGCCAGCGGTTCAGGCCAGGAAATCTTCAACGCCTGCGTGCTGCTGTTTGCCGTTGTGATGATCGGCTGGCACGTCGTGTGGATGTCCAAACACGGTCGTGAGTCGGCCCAGCACATGGATGCGATCGGCAGTGCCGTCAGGGCGGGCTCCAGTTCGCTGACGCTGCTGCTGGCGGTGGTGGCGATCGCGGTTCTGCGCGAAGGCTCCGAGGTCGTGTTGTTCATCTATGGCATGGCCATCGGTGGAATCGGCGCGGCGGGGTTGACCGGCGGGATCGCGCTGGGCGTCGGCAGCGGTGCACTGCTCGGTTTCGCGCTGTATTTCGGTCTGCTGCGTATCCCGATGAGGCATTTCTTCAAGGTCACCAACTGGATGTTGGTGTTGCTGGCGTCGGGACTGGCATCCACTGCCGCGCGCTTCCTGGTCCAGGGCAATCTGCTGCCGTCCTGGGGCACTCAAGTGTGGGACACCTCCTGGTTGCTGTCGAACGGCTCGTTGGCAGGCCAGACGTTGGGCATCCTCATCGGTTACGACGCCAGCCCAACAGGACTCCAGTTTGTCTTCTACACAACCACGTTGCTGCTGCTGGTCGTCGGCATGGGGCGGGTGGGCCGAGCACCGCCATCACCCGCGTCACGCACGCGCTCGCAGCCGCCGGACCCAACGACCGAGTCGCTGCGCTAGCTCGATCCCCCTTTGCTGCTCGCTCGTATCCGCGGCATGCTGCCGCCGGTCGGGAACGTGCGTCTTGAACCATCACCACAGGAGCCATCCCGTGTATTCATCGTTCCCTCAAAAACCTCCGGCCCTTCGTTTTCACGACGGCATCCAGCGTTCATGCGCCATCGGTCTGGGAGCGATCCTTCTGCTCGTCACCGCAGCGGCCCAAGCGGACGACTTTATCGTCTACTCGCCGCACGTCCTCGCCGCCCAGTCGGAGATCGAGCTACGCGGTTATGGGTATGGCGATCCACGTGCCGATTTCAACGGCGGCCAGGCTGCCGAACTCTCGGTTTCCCATGCGTTCACCGATTGGTGGAAGCCGGAACTCTATCTCACGCGATATCAGCGGGAACCGGGAGGTGCCGGGCAACTGCTGGGCTACGAGTTCGAGAACACCTTTCAGTTGACGCAGCCGGGCGAGTCGTGGGCCGATTTCGGTTTTCTGGCCGCGTACGAACACCAGGTTGTCACCGGTAAACCTGATGCCGTCGAGTTTGGGCCGCTGGTCGAAAAGACGATGGGGCGGTTCACCCACAGGTTGAATTTGATCTGGGAAAAACAGGTGGGCGCGGGCGCCAGTGGCGCATCCATGTTTCGCTACAGCTATTCGGGCACCTATGCGGTCTCCGCAGCCTTGCGTCCCGGCATTGAAGCTTATGGGCGGCCCGGTGATCGTGCGTATCAGGCAGGCCCTATTGTTGCCGGTGAATGGCATGTCCCGGGCACGACCAGCAACCTCGAATACCGTTTCGGGGTGGTGCTCGGTATCAATGCGGCGGCACCTCGGCAGACGTGGCTGGCCCGGGTTGAGTACGAGTTCTTCTGATCTTCTGACCCATCGTGACGCAGCCCAAAACATGGGACGCTTGCGAGGTTGCTCCAGCCGTTGCGGGCAAACCTCAACCCCATCCATGAGCCCAACGGTGTTCGGGACTTGAACTGTCGATGTCGTCTTGACAGGTCAGGGTATGGAACTCAGACGGCCTGCTGACGGAGCAACGCTGCAAATTCATCCGCGGGCACCGGCCGGCCGTAGAAATAGCCTTGGTAGGCGTCACAACCATGGGACCGCAGCAATTCCAACTGCTCTGCGGTTTCCACACCTTCGGCCACGACACGCAGCCCCAACTCCCTTGCCAGCAAGAGCACCGCTTTGACAATGGCGAGATCGTCGGTGTCCTGTGGCAAATCCTTGATGAAGGCGCGATCGATCTTGAGGGCGGTGACTGGCAGGTGTTTGAGGTAGGCCAGTGACGAATAGCCCGTGCCGAAGTCGTCGATCGCCGTCGTCACACCCCTTGCCCTCAATTGCGCGATCAATGCCGCAACCCGTTCGGGTTCGTGCATCAAGACACTCTCGGTGATTTCGAGTTCCAGCATCCCGGGGTCCAGCGCGTGCGTGTCGATGGCGTCTTGGACGACACCGACAAAACGATCGTTTTGCACCTGTGCCACGGCACAGTTCACCGCAACGGGGACGATCGAGATCCCATCGCTCTGCCAATGCGTTTGCTGCGCGCACACCGTGTTGAGCACCCATGTACCCACTGCAACGATCAGCCCGGTGTCCTCGAGTATCGGGATGAACTCGGCTGGCGCCACAAGCCCTTGTTCAGGATGCTTCCACCGCAGCAGTGCTTCGGCCCCGACGATCCGGCCCGTGGCGACGTCGACCTTGGGTTGGTAATACGGAACGAATTCCGTCGCATCCAGCGCCCTGCGCAGGGCACCCTCCATCTCGAACATCTGACGCTGGCGGGCATACGAACCCTGTTTGTACAGCGCCCATTGTCCGTACCCCTTCTTCTTGGCTTCATGCATGGCGATGTCAGCGCGGCTAAACAGCGCACTGACATCGTCGCCGTCGGCAGGGTAGCGAACGATGCCCATGCTGGCGCTGACGTGGATCTCTTGCGTCCCCAACAGCAGCGGAGCCTTGAGCGCGTGGAGCAACTGCTCCGCGCGCTCGGTGATGGCCGGCACGTCAGGCATGCTCTCGGATACCACCGCGAACTCGTCATCGCCGACATGCCCCAGCGTCTCGGCGCCACGCAGGCTGGAACGCAATCGCGCTGCCACTTGAACCAGGACCTGATCACCGACCGTATGCCCCAAGGTGTCGTTGATAGCCTTGAAACGGTTGATTTCGAGGAAAAACAATGCCATCTCTTTCCTGTTTCGACGCGCCCTGAC
This sequence comes from Burkholderiales bacterium, assembly GCA_013044035.1. Lineage (GTDB taxonomy): Bacteria > Pseudomonadota > Gammaproteobacteria > Burkholderiales > Burkholderiaceae_C > Thiomonas_A. Next base: position 11,150 of record JABEVE010000086.1, read on the forward strand.
CATCGCATGTTCCGCGTGCTCGAGGAGTTTGTTGCGATTGGGCAACTCGGTCAGAGGGTCGTGATAAGCCAGCCACTGTGCATGCGCATGCGCGCTCCGGATTTCCGTCAGGTCGCGCGACATGGACACGGCACCCAGGAAGCTCTGCTGCGCATCGTGCAAGGGGTAGCTGGAGATCTGAAGCTGCCGCAACTCGCCTGTCGCGCTGTGAACCAGAAATTCAGCGCCGGTCACGATCTCACCGTGGAAGGCGCGAGATAGCGGCCGCTCTGCCATCGGCACGGGACGTCGATTGGCATCGAGCAAGATGTGATCGCGCTCCCATTCATCCACGTCCATCGGACGTATGGCCCCATCGCGTTTTGAATCGATGAGAAGATTATTTTGGTATCGAATCCGACCCTGCTCATCGCAAGCCACCACGCCGTCGGTCATGTTGTTCAGTACCGCTTGCAAGAATGCATGGTCGCGGCGCAAGGTATCGGCCTTGGCCAGGAGTTCACTGACATCCTGCACGAACACAATGGCCGTGACGATGACACCGCCCTCGTCGTGTATTGGAGCGACATGCAGGCGCACCCAGACATAGTCGCCGGACTTGCAGCGATAGCGGCGCTGCGCACAGTAGGCCCCACTTAAATCCGTAAAGACATCGGCCACACTCCAGGTGGCTTGCTCCAGGTCTTCTGGATGCAGCAGACTCAAGACACTGGGCAGTCGGCGCAACTCCTCTTCGGGGAATCCCAGCATGTCGACCAAGGCGCCATTGGCTTCCTGGATGCGTCCGTCCCGGCCAAAGATCGCCATGCCCATGCCGGAATAGTCGAGACCAATGCGCACGCGTTGTTGGCTGTCATGCAGCCGGCGCACCATTGGACGCAGTTGCCAGCGCAGGAGTGCCAGCCCCACCAGCAACAAGGCAGGGATCAGCAAGAGCACCACGCGGGAGGTCGTGATCAAGGAGCTGAACAACGCCCTTGCGGATATCTGACTGACCATGCCCAGTCCGGTGCTATCCACAGGGGCGTAGGCCACGATCATCGCGTCCTCGTTCCCGTCTTGATGCCGGGTCGGGCGGATCACCACCCCATGTTCAGCGCGCAAGGCCAGGAACTCGGGGGCGTCTGTTTGTCGTTGGGGCTCAGTCATGAACTGTGGATGTTCATCCGCACGGCCCGGCAAACACAAGGCTCCACCCTCTTGCCGGGCACAGACCACAACCGTATGCCCCGGATCGTTCTCATGGAGCGCGAGCTCGGAAAAATGATCGAACTGCAGGGGCAAGACTGCGTCAAGACTGCCCAAAACACGCCCGTCCTTGCGGATCGGCATGTGGGCGCGAAGAATGAACTGCAAGCTATGCGGGTCGCGCAGCAACCATGCCTGGCCCGGATACGGCCACTGCACGGGCAATCCGGCATCGTTTGCCGTGAAACGACCCGTGTGATACACAATTTGCCCTTGGGCATTGCGCAGGACAAGCCACTCAGGGGCAATTTGCTGCACGCGATCTTCCGCGGCGTCCTCAAGCCCACTGAGTTGCGAGTCGATGCCTGACGAAACATCCAAAAGGCTCATGACGCGCTGATTTGCGGCCAACGCTGCGACGTCCCGACCACGATTGCGTAACACTCGGTTCAGGGTGAGCGCAAGCCGGTCATTGTCGTTTTGCAAACGTGCTCTCAGTTCGCGTTCGGCATGTCTTCCCATGAGGGTCGTTGCCAGCAATCCGGAACCCACCCCTGCAATCACCAGCGCCAGGCCCGCTGCGACCAGGATTTTGCGATCCATGCGTTCCCGCAGTAGTCCGCGCAACCAGGCGAATCTGCTGAAGAACGCCATCACGATGCCTGCGACGACAAGGAACACAACCGGCGGGGGCAGCAGCTCCTGAGGGAGAATGAGACCGACTTGGTGTTCGGGAAGCCTGAGCAGCACCACTGCCGCCACAAGCGCAGCGATCATCAAAACGCCGAGATCGAGATTTCGGCTGCGACGGGTGCTCAACTTGTCTTCCATGTCGCATTGTCCTCATCTTGCAACGAGCCATGAGCTGCGGCGTCATGGGCCGCTGCAGCGGCGGGGGCGCTCGGAGGATGCGTTTTCCTCCAGAGCATCCAACCGCGCTGCCGCGTCGCTTTGCGCGCCTTGACGTCGTAAAGCGCCTCATCGGCATGGCCCAGCAAGATGTCGGGCGTGGCGTTATCTGAAGGATAAACCGTCAGCCCCAGGCTGATCCGCATGGGGGTCGACTGTCCCCCGGGCAACGTGTAAGGTGCCGTCAGCTCGGCCTCCAGACGGTCCAGTACCGTTGCAAGATCATCGGCACCCGCGAGATCTTCAAGGACAACGACAAACTCATCGCCACCAAGCCTTGCGATCGCATCGGTACCCCGTCGCGTGGTCTGCAGCCGCCGACCCACTTCCCACAGCAGCGCATCGCCCGCGGCATGGCCCCAGGTGTCATTGATGGGCTTGAAATCGTCGAGATCCAAAATACCGATGGCGACTTGCCTGCGGCGGCTTTGCGCCCGGACGAGGGCTCGAGGAATGTGTTCCAGGATGGATCGGCGGTTGGGCAGCCCCGTCAGGGCATCCGTCAAGGCCAATGTTTCAATACGCTGACGGTCGCGCACCTGGCGCAGCGCAAGGGCCGCACTCTCCAAGATATTGGTAACCAGATGCTGGAGTTCCTCGTCGATGGCGTGCGGATCCCGAGCCACCAGAATGACCACACCCATCGGTTCCCCAGAATCAACCGCCAGGATGGGCCAGCCCGCGAGCAGGCCCATGGCGCACAAGGGCTGCTCACGCCAGCGTGGCGACAACTTGGGATCGGCCGACGGGGTCTGAATGAGAACGGGAGCGCGTGCGTTCCAGACTCGCGCGCGCATGTATGCGCTTTCCCCCCTGGCGAGCGCTTGCAGCGACACGTCCGTCAGATGGCTCAGCGCCTGCTCAAGAGGCCCGGCAATGAAGCGGCGCTTCAGCATGTTTCCTTCGAGGGCGAAAACCTCGACTGTGTTGGCCCCAGTCTCCGCGACCAGCGTTTGCGCCAGGACCCTGTATACGCCCGCGGCGTCGGTGGCTTCCAGCAGTCCGCGCTGGATCTTGCGCCGCGCCGAGCGGTAACGCTCGATGCGCTCCAACTTGGCGATATTGGCCTGCCGGTCGATGCATTCGGCGAAGGCGTCGGCCATGCGCTGGAAGACTTGGCCCGCCTCCGGGCCGATCACGCTTTCGCTGGAGTAATACGCGCAGACGAGAACGGCCTCTCCGCCCTGAGTCCGTGCTGCGGCCGACAGAACGCCTGCAATCCCGAAGGCTTGCGCGCGCTGTCGCCAGGGGGCGAACTCCGGAGCCTCGATCGTGGCATGTTGGGGCTTTCCTGTCGTGATGGCCAGGCCGCCAGGGCCCCGGCCTTCCGGACGATTGCCGTCAATGCTCCACCGCAAGTGTTGAGCAAAGTCGCTGGCGGGGCCTGCGCAGGCAGTCATGTCGACCCAGGTCCGCTCCAGAGGTAATAGTCCCACGCAGATGAGGCGTGCTTGCAACAAGGCGCAAAGGCCGGTCGCCAGATCCTCGAATGTGGCCGACACATCACCGACCTTGTGCCCCATCAGTGCCTGAGTCGTCTGGGCCAAGGCGGCATAGAACAGCGATGATTGGCGTGCCGTGCGCTCGGCCTGCTCCAGGCGCAGGGTGCGTTGACGCTCCAGCCGCTGGAGCTTGTTCAGGCGCAAGGCCATCAGTGCGAGGAGCACACCCAGCAGCGCCCATTCCAGCAGGGGGAGACGCACCTGCTGCCACCAGGCATCCCAGACCGTCGCCCGCGGAACGGACACGAAGGTCTCGAGGGGTGCCCCCTTGAGCGGAACAAGGACACTCCAAGCCATGCGGTCCGTGCCAGAGTCATCCACATGGATCGGGCCGACGACATGCGCGGGCGTCGCCACCAGCGGATGCCTCGGGGATGGAAACAAGGCATGGAGCCGGAACCAGGAAGCAAGGCGTGCAGCGTAGGTCGTCGGCCCGGTGGGCTCGGGCCACAGCCCCAGGAGATCGCCCTGTCGGGTGACCAGGCCCATCTGCAGGTGTCGCGCCATATCTGCGGCCAGTTCCGGACGCAGCCAACTCGTGATCTGTCGGTGTAGATCGATGTCGGCGACGAGGTCGTACGCAATGGTGCCGCTTGCACTGCGCTGCGCGAATCCCAAGCGGACAACCGCCAAGCCAGCGGCTGAGGCGGCAGCTTTGGGAAAGGTCGTGTGCAAGTCCGGGTATTGGCGCAGCTTGTGTAAATAAGCTTCAGTGACGGGCTGGGCTGCGCGCTGATCTTGCTTGGATGCGTCGGCCACGACCCGACCGTCCGGCAGGATGACGTCGATGGCATCGAAATCCGGATACATCCGGCGGAACTGCCGCAGCAAGGCGAAGATCGCCTGTGGGTCGGCGTGCTCAAGAGCCGGAGCATCTGCCTTGAGGTGATGATCCAGGAAATCAAATCCGCGCAAGTATTGTTTCAGGTTCTGCTGGGTGACGGATTCGGCCAGCGCCGAGGTGGCGTCGAGTTGCAGCCACGCCTGGTCCGCGACAGCACGCCAGCTCTGAAAACCGTACCCAAGTGCGGCAGTTAGCCAGACGATGAACCCTATGGACACGGCCGACCAGAATGCACTGCGGCTTGGGTTGGGAGTCCTGTGACCGATGTCGTCCATGCGGAAAATGGGCAGGGGAGAGTGAACTGGGCTTACCCTGATCTCCGGATGGGAAGGTCGGACGCCATCAAGCCATGCGCCTGCATTCTCGAGTCCTTGCAATCTAGGGTGCAAGCCCCTCGGCAAGCAAGAGGGCGCGAAGAAGAAATCACCAAAGATCGTGAACAAATTCACGATTTGGCGGAATCCGCCGCGACGCAGTTGCATGCGCGGGCCTGAAGCTCGCCCTGACAATGGACCACGACCACGGGTGAATCGATGTCCATCAAGAGACTTCCGTCGATCGGATCACGATGGCCTCTTCGCTGATCAAAGAGTGCTCGTGGCAGTTCATGGTGATGAACGCGAGCCGTCCGCATCCGTTCTTGTTCCATGCGCTGACGACTGGCAGGAAAGGGCAGATCTCGAAGGTCAGCCCTACCTCTTGCGCGGGGCAACTCCAACTCCAGGCGTCACGCAATAAAAGCGATCCAACTCACACCCGCAGCGCGACAGTGACGGGTCCTTGAACCGGGCGAATGCGCGATCAGTTTGGCGAGATCAGCCTGCGCCGCCGACAGGAACAGGATGGCTGAAGAAGCAGCGGCGCGCAATTCAAGACGAATACTGCCCGCGTCGCAATGACACGACGTGAGAACCCGCTTGTATGTGAACTTTCTCACAGAACCGCGCAGTTCTTTCCCCCTCCTCTTGCCGTCGCAGGGGCTGCGCTTTACAAAGAGAATCCTGCCGGCTGGTCACACTCCATGGACCGCACTCCTCTCCTGCCATCCTCCGTCCTTGCCCAGATCGATGCCCTGCTGATCGACCCCCGAGGCAGCTTTTCGCCACAACCCATCGCGTTGTGCCGTGCACCTGACTTTGCCACGGCGCAGGTCGTCACCCTCGTCACCGTCCACGACGATGGCGCTCTGGTCGTCGTCCTTGCGGAGCCCCTCGCCTTGGAGGAGACCTGCTGGGTCGAGAAATCCACCCACAGTGATCACGCCCAGCCCGGCCCGTATCTGGTGAGCGAGGTACGCGAGGGCAACCGGCCCGAGGATACGCACGCGCTCTGCTGGATCCACGTGCTGCGCCCAGACCCCTGGGCCGACACCGTCGCCCTGACCTGAACCGTCGGCTCCACAATGTTCGGACCCCTCTCGGCGAATCACGCCGTCGCATCCCGCATTGCGCTGCACGCGCAAATCACGGGGAGCGACACCATGTTCAGGGCGCTGGGTGAGTCGCGCGCCCAGGCTCTCCTGCAGCGCACCGCGCAACGTCTGGGGCACGGCCTTGCAGCCTCCGGAGGTCTGGTCATCGGCGCGCGCCCAAGCGACCTTGTCGCCTTGTTCGAACACGCGGATCAAGCCGTCCAGGCTGCGTGCGGACTGCGGTGCGCCCTGCAGGAATGGCTACAGCCTGTCCTGCAGGACATTGCCCTGGATCTCGACGTCGGCCTGAGCGCCGGGCTCGTGCTGTGCCATCCTCCGGTCTACGAAGGCCAGACGCTGCAGCATGCCGCAGCCCTGGCCAACGCGGCAAGCGACGGCCAGATTCTGCTCGACCAAACCGTGCGCGCTCAGCTCTGTGCTGCCCTGCAAAACCGACTGCACCCTTTACGGTTCGATGACGGCGGCCAAATCTGGCGTCTGGTGTGCCCGCAAGCCATGCCCTCACCCACGTCCGTGCCGACCGTCACCCTCGTCGATCACCAATCCGGCCTGCCCCACGCTTATGCCAGTGGTCAAGCCATCCTGCTCGGCCGCGCCTCCGACAGTACCATCGTCGTCGACCACCAGACTGCTTCGCGCCGCCATGCCGTGATTGCCTGGAAAGGCTATGGCTACATCCTCACCGACATGAGCCGTCATGGCACCTGGATCGCTTACGGCGATGGCCACACCGCCATGTGCGTGCGCCAGAACATCGCGTTACTGCAGGGAGAGGGCACGCTGTATCTCGGCCGGGCCTCCCGGCCACCAGGCCGCGGAGACGTCACGTTCCGGATCGTGCCACCCCGCTTCTGTCTGGCATCCGACACGCCTGACACGGCGGCGGCAGTCCAGCCATGACCATCGGCAGCAAACGCGTCGATGTCGACTGGAACGATCCCAGACTGCAGGAACTGCTGCGCAAGACCGAGGGGTTGCGCATCGATGCGCGTGCAACGTTCAAACCACGGCCGGCGCGTTTGCGCCTGGGATGGCGCGAAGGTGCGTCTTGGTTCGAGGTCTGGAGGGTGTATCAGACCGATGATCTCCATGTGATCCGGCTCGATCGGCGCCTGGACATGCATGTTGGCGACGCAGTCAGTCTGGACACGCTGCGACCGACTGCGCCCGCTGCGGGCATCGTGTTCGCCCAGGTCGACGCCATGCGCGCAGGCCAGCGCAACGACGATCCGGGAACGCCTGTTGTCCTGTTGTGGCTGCGTGCCATACATGGTGGGATGCGGTGAATCCCGTGCCGCGCAAACTCCTGCTGCGTGGCCTACTCTGGCTTCCGGTCGTGCTGGTGTTGGTTTGGTCTGTGAACCAGGAGCGCATGGACGATCAGGACGCACGCACACAGGTCGCCGATCAGGCCCGGCACATAGCCATGGCCGAGGGCCAACTGATCCAACTGCGCTTGATGCAGCAGTTTCTGCAACTGGGCTTCGTCGCCAAGGCCATCGTGGGCGGACAAGATCCCGAGACTCTCGACACGCAGACCCAAACCCTGCTCGATCGATTCGCCGCGCAGCACCCGGAACTGTTCGCGCTCAACATCCAGTCCGCTGATGGCCAGCGCATCCTGTGGTCCAGCCACCCCCAGCCGGCCACGCCGATGTTCGGCACTCAGGATTTCACGCCGCTTCTCGGCCGGCCTGATGACCTCCTTGGGAGGAGTCGTTATGCACCCCGTTACGGCGGTTTGATCCAGTCGATGCGCTACCGTATGCGCGACGCCCAGGGGCGTACCTTGTACTTCATCGGCTCGCCGTACCGTGTCGACGCGCTGCTGGCCTCGACGATTGCTGACGACTGGCTGCTGACGGTTCGCGACCTGCGCGACGACAGCGTTCTGGGCGCCCTATCGCACGGTCGAGTCGTGCACCCGACGTCGATGACCGAAGGCGGCGTTGAGGAGCCCATCAACGGCTTGCCGCTGGCCGTTACGGTGGGTTGGCCGAGCGCCAAGGTCTGGCAACTCTACCGCCACGGCCTGGAATGGCGGCTTGCCGCTCGGGCCATCGTCCTTGCCTTTTTCATCCTGGCCGCCCTGGTCGTCGGGCGCTTGCTGCGCAGCCGACAAGATCTGCTGCAACGAAACGCCAGGCTTGCGCGTTTCAACGCCATGCTGGCGCATGTGAATCAGGCGATCGTGCAGACGAGCGACGTTCCCAACCTGCTGGAGACGGTTTGTCGCCTGGCCGTGCACGACCTGGCCGTCACACTGGCCTGGGTCGGTCGCCCCGGCGACGATGGGCGATTCGTTTTTCTGGCCAAGGCAGGTCCGGCGGCGGGTTATGTCGATGGCCTCGTGATCAGCACCAATGGATCCACCCCTGAAGGCCGGGACAGCGCCGCAATGGTCTGGCGTGAAGATCGCGCGGTATTCACCATCGACACCCAGGGCTCGGCGAGCTGGCGTCCATGGCGCGAACGACTGCAGCGCTTCGGGCTCAACGCGGCTGCCGGCTTGCCCCTGCACCGAAGTGGCAAAATCTGGGCCGTGTTGAACATTTACTGCGAAGATTCAACGAGTTTCACGCCGAATCTGCAACGCACCCTGCTGGATCTGGCGAGCGATCTGTCCCATGGGCTGGACCGTCTGGATCTTTTACGCAGTCAGGCCCTGCTGCAACGTCAACACGCCAGCCTGCTGAGCAACACCGTGGCCGGTGTGGTCATGGTGCGCTACCCCGGCGCCACCATCGTCGAGGCGAACGCCGCCATCGCGCGCATCTTTGGCATTCGCGACGTCAGCGAGGTGTTGGGCCGCAACGTGGGCGAGGCTGCTCCCTCCTTGATCCAGGACGCCATGGTCAACGCCACACGTGTGGCTCTCAAAGACGGCCAAGTCGAGGTGGACGCACTGGATATCGTCTGCGCCGATGGCCAGCCGGCCTGCATCGCCATCTCTGGAAGGCGCATCGACACCGACCCAGAGGGGTTCACCTTTGTCGTGTGGACCACAGTCGATGTCACCGAGCGCCAGCGCCTGATGCACCAAATGGAGCAGCTCAGCCAGGCTGATCCGCTGACCGGGCTACCGAACCGGCGCGCACTGGAACAATACCTCGAACACGCCATCGTGCGTGCCGGGCGTCTGGGCGCGGTAGTGGCCGTCGGTCTGATCGATCTGGATGACTTCAAGCCAGTCAACGACCGCTATGGGCACAGTGTCGGCGATCGGCTACTCAAGCAGCTCGGCGAACGTCTGCGCCAACTCATGCGTGGTTCGGACATGATGGCCCGGCTCGGCGGTGACGAGTTTGTGGTCGTCATCGAAGATCTCGATGTCGAGTATGCCCAGGCCCAGCTCGGCGTGATTCTGGGGCGACTGCATCAGGCCGTGCAGACGCCCTTCGACCTTGGGGACGGCCGCACCGCCAGCGTGGGCATGAGCATGGGTGTCGCGCTGACATCCGCCGAAGGCAGCAGCGCCGATACCCTGGTGCGCTTGGCCGATGGAGCGATGTACCGCGTCAAAGGTCGCAAAGCCACACGCACCCAGTGGTGGACCTTGGCGGGAGTCGATCCTGGCGACGACATTCCTGAACCCCCCTTCGACCCCTTTGGCTCGGAAGCGCAGGCGCTTCTGGGGCGTATCGGACTGCTGTTGGACATCACCGAGCGCGAGTTCGTGGAACCCTTTTACAACGAACTCGCTCAGCGCACTGACACGGCGGCTATTCTCGCCGCGCTCAGCGTTGCGAGCCTGGCTCGGTTGAAGCTGAGCCAGGCGGCGCACTTGCGCTTCTTGCTCGACCCGGCGACGACCGCGGCGCAGATCCAGGCCCGTGCCCAACATCTGGGCCGCCTGCACGCCCTGGTGGGGGTGGCGCCGTCGTGGCTGAGCGCGTCGATGCAACTCTATCGGGATCTGCTGCACTGGCATCTGGATGCGGGCGAACTGACCACACGTGAGCGCTACCGCCTGCAACGCGTGTTCGACGCCCGCGTCCAGATCGATCTGCAATGCCAGCTCGATGCCATGCTGCTTGTGCAAAACGCCTACAACGCTTACCTGGCTCGGGCTTTGCCACGGCTCGGCCAAGCGTGGGTCGATGTGATCGATGCCAAGTTGCAGGCGCTCGGGGCCTTGCCCGGCATTCGGTGCTGTGCGCTGCTGCGTCCCGACGCGCAGGGGCGGTTCATCGTGCAGGCCAGCGGCGGGGCACTCGCAGCGGACGTGGCACAAGCCCTGTCGCCCCCCGGATTGCAGCCTTCGCTGGATGCCAACAGCGCCACCGGCAAGGGCATGGCCGCGCAGGCCTGGCGCACAGAGTCGATCATGACGGCCAAAGGCTATGAGAGTTGCCTGGGGCTGGCTCCCTGGGAGAGGACCGCCGCACGCTTTGGCATCCGCAGCATGGCGGCGATCCCACTGATGCGCGCCGGGCAGACCGATTCGGTTCTGGTGCTCTACGGCGCCTACCCCAATCAGTTCGATACGCAGCAAGGACGAACCTTTCTGGCTGCGGCGCAAAACCGCTGGAATCTGATCGACAATTTACTGCGTCAACGCCATCCCGTGGTTGATCAGCAGGATGCCGCGTTGTACCGCCAATGGCTGTACGCCGACGGTCTGCACATGTTTGTCCAACCGGTGGTGGATCTGCGCGATGGAAGGCTGAGCAAGGTCGAGGCGCTGGCACGACTGGTTTCCCCTGAAGGCGACGTCGTCGCGCCGGGGCTGTTCCTGCCGGCGCTGCGGGAAGCCGATCTGGACTCCTTATTCCGTAGGGGCCTATCGCAAAGCCTGCGCTGGCTGGCGCAATGGCACGACCACGGCCTGAAACTCGACGTCTCGCTGAATCTGCCACCATCGACGCTCCTGCACCCGGACTGCGCCCAATGGATCCGGGAGGCGCTGCGCGACCACGGCATCGCGCCGCATCACCTTGTGCTGGAGTTGCTCGAGTCGCAGGAGGTCGATGAGGCGCTGCGCGACAAGGCCATCGCCACGCTGGGACGACTGGGTGTGCACTTGGCGATCGATGACCTGGGGTCGGGGTTCAGCAGTCTCAAGCGCCTGGCCAGCCTCCCATTCGACGTGATCAAGATCGATCGGGGAATCATTCAGGACATCGACCGCGCCCCGATCAAAGCGCTGAGTCTGGTGCGCACCGTGGTGCAAATCGGGCGGGATTTCGAGAAGGAGGTGGTTGTCGAGGGGGTGGAGAATGCCGCGATCATCGAGGCGGTCACAATTCTGGGCGCAACATTCGGGCAGGGCTATGGCATCGCGCGGCCGATGCCTGCCAAGCAGTTGCAGGACTGGGCAGCGCAGTACGCCTTGAACCGGCCAGCCCCCGACGACAGGTCATCACCGACGCGCATCACGAGCGCCCTCGGCGCTTTGGCGTATCACTGGCTCGACGCGCATGACGGCCAGCAGCATCAGACGCGCGCCATCGAGGCTTGTCCACTCACGACGTTCCTGCAGGCGTGCGGTGCGGGAGCGGAAGACGCGAGGACTTGGCACGCAACCGTGCATGCAACCTCGGACGCCGACGTGCGCAAAGCCGTGAGCAAGAAACTCACGGCGTGGCTCGCCGAGCTGGTGGGTGTGAGGCAGGCAGCATCGCATCGTGCCCTCTCGGAGCGGACAGCCCATGACTCGACTCAAGCAAGCTGAAGACGCGGCCAAAGACCGGCCCTGCAATCGCGTGCATACTCAGTTGTTGACGAATGGCGGGAGTGTCCGAATTTCTGTGTTCGGGGCGGGTTGTTGAATTCGTCTTGTCTTGATGTGCTTTGAGCAAGCCCCTGCCAGGCCGCCGGAGGCGCCCCCGGTTGGGCCATGTATTTCATGGTTCAACCCAATGGCCTGGCTGCTTGCGTGAACCGCTCTTCGTAGAGTATCGCGAACTGGTTCATCGCCTCCTTCCAGAATTGTGCACCGCGCGGCCCCAATCGGCCGTGATGTTGCGCAGCGCCAGCCAGATCAGCTTGGTCGCGGCATCGTCGCTGGGGAAGTGCCCGCGTGACTTGATGATCTTGCGCAGCCGAGCGCTGATGCTCTCGATGGCGTTGGTGGTGTAGATCACCCGTCGCACCGCCGGCGGGAACACGAAGAACGGGATCACGCGATCCCAGGCACGGCGCCAGGCGGTCACGACGGTCGGGAACTTCTGGCCGCAGGGGCTGCACTCGAAGGCATCGAGCTCGGCCTGTGCGCTCGCAGCGGTGTAGATCGGCTTGATGGCTTGGGCCAGCAGCTTGCGGTCGGCGGAAGGACGACAAAACGTGGTGGGTCACCCAGCGCTTGAACGCCTTGGCTTGCGGCTTCCCAGGTTGCGCCACCCCGCACTTGCGTCGACCCGCGCGGATGCGATGCTGAACGCATCATCATTCCTGCACGAGCTCAGTCATGTTCCGCACTCTCACCAACCTCCTTGCCCGCCGCCAAACCCCCTGCCCCGCACCGTCCGCGCCGGTGCCGCCGCAGCCCGAACCCACCCCGACCCGCTTCGACGCCTGCGCAATCCAGGTCGGCGCACATGCTGTGCCGCAGCTGCGCCGCGTCGCCGGCATCACGCACTTCGACCTGATCGAGCTGCTCGCGGGCGGCCACTGCCGATCCCTGCGCGAGCGCGCCATCGGCTCCACCGGCACCTGGGCCACCACGCCCGCATCCCGCGCGGCGTTGGCGTTGGTGCCGCGCGAGTTGCACCTGCTGGTGTTCGACCCCGAGCGCGAGGCGTTCTTCATCGCCTACGCCAAGGCCGATGCGCGGGCTGCGCGGCTGACCGTCACCGGGGTGGTCGGCGCCCGGGACTACGAGCGCTCGCATTGGCATCTCCTGCCCATCGAGCTGTACCGCGAGCTGTGCGCGCAGGCGATCGCCTCGGCGCAGGAGCGCACACGCATCCTGCGGGCGGCGCTGGGCGAGCGCGATCCGCGCGCACTACCCATCGTCTTCGCCCTGGAGAACAGCAAGCGCACGGTCTGGGTGGAGATCACGCTGTGCGACGGGCGGGAGAAGCGCCTGGGCGTGCTGCCCTTCGCGCTCAAGCAGCAGCGCGCCACCGATCTGCCCGAGATGGCGGCGTTCTGGGACTGGGTGCAGTCCAGGCGCGAGGACAAGGCGCCCATCGACCGCGAGAACGTAGCCGCAGTGCGGCTGCTCGGCCACCGCGATCCCTTCGATATCCTGATCGAACTCGCCTGACGGGTTGTGACGCTCTTGCCTGCCCTCCCCTTGCAACGCCTCGATCCCCTGCCCATGTCCAACGACCTCGCTGCGCTCTCGGCCTCCCTGGCTTCGTCCATCCACCACGACACGTGGTTCGCCGCGCTCACCGACCGGGTGCGCGCCGAAGTGCTGACGCGCCACCGCGTGGTGGTCACCGAGCCGCTGCGCCTGCGCGTGGAGCTGGCGCGCTGGCGCGACTGGTTTGCCTCACGGCCGGACTGGTCGCTGTATGTCGGCACGGATCACCTGATGCGCACCGTGGCGCTGGGTTTTGAGGTCGGCTCGGGGACGAGCGTGCGCCTCAAGCTGGACCTGAGCGCCCGGCGCGCCGAGAACGACCGTCTGCGCGAGATCCTGCAGCTGGGCGAGGATGCCCACACGCCGGAGCCGCGAAACGGCGGCGTGATCTTTCCGGCGGAGATCTCGGTGCTCGGCGCGCCGGAGCACGTCCGGGGGTTGTCGGCGCAGCTGCGCGCGGCGTTCGCCCCGGCGGGCTCGACGGTGCATTGGCTGTACGGTGACCACGGCCAGACCCTCACCCTGCCGCTGCGCGAGGATCTGCGGCCGCTGCCGCAGATGTTTCCCTTTTTGCCATGCCCGCTGGCCGACTACTACGACGCCTACACTCGATCGAGCGCGGCCATCCTGCTGCTCATCGGCCCGCCGGGCACCGGCAAAACCTCGTTCATCCGCGGTTTCCTGCAGCACGCCGGGCACGATGCGATGGTCAGCTATGGCCCGAAATTGCTGGAAACCGACGTGCCGCTGACGGAGTTCCTCACGAGCACAGCCGATGTGTTCGTGATGGAAGACGCCGATGCGATGCTGACGCCGCGCCAGAGCGGCAACACGCTGATGCACCGGCTGCTGTCGGTCAGCGATGGGCTGGTCACCCTGGCGGGCAAGAAGATCATTTTCTCGACCAACCTGGACAGCCCGGCGGAGGTGGACCCGGCGCTGCTGCGCCCCGGGCGGTGCTTCGACGTGCTGCGCTTTCGGCTGCTGGGGTACGGCGAGGCCTGCGCGCTGGCTGAAGCGGCGGGGCTCACGGCGCCGTCGGATCCGGCGCGCCGGATCAGCGCCGCCGAGGTGTTCCACGCAGGCGAGGCAGGGCGCGCCGGAAAGCTGCCGTTGCGCAGCAGCATCGGGTTCGTCTGACGGGACGGGCCCGGCATTCCCGGCGCGTCCCGGGAACCATCGTCCCCCCTGGCGGCAAGCTGACGTCGGTGTAGGATATGTCCATCGTTCTGAAGCGGAGTCATCCCACGCGCTTGTCCTGACCTGGCCGCAGCCCTTGCGGCCCCTGATTGGAAGCCACGCACACCCGACGTGCGTCCGGCGTTTTCAATCACCGTCAGGAGCATTGCATGCGCGAAGAACGTCTCTATCCCCTGCTCGTCCAGCTCCTCGCCCAGGGGGCGAGGCTGGAAGAATCCGTGAGCGCCGGAAGGCGTTTCACCCTGATCGCCGAACACGAGCGCCTGCCCGTCGGCGCCGCGCTGGCCGTCAAGCTCGAGCGCGAGGGGCGCATCCGTCCCTTGTGCCGCGTCGGCGGCAAGACGCTGTGGGTCGCCACCGCTTGACCCTGCCCCCAGGCCGGGCGGTCGCCGCCCGGCCTCTTCTTCCCTCTTTTTTCCTCCACCCCCCGGATCCTTGTCGTGTCGTTTCGACAGTCGACTTGCGTCGACCGTCTGGCGTGGTGTGATGGGGCGTGTTCCTTTTGGAGAACGGCGATGCAAAGGTTTGTTGACAGACTGTCCCTGCTGCGCGATGGCATCCTGGCGATGTTGTGGACCGACCCACAAGCTGGTGGGCGGATCCGCGCCCGGCTGCAGGCCCACCATGAGGCGCGGGGCC
>JABEVE010000087.1 GCA_013044035.1 Burkholderiales bacterium
AAGCATGGTGCATCGGGCTCTCAAGGAAACGCAGGGCTGCCCCAAGTTTCCTTGACATCCCCAGCGGCGGCTCGGCGAGCCCGCCCCTGGGGGACGCTAGAAGCTGTAGCCCACGGCCACGGTGTAGACGATGGGGTGGAAGTTGATGTGCGTCTTGGCCTGCGAGGTGATGAGGCTGGGGTTGATCGGCGAGTAGGACGTGGACGTCAGATCGCTCTGCACATCGGCGACGGCCACGGTTCCGACCACCGACCAGCGTGGGTCGATGTGATAGATCAGCCCGGCGTGCGCGGCTGCGCCCCAGGAATCCGACAGACTGATCTGGGTCGGGCCGAGATGGCTGGTGAGCGAACTCAGCGCCTTGGTGTTGGTGAAGCGCGTGTAGTTGATGCCCAGCCCGACGAAAGGATCCCACTTCGATTGCTTGCCGAGGATGTGGTAGTTGATGAAGGCCGTGGGCGAGATCACGTCGACATCGGTGATGCCCACTCCCGGCGTGACGCCGACTTTCGCCCAGTTGGCGCCCATGGCGTCGGTTCGCACCCGGGGCGGATAGCCAAGCACCAGCTCGAAGCTCCAGGGCCCGGGCAGGTCGCGGACAAAGGTTAAGCCGAGCGTCGCGGCATTGCCGACGTTCAAGTTCAACCCGGGCGGCGTGTTGTAGCCGCTCAGGTCGGCCGAGCTGGAATGGTTTTGCAAATAGGCCAGGCCGACGAACACGGTGTTGGGCGTGGCCGGATCCGCATGGGCGCTGGGTGCGGCAAGCACCGCAGCCAGGGTCAGCGCTGCCGCAACCGGAGCCAGCGACCAGGATGATGGGCGCAGAAATGTTGTCATGTGAGGTCTCCTCGTCGTGGGGTCAATTCCAGCCAAAACCCTTCATCGCCTGCAAGGTTGCGTTGGCGATGACTTGATAGCCGGCGGGTGTGGGGTGAACCGAGTCGGCGAACAGCCAGGTGCCCAGATTGGCCGTGGTGGCGCCAGCAGCCGTGAAGGGGGTGTTCATGTTGCACAACAGGGAGCTGGTGGTCGCCGGGTTGCACCACGGCGTAGTGATGTTGGTGAAGCCGAACTGGGACGGATTGGCGATTTCCTGGTTCAGCAAGGCGAAGCCATCGAGCATCTTCACCGGCTGACCCTGCAAATCATTCGTCAAGCGCTGGTTGAACACCTGCACGAGGTTGGACAACAAATAGCAGGGCTGGGTGGGATCCTGGTTGTTGCAGACATAGCCAGCCGGTGGTGCGACGGGTGGCGTGGCGCCGGTGTAAGGCAAACCACGGCCAAATGGTGTGACCGAGGAATCCGGCAAGGTGTAGACGAGAACATACTGACCGCCTTTGGCGATGATGTTTTGCACCACGCCGGCCAGTTGATCGGCTGCCGCACCCACGGTGGCTTGTGCCACCGCCACAGCTTGCGAAGTCGCCTGCTGCTGCACTGTGGCGATCTGGGCCGCGGTCAGCTGGGTGCCGGCCTGGGCCGCCTGCGTCACCGCCTGCGTTACCGCCGCCGTGACCTGCGCGCTTACAGTGCCCAACGCGGTGAAGATGTCGTTGTTGCCGGCCAGCACGGTGATCAGCTGGCCACTGGTGAACGTACTGAACTGGGTGAGATAGTTCTGCACCTGCTGCGTCACGGGAATGGTGAGCGCGCCGGTGCTATGGCCGATGCCATTCGGGTTGCTGACCATGGAGCCGCCCTGGGCGAAGTCATAACAACTCGATGTCGGGCCCAATGGGCAGTACACCGGGCTCGTGCTCGGCGTCGTGCTCAGCGGATTGAGATAGTTGCCCGCGTAGCCGATGAGGTTCGGAGACAAGCCAAGGCCCAGGCTCTTGGCCACGACATTGGTCCAGTTCCCGGTGAGTGCACCGTTGACGGTGAACTGACCACCTGCCGGATACGGCAGCCCGGTAAACGGCACTTGAGCGCCGTAGGTGCTCACGGCCGCAAGGGTGTAAGCGCCATCGTCAGACAGGCTGTCACCGAACACCACCATGGCCTTGAAGCCGCCCGCCGGCGCTGCAGCCGGCGCCTTGCTCGCAGCGTTGACGCTGCTGACGGTCGACAGGGTCGGGGCGCTGGAGCCGCCTCCGCCTCCGCCGCAACCTGCAAGAGCCAATGCGCTGGCCAATGCCAGCGCAGTCCAAATGGGATAACGCATGCCGATGTCTCCAGAATGTTGTGGTCAATCGGCTGCAGCGCATGTAGAGCCTGCAGCCCTGTCACGGTAAAAGCACGACCGTTCGTTTAGGTTAAGCGAAGTGGCGTAGGGTGGCAAGTGCGAAAACCCCCGGGTTGCAAAAATCCGCCACTCCGGACTCAACAAGACACAACCGGGGACAGCGGCGCGCCTGTGTCCCCGGCACGGTGTCGGGTCCGGCGTGGCCCCAAGGCTCAGGGCCGTGGATACGCGAGTCGACTGGACAGAAAACGCGACGGCCAGCACGGGAATCGGGGCGGGACGATGGCGACAACCGCGTTTCGGCGAAGCTCCGGCCGGGCTGCTGGGTGGGCTGCGCGGGCGTGAAGCTGAAAAAACACCGTTGCGCCGCGCAACGTCCTCAGGCCTTCTCGGCCGCGGCCCGGTGCAGGCGGTCGCGTACCGCGTCCCAACGGGCATCGGCAGGCAGGACCTGGGCCCAGATGGTCTCGAGCCCGGCGGCGTCCAGTTCCCGCAAGGCCGCGTAAAGCGCCTGGGCGTAGGCCTGCGCCTCGGCCGGCATGGCCAGCCAGCGTGAGTGCCGATTGGCGCCGGGCGCGGCCCGTGGCGCCAGCACCCCGATGCGCTGCGCAAGCGGCCAAGCGGTGTCGAGCGCAGCGACCTGGACCATGCGCAATGGAGTGACCGGGGCGTAGTGCGAAGCGAGCGCGCCGGGCACCCGAGGTGCCTCTGGCGCTGCGTCCGTTGCCTGGACTGCCAGGCCTGGTTCCAGGTCCGCGCGCTGTGGTTGCAGTCGCGTGCCCTGAAGCCGATGCGGCGGCGCCAGCAGACTTTGCTCTGTGCACCCCAGCGCGGCCGCGATAGCCTGCGCCTGCACACCGCCCGGGCGCAGGATACGTGGCAGGCCGTCCATGGTGTGCAGGCGCGAGCAGTCGACGATGGTGCTTTCGATGCCCACCGCGCAGGCACCGCCGTCGAGCACCAGGGATACGGCCGCGCCCAATTCACTGCGCACATGGGCCGCGGTCGTGGGGCTGATGCGGCCGAAACGGTTGGCCGAAGGCGCGGCCAAGCCGCCTTGCCCGCCTCGGAACGACGCCAGCACAGCTTGGGCCACGGGGTGGTCGGGGCAGCGCAAAGCGATGGTGTCTTGCCCGCCAGCGCAAGCCTCGGCGGCGCCGGCGCGCCGCGGCAGCACCAGCGTCAACGGGCCGGGCCAGAAAGTGGCCATGAGCTTGCCGGCCACATCGGACAACTCGGCAGCCCAGCGCATGGGGTCGGCGTCGCGGCGCAGATGGACGATGACGGGATGATTCGCCGGACGGCCCTTGGCAGCGTAGATCTTCGCCACGGCCTGGGGGTTGGCGGCGTCTGCGGCCAGGCCGTACACCGTCTCGGTGGGCAGACCGACGAGTTCTCCGGCTTCGAGCAAGCGTGCGGCCTGGACGATCTCGCGGGGATGGGTGGCCTCCGTGACCCGCTGCGGCCCACCGGCTTCGGCTTGCATCAGAAGGGCTCCAGCCCGAGCACGCTGCACGCCTGCACTGCGGCCTGGGCGGCTTGTGCCGTTGTGGCCGCGGTGAAGGTGAGGTGGCCCATCTTGCGTGCGCGGCGTGGCTCGCGTTTGCCATAGAGATGCAGGTGCGCGCCGGGCAGGGCCAGCACACCGGCCCAGTCGGGCTCGCGCTGCTGGCCGGAGGGGTCGAACCAAACATCGCCCAGCAAGTTGAGCATGACGGCTGTGCTGTGCTGGCGCGGCGCGACCAATGGGGCGCCGACGAGGGCGCGCACTTGCAGATCGAATTGCGAGACGTCGCAAGAGTCCAGCGTGTGATGGCCGGAGTTGTGCGGGCGCGGCGCCATCTCGTTGGCCACCAGGCTGCCGTCGCCGAGCACGAAAAATTCCACGCACAGCACGCCCACGTAGTCCAGCCCCTGGGCGATAGTCTGCGCAGCCTGCACCGCGCGCTGCGCCAGGGTGGGGTCCAGGGCGGAGGACGGCGCGAAGCTGGCGAACAGAATGCCGTCGCGATGCAGGTTCTGCTGTGGCGGCAAGTGGACGATCTGGCCGTCCCGCCCACGGGCCAGGATGACGGACAGCTCCAGGCGCAGGTCGAGTTTGCGCTCCAGCACGCACGTCACGCCACCGAGGGCGCGCCAGGCGGCCGGAAGATCGGCGGCATGGACCACCGGCATCTGGCCCTTGCCGTCGTAGCCCAGGCGCGCAGTTTTGAGAATGCCCGGCAACAGCGATTCGAGGTGCGCGGCACGCGCATCGTCCTCGCAGGTGATGACCGCATGCGGCGCGCAGGCCACGCCCAGGCGCGTGAACAGAGCCTTCTCGGCGGTGCGGTCCTGGCACACGGCCACGGCAGGCGCGTGCGGCGCGAGTTGCACATGGGCGTCCAGCCAGTCGAGCGTCGCGGCCGGAACGTTCTCGAACTCGATGGTCACGGCCGCCGTGTTGCGCGCGAGTTGGTGCAAGGCGTCGACATCGTCGTAGGCCGCGCGGAGATGGTGCGGCGCGACCTGTGCGGCCGGCGCATGGGCGTCGGGCTCCAGCACGGCCACGGCATAGCCGGCGGCCTGCGCCGCCTGCGCAAACATGCGTCCGAGCTGGCCACCGCCGAGCACGCCGAGTGTCGCGCCGGGAGCGATGAAGTCTGTGGGAGAGTCGGTCATGCGGGCATCAGCTCAAGAAAAGTGGAGCGAGAACAGCGGGCTTGATCGCAACTGCGAAGCGCAAAGCGCACAAGGTGAGGCCTGGCGTGCGACGATGCGCACAAGCCAGCGAGAGTGCCGGCACGCCAAGCGCGGACACCCTCAAAGCCCGACACGCATGGCCTCGGCCTGTGCGGTTTGCTCGGCGCGAAAGGCATCGAGCCTGGCCAGCAGCGCAGCGTCGTGCGCCGCCAGCATGGCCAGCGCGAACAGCGCAGCATTGGCTGCACCGGCCTCGCCGATGGCGAAGGTTGCCACCGGAATGCCCTTGGGCATCTGCACGATGGACAGGAGCGAGTCTTCGCCACGCAGGTATTTGCTGGGCACGGGCACGCCCAGCACCGGCACGGTGGTCTTGGCCGCCAGCATGCCGGGCAAATGCGCGGCACCACCGGCGCCGGCGATGATGGCCGCCAGGCCACGCCCGCGCGCGGTTTCGGCGTAAGCGAACAAGGTGTCGGGCATGCGGTGGGCCGAAACCACGCGGGCTTCGTGAGCCACGTCGAAGCGTGCCAGCATCTCGGCCGCGTGCCGCATCACGTCCCAGTCGGAACTTGAACCCATCACCACACCGATCAAGGCCATGCCGTGTTCTTTCGCGTTGCGTGTCGATACGGAGCTTTCGGTCTTGCTCCGAAAGCCTTCTATTTTACGGGGCCGTATGCTTGTGGCTAGCGTTCAGTCTCGCCCGGCGAGCCCCCGCGCCCTGTCTTGCGGGGCGACCTGGAAATCGGCCGCGGCGCCCCCATCTGTGCGTTTTGGAGAACTCATCATGATCGACGCAACCCTGACGAATTTCGAAACCGAGGTGGTCGAAACCTCGAAGACCATGCCTGTTCTGGTGGACCTGTGGGCGCCGTGGTGCGGCCCCTGCCGCAGCCTGGGCCCGGTGCTGGAAAAGCTGGAAACCAGTTACGACGGCCGCTTCAAACTGGTGAAGGTCAACACCGAGGAGGAGCAGGAACTGGCCCAGGCTTTCGGTGTGCGCAGCATTCCGATGGTGGTGTTGATGAAAGACGGCCAGCCGGTGGACGGCTTCGTCGGCGCCCTGCCCGAAGGGCAGATTCGTGAGTTCCTCGACAAACATGTGCCTGCTGTGGCGGACCAGGAAGATGACGCCCAGGATGTGCCGGATGCCATGGCAGATGCTGCGCCGGTCTCCGCGTTGGAGCAACTGCAGCAAGCGCTGGCCACCAACCCGGCGAACGATGCGGCGCGGGGCGAGTACGTCAAGCTGCTGTTGCAGGAGGGCCGCCTGGACGACGCGCGCCGCGCCTTCGAGCCGCTGTCAGGCAAAGTGGCCATCGACCGCATGGCGAGTGCGCTGAAGCACTGGCTGGACGCCATCGACGCCACTGCAACGACTGCCGACATCGGCACGTTGCAAGCGACCATCGCGGCCAACAAGCGCGACTTCACCGCCCGCTTTGCCCTGGCGCAGCACCATATGGCGGGACAGCGCTGGACCGATGCGATGGACGAACTGCTCGACATCCTCATGCGCGACAAGAACTGGAACGGGGATGCCGCGCGCAAGGCTTATGTCGCCATCCTCGAACTGATCGCGCCACCGGTGGCCAAGCCGGCGGAAGGCCAGGCGCCTGCCACCGACCCCACGGTGGAAAGTTACCGCCGCCGCCTGAGCATGGTGGTCTTGAGTTGAGATGCCGACATTCGGCTTTGGATGCCTCGTGTCGGAACCGGTGGATCACGCCGGGCCGGTGATGCGCTCGAGCGCCTCGCGGTATTTGGCCGCGGTGCCGTCGAGCACCTTGGGCGGCAACGTGGGGGGTGGTGGCCGCTTGGTCCAGCCGGGTACGGTTTCCAGCCAATCACGCAGGAATTGCTTATCGAAGCTCGGCGGCGAGATGCCCTCGCGCCACTGGTCTGCCGGCCAGAACCGCGAGGAGTCTGGCGTGAGCGCCTCGTCCATCCACACCAGGCGGCCCTGCTTGTCCAGACCGAACTCGAACTTGGTGTCAGCCAAAATGATGCCTCGCGCTTTGGCATACGCCGCCGCGCGGCTGTAAACCTCCAGGCTGATGTCGCGCACCTGCCCGGCGAGTTCCACACCGATGAGTCGCACCATCTGCCCGAAGTCGATGTTCTCGTCGTGCTCGCCCAGCGCAGCCTTGGTGGCCGGCGTGAAAATGGGGTGCGGCAGACGGGCTGCCTGCTGCAGACCATGCGGTAAGTCCACGCCACACACCTTGCCGCTGGCCTGATAGTCTTTCCAGCCCGAGCCCGCCAGGTAACCCCGCACGACGGCCTCGACCGGCAGTGGCTTGAGACGCTTGACGACCAGGGCGCGGCCCCGGACCTGCTCGCGTTCGTGCTCGGCCACCACACTTTCGGGGTCGATGCCGGTGAGATGATTGGGCACCACGTCTTCCAGCAAGCCGAACCAGAAGCACGAGATGCGCGCGAGCATTTCCCCCTTGCCTGCAATGCCCTGGTCCATCACCACGTCGAAGGCCGAGATGCGGTCGCTCGCCACCATCAGCATGAGGTCGTCGTCCACGGCGTAGTTGTCGCGCACTTTGCCACGCGAGAGCAGAGGCAGGGACGTGATGGAGGTCGTGAGTAGGGCTGAAGTCATGCGGCTGAGTGGTCGGCTTGGGAATGCCTGGAATTGTAGGCGTCGCTAGCGGCGGCACGAGGCTTGCCACGCAGGTCTTGCGGCATCCCATGATGCGCAGACGGCTGTCTCGGGCCGAAATCCGACCTTGTCCAGGATGGTGCAGCCTTCGCGGCTGATGGGTCGCTGCTGGTCCAGGTGCGGGCTGCACAGCCATGAACCGGCAGGATCGTGACCATACCCCTCCTCGAGCATGCCGCGCAGCACGAAGAACTGTTCACGCCGGGGATGAGCGTACGTGGCAAACAATGAGCCCGGCACAACGCGCATCAACGATAGGGCGCGACCAGTTTCGCGCAGTTCGCGCTCCGGCGGGTTGTGCCGGACACCGGCAGCCCGAAGGGTATGTCGCTCAGCATAAACACCGAGGCCAGGTGAAACGCTTGGACACAGTCGATACAAGGCAGCCACATTTACTCAGTACAGTATCTATTAGAGTGCAAGACAACCATGGATCGCTCTCCACGTTGACATGGTCAGGCGCGACAACTGCCCAGCAGCGTCTTGTCGTGCCGCCCGAATGCCGTGGTGGCCTGCCGCAGTTCGCACCCCGGCGAACTGCGGCAGGCCAGGTGCCATGAACACGTTTCGCGCGGCCTGCCGAGAGGTGCGCTGCGGGGAAAAGAGGTCGGCAATGATGGTGGACTCAAGCCGACGCATGAATCTGCAGTTTTGGATGCTGTCTGATCGATTGAAACCGAGGAGGAGTTGACATGAAGATGAAAGAACTGATGTGCGCCAGCATTCTGGGGCTGGTCATGGCTGCAGCACAAGGCGCCATGGCCATGGATGTACCTGGCCCCCTGGTGACGCCGCAGTGGCTCAAGGCGCATCTGAACGATGTGACGGTGGTCGACATTCGTGGTGGTGGCAGCATGAAGGCGTTCGACGAAAAGCCGGTGATCGCCAACCACATGGTGAAGAAGAGCGGTGGCCACATTGCCGGTGCGGTGCTGGTCAACTTCAACGACATTCGTGAGACCCGCACGGTCGATGGCGTCAAGCTCAAGGCCATGATGCCCACCGCCGAGTACTTCACCAAGGTGATGGACGACGCCGGCGTGAACAGCGGCAAGCCCATCATCATCGTGCCCACGGGCAATGCCGTGTTCGCAATGGATCGTGGCACACGCCTGTATTTCCAGATGCGCTATTTCGGCGTACCGCACGACCAGATCGCCGTCCTCAACGGTGGCACCAACGCCTGGCTGAACGCCGGTTATCCGGTGAGTACCAAGCCCGCGTCCGCCGTCAAGGGCGACTGGAAAGCCGCCGGTGAAGACAAGGCCCTGCTGGCCACGACGCAGGAGGTCAAGATCGGGCTGCAGAACGGTTCGGAGCAATACATCGACGCCCGCCCGACTGCGCAATTCCTCGGCATCGCCAAGAAGCCGATCAACAAGACCGCCGGCCACCTAGCTGGCGCGAAATCGTTCCCGATCGATGCCATCGTGAAAGACGACCATGGGGCCGCTGTGTTCATGAGCGCCGCGGACTACAAGAAAATTTTCCACGACACCAACATCAGCGACAACGCGCCCACCACCACCTACTGCAACACCGGTCATTTGGCTTCAGGCGCCTGGTTCGTGGTGCATGAGATCATGGGCAACAAGAACTCCAAGCTCTACGCGGGTTCGATGAACGAGTGGACCAATCTGGGCAACCCCACAGTCGGCCTGCCAGGCTGATCGCCTGCATCGGGCGGGCTTTGCGCCGGCCCGATCCTGATTTCCGAGTGATTGACCTTGACCCCGCCGCGTGCGGGTTTTTTTGCAGACTCGGCTGGGCCTATCCAGTGGCACTCAGCCAGCAATGCGGTTCACCAGCACGATCAGCAGCGTGACGATGGCGATGGCCACGATGACGCCGGCCACCACCACATGCTGCAGTTTCAGCGTGGTGAAGTCACGCTCGCGGTCCTGCCGTCGGCGCAAGCCCACCATGGCGGTGGCCACCGCACCCAGCGCCCGCAAGGTGCCTCGCAGGAAGACCGTCGATGGCTTGGGTGCCTGGGGTTGCATCGCGCCGGCCTAAATCCCGCGTGTGCACTGACTTATGCTGACTTGCGCTTGCGCCGCGCTTTCACCCCGGCGGCCAATGTGTCCATGAGTTGCACAGACTCGTCCCACGCCAGGCAACCGTCGGTGATGCTCTGGCCGTAGGTCAGGCTGCTGGCGGCGTCCTTGCCGGGGGTGAATTTCTGCGCTCCGCCGACCAGATGGCTTTCCGCCATGACACCGAAAATGCAGCGCTCGCCAGCCCCCAGTTGGGCGGCGATGTTCTGCGCCACGTCGAGCTGGCGTTCGGGTTTTTTGTCGCTGTTGGCGTGCGAGCAATCGATCATCAAGCGGCATTCGACCTTCGCCGCCTCGAGTTGCTCACAGGCTTCGCGCACACTGGCGGCGTCGTAGTTCGGCGCCTTGCCGCCGCGCAGAATGACATGGGTGTCCTTGTTGCCGCGTGTCTGGACGATGGCCACCTGGCCGCTCTTGTGCACCGAAAGAAACGAATGCGGCCGGCGTGCCGCCTGGATGGCGTCGATGGCGATGCGCAGGTTGCCGTCGGTGCCGTTCTTGAAGCCGATGGGCGCCGACAGCCCGGAGGCCAGTTCGCGGTGCACCTGGCTTTCGGTCGTGCGTGCGCCAATGGCGCCCCAGGAGATGAGGTCGCCGATGTACTGCGGCGAGATCACGTCGAGAAATTCGCTGCCGGCCGGCACCCCCAGACGGTTGATGTCGATGAGCAGTTCACGCGCCATGCGCAAGCCTTCGTCGATGCGGAAACTCTGATCGAGGTAGGGGTCGTTGATCAGCCCTTTCCAGCCCACCGTGGTGCGCGGCTTCTCGAAGTACACCCGCATCACCACTTCGAGCTCGCCGGCGTGGCGACGGCGCTCACGCGCCAGGCGCTCGGCGTACTCACGCGCGGCCTTGGGGTCGTGGATGGAGCAAGGGCCGATGACGAGAAGCAAACGGTCGTCGTCTGCCTGCACGATGCGGTGCACCGCCTTGCGCGTGTCCTGAATCAGCCGCTCGACCGGCGTACCGGCAATCGGAAAAAAGCGGATGAGATGTTCGGGCGGTGGCAGCGGCATGACGTCCTTGATGCGTTCATCGTCGGTGGCCGAGGTCTTCTCGGACGGAGCGGCGCGCCACTCGGGCATCGGGGCAGTCGACTTCGGGGGCATGGATCTTTCTCCTGGCTGCGTGGAATGCTTGGGCTGCTGCGTCTGCTGCAGGATGGGGGAATGGAAGCGGTCGTCGAACATGGCGGGGTTCCTTGCCAGCCCGACGAAAAAAAACCGCCGGGTTGAGCCGGCGGTTTTTGGGGATTTGATCGTTTCAGGCTGAACGCTGCCCTCTCCCTCCGCCGGCACGGTGCGAGAACCAGAAATAAAAGTAAAAACCGGAATTGAGCATGGCAGTTTGAAAAATCAGTGAGTTGAGTGTAGTCGCGTTCGCGCCGCGGCCGCAAGCCAGGCTTGGCTGAATTGCAACGCGGGCTTGGGCGGCATCCCGTGCGGACGCGACCAAGCACCGCCCCCTGGAACGCCGCGAGGTGCGCCGATACCATCCACGCACAACAGCAGGAGGGAAACCGGATGAGCCAACTCAAAGAGTTGAAATCGATGAGCGATCTCGGCTTTGACGTGGGTGAAGCGCCCAAGCTGGACAAGCGCGACACCGCCATCGACTTGCCCGAATTCAGCGGCAAGAACGGGGTCGAAGCAGAACTCGAACAGCTGCGCGAGGACATTGGCGAACGCCAAGACCGCATGTTCACCCGCAAGGATCGAGCGCTGCTGGTGGTGCTGCAGGGCATGGACTCGGCCGGTAAGGACAGCACGACCAAGGCCGTATTCACGGGAGTCAACCCGCTGGGCATGCGCGCGGCGTCATTCAGCTTTCCGACCGCTCTGGAGCAGCGGCACGACTTTCTGTGGCGGGTGCACGCACAGGTGCCCCCGCGGGGCTGTATCGGCGTGTTCAACCGCAGTCACTACGAAGATCCGGTGATCAATCTCGTACATGAGCAGATCGACACCCCTGAATTCGATCGGCGCCTGGCGCAGATTGCCGACTTCGAGCGCATGCTGGCGCAGAACAACACGACCATCATCAAGTGCTTCCTGCATATCGGCCATGAGGAACAGCGCGAGCGCCTGCAGGAGCGTATCGACAACCCGGCCAAACACTGGAAGTTCGATCCATCCGACCTGTCCGAGCGTCGATGGTGGCGCCGCTATCAGGACACCTATGAGGCCGCCCTGCAACGCAGCAACGCCCGGCATGCTCCCTGGTTCATCGTCCCGGCAGACCGCAAACCCATCCGCAACCTGCTGGTGGCGCGGCTGGTGGTGCGAGCGCTCCAGGCCATGGACATCCGCGATCCCGACCCGAAACCGGAGCTCAAGGGCTTGAAGGTGGCGTGAAGTCCGGGGCACGCGGCGTGCGTGGGACCAGCCATGCTGCACATCACATGCCGCAGCCTTGGCGGCGAGCAATCAGCCGGTGCCGCCCACGGTCATGCCGTCGATGCGCAGCGTGGGCTGGCCAACGCCGACGGGCACGCTCTGGCCTTCCTTGCCACAGGTGCCGACGCCCGGGTCGAGTCGCATGTCGGAACCGATGAGACTGACGCGGGTAAGCGCATCGGGGCCGTTGCCGATCAGCGTCGCCCCCTTGACCGGGTATTGCAGCTTGCCGTTTTCCACCCACCAGGCTTCGCTGGCAGAAAAGACGAACTTGCCACTGGTGATGTCGACCTGACCACCGCCGAAGTTCACCGCGTAGAGGCCACGGTCGAGGCTGGCCACGATCTCCTCGGGTGACTTGTCGCCGGCCAGCATGTAGGTGTTGGTCATGCGCGGCATGGGCACATGGGCATAGCTCTCGCGCCGCGCATTGCCGGTGGGCTGACGCTTCATCAAGCGGGCGTTGAGGCTGTCTTGCATGTAGTTGACCAACATACCGTCCTCGATCAGGACGGTGCGCTGGGTCGGATGGCCTTCATCGTCCATGTTCAGCGAGCCGCGGCGGTTGTCGAGAGTGCCGTCGTCCAGAACCGTCACACCCTTGGCCGCAACTTGCTTGCCGAGCTGGCCGGCGAAAGCGCTGGACCCCTTGCGGTTGAAATCACCTTCCAACCCGTGGCCGATGGCCTCGTGCAGCAAGATGCCAGGCCAGCCGCTGCCCAGCACGACGGTCATCTCGCCGGCTGGGGCCGGGCGCGATTCGAGGTTCAGCAGCGCCTGGCGCACGGCTTCGTCGACATGCTCCTGGACCTTGGCCTCGGTGAATTCACTGAGCGGAAAACGTCCGCCACCCCCAGCCGAGCCGGTTTCGCGCCGGCCATTCTGCTCGGCGATGACCGAAAGGCTGAAACGCACCAGCGGGCGCACGTCGGCGGCCAGCATGCCATCCGAGCGCAGCACCATGACCACGTCGTACTCACCGGACAGGCTGGCCATGACCTGCGCCACGCGCGGGTCCTTGGCGCGAGCCATGGCGTCGGCGCGCTGGAGCAGGGCCACCTTGGCGGCGGAATCGAGCGAAGACAGCGGGTCGACGGCGCCGTACAGCGACCGCCCTCCCGTTGCCGGACGCGCCGCGCCGCCAAGCTTGACATGGCCGCGGCCCTGGCGGGCGATGGCACGCACGGTGACTGCGGCCTCCATCAGTCGCGCTTCTGAAATGTCATCCGAATAGGCGAAGGCGGTTTTATCGCCCTCCACGGCACGAATGCCGAAACCCTGTTCGATGCCGAAGCTGCCGCTCTTGACCAAGCCTTCTTCCAGACTCCAACCCTCCGAGCGGGTGTATTGCAGATAGATGTCGGCGTAGTCGAGCTTGTGCTCGAACGCACGCGCCAAGGCGCGCTGCAGGCTGAATTCATCGATGCCGTAGGGAGTCAGCAGCAGGCGGCGTGCTTCGTCGAGGCGCAAGAGGGTGGGTTCGGTCAAGGTATTCATGAGTCTGATTGTAGGAAGCCGCGCTTGCCCTCGCGGGGCCTATGGGCAGCCTGGGCAGCCTGGGCAGCCTGGGCGGGGTGTGTCGGGGCGGTGACTGCGGCGCTGAGCGCCCCTCACTGCGCCGTCGACTTCAGCCATGGGCCGCATCCGCCTGCCAATGTCCGCTTTTGCCGCCCTGCTTTTCCAGCAGGCGCACGTCGGTCATCACCATGCCGCGATCGGCGGCCTTGCACATGTCGTAGATGGTGAGCAGGCCGATCTGCACGGCGGTGAGGGCTTCCATCTCGACGCCGGTGCGGCCGCAGGTTTCGGCACGGGCATGGCAATGCACGGCACTGCTGACAAGGTCCACCTCGAACTCGACTGTCACCCGTGTGAGCGCGATGGGATGGCACAAAGGGATGAGGTCGGCCGTGCGCTTGGACGCCAGGATGGCGGCGATGCGCGCCACGCCCAGCACGTCGCCCTTTTTCGCGTTGCCGGACTGAATCAGTGCCAGCGTGGCGGGCAGCATGCGAATGCTGCCGCGGGCCACGGCCATGCGCGCGGTTTCGGCCTTGGCGCTGATGTCCACCATATGCGCCTGGCCGGCGGCGTCGAAATGGGTGAGGGGCGAAGACATGGGGCTGGATGACATGGCGTGGAACAAGGTCGGGGCGCTCAGCCGGGAACGGCGGCGATGGCGGCGCGCAACTGCAGGGCCTCGGCGCGCGCGGCCTTGGCAAAGTCTGCGCCACTGCCGGCATAGAGCACGCTGCGCGAGGCGTTGATGAGATAACGATGGCGTGCGGCGTGCACGGTGGCGAGCACATCGCCGCCCTGGGCACCGATGCCGGGGATGAGCAGCGGCGCGTCGGGCGCGATGGCGCGGATGCGGGCGATGTCGCCGGGCCGAGTTGCGCCCGTCACCAGTCCGATCTGGCCGCTGCGGTTCCACGGCCCAGTGGCCAGGCGTGCAACGCGCTCGAACAGTTGTTCGGACTGTCCCGAGGCATCGGCTGCGATTTGCAGCGCTTGCAGGTCTTCGCCGCCAGGGTTGGATGTGCGGCAGAGCACGAACAGGCCGCGCTCAGGATAGTGATCGATGTAGGGGCCGAGCGAGTCCGCGCCCATCAACGGGGAAACCGTGAGCGCGTCGGCGCCGAAACGCTCAAATGCTTCGCGGGCGTATTGCCGCGCGGTGGAGCCGATGTCGCCGCGCTTGGCGTCCAGGATCACCGGCACGCCGGGGGCGCTGCGATGGATGTGGACGATGAGTTTTTCGAGTTGTGCCTCGGCCCCGACGGCGGCGAAATGGGCGATCTGCGGCTTGTAGGCGCAGACCAGATCGGCCGTGGCGTCGACGATGGCGGCGCAGAAGTCGAACAGCCGCGTGGTGTCGTGTGTCCACGGCGCGGGCAGACGCTCCGGCTCCGGGTCCAGGCCCACGCACAGACTGCTTGCGTTGCGCTTGCTGGCGGCTTGCCATTGGTCGATGAATGTCATGCGGGCATTCTAGGAAGCCGACCGATTGCCGGCTTGCAGCGCGACCGCAAGCTGATCCTGGGCGAAACACAGGTCGGCCCAGGCCCGGGCCTTGTCCTGCGGTGTGCGCAGCAAATACGCAGGGTGATAGCTCACCACCACGGGAATGCCCCGGTACTGAAACACGCGCTGGCGCAAGCGGCCGATGGGCTCGGTGCTGCCGGTGAGTTGCTGCGCGGCAAAACGCCCCAGCGCCAGCAGCAGGCGTGGGCGTACGAGGGCAATCTGGCGTTCCAGAATGGGTTCGCATTGCGTGATTTCGTCCACCTCGGGATTGCGGTTCCCCGGTGGACGGCACTTGATGACATTGGCGATGTACACGGTGTGCGCCGGGTCGTCGCCGCTGCGCGCCAGGCCCACGGCACGCAGCATGTTGTCGAGCAGCTTGCCGGCAGCGCCGACAAAGGGCTCGCCCTGGCGGTCTTCCTCGGCACCGGGCGCCTCGCCCACCACCATCACCTGCCCCTGGGCATGGCCGACGCCGAACACGGCTTGGTGGCGCAGGCCGCCGAGCTTGCAGGCGCGGCAATCGCGGGTGAAGGCGGCGAGGCCAGCCGCATCCAGCGTGGCGATGTGCTGCAGTCGGGCTGGCGCAGCCAGCGGCCGCACCGCCAAGGCTGGCACGGCGACCTCCGAGCTTGCGGCGCGGAACGCGGCCGGGGGCGGCGCAGCGGTCTCCCCGCCGTGGTGCAAGCCATGCGCTGGTCTGGACGCCAGGCGCTGTCCGCCGCTCGGCTGCCGGCGCGAGGCTCCAGGCTGTTCGAGCCCCTGTGCAACGCCGGTCTCGGCCGGCAGCGTGGCCCCGTCGCCAGCCCGCTCTCCCGGCATGCGCGGCTGCAGCGCTGCGAGTTCTGCCGTGCTCAGGACGCTGCGGCGCACGTAGGCTGCAGGCAGGCCCAGCGCTTGCAGCATGGCGCGACGATCGGCCTCAAGCCAGGGATGCGGCAAAACGCGCTCCCTCAGGCCAGTCCACGGCGTCGGCGCAACATGTCGACCTGGGCCGACATCACCCATGCATCTTCCTTGCACGGCTGGCCATAGACGTCGAGCGCAGGGTAGTAGTTGCGGCGCTTGGCCACGGTGTGAAAGCCGTAGCGCTCGTACAGCCGAATGGCGCGGTGGTTGCTGGGACGCACCTCCAGCCACAGCAACTGCGCGCCTTGCGTGGCCGCCGCGACCAGCACGGCGTCGAGTAGATGCCGGCCCAGCCCCAGGCCGTGCAGCGCGGGGTCTACGGTGAGGTTGAGCAGGTGCATTTCCTCCGCCCCCGACATGGCGACGAAATAACCCAGCACGATGCCGTCCGGCCGCGCCAGTACTTGCACCTCATAGCGCGGGTTGAGCGAGTCGGCAAAATTGCCGCGGCTCCAGGGAAACTCGTAGGCGCGCAGTTCGATGGACATGACCGCATTCAAGTCGGCTTCGGTCATGCCGCGCAGTTCGGCCGCGGGCAGTGGCGCGTTGAACTGGGCGCTCATGGATGCACCACCTCGACATGGCGGGCACGCTCGCGTTCTTCCGTGGTCAGCGCCACCTTGTCGCGCACGTATATGGGCAAGGCCTGCGCGGCAGCGACGCTCTCTCCACGCGCATGCGCGGCACGCGCCAGCCGGGCGATCGCGGCGGCTTTGGGCGTGACGGTCAGGGCCTCATCGAGCGGCTTGCGCCAAGCCACGGGCAACGCTGCTGCCAGTGCCGCACGATGCGCGGCCCAGGCATGACCGAGCAGTTGCACATCCTCGGGTGGCGCCTCGCCCAAGGCTTGCACCCAAGCCATCGCTGCAGCTTGCGGCGACGCAACCTGCGCCGGGGCGCGCAGGCGCAAGTTGCCGTCTGCACCCTGCTGCACCAGCGCCCAATACAGTTCGCCCATGCGGGCATCGTTGGCCACCAACAAGGTGGAGGCCGGCATGGCCGCGTGTTCTGCCGATGCCGCCACGGCGAGGAGTGTATGAACCGGCACGACCGGAATGTCCAGCCCGAACGCCAGGCCTTGCGCGGCAGCACAGGCGGCACGCAGCCCGGTGAAAGCCCCGGGACCGGCGCCGAAACCGATCAGCCCGATCTCGCCAAGCCGCAGGCCGGCTTCGGCGAGCAATTCCTGCACCAGTGGCAACAGGCGCTGCGAGGCGCGCGCGCCGCCAGGCTCGCTGCCGGCAAGGATGGCCCCATCCTCCAGTTGGAGCGCGACCGACAGCCACTCCGTGCTGGAGTCGAAGGCAAGCACATGCAGGGCTGATGACATGCGGGGGCTGAATCGGGCAGGACTATGGATGACGGTAGCGTGAAAGCGGTGCAGGCATGGCGCCCTTCCGCGTGCTGCCACGCACCCAGCCCCCACCTGCAACCAAGTTTAGCCGTCCGGCAGAACCTGTTCATCATCAGCCGCCGAAAAGCATGCACCCCAAGGCATGCCGATGCGCGCCAAGGTGATGACGTCGCGTCGATGTCGCGTCGGCGTTGAAGCGGTTGTCGGCCGTGACTGCGGGGTTCGGCGCCAGATTGCGCCTCGCTGCTTGCGTTCGCGGCGAAGCCGGCCTGAGCATGGGCCGTCTGCGTACCCGAAAACAAAAACGCGCGGCTTGTCAGCACAAGCCGCGCGTTCAGTGTGACAACGGTCAGCCCTTGTGCATGCACTGGTCGATGAAGTTCTTGGCCTGCTCACCGGAGAGCCCCTGAGCCGCGGCTTCCTGCTCACACTTGGCTTTTGACGGCACTCCGGTCTGGCCTTGCGAGGCGCCGGCGGTCTGGGCACTGGCGGACGCGAACCCGAAAGATGTCAAAAGTGCCGCGGTGGCAAGTGCTCGAATCCATGGGCTTCGGAAAGGTGTGGCTGTTCGCATGAGAAACTCCTTGATGAGTGAACAATGGTGCGCAGAATGGAACCAACGCGCAGAGTCATTGAGCAAGCGATGTGCCAGTGTCCATTTCCTGTTCGAAATCAAGACGTTCATACCCAGTCATGGATCGAAAATCCGGATGTCGAAGCTGAAACCGGGGATTCGGCGCCGAGAACGTCCTGCTGAGACGACACGATGCCCATCGTTGCGATAACCCGCTGATTTTTTGACGCATTTTTGTCCCGAACTCACGACAACCCCATGTCCGCACTATCGTCGCCACGCACGGGCTGATCGCCACTCCGCCCCTGACCGCCCGCTGTGCGCATCGTGTTGTCGCGTCCCCACGACCCACCTTCCAACCAGTAACTGCCGATGAATCGAACCCGTCGACTTCTGTGCTCCAGCCTGGCCATGGCCGCCATTCCTGCGGGGTTCGCACCCCCGGCCCGGGCTCGGGCTCGGGCGCACATGCGGGAACAGTTGCCTGCTGCGGTTGCGCAGGCCCTGGCCCAGGCCCGCATTCCTGCCTCGTCCTGCAGCTTCATGGTGCAGCCATTGGGGCATGCCGAGCCCACACTCGCCTTCAACACGCAGCAGCCGATGAACCCGGCTTCGCTGATGAAGCTGGTACCCACCTATGTCGCGCTCAACCTGCTGGGGCCCGCCTACCGCTGGAAGACGCCGGTGTACACGGTGGGGCCGCTGCAAGGTGGCGTGCTCTCGGGCGATCTGGCCTTTGTCGGCAGCGGCGACCCGCACCTGATGGCCGACAACCTGTGGAGCCTGGCTCAGCGCCTGCGCGACTTGGGACTGCGCCGCATCGACGGCAACGTGCTGATCGATCGCAGCGCGTTCGACCTGCCGCCGCACGACCGCGCCGCCTTCGACGGCGATACCCTGGCGCCCTACAACGTCGGCCCCAACGCCTTCCTGCTGAACTTCGGCGCCATGCGCCTGAGCTTCCAGCCCGAGCCACAGCGCGGCCAGGTGGGCATTGCGGTGGAGCCGCCGCTGGCGGGCTTTCATGTGGCGCAGCGCCCGCACCTCGATGGCGCGGCCTGCGGCGCGTGGAAAGATCGCCTGCATGCCAACTTCGATCAGCCGCTGGCCCCTGCCTTCACCGGGCAGTATTCGCCGCAGTGCGGGGAGCAGACCTGGAACATCGCCGCGCCCCTGTCGGCCGACGCATTCGCTCAGGGCATCCTGGCCGCCTTGTTCATGCAGGTGGGCATCGTCTGGAACGGGCAGGTGGTGTCGGGTCGGCTGCCGCCGACTGCCAACCTGCTCACGGCCTGGGAATCCGAGCCGCTGGCGGTGATCGTGCGTGACATCAACAAGTACAGCAACAACGTCATGGCACAGCAGGTGTTCCTCACGCTGGCGCTGCAAACCTATGGGCCGCCGGCCGACTTCGCCCGCGCCGCGCAAGCCGCCAACCAGTGGCTGGATGCGCATCAGCTCGCCATGCCCGGTCTGGTGCTGGACAACGGCTGCGGGCTGTCACGTATCGCCCGCATTTCCGCCGACGACATCAACCGCCTGCTGCGCTCCGCCTGGGCTTCGCCAGTGATGCCGGAGTTCATCGCCTCGCTGCCACTCACGGGTGAGGACGGCACGCTCAAACGTCGCTTCGACGGTCGCCCGGAAGCTGGCCTGATCCACGCCAAGACCGGCAGCCTGCGCAATGTGTTGAGTCTGGCCGGCTATGTGCAATCGCCGACCACGGGCCGCCGCTCCACCGTGGTGGCGCTGATCAATGACCCACGCGCGGCCGGCGGCTGGGGTACGATTGAAGCCTTGCTGGACGACGCGCTGCACAACGCCTGAGTCCGGGTCCGTCAGCCGCATCATGCACCTATCCGACTGGTTGGGCTTCACTGCCGCAGCCTTGACCACGGCCTCCTTCATTCCGCAGGTTTGGCTGACTCTGCGCACGCGCGACGTTTCCGGCATTTCACTGGGCATGTATGCGGTCTTCACGGCGGGCGTGTTCTTGTGGCTGATCTACGGCATCGTCGAGAACTCCTGGCCCATCATCGTGGCCAACACCGTCACCTTCGGCCTCGCCGCCAGCGTTCTGCTGCTGCGGTTGCGCCACGGGCAGCCGCCGCGCGAGTAGCGCCGTTCATGGGGGTTGAATGGCGCAGCGCAGCTTGGCGCCTCATGGGCCACTGCCTAGAATCGTTGGCAGCCGAGCGCGGGAATCGTTCGCGAAGGGCTGGTTGACAACAACGAGGAGACACCCTATGCGCATCCTGATAGCCGAGGACGATCAGGTCCTGGCCGATGGTCTGACGCGCTCGCTGCGAGCCAGTCACTACGCCGTCGATCAGGTCGGCGACGGCGCGGCGACCGACTCGGCGCTGCAGACCAGCGAGTTCGATCTGCTCATCCTCGACCTCGGCCTGCCGCGGCTGTCGGGTTTCGAGGTGCTGCGGCGGTTGCGCAGCCGCGGCAACACCCTGCCCGTGCTCATCCTCACCGCGGCGGACAACGTGGAAGACAAGGTGCGCGGCCTTGACCTGGGGGCCGACGACTACATGGCCAAACCCTTCGAGTTGGCGGAGCTGGAGGCACGGGTGCGCGCACTGACGCGTCGCGGCATGGGCGGCGCCAGCCCCACCATTCGCCACGGCCCGCTGAGCGTCGACCTGCCCGGGCGCGTGGTGATGCTCGATGACAAGGTGGTCGACCTCTCCGCGCGTGAACTCGCCTTGCTCGAAGTTCTGCTCAAACGCACCGGCCGGCTGGTGAGCAAGGACCAGTTGGTCGATCACCTGTGCGTCTGGGGCGAGGAGGTGAGCACCAACGCCATCGAGGTCTACGTCCACCGCCTGCGTAAGAAAATCGAGGTCGGTCCCGTGCACATCGCCACCGTCAGGGGCTTGGGGTATTGTCTGGAAAAAATCCCAGGCGCGCCTCAACAAATCGCCTGATCGCGACCGGGCGCCATCATCCTTCATGGCCAGTCTGCCCCAGTTGGACGAAGTCGCCAGGACCGAGTCCACACCACCCGGGCGCCGGCCACGCCAGCGCTCACTGTTCGGAGAAATTCTGGACTGGATGCTGGTGCCGCTGCTGCTGGTCTGGCCGCTTTCCATCGGCATCACCTATCTGGTGGCGCAGGCCATCGCCACCCAGCCCTTCGACCAGGGCCTGGAGCGGCGTGTCGCTGTGCTGGCCGAACTGGTGCAACGCAGCCCCCAAGCGGTCCGGCCGTTGCTTCGACAGCCGGGAACCGACACCCTGGCCGGCGGCGACCCGGTGCTGATGCAAGTGCGCGGCGCCCACGGCCAGTTGCTGGGTGGCGACGCCAACCTGCCGCTGCCGCCCGACGCCGCCGCGCCCTGGCCCGATGGTGTGCATCTGCGCGACGCCGAAGTGAGTGGCCAGGAGTTGCGCATCGCCTGGCGCTGGCTGGCCGCACCCGTCTTGCCCGTGACCGCGGCACCGACCGTTGCGTCCACACACGCGGCGGATCGGCCGGCACTGCTGCTGGTCCAGGTGGCCGAGGGCTTGAAAAGCCGCACGCTGCTGGCGCGTGACATCGTGCGCGGGGTCATCCTGCCGCAGTTCGTCATCGTGCCCATCTCCATCCTGCTGGTGTGGTTCGGGTTGGGCCAGGGCATCATTCCGCTGAACGAATTGCAAGCGCGCATTCGCCGCCGCCGGCCCGACGACCTGAGCCCGATCGACCAGCGCGAGGCACCCGAGGAAATCGCCCCGCTGGTGGACTCGATCAACGGCTTGCTCGGCCGACTGGAACAATCCATCCTCACGCAAAAACGCTTCATCGCCGACGCCGCGCATCAGTTGAAAACACCGCTGGCCGGCTTGCGCATGCAGGCCGAGCTGGCGGCACGCCAGACCGACCCGCAGGAGTTGCGTGCCAGTCTGCGGCAGATCAGTCTTTCCGTCGTGCGCACCACGCGCTTGGTAAACCAATTGCTGCTGCTGGCGCGCGCCGAGAACCAGGGCGTGGCCGCGCATGGCGCGCTCAGCAGCGTGGACCTGCGCAGGCCGGTACGCGATGCCGTGCAAGAACTCGCGCCGATGGCCCTCGGCAAGGGGCTGGATCTGGAGTTCGACGCGCCCGATACGCCGCTATGGGTGCGTGGCCACGCCCTGCTGCTGCACGAATTGACGAAAAACCTGGTGGACAACGCCATCGCCTACACCCCACGTGGGGGCAGCGTGACCGTCCGTCTGAAAGCCGATGCCACCAACTGGCGCATGCTGTTGAGCGTCGAAGACAGCGGCCTGGGCATCGCCCCGGCTGAGCGTGAACTGGTGTTCCGTCCCTTTTACCGCGTGCTGGGCACGGGGCATGACGGCAGCGGCCTGGGCTTGTCCATCGTGCAAGAAATCGCGCGCCAGCACAGCGCCATCATCGAACTGGCCGACAACCCGGTCTGCACCGGCCGCGACACGCCGGGGCTGGTGGTACGCCTGCACCTTGCGGCAGCGGAACCCCCGGGCTGAAGTGAAGAGTGCTTTGCGGGGCCGGCCGACTCCAATCTCCTTGCGCGTCGGCCGGGCGCTCAGCGCGCCGCCTTGCGTGCCGGGGCCTTCTGCGCTGCCGTCTTGGCTGGCGCACCCGGCTTGGTCGTGGCCACGGGACGAGGAACGAACTCGAAGCCGACCTTGCCGTCCGGCTGGCGCACCAGGAAGGCCTTGAACTTACGCTTGGTGCGGGCGGAAATGAAACCATCGAGCAGGTCGGTGCGGCCTTCGCTCAGCAGCTTGCGCATCTGAGCCGGGTCGATCGGCTGTTGCAGGATGATCTTGCCGCTGCGGAAGTCACAGGACGGCGCAGGCCCCACGCTGTGCTCGCAGACATAGGCGTTGCCGGCATCGAAGACCGCGCCACTGCACTTTGGGCAGGCGCCCAGCGGCTCCTGATCGGTGAAATCCGGAGCTTCGGCGCCCTCGCCGGTCGAGGGCTGACCGAAGTCGAATTCGAGCTTCCACTGCCCCGCCTCGCCTTCGCGCGCGAGCTTGAGTTCGGCGGCGAAGGGTCGGCCCATCTTGCTGCGAAATCCGGTGAGCGGGCCCAGACGCTTGTGCGTCAACAGTTGCTCCACCTCGGCGATCTCGAAACTGCGTCCGGCCGGATGTTTGCCGATGGAAAAATCGCACTGAGTGCAGGCGAAGCGGTGGTAGTTTTCCTTCACCACGCCGCCACAGTTCGGGCAGGGTGTCTTGAGCGTGGCATAGTCGCCCGGCACGCTGTCACGGTTGAATTCCTTGGCGCGCCTGACGATAGCCTCGGTCATCGACGCGATTTCCTGCATGAAGGCGTCGCGCTGCATCTGTCCACGCTCCATCTGCGCCAGCTTGTGCTCCCACTCGCCAGTGAGTTCAGGCTTGGTGAGTTCTTCCACGCCCAGCCCGCGCAGCAGGGTCATGAGCTGGAAGGACTTGGCCGTGGGCACCAGCTCGCGGCCTTCGCGCAACATGTATTGCTCGGCCAGCAGGCCCTCGATGATGCTCGATCGCGTGGCCGGCGTGCCCAGCCCCTTGCCGGCCATGGCTTCGGCGTAGTCCTCGTCATCCACCATCTTGCCGGCGTTTTCCATCGCGCTCAGCAGCGTCGCTTCGGTGTAGCGCGCCGGCGGTTTGGTTTTGTGCTCGAGCAGCTCGACGGTTTCGGCGGCGACCTTCTCGCCGGGCTCGACCGCGACGAGATTGGCATCGTCGCCCTGTTGCGCGCGGCCATAGATTTCCAGCCAGCCGGGCACCACCAGCACGCGGCCCTCGGTGCGGAACTGGTGCGCGTCGATGCGGCTGATGCGGGTGGTGACGTGAAATTCGGCCGCCGGGAAAAACACCGCAAGGAAGCGCCGCGCCACCATGTCGTACAGCTTGGCCTCGGCCTCGCTCAACGCCTTGGGCACTTGCGGCGTGGGAATGATGGCGAAGTGGTCCGACACCTTGGCGTTGTCGAACACGCGCTTGGTCGGCTTGACGTAGCCCTTGTCCAGCGCGCTGCGGGCGAAGCCGGCCAAGAGCGCAGCGGCGCCCTCGCCTTCCCCCAGCACCTTGAGGGTGTCACGGGCGACGGCCACATAGTCTTCGGGCAGGTGGCGCGAGTCGGTGCGCGGATAGGTCAGAGCCTTGTGCTTTTCGTACAGCGACTGCGCCAGCGACAGCGTCATCTTGGCAGAAAAGCCGAAACGCGAATTGGCCTCGCGTTGCAGGGTGGTGAGGTCGAACAGCGCCGGCGAGATCTGCGTTGCCGGTTTGGATTCGTCGGTAACCTCGGCCGTCTTGCCGGCGCAGGCGGCCACGACGGCCTCGGCCCGGGCACGGTCCCACAAGCGGTCGGCGCGGCGATCGCCGTCGTCCGCATCTTTCTTGAACGCCGGGTCGAACCACTTGCCACTGTAGTTGCCGGCGGCGGCGGCGAAACCGGCCTGCACTTCGTAGTATGGCCGCGCCACATGGCGCCGGATCTGTTCCTCGCGCGCCACCACCACCGACAGCGTCGGCGTCTGCACCCGGCCCACCGGGGTGAGGAAAAAACCGCCATCGCGCGAGTTGAACGCGGTCATCGCCCGCGTGCCGTTGATGCCCACCAGCCAGTCGGCCTCGCTGCGGCAGCGTGCGGCCGAAGCCAATGGCTGCATCTCGGCGTCGCTGCGCAAATGCGCGAAACCATCGCGGATGGCTTGCGGCGTCATCGACTGCAGCCACAGGCGCTGCACCGGCTGCTTGGCACTGGCGTATTGCTGGATCAGGCGGAAAATCAGCTCGCCTTCGCGCCCCGCGTCGCAGGCATTGACCACGGCCGTGACGTCCTTGCGCTTGAGCAGTTTGGCGATGGCCGAGAGCCGCGACTTGGTCTTCTCGATCGGCTTGAGGTCGAAGTGGGTGGGCACAACCGGCAGGTTGGCGAAACTCCACTTGCCGCGCTTGACCTCGAAGGCCTCGGGGGCGCCGATTTCCACCAGATGACCGACGGCCGAGGTGACGAGGTACGACTCGCTCTCGAAATACTCATCATGCTTGTCGAACTTGCCGGCGGTTGGCGTGAGGGCGCGCACGATGTCTTGCGCGACGCTGGGCTTTTCGGCGATGACGAGGGTTTTGCTCATGGATGCTTGCGTTGAATTCAGAGATCTTTGGCGATGCCGGCGATGTCTTCCGGGAACAGCTCGCCGGACTCGGCCAGTTTCACCCGGCCGTCACGCCCGACGACGATGGTCACCGGCAGCCCGGCAGGTTTGGGCAGGACCTTGGCCAGTTCAGGCGACATCCAGGCCACCGGAAAACTCATGCCGCGCTGCCGGACATAAGGGAGCACGTCGGCGGCCTTCTTGTCGATCGACAAACCGAGCACGATCAGCCCCTTGTGACCGTGGTCCTTGTAGAGTTGTTCCATATGGGGCATTTGTCTGGCACAGAAAGGACACCAGGTCGCCCAGTAGTCCAGCACCACCAGACGCCCCTTCAGATCTTGCCCTTGGAGCTTACGGCCATCGATCAGTTCGATGCTGGATGGCAAGGCAAATGCGCTGCCCACGGCGGGCAGCGGCACCGCCTTCATGTCCGTCTTGTTCAGCCCGATTGCCTGCTGCGCCACGGACTGTGCCAGCACCACGGGCGCAAGTGCCGCTGCGGCAACGCCGCCGGCGAACAATCTGAGATGCAAACGACGCTGCTGGCTCATGCTCAGTCTCCTTACAATTTCATCGCAAGCTGCGTTACAAAGTACAGGGGCGTGCGGTGACTCGGCGGTCGCCACGACTCGGCTCGACACTGCGCTTGCACCCACTGCGCGCCCGTCTATCGGCAAGTTTGCAGATGCAGTTGGTCATGCACACTCCTTTTTCTACTTTAACCAGTTTCCCGCGAACGGTGAAACCGCAGGTCCGAGTCCCTACCCATGTCCAGAGCCCAGCCAGCCCCCTTCACGGCGAAGTCCGGCCGTCGCCCATGCACCGAAGTGCGCTCCTCACCAGTGCATGGCAAGGGTGTGTTTGCACGCAGGCCCATTGCGGCCGACGAACGCGTGATCGAGTACGTCGGCGAGCGCATCTCCTGGGATGAAGCCCTG
Organism: Burkholderiales bacterium; assembly: GCA_013044035.1. Classification (GTDB taxonomy): domain Bacteria; phylum Pseudomonadota; class Gammaproteobacteria; order Burkholderiales; family Burkholderiaceae_C; genus Thiomonas_A. The sequence goes on from JABEVE010000087.1 coordinate 25,927, forward strand.
CGCCGCCACCCGCACGACCCGGCACAGCCGCATCACACCTTCTACTTCTCACTGGATGATGGCCGCGTCATCGACGCGAGCGTCGGCGGCAACAGCGCGCGCTGGATCAACCACGCCTGCGCGCCCAACTGTGAAGCGCGGCAAGAGGGGCTGCGGGTGTTTATTCACGCCCTGCGCGACCTGGCCGTGGGCGAGGAGTTGTTCTATGACTACCGTCTCGTGCTGGACGCGCGCTACACCGCCAAACTCAAGCGTGAATACGCCTGCCACTGCGGGACGCCCGGTTGCCGCGGCACACTGCTTGCACCCAAGCGCTAAGCCCATCCCGAGTCCATGTCCGAGCCCGATCCAGCAGCGTCCAGCGCAACGGCAGAACCTGCGACTCAGGGCCCTCCCGGCAGCGCCGACGCAAGCCAGGCGCTGGCGCTGCAGACCCTGCTCGAGGCGCAGCAGCAGGCTTGCACGGTGCATTGGTGCGACCAGATCGACTCGACCAATGCCGAACTGCTGGCACGCGTGCGCGCCGCCGACAACCAGCCTCGGAAGAATCATGCCGGGCCGTCCCGCGCCATGCTCACCCCGGCGGACGGCCGCAGGCGAAACTGCGGGCCTGGGGGCGCCGGCCCGCAGCTTCTGGTTGCCGGCCACCAGACCGCCGGCCGGGGCCGTCAGGGCCGGCCATGGGTGGATGGCCCCCACACCAGCCTGCTGGCCTCGCTGGCCTGGCCGTTCGCGCCAGGCACACCCATCGCCGGTCTGAGTGTGGCGGTGGGCGTTTGGATGGCGCAATGCCTGCACGGACTGGGGGCCACCGAAGTGCGTTTGAAGTGGCCCAACGATGTGCTGCTGCACGAGCGCAAGCTCGCCGGTGTGCTGGTGGAACTGGCCGATACGCAACTCGCCCGCTGGGCTGTGATCGGCATGGGCCTGAACCTGCGTAGCCCGCCGGGTCTGCCCGATGCCATTGGCCTGGATGCCTGCCATTTGCACCGGGGCACCCCCGACAGCTCGTCAACCGACTCTCCCCCAGGAGGGCGAGCAAACCGGGCGGCAGCCCGTCCGCTTCGTTTGAGCCGCTGGGACGTTTTGCAGCGACTCATGCCGGCCATGCTCGCTGGCCTGCCGATCTACGCGCAGGCCGGTTTCGCTCCCTGGTCCGATGCCTGGAATCAGTTGCACGCCTGGACCGGTGAGCCGGTGGCGGTGCTCGACCATGGCACACTGCGCCAGACGGGCCTGGCGCTGGGGGTGGACGACAGCGGCCACCTGCTGTTGCAGACGGCCCAAGGCACGAGCCGTGTGGCCAGTGGAGACGTGTCGCTGCGGCGCGCCGCGGCGCCGACCGGCCACCAGCCCATGCCCTGAACTATCCGGTACTGCTCCCCTGCCCGTCCATCCGAAAATCCGTTCTCCTCGCACCCATCCACCATGCTGCGCGCTTTCGTTTTGCTCCTCGTCTTCGGCAATCTGGGCTTTTACGCCTGGTCGCATGGCTATCTGCGGGCTGCCGGCCTGGGGCCGGCCGACGTGACCGAGCCGCAGCGTCTGACGCAGCAGATTCACCCTGAGCGCCTGAGCGTGTCGGTCGCGCAAGCGCCCGCCTCCACGGCTGCACCCGCGTCGGCACCCGCTGCATCGGCGCCGTCAGCCCAGCCCGGCGCGGCGGCTTCGGCGGCCTCTGCCGCACAAACTGCCGTCACTGCGGCCGCATCAAGCCTTGCTGGCAACGCCTCCAAGCTCTGCCTGCAAGTCGGTCCTTACATCACGGTCGGCCCGGCCGTGGGTGCCGCGCTGCGTGCCGCCGGGCTAGCGCCAGTGGAAAAAAAGCAGGCGCTCAACCCGCAGTGGATGGTGTTGATGGGCCCCTTCCCGGACACCGCCACGCTCAACCGCAAACTCGGCGAACTGCAGCGCCTGGGGCTGAAGGATGGCACCTACACACCCGTGACCGATCGGCCGGACTACATGCCCGGCATCTCCCTGGGCGTGCTGGCCACTGAAGCTGCAGCGCAACAGGAACTGGCGCAGCTGCAAGCCAAAGGCGTGAACAGCGCGCATGTGGTGCAGCGCAATGCCGGCATGAAATCCACCTTCTGGGTGCTGGACGACATGACACCAGCCCAGGCCGCCACCCTGCGCAAACTCAGTGCGAGTGCGCTGAAGGACAAGAAGCCCGAAGCCTGCCCCGGTTGAGCCTGGTGACGACTGGAACCCTGGGGCGCCGCAGCAGTCCGGTCATGCCTCGCGCCCGGCGCAGCGCCAATCCTGCGAGGTCGCTCAAGCCTGGGCCAACCAGTTGCGTGAGAGCTGCACCCAAAAGCTGGCACCCAGCGGAATGATGTCGTCGTTGAAGTCGTAGCTGGCGTTGTGCAGGGTGCATGGGCCGGCACCGTGGCCAGGGCTGCGGTGGTCACCGCCGCCGTTGCCGATGATGACATAAGCGCCGGGCCGCGCCTGCAGCATGTAGGCGAAATCTTCCGCCCCCATCGACGGTTCGAAATCGTGGACGGCTTCCTCGCCAACCAGCTCGCGCATGACGTGGCGGGCAAACTCGGCCTCTGCGGCGTGATTGATGGTGGGCGGGTAGTTGCGATGGAAGGTGAAGTCGCACTGCATACCGAACGCCTGTGCGGTGTGCTGCGCCATCTCGCGCATGCGCGACTCGATCAGGTCCAGCAGTTCGGTGGTGAAGGTGCGCGCCGTGCCCTGGATTTCCACCGAGTCGGGCACCACGTTGGTGGCCTCGCCGGCATGGATCATGGTGACGGAAATGACCCCGGCCTCCTGCGGATTCTTGTTGCGGCTGATGATGGTCTGGAAGCCCAGCGCCATCTGGCAGGCGGCCGGCAGCGGATCGAGCCCGAGATGGGGCATGGCGGCGTGCGAGCCTTTGCCACGCACGACGATGCGAAACTCGTTGCTCGACGCCATCACCGGCCCGGCCCTCACCGCGAAGTGCCCGGCAGGCAGCCCCGGCCAGTTGTGCATGCCAAACACGGCGTCCACCGGGAACTTGTCGAACAGACCGTCCTTGATCATCTCGCGCGCGCCGCCGCCGCCTTCTTCGGCGGGCTGGAAGATGCACACCACGCGACCGGCGAAATCGCGGTTGCGGCTGAGGTGATGCGCCGCCGCCAGCAACATGGCGGTATGGCCGTCGTGGCCACAGGCATGCATCTTGCCGGGATGGGTGCTGACGTGAGCGAAGGTGTTCTTCTCCGTGACCGGCAGGGCGTCGATGTCGGCGCGCAGGCCGATGCCGCGCCCCGGCCCCTGACTGCCCTCGATCACCGCCACCACGCCGGTCTTGCCCAGGCCGCGGTGCACCGGCAAACCCCATTCGGCGAGCAGCGTGGCGATGGTGTCGCTCGTGCGGTCTTCGTGGAAGCACAACTCGGGGTGCGCATGAATGTCGCGGCGGATGGCGCGAAAGCGCGCCGCCTCGGTCACGATGGAATCGATGATCTGCATGAAAAGCTCCTGCTCGTGCGTTCGGGGATGGCGAGTTCATTTTCGCGCAATTGGCCGAAGGTTGCCGATGGCTTGCCTCGTCCCTATGGAAACGGCCTGGGCAGGCGCGTCCTGGACCGTCCTACACTTGCCTGCCACCGCGTGCGTCATCCCCCTCGCCCCTGTGCCCTGCCATGACGACCCTTGCCACTATGGATGCTCCCCCAGACGCCACCTCGGGCTCGGTCGTGCGCGCCGCCTGTCCACACGATTGCCCGGACACCTGCGCCCTGCTTGTCACTGTGCGCGACGGCGTGGCCGTGAGCGTGCGTGGTGACCCCAGTCACCCCACCACCCACGGTGCGTTGTGCACCAAAGTCTCGCGCTACACCGAGCGCACCTACCACCCGGACCGCGTGCTGCAACCCATGCGGCGCATCGGCCCGAAGGGCAGCGGGAAGTTCGCCTCGGTGAGCTGGGACGACGCCCTTGCCGACATCGCCACGCGGCTGCAGGCCATTGCCGCGCGCGACCCGCAAGCCATCCTGCCCTATTCCTACGGCGGCACGCTGGGTTTCGTGCAGGGCGAGAGCATGGCGGCGCGCTTTTTCCACAAGCTCGGCGCCAGCCTGCTCGACCGCACCATCTGCGCCACCGCGGGCGAGGCGGGGCTCAAAGCCGTGATCGGCGGCAAGCTCGGGATGGACGTGGAACAGTTCGAGAACAGCCAGCTCATCCTCATCTGGGGCAGCAACAGCATCACCAGCAATCTGCATTTCTGGACCTATGCGCAACGCGCCAAGCGCAACGGCGCCAAGTTGGTGTGCATCGATCCCTGGCGCAACGACACGGCCGACAAGTGCCACGAGCACATCCAATTGCGCCCCGGCACCGACGCGGCGCTGGCCTATGCGCTGATGCACGAGCTGATCGTGAACGACTGGCTTGACCACGGCTACATCGCGTCATACACCGTGGGCTTCGAGCCCCTACGCAGGCGCGCGCTGGAGTGGCCGCCCGAGCGTGCGGCCGAGGTGTGCGGCGTGCCGGTGGCGCAGATTCGCCAATTGGCGCGCGACTACGGCACGCTCTCGCCTGCCGCTATCCGCATGAACTACGGCCTGCAGCGCGTGCGTGGCGGCGCCAACGCGGTGCGCGCCATCGCCTGCCTGCCGGCGCTGGTGGGTGCATGGCGACACGACGCTGGCGGGCTGCTGTTGTCCAGCTCGAACCATTTCGCTGCGAACGGTGCGGCGCTGGAACGTCCGGATTTGCTGGCGGGACGCAAGCCGCGCACGATCAATATGGTGACCATCGGTGACGATCTGCTGCGCGAAGGGGACAGCGATTTTGGTCCGAAAATCGCGGCTGTCGTCGTCTACAACAGCAATCCTCTGGCCGTCGCTCCCGAAGGCGACAAGGTCCGCCAGGGTTTTTCCCGCGACGATCTGTTCACCGTGGTGCTGGAGCACTTCCAGACCGACACCGCCGACATCGCCGACTACCTGCTGCCCGCCACCACCCAGCTCGAACATGTCGACGTGCACAAGGCCTACGGCCACCGCTACTGGATGGCGAACAACGCCGCCATCGCCCCACTCGGCGATGCCAAACCCAACACCGAGATTTTCCGCCTGCTGGCCGCGCGCATGGGGTTCACCGAGCCGTGCTTTGCCGAGACCGACGAGCAGATCGCCGCCCAGGCCATCGCCCCCGATGCGCGCAACGGCGGCATCGATTGGGAGCAGTTGAAATCCAGCGGCTGGGCCAAGCTGCCCGGCGCCGCTGCGCCCTTCGCGCAAGGCGGCTTCCCCACGCCTTCAGGCCAGTGCGAGTTCTGGTCGCAGCGCGAGCAAAACGCCGGGCGCGACCCGCTGCCCGAAGTGCTCCTGCCCTACGAGTGCGCCGAGACCACGCCCGAACTGGCGGCGCGCTACCCGCTGACCATGATCTCGCCGCCCGCGCGCAACTTCCTCAACTCCAGCTTCGTGAACGTGGACAGCCTGCGTCGGCTCGAAGCGGAGCCGCTGCTACTGCTCCATCCTGACGACGCCGCGGTGCGTGGCATTGCCGACGGCGCCATGGTGCGCGCCTTCAACGACCGTGGCGCCACCCTCAGCCGCGCCCGGCTCAGCACCCGCACCCGCCCCGGTCAGGTCGTTGCCCTGGGCATCTGGTGGCGCAAACTCAACCCCGGCGGCACCAACATCAATCAACTCACCCACCAGCGCCTGACCGATCTGGGGGCGGGGCCTTGTTTTTATGACTGTCTGATCGAGGTGGCGGCACACTGAAGTGGTTCGTGCTCAAACCCCCGCCCGTCGCATCGACGCCAGGAAGGTCTTGGCGTCCTCGAAGCCGACCACGCGGCCGACTTCCTTGCCGTCCTTGAAAAAGATGATGCCGGGTGGACCGAAGAGCTGGAAGCGCTTGAGCAGAGCCTTGTCATCGGCATTGTTGCTCGTCACGTCGGCCTGGAGCAGCGTCATGCCGGCCATCTGCCGCGCCACGGCGGGGTCGGTGAAAGTGAAATGCTCCATCTCCTTGCACGACACGCACCATGCGGCATAGAAGTCGAGCATCACGGGCATGGTGCTCGAAGCCACCGCCTGATCGAGTGCGGCCAGGGTCTTGACGCGCTGGAACTGCACGGCGGGGACGCTGGCGGCGCCGGCGCTGCCCGCCACACCGCCACCAGCGACACCGGCCAGGGGCTGCAGGATGTCGCGCTTGCCTGCCGCCAGACCGATGACCAACGCCGCCCCGGCCAGGGCCAGCACCAAACCCAGACCCTTGAACAGCCGCGTCCACCCTGAAGCGTTGTCGGGCAGGCGGTCGAACACGCGCAGGAAGGTGGCGCTCACCAGCAGCAGCGCGGCCCAAGCCAGCATCAACAACCAGTTCGGCAAAACCGGGGTGATCATGTAGAGCGCGGTGGCGAGGAGCAGCACGCCGAAGAAATATTTCACCCCGTCCATCCAGCCCCCGGCTTTGGGCAGCAGGGTACCGGCGCCGAAGCCAACGATGAGCAGCGGCACGCTCATGCCTGCAGCCAGCGCGAACAGAGCGACACCGCCGATGAAGGCGTTGCCGGTCTGGCTGATGTAGAGCAGGGCGCCGGCCAGTGGCGCGGCCACGCAGGGGCCGACGATGAGGGCGGACAGTCCGCCCATGACGAACACGCCGATGAAATGCCCGCCTTGCAATTTGCCCGAGGTGTTGGACAATCTGCTTTGCAGGCTGCTGGGCAATTGCAGCTCATAAAAGCCGAACATCGACAGCGACAGTACCACCAGCAGCAGGGCGAAGACCGAGAGCACCCAGGGGTTTTGCAGCGACGCCGCCAACCCTTGCCCGAGCAAGCCGGCCGCGACGCCGAAGGCGGTGTAGACCAGCGCCATGCCCAGCGAGTAGACAACCGCCAGCGCCAGGCCGCGTCCGCGCGACACCCGCTCGCCCTGGCCGACGATGATGCTCGACAGAATGGGAATCATCGGCAGCACGCAGGGTGTGAGCGCCAGCAGCAGGCCGAACAGCACAAACATGGGAATGATGCTGAGCAGGCTGCCCGAGGCCAGGGCAGAACCGATACGCGAGGATTCGCCACCCGCGGCTGCGGCCGCGCCGGCGCCGGACGCAGCCGGGCCTGAGCTACCGGCTGCGTCCGTTGCGGGCCCCGGCAATGATGTCGGGGAGGTGGGCGCAGAGGCGAACGCGGGGACAGCGACGCTGGCTGATGCCGGCGCCGCAGGTGCCGAGGCCGCGGCGGTAGCCGTGCCCGACGCGGCACCGCTCTTGCCGCCCAGCAGTCTGCCGAGCAGACCGGTGACGCTGCTGCTTGTTGCCGCATTGGTTGCCGCATTGGTTGCCACACCGGTGGCCGCGCCGCCGCCCTCGTTGGCATCGGCAATGCTGACCGTGCCCGTGCCACCGAAACCCTTCAGGCTGACGGTGGCGATCTTGTCGATGGGCGGATAGCACAACCCCTCGTCCGAACAACCCTGGTAGGTGAGCTGCAGCTTGAAGCTGGCCGGAGCGGCCAGCACCGGCAGCGGCACAATGACCTGATTGCGGTAGTGATACACCTCGTGGCCGAGGTTGACGTCGAACTTTTTGTGCGCCGGCGGGTAGTCGGGCTTTCCCAGGGTCACGCCCGGCGTTTGTGCTTCGAAATGAAAGCGCTCCTGGTAAAGGTAATAACCCTTGGCGATGTCGAAGGTCAGCAGCAGCGTCTTCGGGCCCTGCACCGCGGCGATGGCATGGAAAGCTTCGTCGGGCGGCAGGAATTTACCTTGCTGCGCCTGCGCCAGCGGCTGCAGGCCCAGCAGCAGCCCGGCGACCAACAGCAGCAAAGCGACGCAGCGACGCAGTCCTTGCGCATCGTGGCGGCGAGGCGCGCAAGCCTGCAGGCGCTGCAGGCGAAGAGCGGACGAAACTTGAGGCATCGAAAAGTCTCCTGGCTGAGCCGCATCTGGGCACGAGCATTGCGGGCGGGAATGTGCCTGCCGGCATAGCCCTGGAAATATAAGCCCAAAGTGATATTCCCCGCATCGGGTCGGACCATCAGGCCCGGGATGTGGCCCTGGCTTCAGGCGGCAAAGCGGCGCTGCGTCAGCCAGCGCGCAAGCAGCCAGCCCGCCGCAAGATAAGCGAGCAAGATGACCAGGTGCTTCCCGGCATGCGCATCCCAGTGGCCAAAGAACAGCGGTCGCACCAGTTGCACGGCCGCCTGCAGCGGCAGCACCTCGGCCAGGCTCCGCAACCACACCGGCATGGCGCTCAAGGGAAAGAAAATGCCGGAGAGGAAGGTCATGGGGGTGAGCACCAGGGTGAAGTAGTAGGTGAAAAAGTCGTAAGACCTAGCCAGCGCATTGACGATCAACCCGAGCGCCGAAAACACCATGCCCACCAGTGCCAGCAAGGGCAGCGCAAGCAGCAGGCTGGGCTGGCGGCTGATGCCGAGCAGCGCGACGACGACGACCAGGGCGACGCCGCTCATCAAGGCCTTGGTTGCGGCCCAGAGCAATTCGCCGAACAACACGTCGTCCAAGGTGGTGGGGGTCAGCAGGATGGCATCCCAGGTTTTTTGCACATGCATGCGTGAAAACGCGGAATACAGCGCCTCGAAACTCGCGGAGTTCATCACGCTCATGCTCACCGTGCCGGAGGCGAGGAAGAGGATGTAGGGTACGCCGTCGACCGTGCCGACAAGCGAACCCACACCCCAGCCAAACGCGGCGAGCGTGAGCAGCGGCTCGGCGATGTTGCCGAGCAGGCTGGGCAGAGCCAGTTTGCGCCACACCAGAGCGTTGCGCCGCCATACAGGCCAAAAACGCCAGCGCGGCATGACCGGCTCGACGCCGGCACCGTGCGCCGGCTTGGTACCGGCCTCGGTGCTGGTCAGTGAAGTGGATGGGCGGGACATGACGGTGGTTGGGTGATGATGCCGCGACGGCAATGCCGAGCTCAGTCGCGCAGTTGCCGGCCGGTGAGCTTGAGGAACACGTCTTCCAGATTGGCTGAGCGATGCAGCACACGCAAGCCATGGCTCAAGCCCTGCACGGCGGCCAGAACAGGAACGGCGTCGTGCGTGTAGGCAAACAAGGTATCACCGCTGCGCTCCAGGCGTTGGACCTGATGTGCCAGCACATCCTGAGCTTCATCCACGCGAGGGCCATACATCTCAATCACCTCGGGCTCGACATGGCGGGCAATGAGCGTGAGTGGAGCATCCTCGTCCAGCTTGCGGCCATGGTCGAGCACCAACAGGCGCTGGCACAGGCGCTCGGCCTCATCCATGAAGTGTGTGGTGAGCAGAATGGACTTGCCCTGCGCCACAAGCCGTTTGAGCCGGTCCCAGATGAGGTGGCGGGCCTGCGGATCCAGCCCGGTCGTGGGCTCGTCGAGAAAAATGATGTCGGGATCGTGGATGAGCGCGCGTGCCAGGCTCAGACGGCGCTTCATGCCACCGGACAGTTCGGCGATCCGTGCATCGGCCTTGCCTTCCAGTGCAGCAAATTCCAGCAAGTCGTTGATGCGCAGGCGCATGGCGACCTCGCTCAGACCAAAGTAGCGGCCATAAATGCGCAGGTTTTCAGCCACTGTGAAATCCGGATCGAGACTGTCGTACTGCGTTACCACACCAACACGCATGCGTGCCAAGCGGGCTGCTTGCGGAACGACGTGACCCATGAGCCTCACACTGCCAGCATCGGGCGCGGCCAAGCCCAGACAAAGCCGGATGGTGGTGGTCTTACCGGCGCCGTTGGGGCCGATGATGCCGTAGCACTCTCCAGGGAGGATCTGAAAGCTGACATGGTGCACCACGGCTTCGTCCCCGTAACGCTTGTCCAGGTCTTGCACCACGAGCCGAGCGCTGTCGGCTACCGGTGGGACGACCAGGAGCGGTGCAGGGCGCGCGTGCATGGCGATCGGTTCACTCACGTCGAGGCAGGGCGCTCCAAAACGACACACCCGGCTGGGCCTTGAAAAGACCGAAGCCGGGTGTGTGTGCCCAAGATCGCGCCGCTTCAGCGCCAATAGGCAGGGAGCGAGTCGATTACTCGGCCGCCTTGGCGTCGGCAGCCACCTCGACGTCGGGGCGGTCCACCAGTTCGACATAGGCCATGGGGGCGTTATCGCCCACACGATTGCCGAACTTCAGGATGCGTGTGTAACCACCTGGACGGGTTTTGTAGCGCTCGCCGAGCTCACCGAACAGCTTGACCACGGAGTTGCGGTCACGCAGGCGATCGAATGCCAGGCGGCGATTCGCCAATGTTGGCTTTTTCCCCAGCGTGATGAGGGGCTCGACGACGCGGCGCAATTCCTTGGCCTTGGGCAGCGTGGTTTTGATGGCCTCGTGGGCGATGAGCGAATTCGCCATATTGCGCAGCATGGCCAGCCGATGGCTGGAGGTGCGGTTGAGTTTGCGCAGGCCGTGTCCGTGACGCATGGTGCTTTCCTTTCGTTATGTTGATGAGCCAGCCGGATCAGGTACTGGCCTTGCACAGCGCAGTTGCGTACCCAATCGTTGGGCAAAACTGCGGTAATAAGAAACGGGATCGGCCCGCGAAGCCCATCTCGGTGGCAATCGCGCCGAATCAGTTGGCGCGATTTTCCAGCTCTGCGGGCGGCCAGCTCTCCAGCTTCATACCGAGGGTGAGCCCGCGCGCAGCCAGCACTTCCTTGATTTCATTGAGCGACTTGCGGCCCAGATTAGGCGTTTTGAGCAGCTCGGTTTCACTACGTTGGATCAGGTCGCCGATGTAATAGATGTTCTCTGCCTTGAGACAGTTGGCCGAACGCACCGTGAGTTCCAGGTCGTCGACTGGACGCAACAGGATGGGATCGAACTGCTGGGCGCTGGCGGAACCACCGGACTCCAGTGACTTCTCCGCGCCCTCCAGGCTGGCAAACACCGACAGCTGCTCAACCAAAATGCGAGCCGAGGTACGAATGGCCTCTTCTGCACTGGTCGAACCGTTGGTTTCGATTTCCATCACCAGCTTGTCCAGATCGGTGCGCTGTTCGACACGCGCGTTTTCCACCGCGTAGCTCACGCGCCGCACCGGCGAGAACGATGCATCGAGCACGATACGACCAATGGTCTTGCCACCCTCATCGGCATAGCGACGCAGGTTGCCCGGCACATAGCCACGCCCCTTCTCGACCTTGATCTGCATGTCCAGCTTGCCTTGATGCGACAAGTGCGCAATCACATGCTCCGGGTTGACAATTTCGACGTCGTGCGGTGTCTGGATATCAGCTGCAGTCACCACACCCTCGCCTTCCTTGCGCAATGACAGCGTGACCTCGTCGCGGTTGTGCAACTTGAACACCACGCCCTTGAGGTTGAGCAGCACGCCGATCACATCTTCCTGCAGACCATCGACCACGGAATATTCATGCAACACGCCGTTGATACTCACCTCTGTCGGCGCATAACCGACCAGAGACGATAGCAGCACGCGCCGCAGGGCGTTCCCAAGGGTATGGCCGTAACCACGCTCGAATGGCTCAAGCGTGACCTTGGCACGCAGAGGGCCCAAAGCCTCGACTTGGATGGATTTGGGGCGAAGCAAAGCGGTTTGCATGAATGTCCTTTCAAGACCCTCCGCTCGTTACGCGGATAAGGCTGATGGCTGGGGGATAGGCAAAAAAGCGAAGGGGCATCAACGGCCCTGTTTGACTTTGGTTGATGCCAGGCCACTGTGCAGCCTGGTATCAACCAAACGATTACACCTCAACGTGAATACAGTTCGACGATTAGCGACTCGTTGATGTCATTGGCGAATTCGTCACGGTCCGGCATTTTCTTGAACACCGCTTCCATCTTGCTGGTGTCGACCGAAACCCAGGCGGGGAAACCATTGCCTTCGGCCAGCTTCAATGCATCCATGACACGCAGCTGCTTCTTGGACTTTTCGCGCACGGCCACTGTCTGGCCAGGCATGACACGCGCCGAAGGGATGTCCAGCAATTGGCCGTCAACCATAATGCTGCGATGGCCCACCAGTTGGCGCGCCTCAGCACGTGTAGACGCAAAACCCATGCGATAGACAACGGTGTCCAGTCGTGACTCCAACAGTGTCAGCAGGTTGACACCCGTGTTGCCGCGCATACCCAGCGCCTTCTCGTAGGTACGGTGAAATTGCTTTTCCAGCATGCCATACATGCGCTTGACTTTTTGCTTCTCACGCAGTTGAGTGGCATAGTCAGACTGACGCGCGCCAGATGTACGGCCATGCTGGCCGGGCTTGGTATCGAACTTGGCTTTGGATTCAATGCCGCGACGCGCGCTCTTCAGAAAGAGGTCTGAGCCTTCACGGCGGGAGAGTTTGGCCTTGGGACCGAGATAACGTGCCACTTGTTATTCCTTTCGATTGACTGCCGCAACACGCAGCTGCGGGAGCTTGAACCCTGAGGGCTCAAGCAGTGGGCTTTGCAGCTGGACGCCGCGTGGAGATCCGAATATATCGGTTGCGATCCGGCGAGGATTGTCAAATAAGTGTTCTGCGCCTTGCAGAACTGCAATCAGATGCGGCGACGCTTCGGCGGTCGGCATCCGTTATGCGGTACCGGGGTCACGTCGGCAATCTGAATGACCTTGATGCCAAGGCCATTGAGCGCACGCACGGCTGATTCGCGACCGGGACCTGGGCCCTTGATGCGAACCTCGAGTTGCTTGATGCCGCACTCGATTGCCTGGCGGCCGGCGTTTTCTGCAGCGACCTGCGCGGCAAATGGTGTGGATTTACGTGAACCCTTGAAACCCTGTCCGCCGGAGGATGCCCATGACAAGGCATTGCCCATACGGTCAGTGATCGTGATGATGGTGTTGTTGAACGAAGCATGCACATGCGCAATGCCGTCCGCAACATTCTTGCGAACCTTCTTCCGCGCACGCTGTGCGGAAGCTTGGTTGGGAGCTTTAGCCATGACAGAGTCCTTGTGTCCTTGTGTCTTTATTTCTTCAGTGCAACGCCGCCCTTGCGCGGTCCCTTGCGGGTGCGCGCATTGGTGCGGGTACGCTGACCACGGACCGGCAAGCCACGACGGTGACGCATGCCACGGTAGCAGCCCAAGTCCATCAGGCGCTTGATGTTGATCGACATTTCGCGACGCAAATCGCCTTCGATGACGTATTGACCGACTTGCTCGCGAACTTTTTCAAGCTCAGCGTCGGTAATGTCCTTCACCTTGGTGGAATAAGCGAGACCAGCCGCTTCACAGATCTTGCGAGCCGTGGTCCGGCCAATGCCGTAGATTGCAGTCAGGCCGATTTCGGCGTGTTGATGCGGTGGAATGTTGATACCAGCAATACGAGCCATTTTATTCCTCGATTCAGATTCCGCCGGTCAACCCTGGCGCTGCTTGTGACGTGGGTCAGTACAAATCACGCGCACCACACCCTTGCGGCGAATGATTTTGCAATTTCTGCACATTTTTTTAATGGACGCACCAACTTTCATGATTTACCTCTTTTATTTTGCCCGGAATACGATCCGTGCCCGCGTCAAATCGTAAGGCGTTAGTTCAACAGTTACTTTATCGCCCGGCAAAATACGAATATAGTGCATACGCATTTTACCGGAGATATGACCCAGCACTACATGCCCATTCTCTAGTTTAACCCTAAAAGTAGCGTTGGGGAGATTTTCGAGAATCTCGCCCTGCATCTGAATTGCATCGTCCTTGGACATAGATTCGTGTTGACTCAACGCAGGGTCATACCGCTTTTGAAATTAGCACGCTTGAGCAAGGCATCGTACTGATGTGACATCGCATAAGCCTGCACTTGAGCCATGAAATCCATGGTCACAACTACAATAATCAGCAAGGACGTACCGCCAAAGTTAAAAGGCACATTGTATTTCAAAACCAGGAATTCTGGCAGCAGACAAACCAATGTGATGTAAAGCGCGCCGGCCAGGGTTAGACGCATCAGAATCTTGTCAATATGGCGAGCAGTTTGCTCCCCAGGCCGAATACCCGGAATGAATGCGCCACTCTTTTTCAAATTATCTGCAGTCTCACGGCTATTAAATACCAAAGCGGTATAAAAGAAGCAGAAAAAGATGATCGCGCCCGCATACAGTGCAACATAAATAGGTTGACCGGGCGAGAGCAAAGCAGCCGCGTCCTTGAGCCAACTCATGCCACGGCCCGAGCCGAACCAACTAACGATCGTGGCAGGCAGCAAGATGATCGATGAGGCGAAAATTGGGGGAATCACGCCAGACATGTTCAACTTTAAAGGTAGATGAGAAGATTGCCCACCATACACCTTATTTCCGACTTGACGGCGCGCGTAATTGACAAGAATTTTTCGCTGGCCGCGCTCGACAAAGACCACGAAATAAGTCACAGCAATTACGATAGCCAGCACGAATATGGAAACCAGAATACTCATGGCTCCAGTGCGCACCAACTCCAACAGACCGCCAAGAGCCGTCGGCAAACCGGAAGCAATACCGGCAAATATAATTATGGATATACCATTACCAAGACCGCGTTCAGTGATTTGCTCACCAAGCCACATCAAAAACATTGTGCCAGCAGTCAAGCTAACAACAGCCGTCAACTTGAATCCGAGTCCCGGATCCAGAACCAGCCCCTGTGTAGCGCTGAGTGCAACAGAAATTCCGAGAGACTGGAAAATGGCCAAAAATAGCGTGAAATAGCGCGTGTATTGCGTAATTTTCCGTCGCCCCGCCTCACCTTCCTTTTTCAGAGCCTCCATCGACGGAACCACATAGGTGAGCAACTGCATGATGATCGACGCCGAAATGTACGGCATGATCCCAAGCGCAAAAACCGTGAAGCGCGAAAGTGCCCCGCCGGAGAACATGTTGAACAAACCGAGAATGCCGCCGGAGTTGTTGTTGAACAACTGTTGCAATTGCTGCGGATTGATGCCGGGGACGGGAATATGAGCTCCGATACGGAACACAACCAGGGCGCCGAGCAAAAACATCAGGCGCTTGGTCAGATCGCCGTATTTTCCGCCACCGAGTGCGCTGGATTGCGTTGCCATGATGGGATTAGCTTGCGTCTGCCTGCTGGGCGACCTTGCCGCCCGCCGCTTCAATGGCAAGCTTTGCGCCGCGACTCAGCAAGACACCACTGACCATGAACGCACGCACCACCTCTCCGGAGGCGAAAATCTTGGCCGATAGCGCCTGATCGGAGATAAGACCGGCCGCCTTGAGGCTGAGCAGATCCACCTGGTCGCCCTGGATCAGAGCAAGCTCGGAGAGACGGACTTCCGCCTTGAACTTCGCCGTCGGAGATTTGAAACCACGCTTGGGCAGGCGACGCTGCAGCGGCATCTGACCACCTTCAAAGCCAACCTTGTGGTAGCCGCCGGAGCGCGATTTCTGGCCTTTGTGTCCGCGACCCGAGGTTTTACCCAGCCCGGAGCCAATGCCACGACCGACGCGCTTGCTGCTGTGCGTGGCGCCTGCTGCGGGTTGAATTGTGTTGAGTTGCATGCTGCTGGATCCCATGTGGATGCTGCGCGGCGACAGTAGAACAAGCTGCTGCGTCGGCGCGTGTTGAGCCTTCAGGCAATGACCTTGACGAGATAGTCGACCTTGCGAATCATGCCTCGGACGGCTGGTGTATCTTCAAGGGCGCGCTCGTCATTGACGCGGCGCAGGCCAAGACCGCGCACCGTGTCGCGATGATCGGAGCGAGTGCCGATGACGCTGCGCACCAATTTGACTTTCACTTCTTTCTTCTCTTGCATGGCGGCGCTCAGTTGAGGATTTCTTCAAGACTCTTGCCACGCTTCATGGCGATCTCCGAAGGGGTATTCGCCTTGGTCAGACCGTCCAGCGTGGCGCGAACCATGTTGTAGGGATTGGTCGAACCGTGGCTCTTGGCGACGACGTCGGTAATCCCGACCACCTCGAAAATGGCGCGCATGGGCCCACCTGCGATGATGCCCGTACCCTGCGGGGCTGGCGCCATCATGACATCGGAGGCGGCGTGGCTGCCGAAAACCTGGTGGTGCAAGGTGCCGTTCTTCAACTTGATCTTGATCATGTTGCGGCGCGCCTGGTCCATGGCCTTTTGCACGGCGACCGGCACTTCACGCGCCTTGCCTTTGCCCATGCCGATACGCCCATCCCCGTCACCCACGACGGCCAGAGCGGCGAAACCCAGGATACGGCCGCCCTTGACCACCTTGGTCACGCGGTTCACGGCAATCATTTTTTCCCGCAGACCGTCATCACGGGCTTCGGTGTTCATCTTTGCTTGGACTTTGGCCATGTCAACCTCAGAATTTCAAACCAGCTTCGCGCGCAGCTTCAGCCAGGGCCTTGACGCGGCCGTGATACTGAAACCCCGAGCGATCAAAGGCAACCTGCTCGATGCCTGCAGCACGCGCCTTTTCCGCAATACGTCGACCGACTATTTGCGCTGCACCCACATTCCCACCCGAACCCTGGAGTTGCTGGCGGACTTCAGGCTCAACTGTCGAAGCGGTCATCAGCACACGGTCACCATCCTCGGAAATGATGCTGGCGTAAATGTGCGCATTCGAGCGATGCACCGCGAGGCGTGTCACACGAAGCCGCACAATCTGGGCGCGCGTGGACTTGGCACGGCGCATACGGGCTAGTTTTTTATTTAGCATGGCACAGCCCCTTATTTCTTCTTGGTTTCCTTGATCACCACGACCTCATTGGCGTAGCGAACACCCTTGCCCTTGTATGGCTCAGGCGGACGGATTGCACGGATATCTGCAGCCATTTGGCCGACCAACTGCTTGTCGACACCCTTGAGCACGATTTCCGTAGGAGTCGGCGCCTCGATTTTGATGCCATCAGGCATGTCACGTACCACAGGATGCGAGAAACCGAGAGATAAATTCAGTTTGGCCCCCTGAATCTGCGCCTTGTAACCGACACCGACAAGAGTCAGCCTTTTCTCAAAGCCCTTGTCGACGCCTGCGACCATACCGGCAACAAGCGCGCGAAAAGTACCAGAGAGTGCGTGCGACTCTCGGCTTGCGTCGGTTGGAGCAAACGTCAAGTGACCGTCTTGCAATTCGACCTTGACCAGCGGATTCAGTGCGCGCTGCAGACGGCCCAAACCTCCCTTGACTGCGATTTGCTCCGCAGTCAAAGAGATCTCAACCCCTTTGGGGATGACGATAGGATTTTTGGCGACTCGAGACATGGCCAACCCTCAATTAAGCAACATAGCAAAGAACCTCACCGCCGACGCCAACCTGGCGCGCTTTACGGTCGGTCATCACACCCTGTGGTGTGGAAACAATTGCAACTCCAAGCCCGTTCAGAACCTGGGGAATGGCGTGCTGCCCGCGGTAGATTCTCAGGCCAGGACGACTGACGCGTTCGATGCGCTCGATTACCGGGCGCCCTGCGTAGTACTTGAGTGCGATTTGCAAATCAGCCTTGACTCCATCGCGCAGCAATTCGAAGCCATCGATATAGCCCTCGTCCTGTAGAACCTGCGCAATAGCCGTCTTGAGTTTCGACGCCGGCATCTTGACTGTAGCCTTTTCCACCATCTGCGCATTACGGATGCGCGTCAGCATGTCGGCAATAGGATCACTCATGCTCATTAAATATTCTCCAGAGAGTTCCGTTAGCCGCCTTACCAGCTGGACTTGGTGATGCCGGGGATCTCCCCGCGAAACGCCAATTCGCGAATCTTGTTGCGACCCAGACCGAACTTGCGGAACGTGCCGCGCGAGCGACCTGTCAACGCGCAGCGATTGCGCAAGCGAGTCGGATTTGCATTGCGCGGCAGCTGCTGCAAGGCATGGCGAGCCTGCAAATGTTCGTCGTGCGACTTGCCCATATCAGCGATGACAGCTTGCAGGGCAGCTCGCTTGCCCGCAAATTTTTCGACGAGTTTTTCTCGCTTTTCCTGGCGATTGATCAATGAAAGCTTAGCCATGACATCTCAGTTCTTGAAAGGAAAACGAAAAGCGGAAAGCAGAGCCTTGCACTCGTCATCCGATTTTGCTGACGTTGTGATGCTGATATTGAGGCCGCGCAAGGCATCGACTTTGTCATACTCGACCTCGGGAAAAATGATTTGCTCTTTGACGCCGATGTTGTAGTTACCGCGCCCGTCGAAGGCGCGCGATGAGACACCGCGGAAATCACGCACGCGCGGCAGTGCCACGGTCACCAGGCGATCCAGGAATTCATACATCCGACGGCCACGCAGCGTCACGGAACATCCAATTGGCATGCCCTCGCGCACTTTGAAGGCAGCAATAGCCTTGCGAGCCTTAGTCACCACGGGGCGCTGTCCAGCGATCTTGGTCATGTCGCTGACCGCATGCTCAATAACCTTCTTGTCTGCGACAGCTTCGGATACGCCCATATTCAGCGTGATCTTCGTGATGCGAGGAACCTCCATCACGGACTTGTAGCCGTATCGCTCCAACAAACCTGGAACCACTTGCCCCGTATAGAACTCTTGTAAGCGCGTCATAACGCCCCCGTTTAGACCTTGATTTCCTCGCCGCTCGAACGGAACACACGAACCTTCTTTCCGTCAGAGAGCAAACGAATGCCGACACGATCAGCCTTGCCGGACGCGGGATTGAAAATGGCCACATTGCTTTGATGGATGGGCATCTCTTTCGAGATCACTCCGCCCGGCTGGTTTTGCATCGGATTGGGGCGGGTGTGGCGCTTAACCAGGTTCACCCCCTCGACCAAAAGATGGCCCTCGCCCTGGCGAGCAATCACCTTGGCGCGACGCCCCTTGTCCGAGCCCGCAATGACGATCACTTCATCGCCCTTGTGTATCTTGTTCACGATGGACCTCTTAAAGCACTTCAGGTGCGAGGGAAACAATTTTCATAAAACGCTCTGTGCGCAACTCGCGCGTGACCGGCCCGAAAATTCGGGTTCCGATCGGCTCAAGTTTGGCATTGAGCAAAACGGCAGCGTTGGCGTCAAACTTGATCAGTGAACCGTCGGCGCGACGTACGCCCTTGGCCGTGCGCACGACTACAGCGTTGAATACTTCACCCTTTTTGACGCGACCACGCGGCGCAGCCTCTTTGATGCTGACTTTGATGACATCGCCAATACCGGCGTAGCGACGCTTGGAGCCACCGAGCACCTTGATGCACATTACGGTTTTAGCGCCGGTGTTGTCAGCAACATCCAGCCTTGATTGCATCTGAATCATGTGGAATCCTTTTCCCAACTTGTAAGCGAACGCCGCCAGCAGTCTTGGGCCCAGCTTGTGGGTCGATGAAGCGTTTAAGAAGTCAAACGCAGAACTATGTATTCTCGCCCGTTACGGCATACTTGTCAATTCACACGCACATCTTTTGATGATGCAGCAAGTCGAGGCACTCGAGTTCGATCGGAAGAGTGAGCTCAGACTGACCACGATCAGGTTGAACGCAGCAATCTGGCCGCAGTTCCTTCGTCAATCACACCAGCCTGGATTTTTCGATCAAGCGCGTCACGACCCAAGCCTTGGTCTTGGAAATAGGGCGCGTTTCAGAGATTTCGACCAAATCACCCATCTGAAACTGGCCTTGTTCATCGTGTGCGCTGTATTTCTTCGAGCGCACCATGTACTTGCCGTACAACTCATGCTGCACGCGACGCTCAACCAAAACTGTCACTGTCTTCGCACGTTTGTCGCTCACCACTCGACCCGAGAGAACACGGGTTAATCCTTCCGTAGCAGACATCATGACTCCTGCGTTGCTTGTTGGCGGATGAGGGTACGCACGCGGGCGATGTCGCGACGCACTTTCATCAATTGACTGGTGTTCTGCAACTGCTGTGTTGCTTTTTGCATACGAAGACCCATGTGAGCCTTCAGCAGTGCATTCAATTCGTTCCGCAGACCGGAAACGTCCAGTTTGCGCAGTTCTTCCAAATTCATCTTCTCACCTCAAAGACCAAAACGCCGACCAACGAACACCGTGCGAAACGGTAGCTTAGCTGCAGCGAGCTCGAAAGCTTCACGAGCTTGTTGTTCAGTCACCCCATCGATTTCATAGAGCACCTTGCCAGGCGTGATTTCAGAGACGTAGTACTCGGGATTGCCCTTGCCGTTGCCCATTCGAACTTCGGCAGGCTTGATCGAAATAGGCTTGTCGGGGAACACACGGATCCAGATGCGGCCGCCACGCTTGACATGGCGGGAAATGGCGCGTCGAGCCGATTCGATCTGGCGTGCGGTCAGACGACCACGCGTCGTGGCTTTAAGCCCGTACTCGCCGAAAGCCACAGAGGCTCCACGTGTCGCCACGCCCTTGTTGCGACCCTTTTGCTCCTTGCGGTACTTGCGCCGCGCGGGTTGCATCATGACGATTCTCCTTGCTTGCTTGGCGCTGCGATGGAAGCCTCAGGTTTGCTGACTTTGCGCACACGCTTCTCTGGTGCCGCAGTTGGTGCGCCAGCGGGAGCAGCATGCGTTTCGCCACGGGCTGAGTCAGGACGGCGGTTACGGCGGGGACCATTCTTGTCATCACGACGCGGGCGGCGATCCGTTTCGGCAGGTTCTACAGCCTTTTGCGCTGGTGCACCGCGTCCCAGAGTATCGCCCTTATAGACCCAGACTTTGACGCCAATGACGCCATAGGTCGTTTTGGCTTCAGAAAAACCGTAGTCAATATCTGCTCGCAAAGTCTGAAGCGGCACGCGTCCCTCACGGTACCACTCGGTGCGGGCAATCTCGATCCCGTTCAAGCGACCAGATGACATGATCTTGATGCCTTGGGCGCCAAGGCGCATCGCGTTCTGCATGGCGCGCTTCATGGCGCGCCGGAACATGATGCGCTTTTCCAACTGCTGCGTAATGGAGTCAGCGATGAGCTTGGCATCGATCTCAGGCTTTCTCACTTCCTCGATATCAACAGCGACGGGCACACCAAGCCTTTTGGTCAACTCCAGCTTCAAGGCTTCGATATCCTCACCCTTCTTACCGATCACGACACCGGGGCGTGCGCTGAAAATCGTGATGCGAGCGTTTTTCGCCGGGCGCTCAATGACGATGCGAGAAACAGAGGCCGCCTTGAGTTTTTTGACCAGGAACTCGCGCACGGCGAGATCTTCATTCAGCATTTTCGCAAACTGTCTACCGCTGGCATACCAGCGGGAGGTCCAGTCATGCGTGACCGCCAGCCTAAAGCCGGTTGGGTTGATTTTCTGTCCCATCTGGAGTCCTTAATTTCCAACCGTGATGTAGATGTGGCAGGTCGGCTTGACGATCCGATTGCCTCGCCCCTTGGCTCGCGCAGAAAAACGCTTCAGCGAAGCGCCCCGCTCGACCATGATGGACTTAACTTTCAACTCGTCGATATCTGCGCCGTCGTTGTGCTCCGCGTTGGCGATTGCCGACTCGAGCACCTTCTTGATGATCTGGGCTGCCTTCTTGGGCGTGAACGACAGCGTGTTCAAGGCGTAGTCGACCTTCTTGCCGCGAATGAGGTCAGCCACCAGGCGGCCTTTTTGCTCTGACAGCCGCACGCCCCGCAGAATTGCTTGTGTTTCCATAGTCCTTACCTCTTCGCGGCTTTCTTATCGGCAGGATGACCCTTGAATGTGCGGGTCAGCGCAAACTCACCGAGCTTATGGCCCACCATTTGATCGGTGATGTAGACAGGGATGTGCTGGCGGCCGTTGTGCACAGCGACGGTCACGCCGATGAACTCGGGAAGCACCGTGGAGCGCCGCGACCAAGTCTTGATCGGCTTCTTGTCTTTCGTTGCAACTGCGTTTTCAATCTTCCGAATCAGATGAAGATCGCAAAACGGGCCTTTTTTAAGAGAACGTGTCATAACTGAGCCTCTGACTTACTTTTTGCGACGCGAGACGATCATGCCCTGCGTGCGCTTGTTCTGGCGTGTGCGATAGCCCTTGGTCGGAGTACCCCATGGGCTGACTGGGGTGCGGCCTTCACCAGTCTTACCCTCACCACCACCGTGCGGGTGATCGACAGGATTCATGGCGACGCCACGCACGGTCGGGCGTATGCCCTTCCATCGCTTGGCACCAGCCTTACCGTACTGGCGCAGACTATTTTCTTCGTTGCTGACCTCGCCGATGGTGGCGCGGCATTCGACGTGGATTTTGCGCACCTCACCGGAACGCAGTCGCACTTGAGCGTAGACACCTTCACGCGCCATCAGCACAGCCGATGATCCAGCCGAGCGGATCATTTGCGCGCCCTTACCCGCTGTCAGCTCAACGCAATGAATAGTGGAACCCACGGGGATACTGCGAATGGGTAGGCAATTGCCAGCCTTGATCGGCGCCTCGACACCACTGAGAACCGTGCCGCCAACCTCAATGCCACGCGGAGCGATGATGTAACGGCGCTCGCCATCGGCATAGCACAGCAAGGCAATATGTGCCGTGCGATTGGGGTCGTATTCAATGCGCTCGACCTTTGCCGGGATGCCATCTTTGTCGCGGCGGAAATCAACGACGCGGTAATGCTGCTTGCTGCCACCACCGCGATGGCGCACCGTGATATGGCCATTGTTGTTGCGGCCAGCATTTTGCTTCTGCGGCTCAAGCAAGCTCTTTTCGGGTGCGCCTTTGTGCAGATGCTTGTGGACAACCTTCACGACGGCGCGACGGCCGGCGGAAGTTGGTTTCACCTTGACGACTGCCATGTTAGACACCCTCCTGGGCAAAGTTCAGTTCCTGACCCGCAGCCAGGCTGACATAGGCTTTGCGAACATTGCTGCGGTGACCAACACCACGTGACGTGCGCTTGACCTTACCCTTCTGGTTCAAAACCTGGACGCCAGTGACCTGAACCTTGAAAAAGGCCTCGACTGCCGCCTTGATTTCATCCTTGCTCGCGTCCTGGCGCACGCGGAACGCAACCTGGTTGCGCTTATCCGCCAGCATCGTGGCCTTCTCGGAAATAATCGGCGCAAGCAGAACTTGCATCAGACGTTGTTGTTGTGCTTGTTGCTGACTCATGACAGCATCTCCTGCAGCTTGGCCACAGCGCCCTTGGCAATCAGGACCTTCTTGTAATAAATCAAGGACAGTGGGTCCATGTAGCGAGGCTCGACCAACAACACATTGGGCAGATTACGCGCTGCGAGCATCAGTTTTTCATCGATCGAATCGGCGATGTATAGAACCGAATCCAGACCCATGGCACGCAACTTGGTGGCGAGCAGTTTGGTCTTGGGCGCATCGAGAACCAACTCCTCGGTCACCATGACACGACCTTCTCGCGCCAACTGCGAGAGGATGGAACGCATGCCGGCGCGGTACATCTTTTTGTTGATTTTCTGGGTGAAATTCTCATCACCAGAATTCGGAAAAATTCGACCGCCTCCTCGCCACAATGGGGAACTTGTCATGCCTGCGCGAGCGCGGCCGGTACCTTTTTGACGCCACGGCTTCCGGGTAGAGTGCTTTACTTCAGCGCGGTCTTTTTGCGCGCGGGTGCCCATTCGTGCATTGGCCTGATAGGCAATCACAATCTGGTGAATCAGTGCTTCGTTGTATTCACGGCCAAAAATCGTGTCAGGAGCGTCGAATGCGGCGCCTTGCGCGCCATCGGCGGCAACAAAATTCAGTTGAGTCATGATTGAACTCCCGCCTTTTTCACTGCTGGCCGCAGCGTGACGCAGCCGGAGTCGGCCCCGGGAATCGAGCCCTTCACCATGATCAGGTCTCGCACCTCATCAATGCGCACGACCTCGAGATTCTGAATCGTGACATTGGTACCGCCCAGTCGTCCAGACATCCGCTTTCCAGGGAATACACGCCCCGGATCCTGCGCCATACCGATTGAGCCCGGAGCGCGCGTTGTGACCGAGTTGCCATGTGAGGCACGATTGGAGGAAAAATGGTGACGCTTGATCGCACCAGCGTAGCCTTTGCCAATGGTGACACCACGGACGTCTAGCATTTGCCCAACCGCAAAAAGCGTTGCGGAAAGTTTGCTGCCGGGTCGGTAAGTCGCAGCCACATCCGCGGTCACCCTAAATTCACAAAGAAGCTTTGCAGGTTCGACCGACGCACTGGCCAGATGCCCTGCCTCAGCTTTGGTCAGCGATGATGGCTTGGTTGCGCCAAAAGCAACCTGGATGGCACTGTAACCGTCCTTGTCAGACCGGCGAATTTGCGCCACGGCGTTGCGAGAAACGTCCAAAACGGTGACGGGAATCGACACCCCGTCGTCCGTGAACACTCGCATCATGCCGACCTTGCGCGCAACAAGGCCGAGTGCTTGCGTACTCATTCTTTTCTCCATGCCAGCTGCGATTGGCTGGCGTCATATGCAGATTTGCAAAACTCGCAACTTCGAGCTGTTGCCCGGAGATGCCGTTTGCGCCAAACGATTCACCTGAACCTAGGTCCGCTCAATCAAGGACTCGAGCCAAGACGCTGGAAAACGTTCTAGTATAGTCAGGCGCGTGTCTTCTGTGTAGGGGTTTGTGATTTTTTTACTGCAACTTGATTTCGACATCGACACCAGCAGGCAAGTCAAGCTTCATCAACGCGTCAACCGTCTTGTCCGTTGGATCGACAATGTCCATCAGACGCTGGTGCGTGCGAATCTCGAACTGATCGCGTGAGCTTTTATTCACATGGGGCGAACGCAGGATATCAAATCGCTGCAGGCGCGTTGGCAGCGGCACCGGGCCCCTGACAATGGCCCCAGTGCGCTTGGCCGTGTCGACGATCTCAAGTGCAGACTGGTCGATGAGGCGGTAGTCGAAGGCCTTCAAGCGAATACGAATTTTCTGGCTTTGCATTGCGGTTCCAAAGAGCGGAAAAACGAGGAGTACCTCTCAACTACTCGATAATTTTTGCCACGACGCCGGCGCCGACGGTGCGGCCGCCCTCGCGGATGGCGAAGCGCAGGCCTTCTTCCATGGCGATCGGATGGATGAGT
>JABEVE010000088.1 GCA_013044035.1 Burkholderiales bacterium
GCATCCCCGCGTCGTCAGTTCACCCCTGCCCGCAGTGCAGGCCTTGCAGCCTGCCCGATTGGGGTGGCGCGAGTGCAGAAAAACAGCAGCAGAGTCAACGCAGGGCGATGACGCCCTGGTGGCTGAACGGGATCTGCAGCATGGTCAGGCCGATCTCGGCGTGGCCCTGGAGTGCGTAATTCACGCGGCCGTCAGGGGGCAGGTTGGCGAGAACGCCCAACAGGCTGGCGCTGTCGACGTGCAGGCGCACCGGGACCATGGCCCGGCCGCCAGCGGGGATGGTGACAGGGGCGGTGCTTTGGCCCTGCGCCACGTCGACGCCGTTGAAGCCGCAATGAAAATGCAGCGCCTGCAGCGGCAGGGCCAGGCCGGCGGTGTTGCGGATCGACAGCGTCAGGTCCAGCACGGCGGTCTGGCCGCGGAAGTCGATGCTGTCGACGCTGGCGATGGAGACTTCGGGCGCGGTCTGCGCCGGCGCTGCCGGCACGCCGAGCCAGGCGCTCAGCACGGCGCAGGCGGCGAGTCTGCAGCAGGCGCGACGACCCTCAAGCACCGGCATAGTCCACCAGGGTGAACAGGGACAGTCCGGTGGCGCGCAGCGCTGTGGAGCCGCCGAGTTCGGGCAGATCGACAATGGCGGCGCCTTCGATCACACGCGCGCCGAGTTTCTCCAGCAGGCGCTTGCCCGCCATCATCGTGCCGCCCGTGGCGATGAGGTCGTCGATCAGGAGCACGCGGTTGTCCGGCCGCACCGCGTCGGTGTGGATTTCCACCGTGGCGCTGCCGTACTCCAGTTCGTAGCTCTCCTCCACCGTGGTGTAAGGCAGCTTGCCTTTTTTGCGGATGGGCACGAAGCCGATGTTGAGTTCGTAGGCAACCACCGCGCCCAGGATGAAGCCGCGCGCGTCGATGCCGGCCACCACGTCGGGCCGCAGTTCGGGCGCCATGTAGCGGTGCACGAACTGGTCGATCAGCACGCGGAACACGCGCGGGTTTTGCAGCAAGGGGGTGATGTCGCGGAACTGCACGCCGGGGGCGGGCCAGTCGGGCACGGTGCGGATATGGTCGCGCAAGTAGGTGTTGACATCCATCGGCGGGGCTGTGCGTTGGGAACGGCGGGAGGGGGCGTAAGGCACGCGTTCAACCGACGAAGCCGGGCGCCTGATCGCGTGATTCGGGCGGACCGGATGCTTGCCCGAAGACGTCCTGATACGACGCGTACGACGCCCCCGACAACACGGGCAGAAGCACCAGCAGGCCCAGGCCCATCGGAACCATGGCGACGAAACCGATGGGGATGAGCAGCAAGGTGAACAGCAGCAGCGCGCCAAAGTTGGCGAAGCCGGCCTTGAACGACAGCGCAATCGCCTCCCACGGCGTGGCGCCGCCCAGCGTGACCAGGGTGTTGACGAACCAGAACGCGACATTCAACAGGAACAGGGCGAGCAGCGCCAGCAACATCAGCGTGAACATGCCGCTGGCCACGGCGCCCAGGCCGGCCAACATGCCCACGCCCGGCGTCATCACGTGCGCCAGCGCCCCCATGCTTGCCAGGCCGACGCCGAACACGGCGCCCAGGCCCAGCACCAGCAAGACCCCGAAAGCCCCGCCCAGCACCAGCACCAGCACCGAGACCAGCAACAAGGGACCGACGCGGTCTTTCCAGAGCCGGGTGGAATCTCGCAGCGCGCCCTCGGTGGCCGGCTCCACCGGCATGCCCTGCGGCGTGATGCTGCGCGCCTGCGCCCAGCGCCGGCGCAAAAAGGAGGCATACACCGCCCCCAGCGCGAACAGCGGCAGGCTGAGCCATTGTGACAACAACCCGCCCAGCGGCAAGGCGTGCAACACCAGCAGGATGATGAGCAGTCCGATGCTCAGGCCCACCCAGGGCAGCGGTGCGCGCATGAAGCTGCGCCAGCCTTCGCCCCACCAGGCCAGGGCCTGGCCGACGGGTACGTGGCGGTACGGCCGGTTGCTTGCGGGATTCATGGAAGCCTCCTGGTATGGGGTGACGCCATTATCCCCGGCCGCGGTGAAGGCGGCCCAGGGATGCTGGTTCGTGGCCGGTGGGACGGAGCATGCACGCGGCGAGACGCCGCGCAAGGCCTGCCGACAGGCGCAACTCCGTAGCTGGTCCGCGCTGGAGGTACGCGGCAGGTATGCCGCGAGACCCTTCGCGCGGCGCGCGACCAGGCGCAGGCCTGTTCGCTGGTCCGCGCTCAGCGGGCGATGTCTTCCAGGCGGCGCTGCGTCGCCTTCGGCCCCATGATGCCGATGATGATGGCCACGCCCACCATGGCGGCGGCGATGAAGGTGAACACACCCACATCGCCCGAGGTCTTGAGCAGGTCGGCGATGATGAAGCCGCTGATGACCGCGCTGATGCGGCTGAACGAATAGACGAAGCCCACGGCCTGGGCCCGGATGCGCGTGGGGTACAGCTCGCTCTGGTAGGCGTGGAAGGCGTAACTCATGATGTTGTTGCAGAAGGTCACGAGAATGCCGAACAGGATGATGGTCGCAGCGCCGCCGGCGTTGGCGAACAGCAGCCCGAACAGCGCCACGCCCAGCGCCGGAGCCACGATCAGCCATTTACGCTCGACGCGGTCGCCGAAGGTGGTGCCGATGAGCGAGGACACCGGGTAGGCGATGGCGATGATGAAGGTGTAGAGCAGCGACTTCGGAATGTCGTAACCCTTGGCGATGAGGTAGGTCGGCGCCCAGCTGGCGAAGCCGTAATAGCCCACGGTCTGCAGGATGTTGAAGACGATGAGCATGGCGGTGCGCTGGCGATAAGCCGCGCTCCAGATCTCGCTCCAGCGGCCCGCCGCCTCGGCGATTTCGCCCGGCACCACCTGCGGTTGCGGCAGCGCCCTGCCAGTCTCGGCCTGCACCCGGGTTTCGATGCGCCGCAGGATGGCGTCGGCCTCGGCCACGCGTCCCTTGCGCTCCAGCCAGCGCGGCGATTCCGGCAGCCCCAGGCGGATGAACCAGATGGGAATGGCGCCCAGCGCGCCGATGATGGCCACCCAACGCCAGCCGTCCAACCCGGCGATGTGGTGCGGCACCAGAAGCCAGCCGAGAAACGCGACGATGGGCACGGCGCTGAAGGTGATGAACTGGTTCATCGCGAAGTACGAGCCGCGCTTGGCCTGCGGCGCCAGCTCCGAGACGTAGGTGTCGATGTTCACCAGCTCCACGCCGATGCCGATGGAAGCCAGGAAGCGCCAGATGTCGATGCTCATCGCCGTCTGCTGAAACGCCATGATGAGCGTGGCGAAGCAGTACCAGACCAGCGCCCAGGTGTAGACCGGTCGCCGGCCGTAGCGGTCCGAGAACCAGCTCACGAACAGCGTGCCCACCCACAGGCCGAGGAACAGCGCGGCCACGAAGCTGGCGATCCCCTCGAAGCCGAGGAAAGCCTTGGTCGTGGCCGTGAACACCCCGCTCTTGAACAGGCCGGGGGCGATGTAGGCGGTGAGGAACAGGTCGTAGAACTCGAAGCAGCCGCCGAGCGACAGCAGCACGACCATGTTGCGCACGGTTTTCGATGGCGGCAGGCGGTCGATGCGGGCGGCGATGGTGGCGGCGGACGCTGACGTGGCGCCCGGCGTGGGAATGCGGCTCATGGTTTGTCTCCCGAATGGCTGTTATGCGGCAATCATGGTGGCAAACGCCGGGGCCTGGTGTATCAAGATGTGAGGCGCGCTTGACCTGGCGCTGCCGTCGTTCGCGCAGCAGCTCGGCTGCCAGTCCGCAGCCTCAGCGTGCCGGCAGCGGAATGCGCTCGAGATCGTCACCCGGAATGGTGGGAAAGCGCTCGGCGGCCCAGTCGGCCCGGGCCTGCTCGATGCGCTCGCGCCGGCTGGAGGCGAAGTTCCAGTGGATGAAGCGCGGCCCCTCCAGGGGCTCGCCCGCGATCAGCACGGCTTCGGTGCCGGCCTCGGCATGCACCTCCGCGGCCTGGCCCGGGGCGAGCAGCGCCATATGACCCGGCTGCAGCGTGATGCCGCCGAGGTGCACGGCGCCACGCGCCGGGTAGATGGCGCGCTCGGTGTAGTCCGGCTCGAGGCGCCAACGGCCGGCATCATGCCAGTGGGCATGGACATACGCCAGCGGCGAGAGCACCGGCACCGGCGAGGCCAGGCCAAAAGCACGCCCCAGCAGCACGCGCACACGCACCGCCCCTGACGTGGTCTCGGGCAAATCGCCGGCCGCCGCGTGGTGAAAACCCGGCGCGTCGTCCTCATGCGCCTGGGGCAGCGCCACCCACAGCTGCAGGCCATGGCTGGTCCAGGCGCGGCCGCGCAGGTCGTCGGGCACGCGCTCGGAATGCACGATGCCGCGCCCGGCCAGCATCCAGTTCACCGCGCCAGGCTCGATGCGCTGCACGGTGCCGAGATGGTCGCGGTGCAGCATGGCGCCTTCGAACAGATAGGTGACGGTCGCCAGGCCGATATGCGGGTGCGGCCGCACGTCCACGTTCTGGCCGGCGGCAATCGTGGTGGGGCCGAAGTGGTCGAAAAACAGGAAGGGACCAACACCCTGCTGCGGATGACCGGGCAGCAGCCGCCGCACGATGAAGCCGCCGCCAAGGTCGTGCTCGTGGGCCTGGTAGAGGTGGCGAATGATGGTGCTGGGAACGGGGGTGGTCATGGCTGGAGCTCCGGTCTTGGGCGTTGCGGGACGGGTCGACATGCCGGGTTCGGGCAAGCCACCGGACGGCGGCGATCACCCACGGAGCGCGCCGCGCGAGAGGCTGGCCAAGCCCTTGCGTTCGGTACGAACGCCCGCATATCACCATAATCGAAAATGACCAACCCGCCGTGCCGGCAGCCTTTGCCGGCGCGGTGGCCCTACTGGAGCTCGCCATGTCTGCCACCACCACCTTGTCGCATTCCACAGGCCTTGCCCCGGCCGTCGCCGCATCGGCACCAGCCGCCGCGACCGACGCCCTCATGCGCGTGGCCCGCGTGGTGGATGGGCGCGCCAGCAGCGACGGCGACGGCGTCAAGCTCACCCGCGTGCTGGAGCCCCAGCTCGCCGCGCTGATCGACCCCTTCCTGCTGTTCGACGAATTCCGCTCCGACACTGCGGCCGACTACATCGGCGGCTTTCCGCCGCACCCGCATCGCGGCTTCGAGACCGTCACCTACATGATGGCCGGACGCATGCGCCATGGCGACAACAAGGGCAACCGCGGCGATCTCGCCCCCGGCAGCGTGCAGTGGATGACCGCCGCGCGCGGCATCGTCCACGAAGAAATGCCGCAGCAGGAGCAGGGCCTGATGTGGGGCTTCCAGCTCTGGCTGAACCTGCCCGCCGCGCACAAGATGGACGAGCCGGCTTACCAGGACATCGCCCCCGACAGCATTCCGCTGGTGCGCCGCGCCGACGGCGTGCAGGCACGCGTCATTGCCGGCAGCTTCGCCGGCGACGACGGCACGCCCGTGCAAGGCCCGGTGCGCGAGCGCCCCACCCAGCCCACCTATCTCGACCTCACGGTTCCGGCAGGCCAGACCTTCCACTGGACCGCGCCCGCCGGCCAGACCGTGCTGGTGCACGGCATCGAAGGCGAATTCGGGGTCGGCCCGAACGCTACGCCGCTGCGCCCACACCGCATGGCCATCCTGCGTGCCAGCGACGCCACCGTGCTGCGCGTGCAGGCGGGCGCCACCCCGGCACGCTTCCTCATCATCGCCGCGCGGCCTCTGCACGAGCCCGTGGCGCACTACGGCCCCTTCGTCATGAACACCCGCGAGGAAGTGATGCAGGCCATGCAGGACTACCAGGCCGGGCTGTTCTGAGCGTCTTCGGGCGGTAAGCCGCCCCGAAGGCGACTTGGCTGCAGATCGAGGGCGGTCCGCTGTGGCAGGCTGAGTGCCGTGTAGCTCAGCCAATCCGGGTTGTTGGCCTACACCATGTCGCGGGACGCGGCTTTGATGCGCCCAAGCCCCTCACGCCCGGTTGAAAAACCGGGCGCGGTTCGATACGAGAGGGTGCTGACGCACCGGGATGGATCTCGCGGGCCTTGGCCGGCTGACCTTCCTGGTTCTCCAACTGGGGAACTGGTGTTGTGAGGCTGCGGCCTGGGGCCGTTCATGCTCAAGCGCTGCGATCGTGCACCGGCGCTTGTTCGGCGTGGGCCTGCACGGCGGCGATGGCGGCGTCACGGGTTTCGGCTTTGGCGAACATCGGGCTGGTGCCGACGATCTGGTGGTTGCCGGCTTTCAGGTTGAAGTAGGCGCGGCCGTCGCTGGCGGTCAGGCGCTCGAAGCGCTCGGCCAGCAGGCTGTTCTTCTTCACGGAGGCGATGCCATTCTCGGCCGAGGGCTTGGACTCGTAGGACTCACTGCGCAGCAAGGTGCCGCCGTCGGCGCCCTTGAGGGAAAAGTGGAAGTGGCCTTTGTCGTTCTTGAGCAATTCGAAACTGGTTGCCATGGGGGACTCCTGATCGTGGATTGCAAAAGGCCCGTGCTTGCAGGCGCGCGCCATGTCGAGAGGGCGCCGGCTCCCCAGGCCCTGGCTGATGGTAGGCGCTGGGCATGACGAAAGCCATCTTTGCGATGGCCATGCTCTGGCCGCATGCTCAGGGCTAGAACAGCGTGCCCTGCCGCGCATCCAGGGCCGACGGGACTACGGGTGGACGAAAGGCGCTGGCGTCCAAGGCCGTGAGCCCCGGCTGATTCAGACCGGCGCGCGCGCGGGCTTTGGCAACGCGCTGGCGAATGAGTTCGGCCCAGGGGCCGGTGCCGTGCATGCACTGATCAAAGCGGGCGTCGTAGTCGCGTGCAGGACGGCCGTGTTGCGCGACGCGTTGCTCAGCGACGATGCCGTGCAAATCCTGCACCCGCGCCATGACCCGCGCGGCGCGCTCGGGGGCATGCACTTGCAACCATTGCCGAAACAACGGCGCCACTTCCCAGGGCAGGCGCAGCACGGTGTGGTGGATGCTGCGCGCGCCGGCATCGGCCGCGGCCTGGACGATGGCTTCGATGTCGCCATCGTTGATGAAGGGAATGATGGGCGCCACGTTCACTCCCACCGGCACACCGGCCGCCGCCAGGCGCCGCACCGTCTCCAGCCGACGGTGCGGCGCCGGGGCCCGGGGTTCGAGCGTGCGGGCGAGTTGCGCGTCGAGCGTGGTGATGCTCACGCTCACCCAGGCGCGGCCGGCGTGTGCGGCAGGGGCGATGAGGTCGAGGTCGCGCAGCACGCCGGCGGACTTGGTGATGAGGGCGTAGGGGTGGGCGCAGTCGCCTAGCACCTGCAGCACGGCGCGGGTGATGCGCAGCTCGCGCTCGATCGGCTGGTAGGCGTCGGTGATGGAGCCGATGGCAATGCAACTGGCCTGATGGCCGGGCCGTGCCAGTTCGCGCTGCAGCACGCTGGCAGCGTTGATTTTCGCCACCAGCCGGGTTTCGAAATCCAGCCCGGGGGAGAGGTCCAGATAGGCGTGCGTCGGCCGCGCGTAGCAGTAGATGCAGCCATGCTCGCAGCCGCGGTAAGGGTTGAGCGAGAGGGTGAAGGGAATGTCGGGCGAACTGTTGCGCGTGAGCAGGGAGCGTGCCTGCTCGTGGGTCACCGTGGTGGCGGGCGGCGGCGCCTCGCCGCGGGCCAGCGCGGCTTCATCGAGCGTGTCCCAGCCGTCGTCGAACGCCTCGCGTGTGCTGGGCTCGAAGCGGTGGGGTATGGCCACCGCCGTGCCGCGCCCCTTGAGCGCGTCGCGGCCCGCATCGGGCGTCGCCGCGGCGACGCCCGTGCGGTGGATGGGGATGATTCTTGGGGGTATCACGGCGTCTGAAGACTGTATAAAAACACAGTTTATTCGGGGGCCTGATCGACCGCAAGGACAGCTCAAATCGAGGCCGATGCAGCCATCGTCACGACACCGCTCCAGGCTTGCCCCCAAAGCCGACGCCCTGGCCGAAAGGCGCATGACGCAGTGGCATGGCCACTGGGGAGCAGTGCTGGCGCCAGAGCATGCTGGCGTCGATCAAGCCGGGCCGAAGCCCCAGCGCCACAGCAAATACACCGCCAGCCCCCCGGCGATGGCGGTCAGCAGACGGCGCGTGCCCAGCACCAGCAAGGCGCTGGCCAGGGCCCCGGCCAGCCAGGGGTTGCGCCAGCTCAGGTCCCAATGCTGGCCGTCGGGCAGCAGCACCATGGGAGCGACGATGGCCGTGAGCACCGCCACCGGCACATGGCGCAGGGCCTGCCGTACACGCGGTGAAAACCGCAGCCGGCTGCCCAGCCCGAACAGGGCGTAGCGAATGACGAAGGTGACGGCCGCCATGCCGCCGATCACAACCCAGAGCGTGGCGCTCATCGGGGGCTCTCCCCGCCGTCGGGCTTGGGCGAACGCGCTGCGGCGCGCGCGTCCAGCCACACGCCGACCAGCACCCCGGCGAACGCCGCGGCCAGCAGCGAAAGTTTGTAGGGCAGATCGCGCGCCAGCAGGGCCACGGCTGCCGCGGAGAGGCTGGCGGCGATGCTCGGCGCGTCGCGCAGCAAGGGCACGACGATGCCCACGAACGTGGCCACCAGCGCGAACTCCAGCCCGAGATGCGCGAGCGCCGGACTGGCCTGCCCCAGCCACACGCCGGCCGCCGTCCAGCCCAGCCAGTTGGCGTACATGATGGCGCCGGAGCCGGCGGTGTACCAGTGCTTGAACGGGGCGCCGTCGTCACGGGCGTAGCGGTGATACACCACGGCATAGGTTTCGTCGGTGAGCCAGAAGGCCAGCAGCAGGCGCCAGCGCTGCGGCAACCTGGCCACCTGAGGCTGCAGGCTGGCGGAGTACAGCACATGGCGCAGATTGACCACCAGGGTGGTGAAGACCACGATCAGCCCGCTGGTGCCGCTGCCCAGCAGGCTCAGGGCGATGAACTGCGCCGAGCCGGCGAAGACCAGGGCCGACATCGCCAGTGCCCCGCTGGAACCTAACGCGCTGCCCGCCGCCAGCGCGCCGAATATCAGCCCGAAGGGCGCGGCGCCCAGCAGTAGCGGCACGGTGTCGCGTGCTCCGTGCAGGAATTCAAGGCGGCGGTCGGGCCAGACGGGGGGCGGTGTGAGGGTGAAGGAGGCCATGCCAGCAGACTACGCGGTCTGCGGCGGCAGGTCTTGAACGTTCTTGCGCTGCTGTGCAGATTCCGGCACGCCTTCGGTGCCTGCGCATCTCTGACTCAACTCCGCTTCCCGCCGCCGCATTCGCCGCGATAAACCCCTGGCGTGACGCCGAACGCACGTTTGAACTGCCGGTGCAGATGCGACTGGTCGGCAAAGCCCAGCGCCGCAGCGACCTTCGCCGGAGCTTGCCCACGCCGCAGCAGGGTCTTGGCCTGCGCCAGTCGCCATTGGTTGCGCCAGGCGTGCGGCGGCATGCCGACATCGCGGGCAAACACCCGGTTCAAATACCACGGGCTCAAGCCCACGGCGCTGGCCAGATCGGTCAGGCCCAACGTGGCCCCGGCATCGGCACGCAGCAGGTCTTGTGCCCTGCGCACGGCGCTGGTTTCGCGCCCCGGCTGGCGTGGTGCGAGCCCGGCGTGACGCAGCAGCAAAGCGCCCATGGCCGTGCGCCAGGCGCTGGCGCGATGCAGGGCGCAGGCCTCGCCATGCAGCAGCAGGTGCAGGTGGTGCAAGACCCGGAACAGCGGTGGGTCGGTGAGCACGGTGTCGCCAAAGGCGGGCGGTGCTGGCGTCGCGCCCGGCCATTCCGCCATCAGCGCGACTAGCAGTTGCGGCGCGGGATAAAACACGCGGTAGCTCCAGCCCGCGTCGCAGCCGCGCTGCCCGGTATGCAAGGCGCCCGGCGGCACGATCACTAGGCTGCCTGCCGGCGCCAGCCAGTCGGCGCGACCGCAGCGAAATTGCTCGGCCCCCCGCTCGATCAGCGCAATCACATAGGTGTCGTGCACATGTGGCGCGAAGCGATGCGCCCGGTAGCTGGCCGTGAGCATTTCCATGCCGGCCAGATCTTGGGCGAAGGTGAAGCGTGCTTGTTCGCGGGTCGAGGCTGTTCGGGGCATGGGTTGAGAACCTGCTGCGGGCATGGTGTGCTGCGGACTTCAGCATGCTCGATGGTAGGCCGGTACGCGCGCCATAAAGGACGAAAATGGAGGTCTTGCACGTCGTATCGAGATGGACCATGAACTCTGTGTTGTTGGTGACGGGCGGCAACCGCGGCATCGGCGCGGCCACGGCGCTCCGTGCTGCGATGGCGGGCTACGCCGTCTGCCTGAGCTACCGCAGCCATGCCGACGAAGCCGCCGCGATGGTGGCGGAGATCCGCAAACGGGGCGGCGAAGCCGTCGCGGTGGCTGCCGATGTGGCGGTGGAGGCCGAGGTGTCGCGCCTGTTCGAGCAGGCCGACGCCTTGGGGCCGCTGCGGGCGCTGGTGAACAACGCCGGCATGCTGGAGCCGCGGGCGCAGGTGGCGGACATGAGCGCGGCGCGGTTGACGCGGGTGTTCGCGGTCAACGTCATCGGCAGTTTTCTGTGCGCGCGCGAAGCGGTGCGTCGCATGTCCACGCGGCAGGGCGGCGCGGGCGGGGCCATCGTCAATGTCTCGTCCGCCGCAGCGCGACTGGGCTCTCCCGGCGAGTATGTGGATTACGCCGCGTCGAAGGGGGCGATCGATACCTTCACCATCGGCCTGGCGAAGGAAGTGGCGGCCGAGGGCATTCGCGTCAACGCGGTGCGTCCCGGCGTCATCCACACCGCCATCCATGCCAGCGGCGGCGAGCCTGACCGGGTCGAGCGGGTGAAGGCCTCGGTGCCGATGCAGCGCGGCGGCCAGCCCGACGAGGTGGCACAGGCCATCATCTGGCTGCTGTCCGACGCGGCTTCGTACTGCACCGGCAGCCTGCTCGACATCAGCGGTGGACGCTGACCTCACGGAGACAAACCATGTATATGCCCTCGCATTTCGCGCAACCTGACGCGCCGGCCCTGCAGGCCTTGATGCGCGACCATCCGCTCGCGACCCTCATCACCCACGGCGCGCAGGGGCTGGACGCCAACCCGGTGCCGCTGCTGTGGCTGGACGACGGCTCGGCGCACGGCCTGTTGCGCGGCCACGTGGCGCGGGCCAACCCGGTGTGGCGCGACACGCCGCAGGGCAGCGAGGTGCTGGCCGTGTTTCACGGCGCCGATGCTTACATCAGCCCGAACTGGTACGCCACCAAGCGCGAAACCGGCAAGGTGGTGCCGACCTGGAACTACACCGTGGTGCACGCGCGCGGGCCGCTGCGGGTGGTGGACGATGTGGCCTGGCTGCGTGAACTGGTGACGGCGCTGACCCGCACCCACGAGGCCGCGCAGCCCCGGGCCTGGGCGGTGGACGATGCGCCACCCGACTACATCGAGCGCATGCTGGGCGCCATCGTCGGCATCGAGCTGCCGCTCACCAGCCTGCAGGGCAAGTGGAAGGCGAGCCAGAACCAGCCCGCCGAGAACCGCGAGGGCGTCGTGGCCGGCCTGCGGCAACGCGGCGGCCCGAGCGATCTGGCCATGGCCGAGATGGTGGTGCGACCGCGGGTGGCGGACCCGGTCAGGTGATGAGCCCCTGGTGCATGGCGTAGCGCACCAGATCGGCGTCCTTGTCCAACCCCAGTTTGGCCATGAGCCGGGTTTTGTGGGTGCTCACGGTCTTGCCGCTGATGTGCAATTCCTCGGCAATGCCGTTGACGCTGCTGCCTTGCGCCAGTCGCATGAAGACTTGCATTTCACGGTCGGACAGGCGCAGGTGCGGCGCCTCGGTGCTGCCGCCGTCGTCGAGATGGGTGGCGAGCTGATCGGCCACCACGGCGGTGAGATAGCGCCCGCCACGCGCCACCTTGCGGATGGCCTCGATCACGATTTCCGGGCTGCAGCCCTTGGTCAGGTAACCCGCCGCGCCATTGCGCAAGGCGCGCAGGGCGAACTGCTGCTCGGGGTGCATGCTGAGGATGAGCACCGGCAGGCCCGGCTTGACGAGCTTGATGCGCTTGAGCAAATCCAGGCCGTTGCCGTCGGGCATGGACAAGTCCAGCAGCACCACGCTCCAGTCCTCCTCGCGCATGCGCTGCAGCGCCTGTCCGGGGTCGGCGCACCAGGCAGCTTCAATGGAGTTGGCCTGCAGAAAGCGCGCCACGCTTTCGGCCAGCAAGGCATGGTCGTCGACGATGAGCACGCGCAGGCTGAGCTTAAGCATGGCTGGGCTCCTGCGGCGGCAGGCAGACGCGGATCATGGCGCCGCCTTCGGGCGCCGGCCCGTGGCTGAAGCTGCCGCCCATCAGCAACGCACGCTCGCGCATGCCGCGCAGGCCGTAGGTCGGGCGCTGTGCGAGGGTGGCGGATTCCGTCTGCGGCACGCCGAAACCCCGGCCGTCGTCGCGCACTTCGAGGCAAAGGCCATCGGGCTCCTCGACCAACTTCAGCCAGGCCTGGCCGGCCTGGGCATGGCGGGCGATATTGGTCAGTGCCTCCTGGGCGATGCGAAAGATCTCGGTGGCCATGAGTTCGTCGACCGTCGCCTGCACCCGCGCACTGCAATGCAGGCGTATGCCGTAGCGCGCGCGGTGCTGATCGGTCAGCCAGCGCAGCGCCGGCTCCAGGCCGAGGTCCAGCACGCTGGGGCGTAATTCGGCGGCGACCCGGCGGCCGGCATCGGCGGCGGCGTCGATCAACCGGTCCATGCTGTCGAACAACTGCGCATGCGCTGCGCTCACGGGCTTGCGCAGCAGATGGTGCAACGAGGCCAGATCCATCTTCAGCGCCGTCAGCACCTGGCCGAGGTCGTCGTGCAGGTCGCGCGCCAGGCGTGCCCGCTCCAGCTCGCGCACCGACTCCAGCCGCACCGCCATGTTGCGCAGTTCGGCCGAGCGGTCGCGCAACTGGCTCTCGCGCCGGTGGCTCAGGCTCACATTGAGCATGATGCCCGCCGATTCGGCCTGCAGCGGCCCCAGCAGCCGGGTCTGCGCGCGGATGTTGACCCACTTCGGCCCGTAAGGGGTGCGCAGCCGGCCCTCCCAGTTCCAGATGCCACTGACGCCGCTGCCCTGCAGCGTGGTGTGGAACGCCGCCAGGTCGCGCGTGTCGATCAGGCTGAGGAATCCGCCGTCCCGCGCATTCAGCCCGGCGCCATCGAGGCCGCAGACCGCCTGGCAGCCGGCGCTGGCTTCGGTGAAGCGCAGTTGGTCGCCGGCATGCTCCAGGCAAAAGACGAAGCCGGGCAGGCGATCGATCAACTGGCGCGCCGCGGGCTGAGGCGCAGCTTCAGGTGCCGGCTTGCCCGGCGCGGTTGTCGCTGGAGTCGGCGAAGTGCGTGGGGGTGCAGGCATGGTGTCAGGCCCGGGCCAAGACCTTGCAATCAGGCCGGCCGGGCATCGGCGGCGGCAGCGCGAGCAGGGGCACAAATGCCGGCGTCAACGCATCGGCACACGCAACGGTTGGCCTCTGCGGGTGGCGGGCAACGGCTTGGCATGGGCGCTTCGAACTTGGGTGGCGGTAGGCAGCTGACATCGCAGTCTCAGACTGCGGGGATTGTCGAGCGCCCGGCCTCGGGAACCCATCCCGCAATCGTGGGTTGTCAGGAAATTCTGACGCGCGATTCAGTCTACGGCTGACGGTTGCATTCTGAAACCTCCGATGGAGCATCCCGGGTGCGGCAACCAGAATGCAGTCATCGTGATCCGGCAATCCTTCACACCTTGAGGCCCGGTTTGCGGCTTTTGTCACCCAGCAGCCGATTCTGGAGCACAGCGCGTGAAAACCTGGCGTGTCGCCGCCGTGGCAATTGTTGGTGCAGGGCTCTGGGGCGCCGGCAGCAGCCATGCCCTGGCCTCGGTGCGCATGGTGGTGAACAGCAAGCGTTGCGTCCCTCAGGAGAACCAGGAGAAGACCCAAACCGGCCGTCCGGTGCAGCATCCGCAGCCGCTGGTGTGGCGGCCTTTCGCAGATGCACATCTCTGGAGCGCCGCTTTGCGTTGGACTCACGGGATCGCGAGCAGCAACCCATGGTCAGCCATCGGTCTGCCGTTGCAACGCCCCGGTGCCGGCAACGCCACGGCCGGACGGTTGACGGCGGAGGCTCAAGGGGGCAACAGCGTTGCGTTTTCAAACCTCGCCGGGTCTTCCAGCCCGGACTGGAGCGGCAAAAGCCCAGCCCAAGGCTGGCAGTTCCGGAGCGACATCGAAGTGGCCTACCCAGGGCAGCTCGACGTGGCCGCAGTTGGCGAAGGCGCTTTGGGCGCATCGGGGCCCTCCGGGGTGACTCAAGCCGCGCAGGCGGCGTACTTGGGTGCATCGAGTCGATCTCGGGAATATCCGGTTCTCCAGGTCGCCATGGCCTACCGGTTCTGAGCGGCCCCGCAAGGATCGCCGGTCTTTTTTGATTTGCAGGATTTGCATTTGTGGATTGGATGACTATGAATACCCACGCATTAACGACAGCCGCCCTGGCGGGTTTCCTTGCCCTGACCTTGACCGGTTGCGGCGGAGGTTCGGGCGGCATGGCCAGTGCCGCAGGCTCTTCGAGCACGAGCACGCTTGCGGCAACCGGGGTCATTCCCTGCAAACCCACCGTGAGCAATGCGTCGACTTGCACCATGAGTTCAGCGGACATTGGTGCTGCGACGATATCAGGCATGGCCACCGCTTCGACGACAACCACCACTGCGGCGCAGACGGCGATCGGTTCAGGCAGCAACTTCCCAGCGCCCGTTCCCTCCAGCTTCCAGTCCATCGCCACTCCCTGGCAAGTGTGGAGCCCCAGCACGCCGGTGACGCCGCCGTCGGCGACGGGCAAGACCTACTACGTCAGTCCCACGGGCAGCGACAGCAACAATGGCACGTCGTTGGCGACGGCTTTTGCCACCCCCCAACATGCGGCCGATCTTGTGCAGGCGGGCGACACCGTCTTGATCGCGGCCGGGACTTACCACGGCACCATCAATCTGATCAACGGTGCCAGTGGCGTGGCCGGCAAGCCCATCACCTTCGGCTCCTACGGCAATGGACCCGTCATCATTGACGCTTCTCCCGTCATCGCAGCAAGCGCCTGGAGGCAGGTTTCCGGCTCGGTCTGGCAGGCGCCATTTGGTGTGACCCCCGACGCTGTCGTGGTCAACAATGTGCCCCTCAGGCCGGCGCTCTCGGCGGCGTACCAGGCCACCTCGTCCCCCCCGCCCACCGACGCCAGTCTCGTGACCTCGGGCTCAGGACTCTGGGCCTACAACTCCGGTGTGCTGAGCGTGGACTTCGGCGCTGTCACGCCTGCGGCGGCCAATCTCGTCATTCCGGTCCAATCCAACCCGAATCCGATTTATTGGTTCAACAAGAACTATCTCGTCTTCAATGGCTTGACCGCGCAAGGCTCGGGGGCCGGCGGCATCTGGGGGTACGGCAGCAACATCATCGTGAGTAACTGCAACGCGCAGTTCAACGACAAGGCCGGCATCAACTTCATGGCCATCGGCGGCGACGGCGCTAACAACGCCAACAACCAGGCGCTTTACAACCGCGTGTACCAGAACGCCATGCTCAACTGGCCGCGCGGCAACAACGGCTTCGCTTCGTCCGGCGGCGGATGGAGCGGTGGCCTGGTGTTCACCAGCAGTCTCAATGGCCTGGCTCGTGGCAATGTGGTCTACGACAACGGCGGCGAAGGCATCATCTCTTACGGCAGCGCCCCGGGCGTGCAAACCGGGGGTACGGTGTTCGAGCAAAACGTGTCGATGGACAACTGGTCGGCCAACATGTACTTCGACAACCAGCCCAACGATGTTGCGCGCAGGAACATCTTGTACTTCAGCGGCTACAAGCAGAGCGACTGGATTCACCCCTACGATCCCAATGTCTACCCCTGGAACACGATGTACAAGTTCAACGCCGGCCTTTCCATCGGCGATGAATGCGGCTCGTCCGGGGCCAACCCCTGCACGGCCAATCTGGCCAACACGCAGATCTACAACAACCTGATCGTCGGGTTCCGGGTGGGTCTTGCCGAGTACTGGGAAGGCAATGCCATGCTCACCAGCAGCAGCCAGCATGGGCTGAAAAATACGCTGATCGCCAACAACACCATCGTCATGCCACCGACGACGCCGCCCGGCACGTACGCAATCGGGATGTATCTGTGGAACAACGGCACCAACAACTTCAACAGCCAAGTCGTCAACAACCTCATCGTCGGCTTCGACAAGACCGAGCCGGTGATCTGGTACCAGGGCGCTGGAGCCGACCCAGGCGTGAGCATCAACCACAACGCCTATTGGAACGCGGGCTATGCCAACACCTTCAACCTGGGCTTCAATCAGGTGGCGAACGACACGTTTGCGCAGTGGCAGGCCGCATCCGGTAACGACGCGCAGGGCCTGTTCGGCAACCCGATGCTGACCAACCTGGGCGCGCTGGGCAATCCCAGCGCCGCTCCGTACAGCTATCTCAACGCGGTTCCCGCCGGGGGCTCTCCGCTGCTGGGCCAAGGGCAGCCCCTGGCGGCCTTCTCGACGAACCTGGCGGGTGCCGTGCGCACGGGCGCCTGGTCGATCGGGGCCTTCTGACGCTCTCGCGCCTCACCCCTCTCCTGCCCACCTCATCGGCGTGACGGCTGCCAGCCGTCATTGAGCGTCTTGAGGAAGGCGATGATGTCGCGCATGTCCTGTGCGCTCATGGCGGGTGGCTGGCCCGGCTTGCGGTTGAACGGCGGGTCGATGGTGTCGACATTGGCGCGGTAGCGGGCGGGAAGGTCGTTGTACTTGTCAACGTTGCCATCGGCGCCAACCGGATAGATGGCTTGCGGCCGCACGTCGCGGAAGTTGTAAAAATCGAGCACCTGCCTCAGGTCGTGATACACGCCGTTGTGGAAATACACCGGCCGCCGCGCCACGTTGCGCAAGGTGGGGGTGAGGAACAGGCCGCAGTACTCGGGCTGGTTCTCCAAATCCGTGCGCAGCGGGCCGCACAGGCCAAGGTCGACATGGCGGGGGTTGTTGTTCGCTGGAAGGTGCGGATTGCGTGGCACGCCCAAAGCCTCGTACTGCGTGTCGGTGAACAGGGGTGCCAGTCCATTGGCCGTGGGTTTGTCGAGGTGGCAGGCGGCGCAATTGCCCTTGTGCACATCGTTGAACGCGAGATAGCCACGCATTTGCTGCGGGCTCATGCGCGCCTTGCCCTGCAGCCAGGCGTCGTACTTGCTGCTGAAAGCGTGAAAGCTTTGAGCTTCGATCTGGTAGCGGGCGATGGCGAACAGCGCTTCGGCCACGGTCAACTGCGGATCCGCGAGCACATTGGGGCCGAAGAGCTGCACAAAGTCCTTGGCGTAGGGCTGGCGCCGGATGATGGTGGCCACGCGCTGCGGCGAGCCGGCGTCCATTTCCACGGGGTTGAACAACGGGCCATCGGCCTGCTGCTGCAAGGTGTTGACGCGCCCATCCCAGAACAACCCGCCTTGCGGCACCAGATTGTGTGCCGTCGCAGCCGTGCTCCGCGCCGTTTTGGTGATGCGCGTGGCAGCCTGGCCCAGATGGATGAGTTGTCGCAGGGTGATGGTTTCGTTCTCTGCGTTGTCGGGGCCGATGGAGAAGTTCGGCTGACGGTAGAGATAGGCCAGCGAGGGTGGCGGGCGGTACCCCGGCGTGGCGAGATGCGGGCCGCCCAGCATCACCGGACCACTGCCCGGCGGCGGGTTGTAGCCTTGGGCAGGGTCATGGCAGGACGCACAGGACTGCCTGCCGGAGGCGGACAAGCCGGCGTCGAAAAACAAGCGCCTGCCCAGTTGCGCGACGGCGGACAGTGGTTGCTTCGGAGGCACGACGAGCGGGGCCGGGTCCGGGTTGGCTCCGGTGACAAGGATGGCGCTGTCCACCGGGTGTTGCAGCCAGTCCGTCAGGGTCAGGGTGGGTTGTTGCGCTGTGGCTTCGTACGCGGCGAAGCCGGCCAGCAGCAGGCTCAAGGCGCCCGCCAGCGCAAAACGACGCCCGGATGGCTTGCGCGCGGCGAGATCGGTGGAGTCAGGCATGGCGCGATCCGTCGGGTGGGGTGTGGCTGGCTGCCACGTACGCGATCCGTCCTGAGACACACGCAGGTTCCGCAGCGTTGGCCAAGGCCGGCGACGGGATGATGGTGCGCCCGCCGCCGCCCAACCCTCGCCGCCCGCGGGGAGAGGGTTCAGCGCGCGGATCCATCAGCTCGCCGCCGAGCCTGCGCCGGCTCGCTTGAGCACCACTGGCGCCGCGTTCAGCGGTGTGCCGTAGGTGGAGTCGAGATACAGCGGCGGGTTCGTCCCGTTGCTGCCGGTGAAGTTGAACATGTCCATGATCGACCCCGCGCTGGCGTCGAACGCGCCGCCGCCCAGGCGCTGCCCGCCCAGCCAGTTGTCTTCGATGAACCGCACCACCGAGGCTTGCGAGATGGGCGTGTGGCTCACATCGTTAGCCTTGGCCCAGGGCGAGATGACGAGGAAGGGAATGCGTGTGCCGGGGCCGCAGCGGCCGTTGACCGGCTTGCCGTTCACACCGTTCATCGGCGTGGCGCCGGCCGTGCCGCAGCGGCCGGGGCCGTTCAACTGGTCGGCCTGGCCGTCGAACGAGGGGTTGGTGGTGGTGGCAAAAGCGTGGTCGTACCAGCCGTCGGAGTCGTCCCAGGTGACGATGACCGCGGTGTCT
The DNA here is from genome assembly GCA_013044035.1 of Burkholderiales bacterium. GTDB lineage: Bacteria > Pseudomonadota > Gammaproteobacteria > Burkholderiales > Burkholderiaceae_C > Thiomonas_A. The sequence continues at coordinate 18,651 of JABEVE010000088.1, forward strand.
TTCCATTGCGGCTGCTGCTGCAGGAAGTTGATCACCCTGGTGACGAAAGCCTGTTCATCCAGCGGGTCGGAGTAGCCGGCGTGGCCGTCTTCATAGGCCGGTGCCTTCAGGTAGGACACTGCGGGGAAGTTGCCGGCCTGCACCGTGGCGAAAAAGTCCTGCATGCCGTATTCGTGGTTGGCCGGGTCCACGGTCTTGCCGTCAGCTTCCAGGGTGTGGCCGATGGCGGCGACCGCGCTGGGTCGCGCATGCGTGGGGTTGGCGGTGGAGGCGAAGTACTGGAACCAGTTGTGGTGCTGGATGTAGTCGTTCACATTGCCGCCGACCACCGGGGAATAGGTGCTGCGCCTGCAGCCGGTGGTGCCGTTGGCGTTCACTGTTTGCAGGTTGAAGCCACCCATGAAGCCGCCCCAGGAGATGGTCTTGGCGTTGAGCAGGTCGCCGATGTTCTGGCCGCTCATCATCACCTGGTCTGTGGCGCTGGAGCACACGTCATGGCCGGGATCGACGTCGTTGATCATCGTGAGCCCGCCCTGACCGTCGTTGATGTAGTACGAGTAGGCGGACAGGGTGAACGGCTGCTTGCTGCTCGCCACGATCTGCATGCCGTTGGTCTGGCCCGACACCACTTCGAGCGCGCCGGGGGTGGAGGGGCCGTAGGTGTCGGTGTAGGCGTTGTCGCTCATGGCGAAGTGCTGGGCATAGTTCCACATCGCCGTGGCGGTGTTGCCGTCGAAGTAGCCCATCACTTGGCCCTTGGTGCCGAAGGCGCCCACGCCACCGGTCGAGGCCTTGCCGGTGTCGAGCGGAAACAGGTCGGCTTTGCCGCCGTCATACGCTTGCTGCTCGGCCGTGTAGGCGTGGTTCTGGTCGGCTGTGTTGGCCTGGCTGCGGTCGAGGCGGAAGGGCTCGGCGGCGTCGGCGCCATTGGCGGTGTTGGTGGCGTTCGGGTTGTTGGTCAGCAGATTGGCGCTGACCAGGTTGTTCACCGTGGGCGTGCCGGCAGCGGCGGCAAAGGCGGGCTCGCCGGCGGGGTTGGTCGCCGTTGGATACGTGGCGAAGTAATGATCGAAGGAGACGTTCTCCTGATAGATCACCACCACATGCTTGATGGGCGTGGCCGTCGCCAACGCGCTGGCGGCGGTGTAGAGCGGCGCGGCCGAGGCGGTGGTGGACGAGCCGCCACCGCCACAGGCGGCCAACGAGCCGGCGATGGTGGCCACGGCGGCCGTCGTCCAAAAGGTTTTGCGCAGCATTGGAACTCTCCCTGTTGAAATCGGGCCGGCAAGTGGCAGACCCTGTGTAACACCCACTTTAGGCAGCCAGGATGCAAGAACGATGACAGTTCGTCCGCAAACAACTCTGGTTTCATTTGCAACATTTCGTCACGTATGCGCTGCGCCCAGGCCCGATTGGCGGCTGTTGCCTGGGGCGGCGGTTTTCCCCAGCCCCAAAGCGTGATCGCCGCGTTAAGCTGACCGGCTTCGTCAGCGTCTTGCATACGCGCCAGACCAGGGTCTTTCTCACTCGACATCGATGCACGTTCCTCGACTGATCCCCGAAGCCGCCTGGCTGGAGCAACTCTCGGCCTCCGTGATCGTCATCATCGACGGCAAGTTGCGCTATGCCAATGCCGCGGCGCTGTGCCTGCTGCAGGCGGAGTCGCCCGACGAGGTCATCGGCCATGCCGTCACCGACTTCATCCACCCCCTGGACGTGTCGCGAGTCCTGGCGCGCATCCGCCGTGCCCAGAGCGAAGCCGTGACCAACCCGGCAACGGAGTTCCGCATCTACACCTGCCGCCGCCGTCTGCTGGTTCTCGCCATGACCAGTACCCACTTCGAGCACGGCGGGCAGGCGGGCGTGCTGGCCACTTTTCTCGACATGAGCGAACGCGCGGCGATGGAAACCCGGCTGCGCGAAACCGACGAGAACTTCCAGCGCATGATGAACACCATGCAGGACGTGTTCTACCGCACCGACGCGCAGGGCATCACCCGCTATGTCTGCCCGGCGGTGAAGAACGTGCTGGGGTACGAAGCCCAAGAGATCATCGGCCTGCCAGCCGGCGCGTTCTACCCCGATCCGAGCGAGCGCGAGGCGCTGATCGCCGCCATCCGCCAGCATGGCGCCGTGCACGATTTTCCAGGCCGCATGCGGCGCAAGGATGGCGCCATCATCGACATCTCCATCAGCACCCATGCGCTGTTCGACGAGCAAGGCCAGTACGCCGGGGTCGAGGGCATCTGGCGTGACATCACCGAGCGCAAGCGCATGGAGCGCGAACTCGAGCGCCTGGCCACCTACGACACCCTCACCGGACTGCTGAATCGGCGCTGCATCATCGAGCAACTGGAGCAGGCACTGATGCAGCGCGCCGACCGCCGCGCGCAAAGACCGCTGGCCGTGCTGCTGCTCGACCTCGACCACTTCAAACGCGTCAACGACGGCCATGGCCATGCCGTGGGCGACCGCGTGCTGCGCCAGTTCGCTGACGTGGTGCTGGCGCAAAAGCGCGCGCCTGACGTGTTCGGCCGCCTCGGCGGCGAGGAATTCCTCCTCCTGCTGCACGATGCCGACGAGGCTACCGCGCGGCAGGTGGGCGAGCGCATCCGCCAGGCCGTCGAGTCCACCCTCATCGCGCTCGCGCCCGGCGAGACCACCCGCCTGACGGTGAGCGTCGGCCTCGCCCAGGCGGACCCCGCCGATCGCAGCCCAAGTGCCGTGCTCGAGCGTGCCGACCGCGCGCTCTACAAGGCCAAGCACCGCGGCCGCAACTGCGTCTGTGCCTGAATCCGGAGCCGAAGCGTGGGCCTCGGCGCGGCCGCCACCGCCTCGGCCCAAGGCAACGCAGGTGCGCAAATCGCGTGAACGGACCCTAATTCATCCCTAAGGCCGTTTGCGTACATTGCGTTACATGCGCTTGTGCCGGCCTCGTGCGTGCCGTGCCGGCGGGTTGTCGCAGATCATCGTTCAGGGAGCGAAAAACATGGATACAAGCACCACACCGAGCGCCATCGGGCACTGGAGCGAACTGGCCAAGGTGCCGGTGCTCATCACACTGTGGTTCTGGGTCATCAAGATCATGGCCACCACGGTCGGCGAAACCGCGGCCGACTTTCTCGCCGTCGATCTGCACGCCGGCCTGCTCGCCACCTCGCTGGTCATGACCGGGCTGTTCGCCGTGGCGCTGACGGCGCAGATGCGAGCCAGGCGCTACATCCCCTGGTTGTACTGGCTCACGGTGGTGCTCATCAGCGTGGTGGGCACGCTGCTGACGGACAACCTCACCGACCGACTCGGCCTGCCGCTCGTCATCAGCACCGGGTTGTTCGCGCTGGCGCTGGGCGCCACCTTCATCGCCTGGTACGCCCGAGAAGGCAGTCTGTCGATTCACAGCATCGTGCGCGGCCGGCGCGAAGGCTTCTACTGGGCAGCCATCCTGTTCACCTTCGCCCTGGGCACCGCCGCCGGTGACCTCGCGGCCGAGCGGCTGCATTTTGGCTACGTCAACTCGGCGCTGGTGTTCGGCGGCCTCATCGCCGTGGTGACGCTGGCGTACCACGTCTTTAAAGCCAACGCCGTGTTCGCGTTCTGGCTGGCGTACATCCTCACTCGCCCGTTTGGTGCGACCTGCGGCGACTGGTTGTCCAAGCCGATCGACGAAGGGGGCTTGGGCCTGGGCACGGTGGGCACCAGCGTGCTGTTCCTGGCGGTCATCATGGTGCTCGTGACCTATCTCACCATCAGTCGCAAGGACGCGCCGCGCCCTGCGGTCTGAGCGCGTGCCGCGGGGTGAGGCGTGGCAATCCCGGTTTCATGACGAGCCCAGGATGACCGTTGCACCCCGGGCGGGCCGGCGCGACCGCCGCGGGCACCGTTGCAGAGCTGCACGGCAGGGCGTGGACCAGACGGCGCCTTGCCTCGCGGCACAGACGCAGGCCCGAGGCGTCGCAGAATATGGCGCCCGTGAGGGCGCGAGAATGGTTGCGAGAATGGGCACGAGAAGCGCCTACTATCGGAACATCGCCGAAGCTGCGACGCTGCCCACATGAGCCCAGACACCCTCATCGCCCAGGATCAGGCACGCACCCCCATGCGCAGCAACGGCCTGTTCGCGCGGACAGAGGACGAGCAGGACTTCCGGCGCAGTGAATGGGACTACATCGGCGCACGCCTGCGCAGCCTGGGTCTTTGGGGCACGGCCGCCTTCATGCTGGCCTCGATCACCGACTTCACCGTGCTCGGCGCCTCACCCGTCTACTTTGGCCTGCTGGCGCTGCGCTGCGTCGTGCTTGGGCTGGGCGCGCGCCTGGTGCAACTCGGCCGCAAGCCCGAGGCGCCCGCGCTGCAATGCCTGTCGCACGCGCTCTTGGAGTTCGAGGTCGCCATCCTCGTCATTTTCCTGCTGGTGGTGGCGGCCTATGGCGGTGCGGTGGACTATCACGCCATCACCGCGCTGCTACTGACCATCGCGCTGTACGCCTATGCGCCGGCCCTGAGCGCCGCCTCGCTCTGGCTTGGTCCGGCGTTCACCCTGGTCTTCCTGCTGGAAGCGGTGTTCGTGCTGCATGCCCCGGCCAAGGTCGGCAGCATCGTCGCCGTGCTGTTGGTGTTCGCCAATTTCGCCGGCTGGCAGGTGGCCACACAGCTCAACCGCATCCAGCGTCTGAACTGGCTGGACCGCCAGCGCCTGCGCCGTGAAGTGATGGAGCGCCTGGCCGCCGAGCAGCGCGCCCTGGCTGGCGAAGAGAACCTGCGACGCCTGTTCGACACCACGCCGGTGCCCATGGTGCTGGTGCACCAGCCCGACGGCCAGGTGCTGCGCTACAACCCGGCGGCCGAGAGCCTGCTCGACCCGGCCGGCAAGGTGCGCGCCGGGCTCGTTCCCTTCAGCGCCGATTTCTATGCCGATCCGTCACAGTCCGCGCAACTGCGCGCGACGCTGCTGCGCGAGGGTCGCATCGGACCGCTGGACGTGCAGCTCAAGACCACCGACGGCAGGCCGGTGGAGGTGATGTTGTCGTCGGCGCTGATGCAATTCCACGGCGAGCCGGCCACCATCTCCAGCCTGGTGGAAATCACCGCGCGCAAGAATTACGAGCGCGAGTTGCAGCGCCTGGCGCACGCCGATCCGCTGACCGGGCTGCTCAACCGGCGCGGCTTCTTCGGCCACGCGGCGGCGCTGTTGCAAACCGCACGATCGGGCGGCGAGACCATGGCCGTGCTGCTGATGGACGCCGACCACTTCAAGCGCGTCAATGACACCCACGGCCACGCGGTTGGCGATGAAGCGCTGCGGCAGATCGGTGGCGTCATCCAGGCGCAGTTGCGCGATGCCGATGCCCTGGCCCGCGTCGGCGGTGAGGAATTCGCCTGCCTGCTGCCCAACACGCCGCTGCAGCAAGCCATGGACATCGCCGAGCGCATCCGCGACGCCATCGCCGCGCATGCCCTGCACTGCGCCGGCGTGCGCGTTCAGGTGAGCTTGACGGTCGGGGTGAGCCTGGTCGGCGCCAGCGAGCAGCGTATCGACGAAGCGCTCAGTCGCGCCGATCGGGCCATGTATGCGGCCAAACAGGCCGGACGCAACCGGGTCGGCCAGATGGTCTGACGCGGGCCAGCTTCCGCGCGACCGCAAGCCCGAGCGCAGGACGACAAGCCAATGTCCTCTTCACCCCGTCCCAGCCTGGTTCTCGACACCGACGCGGCGCCGCCATCCGCCCCGCGGCTGACCGCCAGCGGTCTGTTCGCGGAGGACTTGCAGGACGACGCCTACGTCCTGGCCAACTGGGCGCGCATCCGTGGGCGCGTGCGCGACATCGGGATCTATGGCAGCAGCGCTTTTCTCCTCATGGGGCTGGTGGACTATGCCATTCTCGGCCCCGTTCCCATGCTCGCGCTCATCCTGTTCGGGCGCCTCGCCGTGGTCAGTTACGGCTGGCAGGTCTCACGCCAAGGCATGCGACCGACCATCACGCTGGAGTTGCTGTCGCGCCTGCGCCGGCAACTGTTCCTGTACGAGCTGCTCACGGTGCCCACCTTCCTGCTCCAGGTCTGGGTCTTGCCGACCTCCGCGGCCTTCAGCATCATGAGTGCCCTCACGCTGGTGTTCGCGCTCTACGCCTTCGCCCCGCTGCTGTGCCGGTATTCCCTCTGGCTCGGTCCGATGCTCACCTTGCCGCTCATGGGCATGGTCGTTGTCGGTTTCCCGCTGGATTGGCGCCTGCTGGCCAGTGCCGCGCTGCTGCTGGGCTTCGCCAACATCGCCGGCTGGCAGTTGGCCGTGGCGCAGGCGCGCCATCTGCGCCTCGCGTGGCTCGACCGCGAAGCGCTGCGGCAGGAAGTGGCCGAGCGCAAACTCGTGGAGCAGGCCCTGGCACGCAGCGAAACCCACCTGCGCCGCCTGTTCGAGGCGGCTCCGGTGGCCATGGTGTTGCTGCGCCTGGAAGACGGCGCCATCCTGCGCCACAACCAGGCCGCGCGCACCTTGCTCGACCCCAAAGGCCTGAGCCGCGCGCCGCTGGTCTCGCTCGACTTCTACGCCGACCCGCAGTGCCGCGAACCCTTGCGCGCGCACCTGCGCGCCGGGCAGGCGCTCAGCCAGATCGAGTTGCAACTGCGCAATACCGAAGGGCTGCCACGCGACACCCTCGTTTCAGCCCAACCCATCGAGCACGAGGGGCAGGCCTGCGTGCTGATCGGCCTGACCGACGTCTCCGGTCTCAAGCAACTGCAGCGGCAGTTGCAGCAGCAGGCCGAGCAGGACATGCTCACCAGCCTGCCCAACCGGCGGGGCTTTGTCGCCGTCGCCAACGAACTGCTCGACCGCAGCGACTCGGTGCTGGCGCTGCTGATGATCGACCTCGACCATTTCAAGCGCATCAACGACAGCCACGGCCACCGCGTCGGCGACGAAGTGCTGGAACAATTCGGCGCCTTGCTGAACGCCCACATGCGTCAGGGCGACCGGGTGGCGCGTTTTGGCGGTGAAGAATTCGTCGTGCTGCTGGCCGTTGCCAGCGGAGCGGCAGCCGTGGACGCCGCCGAGCGCATGCGCAGCTATGTCGAGCAGCACCCCTTCGCCACCAGCGTCGGTGTTCTGCGCTTGAGCGTGAGCATCGGCCTGGCGCTGCGCGAGCCCGGCCAGTCGGTGCGAGGCGATCTGGCCAGCCTGCTGCAAGCCGCCGACGACGCGCTCTACCGTGCCAAGCAAGGTGGGCGAAACCGTGTGGAGACGCAGGCGCTGGGGACTTGACGGCGGCTCGGCGACCGCATCGACGAGGCCAAAAAAAACCGGGATCACTCCCGGTCAAGTCCAGCCATGCCCGCCGCGTCATCACCCAGCCCATGGTGTCGCATGCATCGCAACGGTGCCAGGGTGCGAGGCGCCGCTCAAGCCAGGTCGAAGCGGTCGAGGTGCATCACCTTGCCCCAGGCGGCGGCGAAGTCCCGCGCGAACTTCGGCGCGGCATCGCTCCCGGCGTAAACCTCCGCCAGCGCGCGCAACTCCGAATTGGAGCCGAATATCAGGTCAGCCTGGGTTGCCGTCCACTTGAGTGCGCCGGTCTTGCGGTCGCGGCCTTCGAGCACACCCGGCGTGACGCTGCGCTGCCACTGCGTGCCCATGTCGAGCAGGTTGACGAAAAAGTCGTTGGTGAGCAGGCCCGGACGCTGGGTGAAGACGCCATGCTTGCTGCGGCTGAAGTTCGCATCCAGCGCACGCATGCCGCCCACCAGCACGGTCATCTCCGGCGGGGTCAGGTTCAGCAACTGCGCCTTGTCCACCAACAACTCGGCGGCAACCTCTTGCAGGCCTTTGCGCGCGTAGTTGCGGAATCCGTCAGCGTGGGGTTCAAGAACGGCGAAGGATTCGACATCGGTCTGCTCCGGCGCGGCGTCCATGCGGCCGGGAGTGAAAGGCACGCTCACGGCCTGGCCGGCCTGTTTGGCCGCGGCCTCCACCGCGGCGCAGCCGCCGAGCACGATCAGATCGGCCAGTGACACCTGCTTGCCGCCGGCGGCATGGGCGTTGAACTCGCGCTGGATGCCCTCGAGGGTTTGCAGCACCTCGGCCAGTTGCGCCGGCTCGTTCACCTCCCAGCCCTTTTGCGGCGTCAGGCGGATGCGCGCGCCGTTGGCGCCGCCGCGCTTGTCGGAACCACGGAAGCTCGCCGCGGCGGACCAGGCGGTATAGACCAGGGCGCGCGTGGACAGTCCCGAGGCGAGCAACCGGACCTTGAGCGCGGCGATGTCGGCGGCGTCGATCAGCGGATGGTTCACGGCCGGGATCGGGTCTTGCCAGATCAGATGTTCCTGGGGTACTTCCGGGCCGAGGTAACGCGTCTTCGGTCCCATGTCGCGGTGGGTGAGCTTGAACCAGGCGCGGGCGAAGGCGTCGGCGAACTGCTCGGGGTGCTCGTGGAAGCGCTTGGAAATCGGCCCATAGATCGGGTCGAGGCGCAGCGACAGATCGGTGGTGAGCATGGTCGGCTTGTGCTTTTTGCTCGGATCGGCTGCGTCGGGAATGATCTCCGGCGCGTCCTTGGCCACCCACTGGTGCGCGCCGGCCGGGCTCTTGGTCAGCTCCCACTCGTGGCCGAACAGCATGTCGAAATAGCCGTTGCTCCACTGCGTGGGCTTGGGCGTCCAGGTGACTTCCAGGCCGCTGCCGATCTGGTCACCGCCCTTGCCGCTACCAAAGCTGCTGGCCCAGCCCAGGCCCTGCTGCTCGATGGGAGCGGCTTCGGGCGCGGGGCCGACATGCGACGCAGGTCCGGCGCCGTGGGTCTTGCCGAAGGTGTGGCCGCCGGCGATCAAGGCCACCGTCTCCTCGTCATTCATCGCCATGCGGGCGAAGGTCTCGCGGATATCCTTGGCCGCGGCCAGCGGATCGGGTTTGCCACCGGGGCCTTCGGGGTTGACGTAGATCAGCCCCATCTGCACCGCGGCAAGCGGGTTTTCCAGGTCGCGCTCGCCGCTGTAGCGCTTGTCGTCACCGAGCCAGGTTTTTTCCGAGCCCCAGTACACGGCGTGGTCGGGTTCCCACACGTCGGCGCGGCCACCACCGAAACCGAAGGTCTTGAAGCCCATCGACTCCAGCGCGACGTTGCCGGCCAGAATCATCAGATCGGCCCAGGAGATGTTGCGCCCATACTTTTGCTTGATCGGCCATAGCAGGCGGCGCGCCTTGTCGAGGTTGACGTTGTCCGGCCAGCTGTTGAGCGGCGCGAAGCGCTGCTGGCCGCTGCCCGAGCCGCCGCGGCCGTCACCGACGCGGTAGGTGCCGGCGCTGTGCCAGGCCATGCGGATGAACAAGGGGCCGTAGTGGCCGAAGTCGGCTGGCCACCAGTCCTGCGAGTCGGTCATGAGCGCATGCAGGTCGGCCTTGACCGCGGCGAGATCGAGGGATTTGAACGCCTGGGCATAGTCGAAATCCGGCTCCATCGGGTCGGACTTGGCCGAGTTCTGGCGCAGGATGTCGAGACTGAGCTGTTCGGGCCACCAGTCACGGATGGCTGGACCGCTGGCGGCGGTGTGGGCGAACGGGCATTGGGGTGGTGTGGGGCTGTCCATGATGATCTTCCTAGAGTGGCTGGATGCGAAACGGGGTGTGAATGTCAGATCCGAGTGTCAGTGAGGCGACTGTAGGCCGCAGCCGCCGAAAAGAAAAATTGAAAGTTCCGATCCGATGGATTGAACAAATCTTCATGCACGTCGATGGCGTGTCCGACAATTCGAGCCATGCCCCTCGAACCCCTTCCCTCTCCGACCCCGGGCGCCGCGCTGCGTCTGGCGGACTTCGATTTCCACCTGCCGCCCGAACTCATCGCTCAGCATCCCGCCACCGAGCGCACCGCCTCGCGCCTGCTCGACGCGCGCCAACACGCGTTGAGCGACCGCGTCTTCCGCGACCTTCCGCAACTGCTGGAAGCGGGCGATTTGCTGGTGTTCAACGACACCAAGGTCATCAAGGCCCGGCTGTTCGGTTCCAAGGCCAGCGGCGGGCGGCTGGAGTTGCTGGTCGAGCGTGTGCAGCAGGACGGCATGGTGCTTGCCCATCTGCGCGCCAGCAGAAAACCCAGGCCGGGCGATGTGCTGGCCATGGACGGCGGCTTCACCGCCGAGCTTTTGGGGCGCTGGCCGGACGAGGCGGGAGCCCTGTTCCGCCTGCGCTTCTCGAGCGATGCCTTCGCCTTGATGGAGCGCCACGGCCATGTGCCGCTGCCCCCCTATATCCGCCACGCCGACGACGCGGACGACGCCCGCCGCTACCAGACCGTGTTCGCGCGCGAGCCGGGCTCCGTGGCCGCGCCCACGGCCGCGCTGCATTTCGACGAGGCGCTGCTGACCGCGCTCGAGGCGCGCGGCGTGCGCCGGGCCCACGTCACGCTGCACGTGGGGGCTGGAACCTTTCAGCCCGTCAAAGGCGACGACATCACGGCGCACCACATGCACAGCGAGCGCTACGCAGTGCCTGCCGCCACGCTCGAAGCCATGGCCCGCACCCGCGAGTCGGGCGGACGCATCGTGGCTGTGGGCACCACCACCGTGCGCACGCTGGAGACGGTGGCCCAGCGCCTGCCAAACTGGCCGGCGCCCGAACCTCGTCTTGGGTTGCGCGCCCAGGGTGACTGGCCCGAACTGCAGGGCGAAACCGAGATCTTCATCAAGCCTGGCCATCGTTTCCAGATGGTGGACCTGCTGATCACCAATTTCCACCTGCCCCGCTCCACGCTGCTGATGCTGGTGTCGGCATTCGCCGGAACCGAGCGCATCCGCGCAGCCTACGCGCATGCCGTGGCCGAGGGCTACCGGTTTTTCAGCTATGGCGACGCGATGCTGCTGCGGCTGCAGCCGTTGCCGCAGCAGCATCCGGCGCCAACCTTGACCCACCAGATCGGGCCCTCGCGCGGTCACGACTGCCCGGGGGTTGCTGCCATCCCGTAAGTAGGGGTTGTGTGGGATGGAACTGGATTCGTATCTTCAATCAAAATGGTCGCAAACATTGCCAAATCTGGATTGAGGGGGTAAGGCCGCGTCGCATCTCGTGCGCAAGGGCCACGTCATGATTGCCGAGACTCACCATTCTCTGCCCTGCGAGGGGCAACCCAAGCCGGGACGTCTCATGCAGTTCGTCGGTGAATCGGTACAGAACATTGCGCTGGCCAGTGGCGCGTCGGTCTGGCTGGCGCATCGGCAAGCCTCCAGGCGCATCGTCATGCTGCACAGCGTGGGAGGACTGAAGCTGCCTGTGGCCGAGTTCAAACAGGCCATGGTTTGGCTGAAACAACACTTTCGCATCGTGGCCCTGGACGACATGGTGAAGGACATCACGGCGGGGCAGCCACCGGCGGTTGAAAACGAATTGGCCATCACGTTTGACGATGGCTTGCGCAACCAGGCGCAACTGGCCTACCCCATTTTGCAGGCTTTGGACATCCCGGCAACCATCTTTGTGTGTCCGGGACTGATCGAGCAGAGGCAATGGCAATGGAACCACGAAGCCAGGGCGCGCCTGAGTCGATTGACGCCCGAGCAACGCCTCGCATGGACGCGCGCGCGGGGGGGGGCCGCGGGGCAAACCGATCAAATCATCGATGGGCTCAAGCTGTTGCCGCTGCAGCAGCGCCTGGCGCTCGAAGACAGCCTGCGCCAGGCCACGCCCGACTTTGAACCCACGCGCGAAGAACGCGGCGCCTATGACCCGATGAGCTGGGACGATCTCGCCGCGCTGGACCCCAACCTCGTCACCATCGGTTCGCACACGATGTCCCATCCGATTCTGTCCACATTGAGCGAAGAACAGATCCAGCATGAGCTGCAGGCCAGCCGGGTCATGCTGGAATCGCGTCTGGCACGTCCGGTCGATCTGTTTTGCTATCCGAACGGCTCGCATGACCCGCGCGTGCGACGCATCGCCGCGCAGGTCTACCGTGCGGCGGTCAGCACCGATGAGGGCCTGGTGCCCAGGCCGGTGGCTGACGCCTACGCCATTCCACGCATCCCCATCGCGGCGAACCTGCCGCTGCTGGCGTGGCGGATGCATCGCCCCACCGCCTGAACGGCGTCTGTCGTGGCGCGAGCGCCACGCGCTGCGCCGTGTTGCCCTGCGAGCTCGACCGGGCTGATCCAAACCCGATGAGGGCCTGATGCGGCGCCGTCTGAAACAATGCGCCCATGCTGCACTTCACCGTCCACCACACCTCGGCCCAAGCCCGCCGCGGCACCCTCACCCTCAACCACGGCACCCTCGATACCCCGCAGTTCATGCCCGTGGGTACCTACGGCACGGTCAAGGGCATCACGCCCGATGGCCTCGAGGCGGCGGGCGCGCAGATCATCCTGGGCAACACCTTCCACCTCTGGCTGCGTCCGGGGCTGGAGGTGGTGCGGCAGTTCGGCGGCCTGCACCGCTTCATCGGCTGGGACCGGCCCATCCTCACCGACAGCGGCGGCTTCCAGGTGTGGAGCCTGGGGGCGATGCGCAAAATCAGCGAGGAGGGCGTGCGCTTCGCGTCGCCGGTGAATGGCGACAAGCTTTGGCTCACCCCCGAGGTCAGCATGCAGATCCAGACCGTGCTGAACTCCGACATCGTCATGCAGTTCGACGAATGCACGCCTTACGACGTCGAGCGTGCCGGGCAGACGCACATCACCACCGAGGCCGAAGCGCGCGCATCGATGGAACTGTCACTGCGCTGGGCAGCGCGCTGCAAGGCCGAGTTCACGCGGCTTGCGAACCCCAATGCGCTGTTCGGCATCGTCCAGGGCGGCATGTTCGAGGCGCTGCGCGACGCCTCGCTGGACGGCTTGGCCGGGCTCGACCTGCCCGGCTACGCCATCGGCGGCTTGAGCGTCGGCGAGCCGAAAGAGGACATGCTGCGCCTGCTGCGTCACACTGCGCCAAGGCTTCCCGCGCACAAGCCCCGCTACCTCATGGGCGTGGGCACGCCGGAAGATCTGGTGGAGGGGGTGAGCGCGGGCATCGACCTGTTCGACTGCGTCATGCCCACGCGCAATGCGCGCAACGGCCACCTGTTCACCCGCTTCGGTGATCTGCGCATTCGCAACGCGCGGTTCAAGCTCGACGAGACGCCGATCGACCCCACCTGCGTCTGCCCCACCTGCCGCCAGTTCTCACGCGCCTATTTGCACCACCTCGACCGCTGCGGCGAAATGCTGTTCGGCATGCTGGCCACCGCGCACAACCTGCACTACTACCTGCAACTCATGCGCGACATGCGGCAGGCGCTCGACGGCGGGACGTTCGACGCCTATGTGGCGCAGTTCCGCGCCGTGCGGGCGCGCGGGGTGGGCTGAGAGCCCGCCCCGCCCCGCGCCGACGCATGGTTGCAGCGGGCACGCGGTGTGGGTTGAGAGCTCGCCCCGCGTCAGGCCACGGCTCGCCGGCCGACCCACGCGACGAAACGCCGTCCGTACAACGGCTGGCGCCACAGCAGAAAGGCGGTGGCCAGTGCGTTGAGCAGGGCCACGCTCAGCAGCAGCATCGGCACGCTCACGCCGGCCACCAGCAGCGCGGCGCAATAGCCGGAGCAGACGACCATGTACAGCGCATTGATGATGTTGTTCGCGGCAATCACGCGTGAGCGGTGGGTCACGGGCGTGTGCTGCTGGATGAGGGCGTATAGCGGCACGCTGTAAATGCCGGCGCTGGCCGAGAGCAAAAACAAGTCGGCCATCACGCGCCAGTGCGCGGAATCACTCACGAAGGCCGCAACGCCTTGCAACGCCACCTCCTGCGGCAGGTTCAGCGTGGCGAAATACATGTCGACGCCGAAGGCGGTCATGCCGATGGCGCCCAGCGGTACCAGGCCGATTTCCACCCGTCCGCGTGCCAGCCATTCGCACGCCACCGAGCCCAGCGCGATGCCAATCGAAAACACCGCCAGCAGCAGGGAAGCCACCGCCTCGTCCCCGCCCAGCACATGGCGGGCGAAGACCGGGAACTGCGTCAGAAAGGCCACGCCGTAGAACCACATCCACGAAATGGCGAGCAGTGCCTGCAGCACCGTGCGGTCGCTCGCGGCCAGCTTGAGGTTGCGTGCCGTCTCGGTGAAGGGGTTCCAGTTGATGCGCAATTGCGGGTCCACCGGGGTCGTGGCGGGGATGAAGCGGGCGGCGGCCCAACCCAGCAGCGCCACCGCGACGCAGGCCAGCCCGGCCAGCAGCGGGCCCTGCGGGAAGGCCATGAGCAGGCCGCCGGCCAGGTTGCCGAGCAGGATGGCGACGAAGGTGCCCATCTCGGTCATGCCGTTGCCGCCGGTGAGTTCCGCCGTGCTCAGGTGCTGCGGCAGGTAGGCGTATTTGGCCGGGCCGAAGATGGTGGAGTGCAGTCCCATGCCGAAGGCGCAGACCAGCAGCGCCGCCACGTTGCCGGCGACGAAGCCCCACAGCGCCAGCAGCATGATGGCAATCTCGAGCGTCTTGACCTGACGCATCAGCCCGGCCTTGTCGAACTTGTCGGCCAGTTGCCCGCTGGTGGCGGAGAACAGCACGAAGGGCAGGATGTAGAGCGCGGCGATGAGGTTCACCATCAGTCCGGCCGAGAGCGTGGAGGAGCTCTCGACGCGGTAGGTCACCATCACCGTGAAGGCAAACTTGAACAGGTTGTCGTTGCCGGCGCCGCCGAACTGGGTCCAGAAGAACGGGGCGAAGCGCCGTTGCCCGAGCAGGGCGAACTGGTTGGGGTGCGGGGTGTCGGGCATGGGTGGCGCTGGCGTGAGGTCAGTCGCAGGTCGGACGCACGCTCATCATGGCATAAAGCGCGAACGGGCCCCAGACCGTAGACTTTCGCCATGACATCTGCAACCTTCCCCGCGGCCGGCGACGCGTGCGGTGCGGCAGCGCCCCGCACGGACACTGCGCCGGGTGGCGGCGTCGTCAACGTCGCCGCCTACAAATTCGTCAGCCTCGATGACTTGCCCGGCCTGCGCGCGCAGCTGCTGGCGCGGTGCCAGGCGCTTGGCGTCAAAGGCACCATCCTGCTCGCGCCCGAGGGCATCAACCTGTTCCTGGCGGGCACGCCACAGGCCATCGCCGCGGTCCTCGCCACGCTGCGTTTGGACGCGCGCCTGGCCGATCTGCAGGTCAAGACATCGTTCTCGGCGGCGGCGCCGTTTCGGCGCATGAAGGTCAAGCTCAAGCGCGAGATCATCACCCTGAACCGGCCGCAGCTTCGCCCCGAGGCCGAGCGCGCTCCCGCCGTGACGCCCAATGTGCTCAAGCGCTGGCTCGACGCCGGATGTGACGATGACGGCCGCCCGGTGATGATGCTGGATACGCGCAATGCCTTCGAGCGCGAACTGGGCGGCTTCGACGGTTCGGTCGATTTCGGCATCGCCCGCTTCAGCGACTTCGCCCCGGCGGTGGAGACCCAGTCGACGCGTTTGACCGGGCAGACCGTAGTGACTTACTGCACCGGCGGCATCCGTTGCGAGAAGGCCGCCCTGCTGATGCGTGGCGCCGGCATCGAACATGTCTACCAGCTCGACGGCGGCATCCTCGCGTACTTCGAGCAAGTGGGCGGCGCGCATTACAGTGGCGACTGCTTCGTGTTCGACGCGCGCACGGCGCTCGACCCCGCGCTGGCGCCATGCGGCGAGGCGGCGCCGCAAGCCGTTCCTGCACCGCAAGCCCCGGCGCGGCACTCCGGCAC
>JABEVE010000089.1 GCA_013044035.1 Burkholderiales bacterium
ACTGTAGAAACCCGACCGCAAAACGCACCCCGGCGGCGTGCGTCAACCGCTCACGATCGTTGTCGCTGAGCGATCAAGGTAATTGTCGGCCGCCACACGGGCAAGTCACACAGCATCGCCAACATCGTGTGTCACTTCCTGGCCCAGGGTAAGCGGGTGTTGGTGACTTCGAAAGGAGAGACCGCACTCTCCGTTCTGCGCGAAAAGCTGCCTGAGCGCGTCCAGCCTTTGAGCGTGGCGCTGCTGTCCGATGAGCGTGACGGCATGCGGCAGTTCGAGCACGCCATCCACACCATCTCGTCGACCGTCTCCGACTTGCGTCCGGCCCAGGTGGAAGAGCACATTGCAGGGCTGTCCGCAGCACTGACCCGTCTTCACGGCCAAATTCATATGGTCGACCAGCAAATCACCAGCTACGCGTCGCAGCACCTGGAGCCCGTGAGATTCCAGGGCAAGGAGGTCATGCCCAATGAGCTCGCGAAACAGGTGGTGGAGCAAGCCGATGCACATGGCTGGTTCGAGGACAACCTTGAGTCCTCACCCGGGGGCCCGGTGCCGATTGGCGAACCTGAGATGCGTGAGCTTCGGGCGGCCCGCATCAAGGCCGCTGAGCACCTTCGCCACTTGCACGACGACCTGCCTGCAAACGACAGCTTGCCCACGTGGGACGCGTTGCGTGAGGTGCACCGCGCGCTGGTGCGTGCCAAGACAATCGATACGCAGGTCCAGATGGGCGATGTCCTGCCCTTGCGGGACACAGCGCCTGTCACCCTTGATAGTTTGCGGGACTTGCAGCAGTGGATGCACGTACGGCAAACGACGGTGGACCGTCTGCACCGGGCGACGCAAGCATGGCTGCCTCGCTTTGAAGGGAGATTGCGCCGGCTTCCCGAGTCCGACCTGCCGCTCATGCGCGCCTTACGCCAAGAGACCCTCAAACTGGCGGAATTGGAGAGCCAGCGCAAGACGTTTGTCGCCGAGGCGGTCGACGTCCCTTCCGATTCGCACAGCTGCGACGACCTGCGTGAGGCGCTGGACCGGCTAACGCAAGGAAAGTCCGCCTTCTTTTTGCCCTTTGGCAAAGCCGAGGCGCGCAAAGTTATCGAGGCCTGCAAGGTCCAGGGCGCAGCGCCCGCATCGGCGCTGGCATGGTCGCAGGTCGCGGCTGTTTTGAATTGGCGGGACGACGCGCGGCAAGCGCTTGCGCGGTGGGCGTCCGTTGGCGCGGAGTTTGGAATCACGCCGCCGGAAGACCGCTTTATCGAACAGCGTGTTCGCCAGGCTGCAGAGGATGGGCAACTGATTCTGACCTTGACCGACCTGGTTTTCCGGACCGAGCCGGAGTGGCCCGAGCGGCTGCAGAAGACCTTTACGGACCATGCGCACGCCCTAGACTTGCTGAACGAGGACCAGCGCAAATCGGTCGAGGAAAGTGTGTCAGCACACCTAGAGCGCCAGCGCCTGGACTCAGCAACCATGCTTGTGCAAGACCTGCAGACCAAGCTGCAGGCACACAGCGGTCTGCTGTCCGACAGCGTCCGGGAGTTCCTCGATATGCATCTGGGGAGCATTGACGCCGAAGAGACGAAACTTCAGGAGAACTGGGTCGGCTTGCAGCGCAAGCTGCTGAAGCTCAACGGTCTGCAACCTGCGTTTGGCGTCATCCAGCGTGTCACCCAGGCGCTGCGCGACGCCGGGGCGGAGAAGTGGAGCAGCAAGCTGTGCGGCGTCCCCGTCAAGGGCGAAGCTGACCCGTTGACGCCAGCAACTTGGATGGATGCCTGGGAGTGGCGGCAGGCCCGCGACTTCCTGGAGCGCATCGACAAGCACCATCAACTGCACACCCTGTTTGCCAAGCGCAAGGACATGTCCAACACCTTGGTCAAGACCTACCAGGACCTGGTGGCCGAGAAGACCTGGCTTGGGGTGTACAACAACTCGCCCGACAGGGTCCGTCAGGCCCTGCAGGCCTACATGAACGCGGTCCACGCCATGGGCAAGGGCACCGGTGTGCGCGCCGTGCGCTTCCGCAAGGACGCACGCGATGCCATGTCGCGGGCCTATCTGGCCGTGCCTTGCTGGGTCCTGCCACACTGGCGCGTCTCGGAAACGCTGCCGGCGGAGATGGGGCTGTTCGACTTGGTCATCATCGACGAGGCGTCCCAGTCTGACATCAGCGCCTTGCCCTGCCTGCTGCGTGCCAAAAAGGTGCTGGTCGTGGGCGACCACAAGCAGGTGTCACCGTCTGCGGTCGGCACGGCGGAAGGCCAAATCAGGGACCTGGTACACCGCTTTTTGTCCCGGCAGCCACATGGCTCGGAAATGACGCCTGATAAGTCCATCTACGACCTGGCCCGCGTGGTCTTCGCTGGCAATGCCGTGATGCTCAAGGAGCATTTCCGTAGCGTGCCGGCCATCATCGAATACAGCAACCGCGAGTTCTACCAGGGCAGCATCCGTCCCTTGCGTGTGCCCAAAGCCAATGAACGCCTGGACCCACCGCTCATCGATGTCTTCGTCCAGGGTGGGCGCCGGGAGGGCGACATCAACAAGGCGGAAGCCCAAGCCATCCTTGACGACATCGAGGCAATTGTTGAGGACCCGGCGATGGTCGGTCGAACTGTCGGTGTCGTGACCCTCGTTGGGACCAAACAAGCCAAGCACATCCACGACCTGCTGCATCAGCGCATCGCGCCGGCCGACATCGTCAACCGCGAAATCGTCGTCGGGCCGCCACCGGTGTTCCAGGGGCGCGAGCGTGACATCATGCTGGTGTCTCTTGTGCTGGGGCCTGCCGACCGTGCCACCGCAGACCGACTGGACATGCAGCAGCGCTACAACGTGGCCCTTTCCCGCGCGCGCGACCGCATGATGCTCTATCGGTCCGTGCAGCCGGGACATTTCCGGGAGGACACACTGACGGGCAAGCTGCTGCAGCACTTTCAGCATCCGTTCCAGCGAGACGTCCAGAAGACCGCACAGCTGCGCGAGCGTTGCGATTCTCCGTTCGAATGCGAAGTCTTCGACGAACTGACCCAGCGCGGCTATCGCGTCGAACCCCAAGTGGCCTGCGGCGGATTTTTTATCGACATGGTGGTCGAAGGTGCAGAGGGCCGGCGCTTGGCCGTCGAGTGCGACGGCGACCAGTATCACGGTCCGGGGAAGTGGGTTGACGACATGCGTCGCCAGCGCATCCTGGAGCGCGCGGGGTGGACTTTCTGGCGCAGCTTTGCTTCCAGCTTCGTTCGACAACGTGAGGCGGTCTTGGAGGACCTGCTGAAGACGCTGAACGACCTGGGCATCGAGCCGGTCGGAGCCGAATCGGTGGCCTCCTCCTTCTGGGTGCAGCATCGCGAGGTGGACCCGTTCCGGGTGCTGGATGAATCGGAAGAGGAGGCCGCGTAGCGGGTGCGGGGTGCGGACGGTCCAGCTAAAAACTCGGCCCTACACAGGGGCACGCCGCAGATGCGCCCCCTGACACCTGCCGGATGGACGCTGGGAGCACGCGTACTGGCGCCAAGTGACGCGGCGCGTGGTGTCGCTGAGGTCATCACGCACGGTAACCCGGCGGCGCTCTCACCATTGTCCGGAACGCGACATAAGGAGCCTGGCCCAGGAGCTCCGCATGTCCCACCAGGACGAGACTATTGGCCGCCCCGCGTCGGGACAAAGACGTTACACATCCAGCAGGCACGCCCACTGAAACGCCGGGTTCTCGAACTCGAGCTGCCTCACGTCATCCACGCTCCGCCGGTTCATCGGATAGCCCCGAGGATTCGCAACCACTCGACAGCCGCCCACGGCATAGTCGAACGAGTCGTGCACGTGGCCGTGTAGCCAGAGGTTGGCCTTGGAAACAACGTCATCGAGTTCGCTGACGAAGCCCGCGTTCAAAGGGTCGCCCAGGTAGCGTGGATGCACCGATTTCGCACTCGGTCCGTGGTGTGTAACGACCACAGTCCTGCCCGCATAGGGCAAGGCGAGTTGGTCTTCAAGCCAGCGGCGCGACTGTTCGTGGTCGCTCAGCGCCATCCCGGGCGTGAACGCCTCGGCACCGACACGAATCGCAGAGTGGTCGCGGAGCCGGGAGCCGGCCACATCCATGAGCGCGCGCTGCGTTCGGTTTGCGTGCAGTCGGTAGTCTGTCCACAACGTTGCGCCGAGAAACCGAACGCCGCCGAATTCCAAAACGCCGTTGTCCAGCACCGTGACCGACGTTCCGCGCGCGGCGTGCTGGAGCCGCTCACGCATCGTGGGCCAGTCGGTACCATAGTACTCATGATTGCCTGGAACATAGACAACCGGGACCGGCCAATTGGCGAACAGCTTGACTCCAAGTAAGTCATTTGCGACGTCGCCCGCGAGCACGAGCAGGTCCGCGTCGAAGGCTGGCCGAATCAAGGTCTCGTTGGGGAATTGGCGAGCGAGAAACTCGAGATGGAGGTCGGAGGCGAGCTGAATCTTCATGGTTCTCTTGTAACGCTGAACTGCACGAAACGGTGCACAGTGGACAGCGTGGCAACACAGAGCATCACCAGGTGACACCTGTTTGGTGTCCCTGCTGGCATGCGCACCGATGCATCTGGGCGCACCCTCACCATCGACAAGGACGTCATCTCACAGGCCCAGCCCGATGGCCCCACACGATTGCTCTCGATAGGAGCAGCGGGAGGACGGCTCGGCGTCCAGCCGAGTGCCTGGGCAGCGCATCTGCTGCGTGCAAGGGTCACAGTGCTCTCGACGGCGCTGCAATGGAAGGAGAGTTGCTCGCGACCGGGCCCGCCAGAGGCGGTGCGAAACCGCCGCCGGCCCAGCGCAGCAGCCCTTGGCAAAGAGGGCGCCGCATCGCGGCGCTGCCTGCGGCCGGGGTCCCCACGGTTCATCGACGGACGAAGGACGGCAGGTCTTCACTCGGTCGGTGAGACGGCATCCCCGAGGACACTGGATGCGACCGTGGCTTACCCCGATGAGACAGGTGCATGAACTGCGGGGCAAGCCGCGATGGAACGGCTGCTGAACGCACAGTTGCGCCGTCCCCGGCTCACAGCGGCCTCGGCAATACGTCCATCGGGACGGCGGCGGTTTCGCACCGGCGAAGCCGGGCGGATGGACATGTGGCCTTGCAGGACGTCGCGACGAAAACGTGAGCGACGCGCGCCCCAAGCGCGCGAGGCAGTCTGCGGGGATGACACCCATTGCCCCCTGCCCGCAGGCGGCCGTGCGTGAAATCCTCGACCAACCAACATCTGCACGACGGGGCGTGGTGGGCTGGCTATTAGGACGTGATGGCGCGGTCATCTCTACACGAGACATGCCGCCGCTGCCGTGACGAGACCAATCGCTGGACAGCGGCCCCGAAAACCCCATCGACGGAGCCCCAGCCATGCCAACAACACAACCGAAGGTGCGCCCACCTGCGCCACGCGACACCAAACCAATGACCCCAGGCACGCCACCTCCAGTGTCACGTGACGCCAGTAGCCGCATCACTGGTGGCACTGACACCTGCGTAACTGCTGTAACGCGTAACCGTGTAACCAACGAGGCCGAGGTCGGCGATACGGTGGTTACACCGTTACACGGTTACGACGACCAACGCACAGAAGCCCCATCGCGCGGTCTGACCGCCAGGGCATCGAGCTTGCATTTGCGCGACGCCATCTACGAGCGCTCGCTTTTGCTCGCAAACAGGTTCAGGGTCATCCGGACCATCGACGTTGCCGCCGCTTGCTTTCCAGAGCGCCCTTTCAAAGCCTCACTCACAGCGGCCCAGCGGGCCGTGCGTGGCATGGTCAAACGCGGGCTCCTGCGGCGGTACCGCACGGACCGATTCCAGACTGTGTATGGTCTCACGCAACCCGGCGTGGACTGGCTCGGCGAGCATGGCCACGACGCGGCATCGTCGGTGCGTCGCGTAAGTGACATGACAAATCCCGCGCACCGCCTGTGGTCCCAATTCCTCGTGGTTTGCAGCTGGGCGCGAGGCCTCCGCGCGGTCACAGAATCCGAGCTCCTGCATGACCTCAATGCCAACGCCAAAGCCGCTGCCGGCGGTGGGAGCAAGACTGTCCAGGGTTATCTGACGGTCAACGTCCACCGCCGCGGCGCCTCTGTCCGCAAGCATTTGCGCCCAGACGCCGTCGCGTTCGATGTGGAGGGGCAAGGTGTCACCTGGTTCGAGGTTGACCGCAGCAAACGAGGCTCCGACCGGCAAGCGGACCTCGCGGCGCTGGTCAGCGCGATTGGCAACAAGACGGCCGACGGCAAGGTGCTCAGGCGGGTTGTCGTCATGTGCAAATCCGAGCGCATTGAACGTGACGCGCTACGCGTCGTCGAGCAGCTCGCTGCAGCCTGCAATCAGCTTGTGCTGACAGAAGGACGCCGGCACATTCGGCGGCAGAGCGAGGGCGTCTATGAAGTCATGGCGGCAATTCCGGCCAAGCGCCAGGACGGCCGAACCGCACTGATAGACGAGGAGGTCGGGCACGTCATCGTTCAGATGCTGCCGACGTGGCTACCCAAAGTGAGGATTGACGCCAGCAACACGTTCAGCCTCGATGGTTGGTTCTGCGACAACTACCTGCCGTACAGGCGACCGGCGAATCTGAGCATTTGGCGAGTGCCCGAGTCACCGCTCGTGCCGGCAGACGATGAAGATGACGATGATTGACCTGTCGCTATACGAAGGGATGGCATCTGCCATCTCCATTCGAATAGGACAAAACATGCAAGTTTTCGGAAACGTCGCGACCGCGCCGGAGCGCAAGCAGAGCAAGACCAGCGGCAAGCCTTACTGGGAATTTCGCCTTTGCGAGTCACAGCGTGGCGTGGACAAAGACCCGGCCTGGTACACCGTGCGCAGAATGGGGACGGAGAATCCTCAACTCGACAAGGGCGATTTCGTCAAAATCACCGGCAAGCTGAAGGCAGATTTCTACCTCTCACGCGAGGGCAAGCCCACCGGGACGCTGCTCATCATCGCCTTCGAGGCAAGCAAGCTTGCCCGCAAAGCCAGTGCGTTGGCAGCAGAGCAGGCCGCGGCGCACGAAGCCGAGCATGCCGACTGACCTTCATTGATTCCAGAGCCCCCGATACCGGGGGCTTTTTTCTTGGGCTGATGGAAAAACCTTCCGCCCCGGACGCGCCAAAGCACCTATTGGCGGCATGGGGCGTGCCGAAGAGGGTGGAGGACGGCAGGTGGATAAAAGCACTGCCTAGACGTGCCAACTGAAGCCGATTGGCGGTATTCAGCTGGCACGAAGGGCCCCGGTCGGTCGACGTGTCGTGTCATCACTTGACCGGATGGAGCCCCAAAAATGGACATTCAACAGTTGCTCGACCTGGACGAACTGGCGCAGATGTTGCGACGCAGCCCAAAATCCATCCGAGAAGACCTTCGCCGTAACCCAGACGCCGTCCCGCCGCGACTGATGCTTCCCGGCACGAAGTTGCTGAGGTGGCGCGCCGTGGATGTCGAGGCGTGGCTCACACAATACGAGCCGGCCGCGACGAACGGGAGGCTGCAATGACGCGCCGCGCATTCCAGCCCCACCTCTACGCCAGCCACGCCGTCACGACCGGTGGCACCGCCTCGGACTCGAACCTTCTCTATCAGTGGACGGGCACACACTGGTCTCCCGTTGACGAAGAGGAAGCCGAGCGTGATGCATACGCGTGGCTCGTCGCGCAGGACCCGGCATGGGCGAGCGCAGAAAACGCCCGCAAAGCGGTTCGCGCCGCATGTCTTTTCTCCCCACGCCTACCCAAACTCACCCAAGAGGTCGTCGTGCCAACGACATCGGGGTACGTTCACCTCGAGGGTACAAAGCTGGTCCTGAAAGCCGCAGACCCGCGCCTCGGTCTGACGCACTGCCTCGATTGCCCCTACGAACCAAGCGGGGCGGTGCCCGAGCGATTTCAGCGCTTCCTGCTGCGTACGCTCCCCGACGCCGAGGTGCGCGCCAGAGTCCAGGAATACATCGGTTACACCCTGCTCGCCGATGCGCGTTACCAGCGAGCCCAGTTCTGGCTCGGCGAGGGGGCCAATGGAAAAGGCGCGTTAGCGAACATCGTTCAGGCCCTGCACGGTCGCATCGCGGCCATGGCACTCGACCAACTCGCGGGCTTCCACCTGTCGGTCCTCGTTGGTGCGAGCCTCGTCTATGTCGATGAGGTGCCCCGCAAACCCATCGATGAGCAACGGCTCAAATCGATGATTGCGGGCGAGCGCATCCCTGTCGACCGCAAGTACAGGGAGCCGCTGAGCATCCACGTGCGCGGAAAGTGGCTGGTTCTGGGCAACCACCTGCCGGCCATCACCGACCACAGCACCGGCTTCTGGCGGCGCTGGGATGTGGTCCCGTTCAGCGTCACGATTCCTGAGCGCGAGCGTGACCCGTTGCTGGCGCCGACCATCATTCGCGAGGAGTTGTCCGGAGTGCTGCGCTGGGCTCTCGATGGACTGGTGCGGCTGCAGACCCGCCGGGGCTTTGACCCGGCCTTGCCGGCGGCCATGGCCAGCATGCTGCATGAGGCGAAAGCCGACACCAACTCGGTGGTTGCCTGGCTCGATGACCGGGGCATTGGGCTTCAGTCGATGTGTGACACGCTGAAGGAGCACGTGTTCGAGGACTATCGGCGTTGGTGCGCCGCCAGTGCCATGCGCGAGGTCAGCGTGGTCCAGTTCTGGAAGCGCATGAGGGAACATTTTCCGGAGCTGACGGAGGCTCGTGTGCGACTGGGAGACGAGCAGCGGCGGGTTTGCAACGTCGAGGTTGCAGCACCGCTCGATGGCATCCCTCGATGAGCCGGTCAGGGCCTTGAGGTGCTCTGAGGTTCGCGGCCCTGGGTATTTCCAGGGTCATTTTTCACGCGGCACAGACCATGACCGCCGAGGCTGTGCTGTTGTGCCGGGTGTGCTGGGTGAAATGAGAAAAGAGTTTGGGCTGAGCGGTGCTATTACCTTTTTATTTTTCTCACGAAAGTTTGCATATCTACCTGACACACTCGGCACAGTTACAGTTTTCATCACTCAAAACAACCACATACAGCATGTGCCGGGTGCGCCTTTGACCCGGCAACATCCGGCACAGCCAAGGCAGCCACTCGGCGCTCATGGCTCTGACTCGAGCAGCTCATGCCTTTCACAATGCCCTGATACTGCAAATCAATGCGTCATCTGAGCCAGCGTTAGACCGACTTTTTCTCATCGAGCTAGCACCACCGACAGCTCCTTTCACGAGTTTGTGTAGACCGCGAAAGGCGCTGCCGCCGCATTCCCCACTTCGGACAGGGCGCCATGGACGAAACCCGGACCGTTCCTCGTCCCCATCTGGCGTTGATGCTGTCCATCGTTTCTATCAGCACTTTTGATTTCTCTCGGCCATGTTCTTGGTCTGGGTCAAACTGCCCTCTTTGGCCCCGATTTTCGGGCTTCAGCTCGCTGAGCATCATCCCGGCCTTCTGGTAGTCGAATCCTGGGTGGTAAAGCTGGTCGAGCAGCGCTGCTGAGTGCTGAAAACCACCACCCGCGTATCGCTGCTCGGGTTGTGCATCGGAACGGTCAGGGTGCGGCTGTATTGCGGCGCATCTCGGAACGGATTGGTGTGGATAAAGACGGTCACAGCGCCAGCGATGTCGCGCTGCGTTAGGCAGCACATCGCTGGCACAGCTGAGATAAGCGGCGAGCGCCTCATGCAACTCTTGGCGGCCTTGGATGTACCGGCCGAAGTGGCGACTGCACATGATTTGCTGCTTTGGCGGAGTGACCTCCTCGAGAGCTAAGCGGGACATCCCTTGCAGTTCACGGACGGTTCTCACCAGGATGACCGAAGGCCTGCGCCCGATAGTTGCGGCATCATCACGGCGAAGGTTCTCGACCGATTTGATGCCCTGCGCTTGCAGATGGGTTGAACCGCCCCGGGATTTGAGGAGGCTCCAACCTTTGAGAAGATGGAGCCACGAACAAGACGAACAAGTTTTCCCCTGAAGTCCGTGAGCGCGCGGTACGCTTGGGTAGCAGGAGCACCGCGGCGAGTACCCCTCGCTGTGGGCCGCAGTCGAATCCATGGTCCCCAAGATTGGCTGCGTGCCACAAACGCTGCTGGAGTGGGTCAAGCGCGAGGAAGTCGATACAGGCCAGCGTGACGGCCTGACGAGCAGCGAGCGTGAACGCCTCAAACAACTCGAGCGCGAGAACAAGGAATTGCGCCGGGCCAATGACATCCTCAAAGCGGCGAGTGCTTTTTTCGCCCAGGCGGAGCTCGACCGCCGTTTGAAGAGTTGAAGCGATTCATCGACCAGCACCGCCCCATGCACGGGGTCGAGCCCATCTGCAAAGTGCTGCAGATGGCCCCGTCGTGTGACTGGCGCCATGCCGCGCGTCATCGCAACCCCGAGTTGCGCAGCGCCCGTGCTCAGCGCGACGATGCGCTGGCTGCCGACATCCAGCGTGTGTGGCACGCCAACTGGCAGGTGTATGGAGCTGACAAGGTTTGGTTGCCGATGAACCGCGAGGGCAACCGGGTGGCGCGCTGCACGGTCGAGCGGCTGATGAAACGCCTGGGGCTGCAGGGTGCGCGGCGGGGCAAGAAGGTGCGAACCACGGTACCCGACACTTGCGCGCCATGTCCACAGGACCACGTCAACCGGGTGTTCAAAGCCGAGCGGCCCAACCAGCTCTGGGTGTCGGACTTCACCTATGTGAGCACCTGGCAAGGCTGGCTGTACGTGGCCTTCGTCATCGACGTGTTTGCCCGACGCATCGTTGGCTGGCGGGTGAGCACATCCATGCAGACCGATTTCGTGATGGACGCGCTGGAGCAGGCTTTGTACGCGCGTCGGCCCGCTGCCAATGCCTTGGTCCACCATTCGGACAGAGGCGTGCAATACGTCAGCGTCAAGTACACCGAACGCTTGGCGCAGGCAGGCATCCAGCCCTCAGTGGGCAGCAAAGGAGACTCCTATGACAACGCCCTGGCGGAGACCATCAACGGGCTGTACAAGGCCGAATTGATTCACCGCCGCGGCCCCTGGAAAACCAGGGAATCCGTCGAACTGGCCACCCTGCAATGGGTGCACTGGTTCAACCACACCCGACTGCTCAAACCGATTGGGGGTATCCCTCCGGCAGAAGCTGAGGCAAACTACTGGCGGCAACAAGCCAGTCAACACGCCATTCCGGCATGACTTAAACCAACTAGCCTCCTCAAAACCCGGGGCGGTTCAGGTCAATCAGGGTTCCACTCCGTAGCCTTCTCAAGCATTGATGTGGGTGCCAAGCGTCGAGAGGTAAAGCAACAAAGGGGCTATCCGTCGCCGTTCTCGTACGCCTTAGCCCGCTCGACCCATTCCTTGGCCAGCGCCGGCAGGCGCTCCACGACCTCGTAGCCGAATAGAACTTCGTCGACGTAGCCCATGTGGAGCATGTCGATGATGCGGCACAGGTAGCTGCGGCCTTTGACCCACCAAGTGAAGTGCGCATCTAGTGCCAGCATATGGTCGACATGCCAACCAGTGTGCTCCCGCATCTCCTCAAGCTCCAGGCCATCCAGTAGAGTCTCATAGACGCCATCAGCGACTCGGCTGCCGAAGGTGGTCGTGTAGTAGTACTCTTTGATTTCCCACAAGGCCACAGGGTTTACAACGCCAGGCAACGCACCGTCAACGCGACGGGACAGTGTACGAAGTGGCCTCGAATTTCTTGTGAACGTGGTCAACTGGCCAGGGTTTGGATTGAAGCCGTCTAACCCTGTCACGCTCTCGACAATCATGTTGACGAGGCCGGTGAGGTAGGCGACCTTCCTCATGTCGCCAGACTGCTTGTTCATCGTGGCCGCCAGCTTTGGCTTCAACTGGGCTTTGAGTTCGTTGTACACCTGCTCGGCGCGCTTCGCATCCATCAGACGTGGCTGCACGAAGTTGTTCAACTGGTCAGCGCGGTAGGCAAAGTAGCCACACAGTTTGGCGCCTGCATCCGTGACCTGCCCGTTGCTAACCAAGTGTGCGCTGGAGAGCCTCAGCTTTTTGAAGGCTGCGACAATACCCGCTGTGTCAAGGGTTTTGATGTTGCGCGTCTT
Organism: Burkholderiales bacterium; assembly: GCA_013044035.1. Taxonomy (GTDB): domain Bacteria; phylum Pseudomonadota; class Gammaproteobacteria; order Burkholderiales; family Burkholderiaceae_C; genus Thiomonas_A. Next base: position 12,078 of record JABEVE010000089.1, read on the forward strand.
GCGGTCTGTGTAGCCTTGAGCCTCAGAGAGGGTGCGAACATGGGCCCAAAAGCCCTTGTCTAACCCGACAAATGCTTTGTTTGGTCTCAAAGAGGTCTACTCCCATATGTTGAACGCCGAAGAATTTATGCAGGCTCGATTGTTCGACAACGCCTGTATTTTGCCTGCAAAGTCAAGCGCGCCACCGCTGAAGGGGCAGCTGCTGAAGTGGATTGGAAATAAACAAAAGTTCGCCGTCGAAATCTGCCAACACTTCCCCAAACAGTTCGGAACCTACTTTGAACCCTTCGTTGGCTCGGGCGCCGTGCTCGCCACGCTGGCACCGCAGGCGGCCATCGCAGGTGATGTATTCAAACCGCTGGTCGAAATTTGGCAACAGCTGCACGACGACGTTGAGGCGCTCATTCGCTGGTACGCCGAACGGTATGCGCTCATCGAGAAACTGGGGAAAGAAGCGGCTTACCAGTACGTCAAGGGCAATTACAACGCCAAGGGTGCCAATGGTGGAGACCTACTCTTCCTAAGCCGTGTCTGCTATGGCGGTGTGGTGCGGTTCCGCAAAGACGGCCACATGAGCACGCCGTGCGGTCCACACAATCCGATGCCAGTCCAGAACTTCGCCGAGCGTGCGCGTATCTGGGCAGCACGCACCAAGGGGGCTCATTTCTTGCATGCAGACTTCGAAGAGACTGTGAAAACAGCCAAGGCAGGGGACTTGGTCTACTGTGACCCCCCCTATTTTGACAGCCAAACCATCCTGTACGGAGCGCAGACGTTCAGCGTAGAGCGTCTGTTCCGCTCGGTTGCCGACCTCAAGGCACGAGGCGTGGCGGTGGCAGTCAGCTTGGATGGTACGAAGAAGAGCGGAAAACACACCGTAGAACTGCCAATCCCAGAGGGGCTCTTCGAGCGGGAGGTCTACGTCCAACTTGGCTCTTCTATGCTCAAGCGCTATCAGTTGAGGGGCCAGACCGCCGAGGACCACCACGTGGCAGACAGACTTTTGTTGACGTACTGACAAAGTACCCCCGGCAAATGCCGGGGTGAGATGAACAAATTAGTCGAACAGTGGAAGCATCTGGGCTGCCAGGACCTGCAGGGCAGCAAGTCGCGCTTCATGTGTTCTGAGTATGTTCTGCATGTCCACCTGAGTGCAAAGGTCGAAGACTTTCTGCTCGGTGAACCCAGCGTCTAGCTGGTGCAGGTGGGCCTGCAGGATTAGTTGAAGGCAAAGCTGTAGGTGCTCGCCGAGGGGACCGGTTCTTTCCATGAATGACCTTTTGTCGTTGTGACACAAGGTGTAGCGAAGTAGAACCCACATCAAGCAAATCAGCACACAGTTACGTGGCAGCACCGTCTTTATGTCATGCCTGGACACCCGCAACCACACTCGCCGCATAATTTTTTGCGGGCAGATGACGAGCGAAACGACGCCAGGGATGGTACCTATGTCTATGACGCTCTAAATTGCCACGGCCCGACATTGATGGCATATTTCACGTCGCCATCATTGCATGCTGCGAGTTCTGCCACTGCCCAGCCACCATGCTGACCGACCGCATCGCGGAAATCAAACCTGACCCCGGCGACATGGAAGGCGATGTGCTTCAACGCATCCACCGTGGGCTGGAGGGGGAGCCCCCTGTGTTGATGCCAAAGAAGCGGGGTGGGTGGTGATGAGGCTGGCGGAGCGGTTGGGGCAGGGCGCCTTGGCGGTTCTATCGGACGTTCAATTGAGGCGTGCTTACTCAGAAAACGGTAAGTAGCGCGACAGCACAGCGAGGTTTCATAAGGCTTCCAGGCACTTTTTTGTCGCCTTACTTGCTGACGCCTGAGTAAGCCGAGAGTGCAAATGCCTCAAGCTACTGCAAAGGGCGGCTTGATAACTTGTACGCCGATAGCCAATAAAGAAGGGGGTGCGATGTCGCCATCGCACCCCCGTGGAAATCAGACCTTACACCACCGTTTCGACCTCAGCCTGCTGCGCCCGCTCCGGCGTTTCCGGAAATTCGTAGACCTCCGGCGTCGGCATCTCGAGCAATTCGGCGGGCATGTCCAGCAGGACCACCCGTTGCGACACGCGAGCAACCTTCTGGACGCCCGCTTCGGCGCCTGGCAGGCGCATCAGCACGTCCTTCCAGCCACCCAGGACCCAGTCGGTGCGCTGCATCAGGCGACGCATCCCGTCGTGCTTTGCAGAGCTGCACACGGCCAACTTCCACTGGCCGCTGCCAGCGACCCAAACCGGCCTGATGCCGAACTCTTCCAGCTGCTGAACCAGCTGCAGCCGATTCGACGGCTCCCCGTGCAGGATGTGCAGGAGAGCGTCCCGAATCGTCACATGGGTCGTCGTCCGCGCACTACCGTTGGCATCGAAAATGGCAACCTTGCGGTCGAGAATCCAACCCAGACACAATTCGGCGTCGCGCTCCACCGCGACCTCCTGGGGCGCCTTGAGTTGCAGTTGCTCAACGAGCTCCTGCAACGCAACAGCGGCGGGCGCCGCGTTGTGGGTCAACGTCACATAGCCTGCCAACAAGGTCACGTACATTTTTGCCGTTCGCGCTTCGTACCCCATGCCAAGCAGCATGGGCGTCAGGGCCTCCATCGTTTGCAGCATGATGGGCCACCGCTTGAGCAGCAAAACCTTGATACGGGCACCCAGGGCGCGAACCTCATCGGCGTTGTCATGCTGCAGCAGCGCGTTGCAGTGCGTCCTGGAGCGCTCGGGCAGCGCATCCAGAAAGACGCGAATGGCCCGGTTTGCGGTGGCCGCGTTGAGGTCCGGCAGGCCAATACCGACAAGCACGGCCCCCGTCGGCGCGTTGAACTTGCGTAACTTGCCACCGATGACACGCGCGATGTTTTGCTCATCCTTTTCATCGAAACCGATGCGCAGGTTTTCGCTGATGGCGTCAAAGGCGCGCAGGTTCCGGGCGGTACCTTCGACCTCGTCGAGCAGTAACGCTGCGGTCCTGTTCTCCAAATCGTAGAGAACCTGGGCAACGGCGGGGACGCCATCGCGACGAATGGCCTGGGGGCCGAGCAGCCTGGCCAACAGACCGATGAGCGTGGACTTGCCGGACCCCCGTTCTGCCGTGAGGGCCAGAATCGGGTGGCACTCCAGTGCCGAGCCGTACATGGCCATGGTCAGCCATCCGACCAGCACGACGACGTCGGACACCTTTTTCGTCCCGAAGGACTTGAAGGCGTCGACCAGTCGTGCCACGTCGGCATCGCTGGCGGCGGGCGTGGAGGCGGTGAATCCCAGGGATGCACCGCCTTCATACACCGGCCCCGTTTTGCCGGGCTCGACCGACACGGCTCTGCCGTCGGCCATGCGCACGTTGTCACCGTAGTGGACGATGAGCTCACGGCCGTCACGGTAGAGCCCTGGGCCACGAACGCGCCCGAAGTCAAATAGCCCCAAGGCGTCGCAGCCTTCGCTGATGGCTGCGGTCAACCGACTCGCAACTTCGACCTCCTTCTTGAGTTTGGGGTCATAAATCCTGCAGAACTTGCGCGCCTCTTGGCCGAGTTTGACCACGAGTCTTTTCAGGTTCATGTCTTCTGCGCGCAGAATTTCGAGGCGTCCGGTTTTCTCGGACTGCACGATGTAACTGCCGTCGCTGCCGTATCCAACAGGCTTCCAGCCGCCTCCGGGACGCGTGAGCCTCGAAATCATCGAAGTGAAGTCCGTGCCAGTCTCTGGAATTGGAGTGGACGACTTAACGATACTCTTGCTAAAAAAGCTCAAAATAGCCATGTTTTTGTTTTGTTTTGTTGTTAGCCCTGCCGAAACGCCGGCAGGGCGGGTTGTCCAAAAAAAGCACGCTGACCGAAACCGGTCACCAGGGACAAAAGGTGCAAATGCGTCTGCGCGCTCCGCGAAGGAGCTGCAGCGCGATGCGGAACCGTCGGTGCGGTTCATGGGAATGGGCCATCTCCCAAGGGAGGGCCCCCTGGCTTGGCGTACTGCACTTCGCCTGCAGGATGCAGGGTCGGGTGATGTGGTGCTGTCTGTTAAAGAACAGTCAGGCGGCCATGCCGCCGTGCATTGGTCACGGTGTAGCGCCGTAACCGTGTAACCGTGTACCGCCGGGCGAGAAGGCCCGCGCGGTACGGCGTTACACCGTTACGGGGCGCTGCACCCCAACGCGATGCCAGAATAAATCCGAGCACGCATCATGCGGAAGTGCATGCGCACGCGCGGCCACACATATTCCGCAAAAGCGTGAATTTTTCACACCCGGGACCGGATGCCCACGCAGCATCCAACTGTCCTGCCTACACGGTGCTCCCTTCAACTTCGAACAGGATGCACCATGACCATGACCCCTTCCGACCCTCTGCTGAGCAAATCCGCCGTGGCGCAACGGCTGAACTGCAGCGAGCGCACGCTCGAGCGCCTGGCACGCAAAGCGCAATTCGCCCCGCCCCTGCGCCACGGCAAGGAAGCGCTGTGGTTTGAATCTGTGGTGGAACATTGGCTTGCCCGCCAGCGGGAGCAGCAACTGGCGTGGTCGCCTCCCGGGGCGTTGCCGTCGATGCCCCGGGTGTCCAAGCTGCAAGAGTCCAAGCCCCAGGGGGCGGCTGCATCAATGCTGCTGGCGGTGGCTGACCCGCGTGTGGACCCGGCGCCCAGCGAGCCGACGGCATCGTCGACCAAGAGGCCCGCACCCCGCCCCGCCTCGAGGCGGCCCCACCACGGCTCCGGCTTACGTTAAGCGCCGGAGCGCCCACCAAGCTTCACCCGGCATTGCCCCGAGAAACCAAGCCCCCGGCGGATATCACACGTCGGGGGCTTGGTTTTCCCAAACGCGCCGTCTCAGGCAACGCGGCGGCCTACGCGGTGGAGCCAGACCACGTTTCCAGTGGTCGACACATTGCCCTCCGGTTGGAGGGGCGGACGCGGCTGCAGCGCAGCCGCCTCCTCGGCAAGTGGCACCCGCGCCGGCTCGGGCGGATGAACCGCCGACCCCGGGGCTTCGGCCCCCGGCTCCTCGTCCCGCTGGCTCTTGCGTCGGCGCGGGTGCTTCTTGAGGCCTCGGGGGTCATACACGGGCGGCAAGATGGCGCTCCCGAAGCCGCCGTCACCGTCCAGGCGGTCCAGTTCGTCGACCACGTCCTGGTCCGCCAAATTGATGTAGTGCTCGGCCATGCGCGTGGACGTGTGCCCGAGCAGTTCCTTGATGACCATCGCACTGGCGCCCCGGCGCGCGTAGTACGTGGGGGCGTAATGCCGCAGGTCCCGAAACTGCAGCTTAGGCACCCCAGCCTTGATACGCACGCCGTCCCAGGCTTTGGCCACAGCGTTGGAGCTCATCGTGAACACCCGGCTGGCGTCGAGCCGCGGCACGCGCCCCAGGATGCTCAGGCTTCGCTGGCTCAACGGAACGACGGTCCACCGCCCTTTGGCGGACGCTTCGGCACAACGCCGCTCGACGTCAATGTTTTCCCAGCGCAGGCTCAGCAGGCTGGCCTTGCGCAGCGCCGAACTCAGCGCCAACTCGACGATGGGCCAGACCTGGGGATTGTCGCACCCGGCCAGCGCGGCGATGAGCGCATCCATCTGCGCTGCGCTGATGTTGACGAAACGCCGTTTCGACTTGCCCAGGCGCACGCCGATACAGGGGTTTTCAAAGTGCCGCCACTTCCACGTTTCGATGGCCTTGTTGAAAGTGTGCTTGAGCAGCGCCACCTCCTTCTGGACGGTGCTCTCGCTGAGGCCGTCGGCCTGCATGGTGGCCTTGAGCAGTTCGATGTCCGCCGTGGTGATGTCCTTGCACAGCTTGGCACCCAGTTGCGCAATCAACGCGTAGGTGCGCGCGGACTGCGCGCGCCGACGCTCGAGATAGGCGCTCCACCCCTGAGGCACCTCGGGCGCCTGCGGCTGCGTGCGCAGGTAGCGCCGGCCTTCACTGTCCACCTCGACGGCGAGGGCCGGCAGTCCGGCTGCGCGCACGTAGTGATTGAGGCGGGTGATTTCCGCAGCGTAGCCGCCCTTGACCAGGGTGTAGAGCTTGGCGTACTCCACCAGCAAGGCGCCCAGGCGTACCTGGCCGGGCCCGCCGAAGGCCGGGGCCTGGGTGGCATCGGCCTTGGCCTGCTCCTGGGTCATCCAGTCCTGCGCTTCCTTTTGCTTCCCGAAGCTTTTGCGCGTGGTGCGCCCATCAGGCAGACGGACCTCGGCGTGCCAGCCGTTGCGACCGGTGATACGAAAGGGCTTCATCGCGCACTTCCCCGCAGTGTGGTGGGGAGAGACGGGACCCGAGGGGCCCGCGCGGTATTACGGTGTTCCTTCATGACAAGTCCTTTTGTTGGTTGGGGACTTGGCGTGAAGCAATCGCGTTTAGATGTCAGCGTCGGCCGCCGCATGCGAGGTCAGGAACAACCCCGCAGTCGTGGCTGGCGCGCGACATCGCGCGACGCTGGCCGACGGGATGGCACTGACAGAGTCACTGACATCCGCCCGAAATCGGACCCGAAAAAGCATCAAGGCCCGACAGCTAGCGCTGTAAGGCCTTGATTTTCCTCTGTGTTTGGTGGCTCGCCGAGACGGACAGACTTGAGAACTGGGAAATAGCGCTGGACCTTTGAGAGTCGTTGCAGAGGGTTGTGCGTGATTGCGGGGCCGGCCCGTCGCCAACTGCCCTTCTGAAGCGTCTAGCGCACAGCCTCGTGCTTTTCGCTGAGCATGTGTGTTGGGCACGCGAGGTGAACAACTCACATCGGCTGCGGCAGAGGCGGGCGTTTACCTCACTGGCAAATCTGCTGCCAGCGACCATCCACGCAACCGCCCACGCGGCACCCAAGCGCAGGTAGCGGGGGCAGCCCACAACTCATGGTGGGAGATTGGTTGCAGATCTCCTGCCAGCGCCCATCTACGCACGCGCCAATCGTGCAGCCGGGGTCAGGCAGCGGCGGAAGCCCGCAGCTCATAGTGGGTGCTTGATCGCATACCTGTTGCCATTGCCCGTCGACGCAAGCACCTACGTGGCAGCCCATCTGTGGCAGTGGCGGTATCCCGCACGTCATGTAGCCAGAGGTCGGCCCATTCGGGATAGGAGGGATCGGCGGAATCTGTATCGGGGCGATCTGCGCTAAAGCCGCCTGCGCGGCGAGCACCCCTACGCCGAGTAGAGAAAGGTGAAGACATCGCTTCATAGGCCGGCCCCTTCGCTCATTGCGCGGATCTTAGCTGGTGTTACGGCCCCAAGCTGCTGCGGAGCTGCAGATAGCGTGTCGCCCTTGCGGGTCGGAGGAAGTCAAAGATTACCTAGATGCTAGCTTCCGCTGCCATTTTGAGATCGCCTGCAATATTCAAGGCCCATATACTCACGCGCTCTACTCGACTTCCCCAAGAGAGCCAAAATCTACCCGAAATATAAGATTTAAATCGCCGAATGACTATTTTCTATTAAATATGGGGTGCAAAATCTTCTCATAATCCCGCGAGAGGGCGGTGATCAGCGAGAAGCCAGTGATCTGCCACAGATATTCGGCGATCGAACCATGCCTTGTAATCATGGACGTCAATATTGATGCAATTAATCCGAACAGAGCTGTCCATCCGAAAATTGCAGTAACCACCTCCCAACGCCTTGATCCATGCGTCCCGCCCAGCAAATTCGCAGCGAGAATTATAAGCGCAGGAATTACTTGACTCAAGATATCCATGGTTTCGTATGCTCCCCCGCTGATCGGCTACACTGAAAAACGAGACTTCCGCCTCTGCGCGGAAGAGAGCGGTGAGGAAGTCGAGCTTCACGGAGACCCAGATCCGGGCGATCCTTGGCGAAGGGAAGGTAGATCTTCCGGTGACGGAGGAGTACCGTAGGCACGGCATCAGCACGTAGGGGCCACTCCTTCACCACGCGCCACGTCTGGTCTTGCGGCTTTCGAGGATAGCGTGCAAAATCGGCGCATTGAATAACATCGGCAGTTCCTTCATGGGGGACTTATGAGTGGCGACAGAACACTTCAGAACGAAAATCACGAATTTCAAAGAAAACTAGAACAAGAGAGGCGACTTCATGACTACGCGGTTCAATCCACAAAACTCCTAATTACTTTGAATTCCGGCTCAGCGCTAGCCGTTCTCGCATTTACTCAAGCGTTGATTGCAAAACAAATATTCAGCAACTACAAATATTTCGCTCTATCAGCAATTCTGGTATACATTTCGGGCGCCGGGGCCGGGGCAATTTCGCTGCTCGTTAGAGGGCAGAGAGAACTGCACAGCTCAACGAAAAGCCGTTATCTACGAAGGTGGGAAAACGCTTACATCGGCCTTTATGGATGGGCTACCGCCTCATTCGTGATAGGGTCGCTCGTCAGCATCGTCGGAATTCTTTGTAGATTTTAATAAGAAACCCTTCACCCTATGCAGCGGGGCGCTGGCCGTGTCTCCGATTGCGGCTGGGGTGCGCTGACCAGCGGCGATGGCGCGCTTGGGACTCGGATTGATCGGCGATCCGGTCAACAAGACCAAATCGTTGGTGCTGACCGAGGAGGGACTGCGCGAGTCCGAGCGCCTCTTCAGGCAAAACTTCGAACGCTCGCGGCCCCGCAAGCAATCATGAAACGAACTTCCAACTCACGACACTAGCCAGGGTTTCCCACGGCGATGGCGCTCAATTTACTTTGCAGGGAAAGGCTTCTTTCATGGCGAGCCAAATCAGCGTATCCGGGGGCAACTCCCAGATCTTTGCATTATTTTTCAAGTAGTTTAAAGTAATCTGCACCTCTTGCCCAACAGTAACGCCCTGCGGAAAATCGCATTTCAGGCGGACAGAGGTGTAGTTAAAATAACTATTGGCAGCCCCAGCCACGTAACCCTGCCAAAACTGATAATTTGGGTCGCGCATGCTCTGCAGAGAATAGTACAAATCAGTTGTTGTGATGGCATTATTCGCGTTCGCAACGACTGGCGCGCAAACCAAAACACCCAACGCAAGAGTTAAAATTAGCTTTTTCATACCCCCGATCCTGCGTAAACATCATTTCCCTGGAGAGCCTGTGGGCACATTTGGGCCACACGTAGCAGCATTCCTCCTTTGCAACCAAAATTGTACGCTCCGCAACTCAATCATTTAGGTTCAACTTGAAGTCGTCGCCGCTCGACCTCCGATTGCTTCTGCATTTTACCGCTCAGGCAGGGGTTATTGCACGCTGAAACTGCATGCCAAGAGTACGACCCAGAGCCACCGGGCGGCGGTGTACTTCGTGGACCCCGTGGTGCGCGAGGGGCTGACGCTCGAGCGAGCGCTGCACAAGGCCAAGGAGGAGAGACAAGCTCCTGAAGCCGCGGGCTGGAACCCGGCCGCATTGGACCAGGCTGCGCTCGACGGCTTGAGGAACGGCGCGTTCGAGGACAGTGAAGAAGAAGAAGGCGAAGCCGTGGTAGAGGAGTTCTACTCCGCGGCGCCAGCACAGCCGACCACGACGCTGGCAGACAAGCTCGCGGCCGGCCGCCAATATTCGAGCCGAACCCTCGCGGGAGCGCTGTGAGGCTTGAGAGCCGCAGAGGGCGGTTGGGGGAGCCAGCGCCATAGGCGCTGGGGGTGGGCGCGTCCAGCGCCTACCCGCCCGAGGCCGACAGGCCGAGCGGCCGGGGGAGCCGGTGGCGTGCGAGCTTACGCAGCGGCGAAGCCGGCGGCGGGCGTCCAGCCCGACGACCTGCCGCGCGTCAGCGGCGGCAGGCTGCGAAGCGAGAGGCGGCCCAAGCCGCCGGTAGCCACCGGGGGCGCAAGCCCCCGTCCCCAACCGCCGCAGGCGCGGGGCACCTCGGTTCCAGGTGCGGCGTCCAGCCGCAGGTCGAAGACCCGACCGTAGCGCGTAGCGCGCAGGGAAGCCGCAGAAGCGGGGTGCCCCGCGCTTGCGCGGGGGACGGCCCGAGCCCGCGCAAGCGGGCGCTGGAGCGCGCAGCGCGAAAGGCAAGGAGAAGCGGCGATTGCGGGCGTCCAGCCCGCAAAACAAGGCGTGCGGCCCTAGCCGCCGAGCGCAGCGAGAGCCTTGTGGTCGGCGTTTCGACGCGCAGGCCAACCCGGCCGAAGATATTGTTTTCGACGGCGCACTGTGGGGGATGTCTTGCGCGGCGTCTTGTTCGCCACCGCAAGACCCACCACAAGGAAACCGTCAAGATGAAACATCTGGAACACCCCTTGGGCGATCCGCCCAAGCGCAGCTACACCCCGGAGCAGCAGCAGGCCCTGCAGCGGCAGGCCGAGCGCGCGCGCAGCGCAGCGGCGGCCTCTGGCATTTCTCCCCGCCAGGCGCGCTTGAACAAGGTCCGCGCCGCTCTCCTCCTGACCTACCGCTGGCAATTCACGTCGCCGGCCCTGCTGGACACCCATGTCCAAGGGCGGTCCGGCCTCGCACGGGATTTGACCCGTGGCCAGGCGCTCGATGAGCACCCGGTCCCCGGTCCTGGCCGGATGCTCGACCTGCCGGCCTCGGTGGTCACGCTGGCCCCGCTCGGGCTCGAGTGGCTCGAGCCCACTTTGGACGAGCCCCTCGATTACGCCGCAGAGGTGCCTTGGCACCAGTTGCGGCATGACCTGACCGTGCAGCGCATGACCCTTGGCGCGCTTCGTAGCGAGAAAATCACGGCCTACCGTACCCCGTTGGAGATCGCGGCGAAAAGCGTGCGGGGGCGCAAACAGCCGGACGCGGTGTGGATGTTGTCCAGCGGGGACCGAGCGGCCTTCGAGCTCGAATTGACCGTCAAAAAGGGGCGTGAATTCGACGAAACCTGCCGCGCCATCATCGAAGCGCTGGACCGTGCCAAACCTGATGCGTACGACCGGTTCGTGCTCGCCAGCCCCAGCCGGGCCATCCTGACCCGGTACCGCCAAGCATTGCGCGCAGGCGCCAGTATCCAACTCTGGGAACGAAACGACCAGCGCCAGTGGCGGAAGGCAGAGGGATTCCTACAGATTCCGGACTGGGTGGCCGGGCGCATCCTGCTCCAGGAGGTGGCACTGTGAAATCCCCTCTCCTCTGTCTCCTTGTCGCCGGCACCATGCTGCTGAGCGCTTGCGGCCCGGACCTCCAGCAGCAAGTGGACACCCTGCAGCAGACCAACGCCGCGCTGTACTCGGAAAACCTGAACCTGCGCGCCCAGATCGCTGGCTACAACCGGGCGCAAGCTCTCGCCGAAGCGAAAGCCAAGGGTGTGGAACAGGCCAGGATCCAAGCTGGCCAACGACTCGCAACGGTCGCGCCTGCCTGTGACATCGTGCCCTTCGCGTGCTCCGCGTCGTTCAGGCGCGAAGCCGATTTTGCGGCGGCGCATTTCCCTGCAGACCCGCCCCTTGCCATTGCTTGGACGCTGGTCACCGCCGCGGTGCTGCTGGCACTCGTGGTCGGCTCCCTCAATGTCTTGTGGGGCTTCTATGCACGCTCGTGGCGCCCGGAATTGGATCGTGCACGGGCTGCACGCGAAATCCTGGCGACGGCCGACACGCGGCGCGCCGAGGTCGAGCGCATGTGCGACGCCATGGACGAGCTGGTCGCACAGGAACGGCGGCGGCTTCAGTTGCTGCAGGAGAAGACCGCTGCCGCAGGCGCTGGCTTGGAGGATGTGGGGCGGCAGGTGGTGGCTGCACGGTCCGAACTGGCCAGGCTGCATGTGGAATGCGAGCACATGCGCAGCGTGCGCGATGCCCTCTCGGGCTTGTGACTTCCTCCGCCGGCAATAACTTGGCACGCCACGGCCTACAGCCCACAGAGCCGATTCCTTGGGCACTTTCTTTCCTCTTTGTGGAGGAAAGTGCAATCCATTGGTTGCGGCAACCTGGGTGGCTCAGACGGGTCCGCGCCCCCGTCCACCACGGCCGACGCGAATGCCCATCGCGAGGGCCGTCCCCTGGCCAGCCCTCCCGCTGTGCAGCCCCTTCGCCTCGTCCGCCTGAATACCTACTCTGCAAAAAGGCGCGATTTTGTTTTTGTTGGCGGTCTGTGCAGAGGATGGAAAGAAAGACCACCAACCGGCAGGCCCGCTCCCAGCGCGTTCGCCGACCCCCTGCGATCGATGGCATTGCGGTAGATTTCCCCTTCGACGATCTGGCCCCGCCGAGCGCGAAGGAGATTGCCCTGGTGTTCGGCATCCTGCCGGACATCCTCGACGATCTGCTGGTCGCCCCCGAAGCCCCCAAGGAGGACTGAGCATGGCCGTTGCCCTGTACGCGCGCGTTTCCACAGTGCGTCAAGCCGAGAAGGATCTCTCGATCCCCGATCAGCTCAGACAGATGCGCGCGTGGTGCGAACGCAATGGTCACGCCGTGGGCCGCGAGTACGTCGAACCCGGGGCGTCCGCGACCGACGATCGCCGAGCCGTGTTCCAGCAGATGATCGCCGAGGCCACGGCGAAGCACGCGCCCTATGACGCGATCATCGTGCACAGCCTCTCGCGCTTCTTTCGCGACGCGATCGAGCTTGGGCTCTACGAGCGCACGCTCAAGAAATCCGGGGTTCGCTTGATCTCCATCACCCAGCCCACCAGCGATGATGCGATGGGGGAGATGATTCGGCGCATTTTTTCGACCTTCGACGAATACCAAAGCAAGGAAAACGGCAAGCACACCTTGCGCGCCATGCAGGAAAACGCCCGCCAGGGCTTCTTCAATGGCTCCCGAACCCCCTTCGGCTACCAGGCTGTCGAGGTCGACAACAGCACGGGCAAGGCCGGAAAAAAGAAGCGCCTAGCCCTCGAGGAAGATGAGGCGTCCCTCGTCCGAACGGTGTTCCACCTGTACGAAAACGGCTTGCACGGCCAGGACATGGGCTCCAAGCAGATCGCGACCTACTTCAATGAGCGCGGCACGCTCCTGCGCGGCGCGAAGTGGACACGCACTCGCGTCCACGCGATGCTCTGCGACACCACCTACAAGGGCCAGTACGTCTTCAACAAGACCTCCAACCGCACCAAGTCGCGCAAGGCCCCAGAGGACTGGATCATCGTCGAGGTACCTCCGATCGTGTCACCGCAGACCTTCGAGGCCGTCACCGCCAAGCGGCATGAACGTGCGCCGACGGCGACGCCGCCACGCGTCCTGAACTCTCCGACGCTGCTGACGGGACTGCTCAAATGCGCTGTCTGTGGGGCCGGCATGACCTTGATGACTGGCAAGTACGGGAAGTACCGCTACTACAAATGCAATACCCGAATAGGGCAGCATGCCAAGGCATGCACCACGCCGGCCGTCCCGATGGACAAGCTGGACACGCTCGTACTGTCCGCTCTGGCCGACAAGGTCCTGACGCCGGAGCGCCTGAAGGCCATGCTCAAGGAACTGAAACAGCAATTCGAGCTGTCGCGGAGCAAGCACGGCGAGGTCCTGCGTGCCATGCAGAAGGAACTGAGCGAATTGGAAACGGCCCTCAACCGCCTCTACGTGGCCATCGAGAAGGGGTTGACTCCGATGGACGACATGCTCGGGCAGCGTGTCCAGGACCTCAGGAACCGGCGGGAATCCGTGCTCGGGGAGATGGCACGCTCCCAGGCGACCGAAGCGTCACCTCTGTCGGCTCTGAGCAACGCTCAGTTGACTGCCTTCGCCACGAGCATGCGTTCGCGCCTGCTCGACCGCTCCACCAGCTTCCCGAAACGCTACCTGCAGACCCTCGTGTCGGAGATCACCTTCGACGGCGAGAAGGTCCGTATGCAGGGGCGAAAGGCCGCTGCGCTGGAAGCCGCGACGGGCAAAAAAATGGGTACCTATGACAAGGTACCCATTTTTAGCCATGGTTGGCTCGGCAAATACCAGTCGTCGAAGCCAGCGACGAGCAAGCTCCGCGCCCACTGCGCCAACTTGCTGCCTGCTTCGGCCATGGCAAGCGTGTTGGCCATGCCATCGCAGTAGCTCAAGGCGCCGGCGACGAACTTGTTCGAGCCGTTCCAGGCGATGTTGTCGGGTTCGCCGTCAGCCTTCGGGGCGACGATCAGAGCAAAAGGCTGTTCGCCGGCGCGAATGTGGCCAGCGTAGAAACCACCGTCCAGGGCTGTTCCGATGATGGGAAGGATTTCTGCAGTTGAGGGTTTCATGATGGTCCTTGGGAGGTTGAAGATCGGTGTTGCCTTAGGGGTTGCACCCATTTCCGACACTGCCTTTGTCCGCAGGATCGGTGAAATCACGCCAGTGCACCCAACCGCGCTCTGGGCAGTGAAACCCCCAGTGACGCAACCGTGGTCCGGTAATGAACAACGTTGTGCACGGCCCGGCGTGCAGCTCGATGCGGTGTGCAGATCTGGGGCCGCGCAGCACGACGTCGCCGGCATTGCGCACCGTTTGGCAGTGAATGCCGCCGGCGGGGATGGTATGCTCGGTGTAGCTGCCGTCCAGGAGCAGGCTCGCGTTGACCCACGGATGGTCGTGCAGCGCGCGGTCGTCGTCTGAACGCAGGAACAGGTGCAGGTAGATGTTGAACAGCGGGTTGCGCGCGATGACGTGCCATCTGAGCAGATAGGGGTTGTCGTGGCCACCGATGACCACGTCGGGCCACCGGCTCTTCATGATGGCTGCGGCGCGGGAAAGGATGCGTGTGCGGACTGTCATGCTGTTGCTCGCCTCTGTTGGCGCCACTGCGCGCCCAACCTGCGCTGTGCGCGTTCCATTTCGCTCAGCGCGACGTTTTCGATTTGTACGCTGTGCACGAACACCGCGTCGTCAATTGCGGTGAGTTCTGGTCCCCGCGCGACGTAGCGTCCGCCGGTTCTCTCCATCCTGGCCAGGATGGCGGCGAGCGCATCGATGGCCGTCGCGAAAGTATCTGCATGATCACGCGCCAGGCCATGCGCGCGCAGTTCGTCCGCGATGAGAAGGGCTTGCGTCAGGCGGTCGAACTGGTCGCGTGTGGCGTGGCCCTCACGCAGCGCGGTCAGCGCCGCAGTATTGCCAGCCACAATCGCCGCGCGTTGCTCGGGTGGCAGCTTGCAAGCGCCCTCGATGGCGTAGGCCACTGGGTTGAGGAGGATGGGACGGCTCATGATCTGCCTCGATGCGTATGTACCGTGGTGTCCCATTGCATCCAGATGGCATCTTCGGCATCGGCGGCAGACGTATAGCCTGCGCCCCCGACAACGTCGCCACCTGCGTCATCGATGCTCCACCGCCATTGACCCGACGCGCATCGCTGCACATAGGCAACCATGCCCTCTACCTGCGCGACAAGATGGCGCGGCTCCGTTTTCTCGGGAGGCGTGCGCAAGGCCAGCTCCAGCCGCGCCAGCGCGTTCCAGGCGGTATGCGCTGCGTGCGGCAGCCCTGTGCCTGCATCATGTATTTCGCCGCAGTGTTCATCCAGTAGATGGCGCCCGAGCGCGGCGGTATAGCGCCGCTGTCCGTCAGACACCCGCAGCCAGCCGTGATCTGTGTACTTTGCCGCTCCGGCGGTTGCCACCTCCGCCACGGCGCGCAGCGCGCGGGGGAAGTCCGCGAGCAGGAGGTCCATGCGCACCTTGCCGGCGTCGAGTTTGGCGCCGGCCTGCTTCCGGCCAATGCCGTGAGGGTCGCGTTCGAGGTCCTCGGCAATGGCGCCGCGCGGCAACGGCCGTGGTTTCGTGGTGATGTCATCGTTTTGCATGTTCATCCTCGTGCAGTGATGCGTTCCCAGATCCCGTCCAGGGTCTCTGTCTGTTTCATGGTCAGCCCCGCGCCAGCGTCCAGCCTGGTGCGGATGGATTCAACGAAGCCGCGCTCCCATTCGGTCAGGCGCGATTCGCGCAGTTCGCAATCGCGTACCAGCACCATGTATTCGTCAGTCCAGTGGGCCATGATGGATTCCCGGGTGCGCGTTGCTTTATTCCGGGCTTCCGAGCAGGAGCGGCAGCGCGCAACCCTCCTCGATGCAGGCCCAGGTCTCGCGGAACGCGGCTTCGATCACCTTGTGCGGCCGCACGAGTTCGTACCAAAGGGACAGTGCGCTGCCATTCGTGCGGTAGCGCAGACGAGCTTCCAGCTCACGTGGGGCCTCGTTTTCGAAGACGGGAATCGAGAGCGTGATGTGCTCGGGAACACGCACGGTGCCGCCCGTGTTGTCGGTCTTCCAGACCAGGTTGTGGCTGCCATCCTGCAGCCGCTGCGCGCTGACGAAATGACCGGCCTGCGCAGCCTCGAAATTGAGAGCGGTTTCCAGCAGCTCGGCACCCGATGGCGCGATGACATCGGGCAGGTTGTCCTGCATGTGTTCGGCGAACTGGAGCTGGGTCATGGCCTTGCGATTCTGACCCGTCCAGGTTTTCCACTCATGGCTGGCAGGGAGCGTGAACTCGGCGCGGAACGACCTCCAGTCGGCCTGCGCGTCAACGTGCTTGGGGTTTCCCACATCGAGGTCCGAGGCATGCAAGTAGTCATCGAATACACACAGGAAACGCGCTGGTTCCATGGACGCATAAACGGTGCTGCGCGGCGCCTTGTGCGCATTGACGTAGCGCACGAACGAGGTTGCGTCGCGCAGCTTGACATTGGCAATCGGTCGCTTCGGCCGCGCGATGTCGGGGAGTTGTTCGATGCGGTATCCATTGGGCACCACCGCGAAGGGAGTGCCGTCCTGGGTGGGGTTGTGGATTGCGGTGCCCAGCGCGCGTCCGGCGGCAAGCAGGGCACCTGCATTCGTTGCATCGTTGATGGGTTGGGATTCGATGGATGTGGCCATGGGCTTTCTCTCGTGGCAAGGTTTAAGGGTTGGGGTTCAGATCGTTGCGCGTGCTGCACCGGCGTCGCCGGCCAGGGTGATGCCAGGCAGGCTTTCCTGTCGCGGATGGTTGCGCTGCAGATTGCCCTCCGGGGTGGCGAACAGCACGGTGCCGCTGGTTTCGATGCACGGTTTCTTCAGGTCCAGGCGGTCCGTGACGACGACGGCGCCCTCTGAGGTACCCTTGAAGGGCTTGACCTCGAGCTTGAGCGTCAGCGAGCCACCTTTGCCGGTGGTCTCGACGGCGAGGACGAGTTCCTGGAACTTCTCGGCGAGGTCGTCGATCACGGCGCCTGCGCGCACGTCGCGCAGGGTGTCGAAGAATGGTTTACGGGCCATAGCGTGGTCTCCTTGTGAATGGGGGAAGGGTTGGTCAGCCGTCGCGGTCGCCGGCCGCGATGCGCTTGAAGTCTGGCCGCTCGCGGTAGCGTTGCATGCGTGTGTCGGCGATGCGCTGCAGCGACCACCAGGCGTCTGCGACGGCGCGGCGCAACGTGGTGCGGGCGGGGTCGAGTACGGCGGCGGGGTTGCGTAGGTGCAGGCGCCTGGCGGCAGCGAGCAGCTCGGCATCAGTTAGTGGCGGGTAGGTCATGGAGGCTGCTCACGCAAGGACCGACCACGCGACCGCCAGCAGCCCGACGGCCAGGACGGTCCACAAAATGATGTGGTGATGGCGCGGCGTGCGGTAGCAGGTGATGGCGCAGGCGCTGGTGGCATCGGGGCCAAAGGCCTCGTTCATCGTTCGCGGGAATCGGCCCTTGTTCATCGCATCACCCCGGCGCCCAATAGCACCACGATGGCGACAATGCCAACCACGCTGGCGCGCAAAATCACCTTGTCCCACCACTCAGCGCGGCGCTTGTGCTCGCGCCACTCGGCAGCGCGCCAAGTGATCACCTCTAGTTGCCGCGCCGTGTCGGGCATATCGTGCAATTGCAGTTGATCGGCGCGAGCGTGCGCGGCTTCGATTTCGGCGTGTGTCAGTGGGGAAATGTTCATGTCAATATCTCCAGGCTGAAATGGCGATATAGGCCAGTAGCCACCACACAACGCCGCTGAAAGCCCCCCCCCGTGGCCCCGGTGCTGATCAGCAGCCAGTCGAGGCGCTGATACCAGGGCAGCGCGTTGGCGGGAAAGCCACCAGCGTCCTCAAATCCCTCACCCTCGCCGTGGAGTTCGTGAGGGTTGTGGACAGCGGCGCTCCGCTGACCGCCGAGGCCATTCACGGGATCAACCGGCAGACGCACCAGTTGGCCGCAGAACTCGCCGCTTTGGAGCAGTGGCGCGGTTGACTGCGCATGCGCCCATTGGCCCTCGGGGTGAGATCTGTAGCCGGTGAACGGGGAGCCGCTCAGGCTGTCTGGACGATCGGCCCAAGCCTTCGGGGGCTGTGTGTTGGGGGGGATGATGGTGACTTCTGGCATCGCTGACTCCGTGATTTAACTGCGAGTGAATTACACCCTAAGTTAAGTGAGGTGTCAACTGGTATTTAATTTAGACGCTTGACGCGAACATACACAACAGATGTGTTATGCTTCCAGCATGAACTCGAACGAATTCAAGCGGTGGCTCGCCAAGCAGGGCGCGACGTTTCAGCCCGGCAGAGGGTCACACTTGAAGGTGTTCTTGAACGGGCGGCAGTCGGTGCTACCCATGCATGCGGCCGAGTTGAAGACAGGCACCGTTCAGGCCGTCAAGAAACAACTTGGCCTCAAGGAGAAATGACGATGGAAGGGTTCAACTATCCAGTGGTGCTGGAGCCACAAGCCGAGGGCGGTTTCATGGCCACTTTTCCGGACGTGCCGGAGGCGATTACGCAGGGGGAAGACGAGGACGAAGCGCTTCTGGTCGCTGTGGACGCGCTGGAGACCGCGCTCTCGTTCTACGTGGAGGCGCGCAGGCCGCTGCCTGTGCCCAGCAGGCCGCACCAGGGACAGCCGACGGTCAGCCCGTCAGCGCTGGAATGCGCCAAGCTCGGGGTCTACCGCGCGATGATGGAGCAGGGGATCAAGAAGGCCGAACTGGCGCGCCGGCTGGGGTGGCATATGCCCCAGGTAGATCGGCTGTTCGACCTGCGGCATGCCTCACGCCTGGAGCAGATCGAGGCTGCCGCGCGGGCGCTCGGGCGGCATTTAGAGGTGCGCGTCGCCTGATATTCCGGCGTTATTTATTGAGAGCGTGCCGGGAGGGCCGCTCCTACCGTGGGGATCATCGACATGGTCGTGCGGCCAGCAATTCCCTTGATGAAGGATGCCGCAAGTGGCTTATCTTTGGCATCCACGATGTCGGAGAGCCGCGCGAAGGTGCAGACAGGAAAGCTGGTAGCGCCCAGCTGCACGCTCGGGTCGAGACCATTCGCAGTCATGCGGGTGCACACATAGGCATACGCGCCATCTACTTCCAGCACGCCGACGGGTGTAGGCGTTCCGCTCAGAGAGCCGACAAAATTTGGCTCACAATTTCCCTTCTTCGTATCGGCGTTGAAACCGCGTTGCATATAGGCATTCATCGGTGTCTTCTGGTTGCCGAGGTTATTGGCCTCCGACAGAAAACCCACTGCGTCACAGGTCCATGCTGTGGGTGCGAGATACAAAGTTGTCGCGGAGGCTTCCACCCAAATCGCGCCACAGGTGAGCAATGCAACTGCTACGTCGCGTCCTCTGATTCGCATTTTCTTCTCCGTTGTTCGGCATATTGCCGCAAGTCATGCACTGTGGCCAGATTTTTTAATGTCATGCCGCAATGAGCTTTCTTCATCAAGTATTCGCCGTGCCTTTTTGAGCAAATAATCCACCTCGTCTGGCCCGAGTTCTTGGACAACCCGGCAAAGCTCAGCGATCTTGAGATCCTCGCTACGTAAGGGGGCAGCATGATGAAAAACGTCATCTCTGTCTGCCACGAAGGCAGCCGCTGGCGGCGAAGCCGAGAGATAAGGGGCTGCGCTTGTCGAGCTTACAACCTTCACCCATTTCCCTTCACAGGCATCAAGCAACGTGTCTCCGCTGACTTTGAGAAGCTCGCGAAGCCGCGAAACCTGCTTGCGCTTTAGATCACCACCCTTCATCCATTTCGATACCGCTGCAGGCGAAAGGCCAGTTTCGACCGCCAGCCAGTTCTGGGTTTTCCCGAGGTCGTCGAGGCGCTTCTCGATCAGTGACCCGAGGGGGGAGTTTTGTTTTTTCACCATCGGTTGATTGTCGTTGTCTGAACGGCTTGTTGCAAGAAACTGACAGTTGACACTTGGATTCACTGGCAGTTAAATTGCTGGTCATGACCGGAATCTCTCTCGCTGCATCCAACATCGGCGGCCCGTCGCGGCTGGCGGTTTGCCTTGGCGTGTCACCCCAAGCGGTGTCCAAGTGGCTCGCGGCCGCCGAACCGCCTCTCGAACGATGCGTGCGCATCGAGCGCGAGACGAGGGTTTCGCGCCGCGATCTGCGCCCCCGCGACTGGGGCGACATCTGGCCCGAGCTGATCGATGCCGAACACCCGTGGCCGCCGGTTGCGCCCGATACCACCACGCAGGAGGGGGTTTGATATGCCCAAGCTCGCGCACCCTCGCATTGCCCCTCGAGGGTGGTTGGACCCGGAAAAAGAACGCGAGGCCGCAAGCATGGCGCTCGATGCAGCGCTTAGGCCGTCGCGGCCTTCACCCACCGCTCGAAATCGTCGAACGATCTCAGGATGGCTTCGGGAACTGGCCTGGGTTCTCCGGCGATGCGTAGTGTGTCGACGACATGCAATGCCATGTCGGCAAACTCGTCTCGGTCCATCAGACGCTCCGCAAGCCGAAGCACAAGTCCCCTCAGAACCAAAATCTGAGCAAAAGAATAAGCGGGCTCGTTCATGAGCCTGTTCTGCGAGTTGTTGTCCATGCGCGCCCCTTCCGGCTCGGTAGCTGTAGCAAGCCCCGATTCTCGCCGGAAGTGCGGCGCGCGCCCCGTTGTCTCCGTTGCCTGCCAGGGCAACTTTCCCGGGCCATCCGGCCTGGGCTTTTCTTTTCTGCGTTTGCGTATCCATGGGCTCCATTGTTTGGTGCCGGTTTGATAACTGGAGATAAGCGATGAAATCAAGCGTTATCACCAGCCCCCATCAGCTCACCCTCGAGCTCGAGCCGGGCCTCGCTGAGCGCTACCGCTCCCTGCGGGACTGCATTGCCACGGGTGTCTACCAGCGCGGGCTCAAGCGCGTGGCCATCGACTTGGACATGGCGCCCAGCAATCTGAGCGTGCAATTGTCCGAAGACCCCAGCCGGCATTTCAGCGTGGACAGCCTGGAGCGCTACCTCGAGGCCACGGGCGACATGACTCCGCTGGAATACCTGATCTCGCGCTTCTACGCCCCTGACAAGCGCGATGCGGCGATGCAGGAAGTCAAGCGCCTGCATCAGCAGTTGCAGCAAGCCATGCAACAAGCCGGGATCGTCTGATCGTGGCGCGCCCACTTGGCATCGTACGGCTGGCTCTGAAGTTGGCCGCAGCCGAAGAGCCTGGCACCGTGCGCGACCTGGCCGAGCGCACACAGGTTGGGTTTGCTGCGGCACATTGCACCGTCAAGAACATGGCACGCAAGGGCGAACTCGTCGTTGTTGGGTTACGCGACGTGCCTTGGCGCGCCGCGCCGGTTCAGGTCTATGGCGTCGGGCAGCAGCCCAGAGAGGCCGTATCCAAACAGGCGGTAAGCCACCTTCCTGCCGTTGAGCTGCAGCAGGTTCTGCAGCGCATGTGGCGTTAGCGCCCCATGCGCACAAGCTTGATGGCAAGAACAGAACGCGGGGGGCGGGACTGAGTGAAGCAAGGAACGGATTTCGCGTCCCTGGCCGGCGCGCTGTTGCACCAGGCGGATGGGCTGCTGGCGCAATGGTTGCCTGGTGGCGTGGTGCGCGGGCATGAGTATGTGTGCGCGAGCATTGCCGGGGGGGCAGGGCGCAGCCTTTCGGTGAACCTCAAGACCGGTCAGTGGGCCGACTTTTCTGCGGACCTCAAGGGTGGCGATCTCATCAGCCTGTATGGTGCCATTCATGGCCTGAACAACGGGCAGGCCGCACGCGAGCTGGCCGCGCAGTTGGGCTTTGATTCGTCCATCCCTGCGCCGCCGCCTGGGCTCACCCCAGGCCACGCTGCAGCCAAGCGCAAAAGCATGTGGCGCCCCGTGGTACCGGTGCCAGAGCACGCGCCACCCCCCGACTTCAAGCATTGGCATTACACCGCTCCCCACGCCACATGGGCCTACCGGCGAGACGGGGTGCTGTATGGCCACGTTGTGCGTTTCACCACCGGCGATGGCGGCAAGGAAGTGCTGCCGCTGACGTGGTGCGTGGACGAAGGCGACAACCGCGGCACCATGCGCTGGCACTGGAAGCAGTGGGAAGAACCTCGACCGCTTTACCTGGCGGCCGGGGCTTTGCGTGGATTACCCGTGGTGCTGGTGGAGGGCGAAAAATGCGCCCAGGCCGGCCATGCGCTGTTGGGCGACGTGTTCGACTTTGTGAGTTGGCCTGGTGGCAGCAAAGCCTGGAACAAGTGTGATTGGTCTTGGCTTGCAGGGGCCACCGTGATGCTGTGGCCCGATGCCGACAGCAAGCGTGTGCCACTGACCCCAGCCGAGCGGGATGGCGGCACAGACCCCGAATCTAAGCCCTACTTTCCGGCGCGCAAACAGCCCGGCATGGCGGCCATGGTGGGCATTGGGACCATCTTGCAGGCCACGCAGCGGTGCAGCGTGACCATCTGCCCGATTCCCGCACCAGGTCAGGTTGCGGATGGATGGGACATTGCCGACGCCATTGTCGAGGGTTGGGATGCTGCCCGGGTGCGGGCATTCCTTGAATCCGCCAAGCCGTTCGTCGTCGACGATGGCGCAGCGGCGCGTGATGTAGGCCAAGCTCGCGCCAGCTCTTCTGGCCTAGCGACCGCTGGCGCGGGCCACGATGACCGCGCTTGGCGAGCCCATTTGTTGACGAACGACAAGGGCGCTATCAAGGCCGTGCGCGAGAACGTGGTGCTCGCAATGGAGGGGCTACCCCAGATCGGCGTTGCTGGCGCTTCAGGTGGCGGCGGGGTGATTGGCTTCAACGAGTTCACCAACGACGTCATCAAGTTGCGCGATGCACCTTGGAACAGCCCCGCTGGGGCCTGGAGCGAAGTGGACGAACTGAAGATGGGCGAGTGGCTGGTGCGCCACCACCACATGCCCAGCATGCCACGCGGCGCACTGGAGGAGTCTGTGCGCGTCATTGCCTTCAACAACCGGTTTCACCCGGTACGGCAGTATCTCCAGGGTTTGCGGTGGGACGGCGTGGCGCGACTGGAAACCTGGTTGATGCGCGCCTGCATGGACGAGGATGAATGGGATATCCAGCGCAACCGATTGCATGCTTACCTGGCGCGGGTGGGAACCTGGTTCATTCAGGGGATGTGCGCGCGGGTGATGCAGCCCGGCGTGAAGTTTGACTGGATGCTCATTCTCGAAGGGCGGCAGGGCATGCGCAAGAGCACCCTTTTGCACACGCTGGCTGGCGACTATTTTGCAGATACCGGTCTTGTGTTGGGTGACAAGGATTCCTACCAGCAGCTGCAGGGAAGGTGGCTCTATGAGTTTGCCGAGCTGGACAGCTTTGGCAAAGCGGAGGTCACGAAGATCAAGAGCTTTGTGGCGAGCGCCAGCGATTACTTCCGCGCCAGCTTCGACCGCCGCGCGCGCGACTATCCGCGGCAGGTCGTCTTCGGCGGCAGTACGAACGAGGACCACTACCTCACCGATCCCACCGGAAACCGGCGGTTTTGGCCTGTGCGCGTGGAGAAGGTGGTCGACATCGACTGGGTGTCCAGCGTGCGTGACCAGTTGTTCGCCGAGGCGATGGTGCGCGTGGCGAAGGGCAAGCGCATGTACCCGTCGCCGGATGAGGAGCGCGATCTGTTCGAGCCGCAGCAGCAGTTGCGCGCCGTGGAGAACGCCATTGAGGTGTCCATCGGACGCTACTTCTACGACAACACGGATGGCCAGATCATCAGCGAGACCACACTCGTAGAGCTGCTGGGCAAGATCGGCATCGGCGTGGAAAAGCTGGGGCCTGGCAGGTATCACGAAAAACAAGCCGCCGCGGCACTGCGGCGCCTAGGGTGGGAGGAAGGCCGCTCCAGCAGACCGGGGCGACCCCGTGTGTATCGCCGGCCTGGTGCCGGGGAAGCGGGTGCGTCATTGCGCAACGGGCCAACGCGGGCCCAAGAACCTGAGGGGGCCGAGAGTGACTGCCCGTTCTGACCAGCGAACGCGTGGCGACGCGGAAAAGGTCGGGGCAGTCCAGGTGATTGCCATGTAGCGCCGCGCTCGTCAGGACGGCTTGCGCTGTCCTTCTGTCCGTGTGTCCGCGAGAAATCAGTGAGGCCACAGAAAACACACTGCTCCTGCAGTGCATTTCTGGGCAGCATGGGAGGGCGCTCGTACTTAAGCGGCCACATGTCCATGCAAAAGCGTGGGCGGGCGTGAGCGCATGCGCACACCCATGCAGGTAACCCTGCATCTGTATACGTCTCCTATAAAAGTCACGGACACATGGACAAGAAAACGGAAGTGAAGAAGTTGGACTGGGGCTGGATGGCCCAGCACATGCCCGGCGTTGTGACTTTGGTGCAAGAGCGCAAAGCGCAGATGGGATCGGCCCACGTCAACCTGTGCTGGAAGCACGGTGTGCTGCTGTGTGAACCTGGGTGGTTTTATGCGAGGGAAGGGAGTGTTTCTGTGGGCGTGCCGTTTTTCGGCGCCGAAATGGACGATCTGTTGCGCCAGTTTGGCAGTTGGGATGCAGCCAGGAGCGCACCGCTTCTGGTGTTGAAAGCGTTGGACTCGGGAGGGAGTAATGGCAAAGATTGAATGGGTCGAGCAGCATCTGGAGAATTGGGCGCGCTGGAGCGCGGAGCGGGCGGATGGCGCTTTGGGCTTTCCCCGCGCCTCGGCGTTCACGCGCGCACCAGGCGCACCGCGCCATGCGGAGAGCAGGAACAGCATCCCGGTGAACGGCCTTGACGCTGCAACCACGGAACGCGCGGTGCAGGCGCTGCGCTTCGTCAAGGGCAGCTTGCATGCGGTTGTGATTCAGCATTACATCCATGACCTCGACGGCGCAACACTTGGGCAGCGCATGGGCGGGATTGGCCCGCGCCGGGCGTATCAGCTTGTGGAAGAGGCGCACTTCGAACTGGCGAAGTGGTTTGCGATGCACCGCGGAGTGGCACAAGTGGGAGCCGTGCATTTGCGTGCAACCAATACTGCGCCACGATCCAACCCGTTTTACTCCCTTGAAGACTGTCGGAGAATCGTGCCCGACCATGATTCGACTTGATATTCGATCCGATCTTCGCGCCGTTCAGCAGCAGCTGGATCGGCTGCGTGCTGGCTTGCGAGATCGCGTGATTTCCGCCGCGATCAATAAGACAGCAGACAAAGCCAAAGCTGAGATGAAGCGGCAGATCACATCCGAGTTTGCCATCAAGGCTTCTGACGTCGGGTCACAAACCCGTGTTCAACGCGCATCTGCTAAGAACTTGCAGGTGTTCGCCACACTGGAAGCGTTCGGCAAACGCCGTGGAAAACGGAGTCGCAATGTTGCTCTGTTTCGTGCTCGTCAAACAAAACAAGGTGTGACGGTACAAATCAAGAAATCAGGTGGACGCAAAATCATCAAGCATGCATGGATTGGTAATCAAGGACGAACGGTGTTCATGCGTGATGGAAAACAACGATTGCCAATTAAGCCTGTTGAAACGATCGATGTTCCACAGATGTTCAACACCAAGCGCATCAACGCTGCGGTCATCGCGAAAATCAACAAAGACTTTCCAGTCGAACTCGCGCGCGCGTTCAAGGCACTCACACGGAGGGGGCAGTGACCATCGCCGTCCCACCCCCCACCCCTGCGGGTCCTTCCCC
>JABEVE010000090.1 GCA_013044035.1 Burkholderiales bacterium
CGGTGGTGATTGGGGTGGTGGCTGGGGCGACGACTGGGCCCCCGGCTTCAACGCCTGGGTCTATGCGCCACCCATGGTGGTGCAGGCGCCGCCGCAACGCATCCAGGTGCAGAACCTGCCCCTGGGTCCGGCTCCCCCCTCCTACTGGTATTACTGCAGCAATCCGGCGGGGTACTACCCGCAAATCGCCACCTGCCCGGCGGGCTGGGCCCAGGTTCTGGCGCAGCCCGCGCCCCCACCCGCGCCCGCCGTCCCACCGGCCAAGCGTTGATGGCATGGTGCGACAACCTGCCGAACCGCGGTGCCCGATGCCCCCATGGGGCTTGAGCCATCCTTGAACAAGGCACTGAACCATGACCGACAATCCTGGCTCGAGCGCCTCACCGATGCGCTGCTCACCACTGTTCCAACCTTGGATTTTCCGACAACCCTCTCGACTCGCAGGATGAACACCATGCGCAAACTACCCTTCCTTGGCCTGGGTGCCGTGGCCTCGGCCTTGTTGCTGGCCGGATGCGCCTCGGCGCCCCTGGGCCCGACCATCGCCGTGATGCCGGCGCCGGGCATGCCGTTCGATCAGTTCCAGGCCATCGACGCCTCCTGCCGCAACTTCGCGGCGCAGCGCATCGCCGGCTACAGCCAGTCCGCGAGCAACTCGGGGCTGGTGTCGGGTGCCACGGGCGCCGTGCTGGGTGCCGCGGCAGGCGCCCTGATCGGTGGCAACAGCCAGGGGGCGGGCGTGGGGGCGGGCCTCGGGCTGCTGGCCGGCAGTGCGGGCGGTGCCGGCACCTACAGCGACACCCAGGGCGGGGCGCAACGCGCCTACAACATCGCCTACCAGCAGTGCATGTACTCGCACGGCGCACAGGTGCCGGGCTATGCGGCGCCGCGCTACGTGCCCCCGCCCAGCTACGCGCCTCCCGCGCCGGGCTACGCACCGCCGCAACCCGCTTACCGTCCGGCGCAGCCATAAGCGGCCTGACGGCTCCATCGGGATCCATGACTTGGGGGTGCCGATCCCGGCTGACCCCGAGCCGTTGATGCCCGATACCCGGAGGACTCGGGCCTGCGGAACCGCTCCTTGCGCGGCGTGGCGGGCGCAGGGCCCAACGCGGTGGCGTGTCCCCTGGACCATCGTGCAAGGCCGCCGAAACATCCTCTCACATTTGAGCCGGCCAAGCGCCTAGAAACGGGGTTTTCGGCGACTATCATCCCGCGCTGCAATGACTGAACCCACCCTCCAGCCGGACAAACCGGCGCCATCGCCCGCTTCCCCGCCTCGCAAACCCCAGCCGCGTTCGCGTCGGCCCGCGCGCCGCGGCCTGCCGCGCTGGGCGTCCATCCTCCTCGGGCTGATGTTGCTGGGCCTGGCCGGCGCGCTGCTGCTGACCGTGGGCGTGGTGATGTTGTGGCCGCGCCTGCCCGACCTGAACAAAGTTACCGACTATCGCCCCGACCTGCCGTTGCGGGTGTACACCTCGCAGGGCACCCTGATCGGAGAATTCGGGGTGCAGCGCCGCGCCGTCATCCCCTACGCCCTGGTGCCCAGGCAACTCAAGCAGGCGGTGCTGGCGGCCGAGGACTCGCGCTTTTTCGAACATGGCGCGGTGGACTTCACCGGCGTCATCCGCGCCGCGCTGGCCGATTTCGGCGCCGGGGGCGCGGTGCAGGGCGCATCCACCATCACCATGCAGGTGGCGCGTGACTTCTACCTCTCGCCCGAGAAAACCCCGCTGCGCAAGTTTGTCGAGGCGCTGATGGCCTACAAGATCGAGAACACGCTGAGCAAGGATCAGATTCTCGACCGCTACCTCAACCAGGTGTATCTGGGCCAGCGCGCGTACGGCTTCGCCGCTGCGGCCCAGGTCTACTACGGCAAGCCACTCACGGAACTGAGCCTGGCACAAATGGCGGTGCTGGCCGGCCTGCCGCAGGCGCCCTCGGCCTACAACCCGCAAAACAGCATGAAGCTGGCCGTGTGGCGCCAGCATTACGTGCTCGGGCGCATGCTGGCACTGGGCGATATCACCCGGCAACAGTACGACGACGCTCTCGCCGCGCCCTTGCATGTGCTCGCCGGCCAGGGCGTGCTGCACTACGGCGTGGATGCCGATTACGCTGCCGAGGCGGTGCGCGAGATCATGGTGGCGCGCTTCGGCGAGGCCGCCTACACCGACGGCTACAAGGTCACCACCACGCTGTTGGACGCGGACCAGACCGCCGCCAACGCCGCGGTGCGTGCCGGCCTGCTGGCCTACGACCGGCGCCAGGGCTGGCGCGGGCCGGAGCGCCACATCGACCTGCCGGACGGCGAGCACGCCGCGGCCCAGGCCGCCGTGGCCGCGCTGAAGAACGCCCATGACGTCGGCGGGCTCAAAGCCGCCGTGGTGTTGCGGGTCAGCCCCAAGACCGTGGTGGTGGTGCGGCGCGACGGCCAACAGGAAACCGTCACCGGCGACGGCCTCGCGTTCTGCCGCCCCGGCCTGTACGACAAGGCGCCGGCCGCCAAGCGTCTGGTGGCGGGCAGCGTGGTGCGCCTGCTCCGACTGCCCAAGGGCGGCTGGGGCATTGCGCAACTGCCGCTGGCGCAATCGGCCCTGGTGTCGCTGCAGCCGCAGACCGGCGCGGTGCAGGCCTGGGTGGGAGGCTTCGACTTCAATCACGAGAAGTTCGACCATGTGGACCAGGCTTACCGCCAGCCAGGTTCCAGTTTCAAACCCTTCATCTACTCCGCCGCCGTGGCCGAAGGGCTGGCGCCGTCCACCATCATCGACGACGCGCCCATCTCCATCAACCCCGGCGCCGGCCAGCCACTGTGGCAGCCGCACAACTACGAGAACCAGTTCGCCGGACCCATGCCGGCCGCCGCCGCGTTGGCGCATTCCGACAACGTCTGCGCCGTGCGCGTGGTGCTGGCCGTGGGCGTGCCCTATGCGCGCGACCATGCCTCGCAGTTCGGCCTGCCGCTCGACCAGATTCCACCTTACCCGACCATGGTGCTCGGTGCCGGCAGTTTCACGCCACTGCAGATGGCGCGCGCCTACGGGGTGTTTGCCAGCGGCGGCTATCTGGTGCAGCCGACGCTCATCAGCAAGGTGGTGGACGCGCGCGGCAGCGTGCTGTTCACCGCGCCGAAACCAGTGCTCGGCCAGCCCGATGCCCCACGCATCATCAGCTCCGGCAATGCCTACCTGATGACGCGCATGATGCAGGACGTCATTCACTACGGCACTGGCGCCGCAGCGCAGGCGTTGGGCCGTACCGATCTGGCCGGCAAGACCGGTACCACCTCGCACTTTTTCGACGCCTGGTTCGACGGCTACAACCACAACCGCGTGACCATCACCTGGGTGGGCTACAACCAGCCGCGCAGCCTGGGTCGCGGCGAGCAGGGCGCCAGCGTGGCGCTGCCCATCTGGATGCAATACATGCGCACCGCGCTGCAAGGCGACCCCGACATCCCCTGGGCCATGCCGCCCGATGTGGTGCAGATCCCGGTCAACCCGGCCACCGGCTTCGCCTCGGTGGGCCGGTTCGCCGTGCCCAATGCCAAAGAGGCCTATTTCCTGCAGCAATACCCGCCTCTGGATCCGGCCGCGGTGCCGGCCCAGTTGCTGGGCGCCGCCTCGGCCGCCTCGGCCGCTGGCGTGGTGGGTGCGGCTGGCGGTCAGATCATCTCGGGTTCCGGCGAACCGATCACCAGCGGCAATCCGGCGCCGAGCGCCAGACCCGCCGCCAAGGCCCAGCCGGTTCCGCAGCAAAGCAACGCACCATATATCGTGCTGCCGGGGATCGGCAAGTAAATCGGGCGCCCGCCCACCGTCCCCTTGGGGTGTACCCGACAGTTGCACGACCCGCGTGATGGCCTTCTGCCAACCTCGGGCACGCTGACCTGCGCCGGCACGGACCAAGGGAACTTCCGGCCCCGATGGACGGCTCCAATCCGCAGGGCCCGTGGTGGCGGGGATTTGCTTACAACCAGGGCTGCCCGGCCTGCCTAAGATCACTTGAGCCGAGCTTGAACTGCCCTGTGATCTGCCTCGTTGTCCCACATCCTGCATCCATCCTTCGGAGATCGTTCATGTTGCGTTTTCTGCCCTGCGCCCGGTCGGCTGCGGCTCTGTTGCTGGCCTGCCTGATTTCGATGGCGCCAGCCTTTGCCGCCGGTTTCACCTTCACCCCATACCCCACGAGCAAACCGCTGCCGCTGGCCAAGGTCACGTTCGAGAACGCCCAGGGCAAGCCCATGACCCTGGCGGACTTCAAGGGCAAGGTGGTGCTGCTCAACATCTGGGCCACCTGGTGCCCGCCCTGCGTGCATGAAATGCCCACGCTGAACAAACTGCAATCCATGCTGGGCGGCAAGAACTTCGAAGTGGTGCCGCTGTCGATCGACAAAGGCGGGATCTTCACGGTGAAGAGCTTCTACCAGGACAACTTCATCGACCATCTGCCCATCTACGTCGACCCCACCAGCCACGCACTCGACACGCTCGACATCCTCGGCACCCCCACCACCATCCTGATCGACAAGCAGGGCCGCGAAATCGCCCGCACCCTCGGCCCCGAAGATTGGGACAAGCCAGCGGTCATCGCCCAGATCAAGCGCTACATGGCCGCGCCGGCTCCGGCCCGAACCGCCGCGCTGGCCCACACCCTGCCGACCCTGGCAGCGCTGGTGCCGCCGTCTGGAGCAACCGGCAACTCCGAGGCCCTGGTGCTGCGCTGAGCGCGACGTGCCGCACGACCCCGAGGCGACGTCGAACGCTCCCCCGTGATACCGTGTGCAGCCATCCGTGCGGAGATCGTCCGGCGCGGCCCCCTTGCGGCCTCGATCGATGATGCGATGCGCCAAGGCAGCCCGTGGATCCAGCCGCTGACCGCGCGCTCACACCCTGGCTCAGGCGCGCATCTCCGGTCCACCTGACGCGTCAAACTGCAGACCCACCGTCCTGTTCGCCACACCGCGATGTCCATGCCCACCGAAAGCCTGCCCCGCCCCGCGCGACGCGCGCACGAAACCTGGCCGGTGGCGGTCAAGCTCATCATGGGCGCGCGCTTCGGGCGCAGCGTCGGCCAGGGCGCGCTGGTGGTGGGCTTCTCCCTGTACCTGCACGCACTGAACTGGAGCGCCGCGGCCATTGGCGCGGTGCTGTCGGCCGGGCTCTTGCTCGGCGTGGTGCTGACCCTGCTGATCGGTCCGGCCAGCGACCGGCTCGGGCGCAAACAGTTCCTGCTGGCCTACGAGGGCGTGCTCATCCTGAGCGCGCTGCTGGCACTGGCCAGCAGCGCCACCTGGGTGCTGACCCTGGGCGCCGTGCTTGGCGGATTCGGCCGCGGCGCCAACGGCGCAGCCGGCCCCTTTGGCCCGCTGGAACAGGCCTGGCTGGCGCAGGATCTGCCGTCGGCGCAGCGCTCGCGCGTGTTCAGCCTGAATTCCACACTGGGCTTTTTCGGCATGGCCCTGGGTGCCCTGCTCGCCGGGTTACCCGCGCTGTGGGGTGGTCTGCTTCCTGGTGCGCTGGCCTATCGCCCGCTGTTCGTGCTGCCCCTGATGGGTTCGGCCATCGGCCTGGCGCTGATCTGGCGTGCGCCCGATGCGAAGCACACGCGGCCCAAGCCACCTCCGGCCGCATCGGCCACGGCCACGCCGGAGTCCGACACCGAGATCCAGTCCGTGGAGGGCAACACCCACCGTGCAATGCCGCACGCGCCCTCGGCCCACGCCGAGAAGACACACGATCTGGCGCACTCCGCCACCCACGCCGAGGAAAACCGCCTGCTCTGGCGCCTGGGGTTGGCGAATTCGCTCAACGGCCTGGGCATCGGCCTGGTGGCGCCGCTGATGGCCTACTGGTTCCTGCGACGCTTCAACCACGGCCCGGCCACCATCGGCCCGGCGCTGGCGGCGAGTTTCGTGCTCGCCGCCGTCGGCGCGCAATTCGCCCAGCGCTTCGTGCCGCGCTATGGCGTGGTGCGCACCGTCGTGGGCATGCGCGGCGTGGGGCTGCTGCTCATGGTGCTCACGCCCTTCATGCCGGTGTTCATCCTCGCCGCCGGGTTCTGGGCCGTGCGCGCCGCCTTCAACCAGGGCACGCTGGGGGTACGCCAGGCTCTGACCATGGGGCTGACGCGCCAGCATCGCCAAGGCCTGGCGGCCACGGTGAACAACGTCTCCATCCAGGTGCCGCGCGCCATCGGTCCGGCCATTGCCGGCCTGATGCTGCACCAGGGCTGGTTGACCGCGCCGTTCATCCTGGCAGCAGGGTTTCAACTGGCCTACCTCATCGCCTACCAACGGTTCTTCGGCGGCATGGACAAACCCGGCAGCTGAGCGCCGGCAGGGCTGCGCACAGGCTCTGCGGGCCCCGCGCCTTGCCCCGGACCATGCGGGGGCAGCGACAGGCGAGGCTGCGCCATGCGCCATACCCGTGCGATGTCTCGCGCACTCGCCTCCATCAGTGCAGTCCGCGCGGGTCGGTGCTACAAACAGCGATCACCATCGTTCCCCAGGCTTCCGAGCCCGTCCCACCATGCGCATGTTCCGTCTTGTCGTCGCTCTTCTCGCTTGTGGTGCCGCTCCACTGGCGTTGGCCGAGCCACACGCCGCGCAGCTCATGCCGGCCAACGGCGCCAGCGGGGTCGACCGCACCGTGCAACCCAGCGTGCGCCTGGCCTCGGCGCAAGCCGCCGCGGCGCTCACCCCCGGGAGCTTGCAGCTGCGCACCCCAATCGGTACGCAGGTCTCGGGGCTGCTGCAAATCCGTGGCGACACCGCGACCTTCGAGCCGGCCGCGCCATTGGCCGGGTGCAGCCGCTACACGCTGCAGTACCGACCCGCCCACGCCTCCGGCGTCCGGCCCAACCGACCCGCAAGCAGCAGCTTCACCACCGCTTGCAGCAACTGGACACCGCCGACGGAAATCGACGACGCCCGCACCGCCCGCCTGGCGGACCGTCCCGCCAGCGGCGTGCAGCTTGCCAGCAGCGCGGCAGGCGAGGTCGTGGCTGCCTGGTTCCAGAACGACGGTGTGCGCAACGCCATCGAGCTCAGCCGCTACGCGCCGGCAACCGAGTTCTGGAGCGCGCCCGTCGCCATCGACCTGCGCAGCCCCGAGGCTGGCGCCGCCAACATCCCCGCGTTGGCGTCCGATGCGCGCGGCGAGGTCACCGCCGTCTGGTTCCAGGCCCTGCGGGGGCACAACACCATCCAGGCCCGCCGTCTGGCCGCCGACAGCGATGGGCCGGCTCCGGTCCGGCTCGACAACCCGGCGCTGTCGGGCAACGCCACCAACCCGCAACTGGCGACGCATGCCGCGGGGGATGTGGCCGTCGTGTGGCAACAGCCCGACGGCCACCACACCGGCATTTTCGCCAGCGGTTTCAGGGCCTCGACCGGACATTGGCAGCCCGCCGTGGCGCTGGACCACAGCCGTGCCAATGCCTACAACCCGGTGGTGGCGGCAGCAGCGGGCGACGGCTTCATCGCCGCCTGGCAACAGGGCTTGCGCGGGCATGAAGCGGTGATGGCTGCCGCGCAACTGCCGGACGCCTCTGCACACGACGCCACCGGCAGCAACCGCTGGACATGGACACGCCCCTGGCGCCTCAGCCTCCCCGGCATGCGGGCGCAAAACCCGGTGCTGATCGGCAGCCCGCGCGGGGCCATGACGGCGGCCTGGGTGCAGGGCAGCGGCGCACTGCGGCGCATCGCCGTGCGCCGGTTTGCCGCAGGGCCGTCCAACACGCCGCGCATCGCTTCGCCCGTCACCCTGCTGCAGAGCCCCGCATTCCGCGGCGCAGCTCTGGCCCCGGCGCTGGTGAGCGACGCCGCCGGCAACGTCACCCTGGCCTGGGAGCAGGCCGATGTGGCCGCGCCGGCGCAGGCACGCTACGCCATCCTCGCCAGCCGCTACGACGCCGCCACCCGCCGCTGGAGCGCGCCGGTGCAACTGGACGATCCGAAACAAGCCAGC
>JABEVE010000004.1 GCA_013044035.1 Burkholderiales bacterium
CGGCTCCAACGATGACGGCATCGGTCTCGATCGGCGGGGTGCGGCGGGTGGCGTCGTGGTTGGCGTGCTGTTGGCTGAGATGCGCAATGGCTGGGTCGATATGCATGTCCATCAATGGATCGAAGAAAAGGGGGCGTGGTGCCCGGATCGTTCAGCGCTCGAGCAAGGAGAGTTTGCCGGGTTTGCCGTTCCACTCCTCGCCGTCGGCCGGAGCTGGCTTGCGCTTGGTGATGCTGGGCCATTTGCGTGCCAGCTCGGCGTTCAGGGCAATGAAAGCTTGCTGGTCACCGGGGACGTCTTCCTCGGCAAAGATGGCATTCGCTGGGCATTCGGGCACGCACACGGCACAGTCGATGCATTCATCGGGGTCGATGGTCAGAAAATTCGGACCTTCACGGAAGCAATCAACCGGGCACACGTCCACGCAGTCCGTGAATTTGCACTTGATGCAGTTTTCAGTCACGACGAAAGTCATCGTTTAGCCTGTCGCTTGATGTTGGGTCAATCAGCTATTTTATCGGGCGCGCTTGCCCGCGCTGTGGATGGCACTTGAAGCCCGCACACAGAGGGGCGCGCGGATGCGGGCGGACGCCGGCAACCCCAATGCAGTCTCGGAAATGGCCGAGTTTGCACCGCGGTGTACATTCCGATGGGCCAACGCTGCATCCATGAAATTTCGGTGTTGCAGAGGGGTTCACAAAACCAAGATTCAGGAGACGGGCATGAATGGAATGATGCAGGCGCACGGCCTGAACATCGCGGATTTGATCGAGTTCGCGGCGCGCTATCACGGAGATACCGAAATCGTGTCGCGCCGGGTCGAGGGCGATCTGCACCGGACCAACTATGCCGAGATTCTTGGCCGCTCCAAGCGCGTGGCGCGGGCACTTGACAGCATGGGCTTGGCAGTCGGCGATCGCGTCGGCACCCTGGCTTGGAACGGCTATCGGCACTTCGAGCTGTATTACGGCGTGTCAGGCAGTGGGAGGGTGCTGCACACGCTCAACCCCCGGCTGCACCCGGACCAGATCGTCTGGATCATCAACCACGCCGACGATCACGTGCTGTGTTTCGACATGACCTTCGCCCCCATCGTCCAAGCCGTCGCCTCGCGTTGTCCGCGTATCCGGCATTGGGTGGCGCTGTGCGATGCAGGCCACATTCCTGTTGAGTTGCAGCAGGCCGTTCCCAATCTGCGCAGTTACGAGGCCCTGTTGGCCGGGCAGAACGGCGACTACGCCTGGCCGGAACTGGAGGAAAACGCAGCCTCGTCGATGTGCTACACCAGCGGCACCACGGGCAACCCCAAAGGCGTGCTCTACAGCCATCGCTCCACCGTGCTGCATGCCTACGCGATCGCCTTGCCCGACGCGATCAACCTCTCCGCCCGTGACGCCGTGCTTCCCGTGGTTCCCATGTTCCATGTCAACGCCTGGGGCATTCCCTATGCCGCTGCGTTGGTGGGCTGCAAACTGGTATTTCCTGGCCCCTCGCTCGATGGCGCGTCACTGTTCTCGCTGATGGACGCCGAGGGTGTGACCTTCGCTGCCGGTGTGCCAACCATCTGGCTAGGGTTGCTGAATCAAATGCAGCAGCAAGCGCGCAAACCAGCGGCGCTGCAGCGTGTACTGATTGGCGGTTCGGCAGCGCCTGCGTCGATGATTGCGGCATTCCAGGACGGTTACGGCGTCGAGGTTCGCCACGCCTGGGGCATGACGGAGATGAGCCCGGTCGGTACGGTTTGCACTCTGAAAAACAAACATCTCGAATTGCCCGCCTTGCAACGCATGGCTGTACAGACCACGCAGGGCCGGCCGATTTTCGGCGTGGAACTGCGCGTGGTGGATGGGGACGGCAAAGATCTGCCTTGTGACGGTCGGTCGGTGGGCGAACTGCTGGTGAAAGGGCCGTGGATCGTGGAGGATTACTACCAGTCCGGCAAGCCCAGCCCTCTGCGCGACGGTTGGTTTCCAACGGGGGATGTGGTCACCATCGATCCCGACGGCTATGTGCGCATCATGGATCGCAGCAAAGATGTGATCAAGTCCGGTGGCGAGTGGATCAGTTCGATCGACATCGAGAACATCGCGATGGCACATCCCGCCGTGGCGATGGCGGCTTGCGTCGCCATGCCCGATGCCAAGTGGGATGAGCGTCCGCTCCTGGTCGTGGTGAAAAAACCGGGCGCCACTGTGGCGCAGGAGGAGTTGCTCGCGTTCTATGAAGGCAAGGTGGCCAAGTGGTGGATTCCCGATGGCGTGCGCTTTGTCGACGCCATTCCCCTGGGAGCCACGGGCAAGATTCTGAAGAACAAACTGCGCGAGCAAATCCAGGCCGCCATGGTTTGATCGGTATCGGTATCGGCAACGGCCCCTTGCAGCCGCTGCGCGCGGGGCTCCAGGCTCACCCTGACCCCCGCGCCAAATCGGGTGCATTCAAGGCGTGCCGATTTCCCGCGTGCACGTACGGGCTGACTGGCAGGCACGCTGCCAGGTCTCGTGGCTGAGCATGCCGGCAATCATCGCCAGGAAGAACAGCCCGTTCTGCCAGGCGCATGCACCCAGAGAAGCGAGGGACGGCCCAGGGCAGAGGCCGCTCAAGCCCCAGCCAACCCCAAAAATGGCGCTTCCGATAAGCAGCTTGCGTGTAATGCCGACTCGTGGCGAGAAGGCAATGGCGTCGCCCAGCAGTGCTTGTTCGCGGCGCGAGGCTAGTTGCACCATGGGCAGCGCGACCGCTACGGCGCTGATCATGACCAGTGCGAGGCTGGGATCCCATGGGCCTGCAACGTCAAGAAAGCTCAGTACCTTGACCGGGCTGGTCATGCCGGAGATCAACAGGCCAATGCTAAAAACCAGGCCACAGACGAAGGCCAAGATGTTCATCACGATAGCCCTTGGTGTTTAGATCCGCTGGCTCAGTACCGCCGTGGCGATACCAAAACTCATGAACACAGCCACTGCTGCGGCTGAACGCACCGATAGGCGCGATAGGCCGCAAACGCCATGGCCACTGGCGCAACCCGAGCCCATGCGGGTGCCAAATCCGACGAGCAACCCGGCGATGGCGATGACAGGCCACGACTCGCCAAATCCGGCCACTGGCACCGGCGCGAACAGCGCCCAGATGAACGATGCAGCGACGATGCCCCCAAGAAACGCCACGCGCCAACCCTCGGGTCGGGCGCGCGTGGTGAGATCGTTCAAGGTGCTGCCGAGGATGCCGCTGATGCCGGCAATCTTGCCGGCGCCAAGGGCCAGAGCTCCGGCAGCCAGGCCGACGAGTGCGCCGCCAGCAATTGCCGTGGCCGGCGTGAAGGCGGTGAAATCGAGCTGGAACAGCATGGTTTGTCTCCTCGATGGTGTTGTGGATAGAAGCCCCGAAGACGTGGTTTGATCCAGATCAAACGACCTCTGAATAGATGCCCCATACAGTATCAGTTTCAGTGCACTGTTACTATCCTCAAAATATCCGGAGATACCCTCATGAGTACCATTGCCGAGCTAGCTGCGGCTTTCGAACGGATCGGAAACCCTGTTGTTCAGACTTGGTTTCATCAGCAGTCCAGCACCGCCTGCCACTGCATCATCGATCCGGCAACGCACCATTGCGCTCTGATCGACAGTGTGTTGGACTTTGATTACGCCGCCGGTCATACACATACGCAATTCGCAGACCGCATCATCACCTTCATCAAGGCCGAAGGTCTGAAGCTCGACTGGCTGCTGGAAACTCATGCTCATGCCGACCATCTCTCGGCGGCGCCCTACATCAAGCAGCAATTGGGCGGGCGCATCGGTATTGGCGAGCACATCAAAGACGTGCAAAAAGTCTTCGGCGATGTGTTCCACGACGACAGCATCCCGCGTGACGGCCGCCCTTTCGACAAGCTTTTCATCGATGGCGAAACATTCGCGATCGGCGAGTTGCGGGCCCGCGTCATGCACACGCCTGGGCATACGCCAGCCTGCGTGGCTTATGTGGTGGGTGAGGACGCCTTCGTTGGCGACACCTTGTTCATGCCAGACTACGGCACCGCCCGCTGCGATTTCCCCGGCGGCAACGCCCACACCCTCTATCACTCGGTGCAACGTCTCTACAGCCTGCCGCCCCAGACCAGACTGCACCTCTGCCATGACTACATGCCTGGCGGCCGCGCTGCCCAATGGGTGTGCACCGTGCAGGAACAGCGTGAGGGCAACGTGCAACTCAACGCCCGCACGACCGAGGACGAGTTCGTCGCCTTTCGCAAGCAGCGCGACGCGCAACTCGATATGCCAGCGCTGATCGTGCCCTCGGTGCAGGTCAATATTCGCGCCGGAGAAATGCCGCCCGCCGAAGACAATGGCGTGAGCTACCTCAAAGTCCCCATCAACGTGCTGTAAGCAAGCGCGTGGCATCATCGCCTCAGGACAAGATGGCAGTGAGCGAACGATGCAAGACCTCAAGCTTTGCGAACTGATCGGCTCTCTGAGTCATGCTCTCGACATGACCGAGGGCCAGCCCAAAGGGCATTGCGTGCGCTGCGCCTACATCGGCATGGCGGTGGCGCAGGACATGGGTTTGGACTCACGGCAACGCTGGGAACTGTATTACACCCTGTTGCTCAAGGATTTGGGATGCAGCAGCAACGCCGCGCGCATCTGCGAGCTCTACCTCACGGATGATCTGCAGTTCAAGCGTGATTTCAAACTTGTGGGCAGCTCGCTACCGCAGGTCGTGCGTTTCGTGTTGACCCACACCGGGCTCAAGTCGGGCCTTGCCGATCGCTTCCGCGCCACGTTGGATATTTTCCAGCATGGCGGTGATATTGCACTGGATTTGATTCAGACCCGCTGTCAGCGGGGTGCAGACATTGCCCGCCAATTGCGTTTCGGCGAAGCCGTGGCGCAGGGCGTGCATGCGCTGGATGAGCATTGGGATGGCCATGGCAAGCCTGAGCACCTGGTTGGCGATGCGATTCCCTTGTATGCGCGCATCGCGTTGCTGGCTCAGGTGGTCGATGTTTTCCACACGACGGGTGGCCCGAGCGTGGCCGTGGCTGAAGCCCGTCTGCGCAGCGGTCAATGGCTGGATCCCGGCCTGGTTGCTGTCTTCGAGCGGGTGGCAGCGCGGGATGATTTTTGGAGCACGCTGGGCAGCGCAGAACTTCCGGATCTTGTTTACGCTCTGGAGCCGGCGCGTCATAGCGTGCCGCTGGACGATGATTACCTGGACGAAATCGCCGAGGCTTTCGGCCAGATCATCGACGCCAAGAGTCATTTCACAGCGGGCCACAGCGCACGAGTGGCTCTCTACACCGATTTGATCGCCGAGCAGCTTCACCTGACGCCCGAACGTCGCCGCTGGCTGCGCCGTGGAGCGTTGCTGCACGATATGGGTAAGCTCGGTGTGAGCAACGCCGTGCTCGACAAGCCCGGCAAGCTCGACGCCGCTGAGTGGAAAGCCATGCGCATGCACGCCACGTATACCGAGCAGATTCTGAGCGGCATCGCACCCTTCGCCGAGTTAGCGCAAGTGGCTGGCGCGCATCACGAAAGGCTCGACGGCACGGGCTACCCACGTGGCCTTGCGGCCGATGCGATTGCGATGGAGACGCGCATCATCACGACCGCCGATATTTTCGACGCCATCTCGGCCGATCGCCCCTATCGCGCCGCTGTGCCGGTGGACCAGACCTTGGCGATGATGGACAAGATCGTCGGTACGGCCCTGGATCCGCGCTGCATGCACGCCTTGCGGCAAGCCGTGCGTAGGGCCGAGGCGGGTTTCACGTCCGCGTCCGAACCGGGGGGCGAGTTCGAAGGCCGAGTCTCTGCGGCTGCTTGAGTCGCTCACGCACTCGGTTCGACTCCTGCAGGGGCTAGACTGCGCGCTTTTTGCTGCGGCGCCTTTTCCATGACCACTTCTTCGATTTCACAGGACAGCGCCGCGCAGCACGCGTTGATCCTGGCCCAGCTTGCAGCCGCATTGCACTTGCGCCCGGTGCAAATTGCCGCAGCGGTGGAACTGCTCGACGGCGGCGCCACGGTCCCCTTTGTCGCCCGCTACCGCAAGGAGGCCACAGGCGGCATGAGCGACGAGCATCTGCGTGACCTGGAGGTGCGACTGGCCTATTTGCGCGAACTGGAGCAGCGCCGCGCGATCATTCTCAAATCCATCAACGCCCAGGGCAAGCTCACCTCCGAGTTGCAGGCCGCCATCGCGGCTGCCACGCAGAAGCAGCAGCTCGAAGACCTCTATCTGCCCTACAAGCCACGCGTGACGACGCGCGCGCACAAGGCGCGCAACGCCGGGCTGGAACCGCTGGCCGATGCGCTGTTGGCCAACCCGGCGTTGGAACCGCTGGCCGAGGCTGAGGCGTTCGTGCGTCTCGAGAAGGGCGAGGTCGGCTCCGACTTCAGCACGCCACAAGCCTGCCTGGACGGAGCGCGTGACATTCTGGCAGAGCGCTGGGCCGAAGACTCGGCTCTGGTGAGTCCATTGCGCGAATGGCTCTGGAACGGCGGCTTCTTGCGCGCACAGTTGCGCGAGGGCAAGGCTGAGGAGAGTGCCAATTTCCGTGACTATTTCGATTACGCCGAAGCCATCGCCCGCGTGCCCTCGCACCGCGCGCTGGCGGTGTTTCGTGGACGCAGCCAGGAACTTTTGGATGTGAGCCTGCAACTGCCCGAGGACGGCACGACCAACCCTGGCTCGGCCGGCAGTGGCTCGACCGCAGCGCAGGGGCGCATCGCCGCACATATCGGCTGGTCCCACCTTGCCCGTGCGGCCGACGACTGGTTGCAGCGCTGCGTGCAATGGACCTGGCGAGTCAAGCTCTCGCTCGCGCTCGAGCGCGAGTTGTTCACCAGGCTGCGCGAGCGGGCTGAGGGCGAGGCCATCGCCGTGTTCGGCGTCAATCTTGGTGCCTTGTTGCTGGCTGCCCCCGCCGGCCCCAAAACCGTGATGGGGCTGGACCCGGGCATCCGCACCGGCGTGAAAGTGGCCGTGACCGATCCCACCGGCAAGGTTCTGGATACCGCGACCATCTACCCCCATGAGCCTCGGCGCGATTGGGCCGGCAGCCTGCACACATTGGCTGCGCTGTGCCGCCGGCATGGCGTGCAAATCGTCGCCATCGGCAACGGTACCGCCAGCCGTGAAACCGCCAAGCTGACGAGCGAACTGGCGCAGCGCCATGCGGAACTCGCGCTGACGCAGGTGGTGGTGAGCGAAGCCGGCGCGTCGGTGTATTCCGCAAGCGCCCTGGCCAGCGCGGAACTGCCCGATCTGGACGTGAGCCTGCGCGGCGCGGTCTCCATCGCCCGCCGCGTACAAGACCCGCTGGCCGAGTTGGTGAAGATCGACCCCAAGAGCATTGGTGTCGGCCAGTACCAGCATGACGTCGACCAGACCCAGCTCGCGCGTCGGTTGGATGCCGTGGTGGAAGACTGTGTGAATCGCGTCGGCGTGGACGTGAATACGGCATCTGCGCCACTGCTGGCGCGCGTGGCCGGCTTGAACGCCCGCATTGCCGAGCACATCGTGCGCCGGCGCGACACGGTCGGCGCGTTTCGCAGCCGCAAGAGCCTGCTGGATGTGCCCGGCCTAGGCGCCAAGACGTTCGAGCAGGCCGCAGGTTTTCTGCGCATCATGGATGGCGACAACCCGCTCGACTGCTCCGCCGTCCATCCTGAAAGCTACCCGCTGGTCGAGCGCATTCTTGCCGCTGCCGGTCAGCCCATTCAGGTGCTGTTGGGCAATGCGCAGGCCTTGCAAGCTGTCCGCGCCGAAGCCCTGGTGGACGATCGCTTTGGTCTCTACACCGTGCGCGACGTGCTGGCTGAACTCGACAAGCCCGGCCGCGATCCGCGTCCCGTCTTCCGCGTGGCCAGGCTGCAAGACGATGTGCAAAGCATCAAGGACTTGCAACCTGGCATGCGCCTGGAGGGCACGGTGAGCAATGTGGCTGCCTTCGGCGCCTTCGTCGATCTGGGCGTGCATTGCGATGGCCTGGTGCATATGTCGCAGCTGGCCGACCGCTTCGTGAAAGACGCCGCCGAAGTGGTGAAGGTCGGTGACATTGTCACGGTCACGGTGCTGGAGGTGGATGTCCCCCGGCAACGCATTAGTTTGAGCATGCGCACCCAGACGCTCAGTGGGAGCGCCGCAGACATGGGCGGCAGCGGTATGGGACGTCAGCCGCCAGAGCAGGGCGGCAGGACGCGACCGGCGCCAGCCCAATCAGCCATGGCGGCGGCCTTTTCGCGCATGGGCAAGGGCCGATGACTGCGATTGATCGCTGGCACCGATCGCTGGCCGATGGACACCTTGCCATGCTGCGCTGCGGCCCATCTGCGCGCCGAACTCAATGCTCCTGTGGAACCAGCAACTCGGTCAGACCTTCGCGGTTGGTGATGCGCACCTGTCGCTGCGCCACGTGAACCAGCCCGGCTTGGTGAAAGCGCGACATCAGACGGCTGATGGTTTCCAGTTTGAGCCCAAGGTAACTGCCGATTTCCTCACGGCTCATGCGCAACACGAATTCTTCGGGTGAGAGGCCGCGCGACTTGTAGCGCTCTGATAAGTCGAGCAGGAATCGCGCCAGACGCTCGTCGGCCTGCATGCTGCCGAGCACGAATTGATCTTGCTGCGCCCGCGCCAGCCGGTTGCCGATAAGGCAATGGATCTGGTGCTGCAAGGTGGGCAGTTCGCGGGCATTGCTCTCCAAGATGCGGACGTCGATTTCACAAGCTTCGCTATCTTCCAGCGCGATCACGTCCGTCATGTAAATGCGTGCGGAAAAACCTTCCAAGCCCATCAATTCCCCGGGAACGTGGAAGCCCACGATCTGCTGGCGCCCATCGGCACTGCTGATCATCGATTTGAACGATCCGGCATGCACCGAATACACCTTGTCCATGGCTTGTCCTGACTCGAACAACCGCTCTCCCTTGGTCAGCCTGATGGTGGTCTGCATGATGTCGCGCATGCGTGCCAACTCATCTTGCGGCAGCGAGATCGGCAGACAGAACCGACTCTGAAAACACACATCGCAAGGATGGGGCTTGTCCATGCGATGCATGGGAGCGGTAGGAATGGCTTTCATGGTGCGGCAGAGGTCGGAGCGAATGGGGCAACTATCGCACATCTTGCATGGGTTCGGGCATTGTTTCGGCGCGGCTGTTCAAAGCGCCCCGTCTGCCCGTGCGTTGCGCCATCATGATGAATTGGGCAACGTCGCATTCGCAGCCAGTGTCTGTCACCAACTTCTCCAGCCCCGGTCTGGGGCAGATCGCGGCGCGGCGCATCAATCGATGTCGAACACCTGCAGGTTGTAGTGTCCGGTCTGCTGCTCGGCAAAAAAGCGCCGGAGTGTTTCGCCCACGGTGCGAAAGGCCAGTTGTTCCCACGGTACTTCGCTGGGGCTGAACAGCCGCGCTTCCAGGGTTTCGGGCCCTGGGGCCCATCGGGGCTGCAACATGCGTGCGCGGTACAGCAGGTAAACCTGGCTCACGGGCCTGACGTTGACCACGCAGTACAAGCCGTCGATCTCGACGTCGACACCGGCCTCTTCCTGGGTTTCACGCAGTGCGCCTTGTTCGGAGGTTTCATGCAATTCCATGAACCCGGCTGGCAGGGTCCAGAGGCCGTGGCGCGGTTCGATGGCACGCTTGCACAACAGCACGCGGCCTTCCCACACTGGCACCGTTCCTACGATATTGCGCGGATTTTCGTATTGCACATGACCGCAGGTAGGGCAGACCGCACGCAGATGCGTGTCGCCTTCGGGAACGCGGTACTCGACGGGCGCACCGCAATGGTTGCAGTGTTGGATGTGGCGTGAATGCATTCTCCCATTGTTGCAGGGCCTTCAGGGCCGGGCGGTACCGCGGGCTTTTCAGTCCTTGTCACCATGTTTCGCGCAATTTTGAAACAATATCAGCATTACGCGCTAAACGCGCTGCGACGATTCCATGCCCATCATTTCCATCCCCACAAACGGTCTCGAACTCGAGGCCGACGCTGACGACAACCTGTTGAAGGTGTTGCGCCGCTACAAGGTTCCCATCCACTATTCCTGCAAACAGGGGGAATGCGGC
The DNA here is from genome assembly GCA_013044035.1 of Burkholderiales bacterium. Taxonomy (GTDB): domain Bacteria; phylum Pseudomonadota; class Gammaproteobacteria; order Burkholderiales; family Burkholderiaceae_C; genus Thiomonas_A. The sequence continues at coordinate 10,086 of JABEVE010000004.1, forward strand.
AGTTGCAAATGCGTGCTCGAGGGGGGCGAGGTGGATATGCACGGCTACAAGGGCAGCGCCTTGCCGCCAGCGCAGCGCGAGCAGGGTTTGATCCTGGCATGCTGCAGCCGGCTCAAGGGCGACGTGCAATTGCGCCTGATTGATAGCGACGACTACATCGTTCACCCCGAACGCCATCTCGTCGCCGAGGTCATTGCTCTGCGCGAACTGGCGCCAGAAGTTTTTGGATTGCGGCTGAAGATTCGCTATGTCGACCGTGATGGCGAACCCTTCCTTTTCTCCGCCGGTCAATACGTCCAACTCAGTGTGCAAACTGGCCCCGACACCCTGATCGCACGCGACTTTTCCATGGCCAGCACCCCGGTGGACGCGGAATACGACGACGAACTTGAATTTCACATCCGTCGCACCTCCACCGGCGCTTTCAGTGGCCTTCTCGGGAGCGGCATCCAATTGGGCAGCATCATTGCTGTCGACGGGCCCATGGGCTCCAGCCATTTTCGCCCTCGGCACCAAGGCCCGCTCTACGCCGTGGCGGCAGGTACCGGCTTCGCGCCCATGCTCAGCATCGTGAAAACGGCGCTGAATAACGGCAAGCTCGAACCCGTGGTGTTCTATGCCGGCTTCAAGACGCCGGCCGAGGTCTATGGCCGTGAGGGCCTTGCCCAACTGCAGCGCGAGTTCAATAACTTCCGCTTCGACGTCGTGGTGGAGCAGGACGCCGGCGCGAGTGACCGCAGCGGTCGCGTCGGTGATGTGCTGCTGGACGATGTGGCCGATTTCGCTGGCGCCAAGGTTTATCTCGCGGGTTCGCCGGGCATGGTCGAAGCGGTGAGTGCCTGCCTGCTGGAACGAGGCCTGCCCGCCGCAGACGTGCATGCTGACGCCTTCTATGCGCCCAAACCCGGACTGAGTCTGTCTGCGCAAGCCGTCGTGGACGCCGCCGAAGAAAATGACCGGTTGACCTTGCCATCACCACTGCAATCCGAGATCTGAATGCGTACGCTTTACAGCTACTTTCGCTCCTCCGCGGCGTTCCGCGTGCGCATCGCCCTCAACCTCAAGGGCCTGCCCTACGACATTGTGCCGGTGCATCTGGCCCATGGCGAGCAACGGCTACCGGAGCATTTGCGGCGTTCGCCGCAAGGGCTCATCCCGGTGCTGGAGGACGACGGCATCAGCCTCACGCAGTCGCTGGCCATCCTGGAATATCTCGACGAACAGTACCCTGATCCACCGCTGCTGCCCGCCGACGCTGCCGGTCGGGCGCGGGTGCGCGCCCTGGCCCTGGCGATTGCCTGCGACATTCATCCGCTGAACAATCTGCGGGTGCTCAACCATCTGCAAAGTCAATTCGGTGCCGACGAGGCGTCGCGTCAGCGCTGGTATCGGCACTGGGTGGACACCGGGCTTGTGGCCTGGCAGGAGCAATGGCGCCGCTGGCCCGGCCCAACCGGCCCCTACGTGCATGGACAAGCGCCGGGCCTCGCAGACTGCTGCCTGATTCCGCAGATCTGCAACGCACAGCGCTTCAAATGCGATCTCCAAGCCGTTCCAGACCTCATGCGCCTGTTCGATGCTTGCATGCAGTTGCCGGCATTCATCGATGCCCATCCGGCACGGCAAGCAGACGCGATCTGAATGCCGGTAGCTCCGGCTGGCAGACTGGGCTAAAATACAACGGCGTCGCGCTACAGCAGCTTTCCAGGGTTCGCGCAACCCGCTTGCCGAAGTCCCATTCCGGCAACCCACTATCGGCGCACGATTCCTGACACGCATGAACATTGCACTGGCCAAGCGGGTCGTCGAGACCGCGCTGATGTGTGCCACACAACCTTTGAGCCTTGAGCGCCTGCGCAACCTGTTCGACGAACAGGTCGGCGCCGATACCCTGCGCGTGCTGCTCGACGAATTGCGCCACGACTGGCGCGACCGCGGTGTAGAGTTGCGCGCCGTAGCTGGCGGCTGGCGCATGCAAAGTCGCGAGGATATGCAGCCTTATCTGCAGCGACTCAACCCTGAAAAGCCGCCACGCTACTCCCGAGCAGTCCAGGAAACGCTGGCCATCATTGCCCACCGGCAACCCGTGACACGCGGGGATATCGAAGACATCCGCGGCGTGTCGGTCAATACGCAGATCCTGCGCCAACTCGAAGATCGCGGCTGGATCGAGCCTATCGGCCATCGTGAGGGGCCAGGGCGGCCGGTGCTGTTTGCCACGACACGCCTGTTCCTCGATGATCTCGGTCTGGCCACGATTGGCGATCTTCCCGCGATGCAGGCCGAGGGCGCTCACGCCGACCCGCAGCAAATCGATCTGCTGCCCATGGGTGGCGAGATGGAGGGTCCGTCTGGACCTGCATCCGCCAGTCGAGCAACTGCAGGCGACGACACCGAGGCGACTGAATCATTCTGCGCTGCCGCTGCAGACGCAGACATCGCCATTCGGCAACCATCTCTCGCATTCCAGATTTCATCCGAATCGGCGGCTTCCGACAGTCTTGCCGCACCTGATCCCCTGCCCGCCGCCTGAACAGACCGGACCGTACCCCACACCAACAACTCCATGCAACACGACGAATCCACTTCTGACGCTGACGCCAGCCCCAACCTTGCCACACCAGTGGTCACCGAACCAGCCCCGCACCGCCCGGCGCGGCGGCGCAAGGCTGCGGCAGTTGAAGCAGCAATGTCGGCACACGATGCAAGTGAAGACGCGCAGACAGATTGCTCCGAGCCGCCCGCAATCGCCTCGCCGAGCAACACGGTCTCCGGCACCAATCCCGTTGCCGCCGCAGGGCCTGCCGAAGGCACGAGTTCGCAAGCCGTGCAGGCTGCGGGCGATGACACGACGCCACGCGATGCGCCTCGACGTCGCAAGCGCAAATCCTCCGGCCCCGACCTCGCCGAGACCGAAGCCGAAACTCAACCGACAGAATTCCTCGGTCTGGAGACGCAGCAAACCGAGCCGACTGAGGCCCAACACGATGCCAACGGCAACCCGGTGCAGCCTCATCGTCCCGCGCGTGTGGATCGCCCGAACCGGCCTGATCGTCCGCGTCAAAACCAGAACCAGCGGAAGAAGAAGCACAACACACCGCTGCGCGGCCCAGCTAAAACCATGCCCGCGGTGCGCATCGAGGAAGTTATTTCCGGCGATTTCGACCGCGCCGTCGAAATCGCCGAGGCTGTCGAGCCTGGTGCCCGACGTGTGCTGCCGCCATCACCCGAGGCGCCGAAACTGCACAAGGTCCTGGCCCAGGCCGGTGTCGGATCGCGCCGTGAAATGGAGCAACTCATCGTTGACGGCCTGGTGTCCGTCAACGGCGAGCCGGCACATCTGGGCCAGCGCATTCAGCCTGGCGACCAGATCCGCGTCAACGGCAAGCCGCTGAAGTTCCGCATCAGCCCGCCGCCAGCGCGTGTACTGGTCTATCACAAGCCGGTGGGCGAGGTCGTCACCTTCAAAGACCCGGAAGGCCGCCCCACGGTGTTCCGCAATCTGCCGCGGGTGCAGAACGCGAAATGGACGGCGATCGGCCGGCTGGATATCAACACCGAAGGCCTGCTGCTGTTCACCACCTCGGGTGAACTGGCCAACAAGCTGATGCATCCCAGCCAGGGCGTCGAGCGGGAGTACGCGGTGCGCGTGCTGGGGGAAGTGGACAACCAGACACGTGAGAAATTGCTCGAGGGGGTGGAACTGAGTGACGGGCCCGCGCGTTTCATGAGTCTGGAAGAGGCCGGCGGCGAGGGCGCCAATCGCTGGTACCGGGTCATCATCGCCGAGGGTCGCAACCGCGAGGTGCGCCGTCTGTTCGAAGCTGTGGGCCTGACGGTGAGCCGCCTGATCCGGGTGCGCTATGGTTCCATCGCCTTGCCCGCCGGCTTGCGCCGTGGCGACTTCGCGGAAATCGAGCGTGAAGACGTGAAGGCCATGATGAATCATTCCGGTTCGGTTCAGGCTTTCGATGACCGCGCCAAAGGCCAGAGGCAAGGCGGCAGTGGCCCTAACAGCGTGAATAGCCAGTCCCAGCGCAAGCACGGCGGACGTCACGACAAGCGGCATGAAACCCGTGGTCAGGGCGGACACAACGACAGCCGCAATCAAGATTGGCAAGACGGCCCATCCGGCGCCCATGGTCATCCTAAGCGTGGCGGCACGAGTGGTGAGCGCGAGCCCGGCCCCAACAGCTATGCCATGAGCGCCGTGGATGCGCTCTTTGGCCGGGCCAGCCGCGAGGCGCGTCGCGCGGCTCCGCGCCATGAGCACGATGACCGACAACTTCCTGAGCGCGAGCCCGGCCCCAACAGCTACGCCATGAGCGCGGTCGATGCCTTGTTCGGCAAAGGCGCTGGCGGGTCAGGTGGCCAGAACAAGCCACGCTCGGCGCGTGGTGGCAAGAAGGGTGGGTCGGGCGGCCAACCGGACCCCATGCGCTCAGCCTTGGGACAAGGGTTTGGCCAGGGTCCGCGCTCGGGCCCGGGGCAGGGCGGCAAACGGCGCCATTTTCCGCGTTGAGACGGCCCCAGGCACAAACAGGGGTAGGTCTTCCCGCAAGGGCTCAGGGCGGGTCAGAGTGGTCTTGACGTGGCCGGGCAATGGTCTCCCCAGCGTGGCATTCAGGGTTGGGAGGCTCATCATTGGGTGTGAGTGGCAGCCTTACAATTCATTTTTAATCACTTGATTTCCGGAGAAAAAATCTTATGGAGCGCACGCTCTCAATCATCAAGCCCGACGCTGTGGCCAAGAACTGCATCGGCAAGATCATCGACCGTTTCGAGACAGCCGGTCTCAAGGTCGCGGCCGTTCGCATGATGCATCTCTCGCGCGCCGAGGCCGAAGGCTTCTACGCCGTGCACAAGGATCGCTCTTTCTTCAAGGATCTGGTTGATTTCATGGTTTCCGGCCCTGTGCTGGTGCAGGTGCTGGAAGGCAGCAATGCCATCGCCAAGAATCGTGAGCTGATGGGTGCGACCGACCCGAAGAAGGCTGCTCCCGGTACGATACGCGCCGACTTTGCCGACAGCATTGATGCCAATGCCGTGCATGGTTCGGACAGTGCTGAAAACGCGGCAACCGAGATCGCCTTTTTCTTTCCTGCGAACTGGGTCTTCAGTCGCTGATTCCCGCTGCGCGGCCATGTCCCCCACCAACCTGCTTCAGTTCGACCGTGCCGGTCTGGTGGACTGGTTCGCCGCGCATGGGGAGAAACCCTTCCGTGCCCGCCAGGTGTTCCGTTGGATGCACCAGAGGGGCGTGGCCGATTTCGCCGACATGAGTGATCTGGCCAAGCCTCTGCGGGCCTGGTTGCGGGACGCAGCACGGCTCGAATCTCTGCCGGTGCTCGCCGAGCAGCGCTCGCGCGACGGCACAGTGAAGTGGCTGTTTGATGTAGGCGCAGGCGATGCCGTGGAAACCGTGTTCATTCCCGAGGCTCAGCGCAACACCCTGTGCGTGTCGTCGCAGGCCGGATGCGCCATGGCCTGCCGCTTTTGTTCCACGGGGGCGCAGGGCTTCAGTCGCAACCTGACCACGGCTGAAATCCTGGCGCAGCTCTGGCAGGCGGAGTTCAACATGCGGACATCCCTCGGACTTGCGGCCGGGGAGCGGGCCATCTCCAATGTGGTGATGATGGGCATGGGGGAGCCACTTCAGAATTACAGCGCCCTGGTTCCCGCGTTGCGATCCATGCTCGATGATGACGGCTACGGCTTATCGCGTCGCCGCGTGACTGTGTCCACCTCGGGCGTGGTACCCATGATCGATCGTCTCGCGGCCGATTGTCCTGTCGCGCTCGCGGTTTCCCTGCATGCGCCGAACGATGCTTTGCGTGATGATCTGGTCCCGCTCAATCGCAAATACCCACTGGCCGAACTGCTGGACGCCTGCGAACGCTATCTGGTGCATGCACCGCGTGACTTCATCACCTTCGAGTATTGCATGCTCGATGGTGTGAACGACGCTCCCGAACATGCTCGGCAACTGGTCCACTTGTTGCGCGATCGCATACCGTGCAAGTTCAACCTCATTCCCTTCAATCCATTTCCACAGTCTGGCCTCGCCAGATCGCCTGCCGGGCGCATGGCTGCATTCGCCCAGATCCTCCTGGACGCGGGCTTCGTTACCACAGTGCGCAAGACGCGTGGCGACGACATCGATGCCGCCTGCGGTCAACTGGCCGGCGATGTGCAAGACCGCATTCGTCGCAAGCCGGGGCGTGCGGGCACGTCATCCGTGGTGCCGCCACAGACCATCATCCCCATTCGGGTGGAGACCGCTAGCCCGACCACCCACTTGTCCAACTTGGACTGACGCTATGAGCAAGCAAACCCGCTGGACCGAAGGTGGTTGTTCCGCATGGCCATTGCTTTCCATCCTCATGCTGACTCTTGCCTTGTTGCAACTCGGTGGTTGCGCCGGCAATACGGCCCTAAGCAACGGTTCGGCGAACTCGACGCCCAGCACGGGCAGCGCCGAGGCCGACAAAAACGCGCAAATCCGCCTGGAGTTGGCCGAAGGTTATTACCAGCGCGGTCAGGCCGAGGTCGCACTCTCCGAAGTGGCCAAAGCGCTGGATCAGGCTCCCGATTATGTGCCGGCCTACACCATGCAGGCGCTGATTCAAATGAGCCTGGGTCAGAATCCCCAGGCTGAACAGAGCTTCCGCAAAGCGCTGTCGATTGCGCCGAGCAATGCCGATGCACTGCATAACTATGGCTGGTTCCTCTGCGCCAATCGGCGCTATCCGGAGTCGTTCGCCATGTTCCGGCGCGCCTTGGCGGTTCCCGGTTACCGCTACCCGGAACGCACCGACCTGGCCTACGGCGTCTGCCAGTACCGGGATGGTGATCTTGCAGCGGCCGAGAAAACGCTGCGTGCTGGTTTTGCCCTCGATCCAGCCAATCCTGCGCTGTCCACCAACCTGGCATTGGTGCTGTACCGCCAGAGCAAATTCAAGGATGCGTTGTTCTATATCCAGCGCGTCAACTCGGGTCAGTACGCCAGCGCTCAATCGCTCTGGGTGGGGATTCTCATCGCGCGACGCGCTGGCGATACGCTGGATACCAACACCTGGACCACGCAACTGGAGCAGCGCTTCCCGGACTCGCGCGAGGCCATTGCCGTCCAGCAGGGCAGATTTGACGACCCGAGCCTGCTTCCCCGCTGACTTCAGTCGATGACAAGTCCCCATTCACAAGCTGATGCGCAGCGCGCGGCGCGTGCTCAGGCGGGAGACATGCTGCGTGCGGCGCGCGAGGCCGCGGGTAAAAGCGCCAGCGAACTCGCAACCCAGCTCAAGGTCTCGTCCGACAAGATCTTGGCGCTTGAGGCTGGAGATTGGGAGCGCCTGCCGGACATGGCCTTTGCTCGTGGCCTGCTTCGCGCCGCCAGCAAGGCGCTGAAGGCCGACACCGAGGCCATCATGCAGGTGCTGCCGCCGCTGCTGCATGCCACAATGATCTCGACCCGGTCAACGGCTACAGGCTCCAGCAGATCCATGCCTGCGGCTTCCGGGGGTACGCTCCATGGCGCACGCAGGCTGTGGTGGCTGGCGGTGGCGGGGCTTGTCATCGCAGCGTTGCTCGTGTTCTTCCTGCCTCATGCGGAGGACCTGGGCAAGTGGTTGCCTCGGGCCATGCCTGCAAAACCGGCCTCTGCCGTCATAGCGCAGTCAAATCCGTCGCTTGTTCCGACCCCGGCTACTGCATCGACCGCGGCAACGATGCCGTGTGATGACTCGTCTGCCACCGTCTCGACATCGTCGACTGCTGCCGTGCCCGATTCCAGCGACGGCTTGGCGCAAGCCCGGCGGCCAGCCGCAGCTTCCAGTAACCCCGTTGCCGCGACCGCGGGGGCGGCACTGAGCATTCAGGCCGTTGCCGAGAGTTGGATTGAGGTGACCAGCGGCCAGGGTACCGTCTTGTTTTCAGGTCTTGTTCCTGCGGCGGGGCAGCAACGTGTCACGCTGTCCCAACAGGATTTTCCGTTGCAACTCGTGGTGGGTAACGCAGCTCAAACGCAAGTGACCCTGGACGGCCAGCCTGTCGATCTGGCCTCCAAGACCAACAACAACGTCGCCCGCTTGACCATCCCGCAACCCTGATGCAAAACGTTTTCATGCCAGATGCTGACTTGATTCCGGATGCTGTGCCGCAGCGGCGGTTGACACGCCAGGCGCTCGTGAGTTGGGGCGGGAACACCGTGGGCATTGGTGGCGACGCCCCGGTGCGGGTGCAGTCCATGACCAACACCGACACCGCGGACGTCATCGGTACAGCCATCCAGGTCAAGGAACTGGCACAAGCCGGATCGGAACTGGTACGCATCACGGTCAACACCCCTGAGGCGGCGGCAGCCGTGCCGGCGATTCGGGAGCAACTCGACCGCATGGGCGTGGATGTCCCCCTGATCGGCGACTTCCACTACAACGGTCATCTGCTGCTGACCCAATACCCGGACTGCGCCCAAGCTCTGTCGAAGTACCGCATCAACCCCGGCAACGTCGGCAAGGGCGACAAGAAAGACCGCCAGTTCTCCCAAATGATCGAGGTTGCCGCGCGTTGGAATAAACCGGTGCGCATCGGCGTGAACTGGGGCAGCCTGGACCAGGATCTGCTTGCCGGTTTGATGGACAGCAACGCGAGGCAGCCGCAGCCGCGCGATGCGCAACAGGTGATGTACGAAGCGCTGATTGCATCAGCCTTGCAATCGGCCGAGCGCGCCGAGGACCTGGGTCTTCCCGGCCACCAAATCCTGCTGTCGTGCAAAGTCTCGGGCGTGCGCGACCTCATCGCCGTGTATCGCGAGCTTTCGCGCCGCTGCGACTACGCTTTGCACCTCGGCTTGACCGAAGCCGGCATGGGCACCAAGGGCACCGTGGGATCGGCCGCGGCTCTTTCGGTTTTGCTGCAGGACGGCATCGGCGACACCATTCGTGTCTCGCTGACCCCGGCGCCAGGCGAAGCGCGCACCCAGGAGGTGGTGGTCGCGCTGGAAATTCTCCAGGCTTTGGGTCTGCGCAGCTTCGTCCCCAGCGTCACGGCCTGTCCGGGGTGCGGACGTACCACGAGCAGCGTATTCCAGGAGTTGGCACAAGCCATCGATCGCCATCTGCGGGCGCAGATGCCGGTTTGGCGGGCGCAATATCCCGGCGTTGAAACTCTGCGCCTGGCGGTGATGGGATGCATCGTCAACGGCCCGGGTGAAAGCCGCCACGCCGACATCGGCATCAGTCTGCCGGGGACTGGCGAGCAACCCTCGGCACCGGTCTTCATCGATGGCGAGAAACGCTACACCTTGCGCGGTGACGGTATTGCCGAACAGTTTCTCGACATTGTCAACAGTTATATCCAACGGCGTTGGGGTCTGGATGTCCCGGCCGCTGTCCCGCTGCAGCCTCCGCCCGACGGGGATGAGGATGCATGCGACGGCAGCAATGCTGCACAGCAGGCTCACGCGAATTAGTCTCCGCATGAATGCAAAACTGAATGCCGTCAAAGGCATGAATGATCTGTTGCCGCCGCGATCGGCAGTCTGGGAGTGGTTCGAGTCCCAGGTGCGCGAACTCATGCGCGCCTACGGCTATCGCAACATCCGCACCCCCATCGTCGAGCCCACGGCGTTGTTCGTGCGTGGCATCGGCGAAGTGACCGACATCGTCGAGAAAGAGATGTACAGCTTCACTGACGCGCTCAATGGCGAGCAGCTCACCTTGCGGCCGGAGAACACCGCCGCCGTGGTGCGTGCCTGCATCGAGCACAACCTGCTGTACGACGGCGGCAAGCGCCTTTGGTACACCGGGCCGATGTTCCGCCACGAGCGCCCGCAGCGCGGTCGCTACCGCCAGTTCCATCAGGTGGGTGCCGAAGCCCTGGGTTTCGCCGGGCCGGATGTCGACGCCGAGCTCATGTTGATGGTGCGCCGCTTGTGGCAGTTGCTGGGTTTGCGCGATGTGCGCCTCGAGATCAACTGCCTGGGTGAGCCCGAGGAGCGACAGCGCCACCGACTCAAACTCATCAGCTATTTCGAGCAGCATCAGAACGAGCTGGATGACGATGCGCGCCGCCGGCTGCACAGCAATCCGCTGCGCATTCTCGACACGAAGAATCCGCAGATGCAAGCGCTGGTGAATGCCGCGCCGCGCCTGATCGATGAACTCGGCGAAACATCCCTGACACACTTCCATGGCGTGCAGGCCTTGCTGCGTGCAGCCGGGCAGGATTTCAGCGTCAACCCGCGTTTGGTGCGGGGGCTGGACTACTACAACCTCACGGTGTTCGAGTGGATCACTGACCGTCTGGGCGCGCAGGGCACGGTGTGCGCGGGTGGACGCTACGACGGTTTGATCGAGCAGATCGGTGGCAAGCCGGCGCCAGCCTGCGGCTGGGCGCTGGGAGTTGAGCGGGTGCTCGATCTGTTGGAGCAGGCGGGCATGCAGCTTCCAGCCCTGGAGCCGCACGTCTACATCGTTCTGGCGCATGCTCCAGCCCTGGACGTCGCCATGCAAACCGCAGAACGCCTGCGTGCAGCAGGCCTGCATGTCGTGCTGCATGCTGGCGGCGGCGGGATGAAATCACAGATGAAAAAAGCCGATGCCAGCGCTGCGCGCCATGCGCTCATCTTCGGCGCGGAAGAGTTCGCCGCCGGAGTCGTGACGGTCAAATCCTTGCGTCAAAACCAGAGGGAAGCCAGCCAGCAGTGCCTGGTTGCGCTCCAGCCGCCGGAGGTTCTGATCGAACACCTCGCTGCCTCTCCGCCCCCAGCCTCGGCCCCCTAGAATGGCGCGCTGCACTGAACGCCAAAATCCATGAGCTACAACCTCGAAGAACAAGACCAAATCGAAAGCCTGCGTGACTTTTGGGGCCGCTGGGGGACGCCGATTTCGTCTCTCGTGCTGATCGTCGCCCTCGCCTGGGCCGGTTATGCCGGCTGGCAATGGTGGCAAGTGCGTCAAACCACCCAGGCATCCGCCCTGTTCGCCCAGATCAGCAAGGAGCTTCAGGCCGGTGATTTGCCAAAAGCGGCTCCTGCCTGGACCGATTTGCAGAATAAATTTTCCTCCAGTCCCTATGCACAAATGGGTGGTTTGAGAATGGCCAAGGCCTATGCCGATGCGGGTCAGACGGCCGCGGCCGAAGACTTGCTGCACTGGACCTCCGAGCATGCTGAAAGCACGTCTTACCGCGCCATGGCCTTGCTCAATCTGTCGGCACTGCAGGTTGATGCCAAACAGCTCCAGGCAGCGCTGGCCACGGTGAAGCAGTCTCCCGCTCCGGCGTTCGACGCGCTGTTCGCAACGCGCCGTGGCGACATCGAAGTGCTGCTCGGGAAGCCGCAAGAGGCGCGCAAGTCCTACGAGGATGCGCTGCGGCTGCTTCCGGCTGATTCCAGCTACCGTCAGTTGGTGCAAATCAAGCTGCAGAGCGTTGGGGGCCTGGCATCATGATGCGCACTCTGGTTGGTGTTCTTGCGGCAAGTTCCGCCTTGTTGCTGGCCTCCTGCGCATCCGGGCCGAAGCTGCCGGATCCCACTCCACTGACTCCGGTCGCGTCCATCCTGCAGGCGAAAACGGCCTGGAGAACGCGTATCGGCCCGGTTCCAGCCACGTTCTCGACCGCCGTTGCTGCTGGCAGCGTGGTGGTCGCCTCGAGCAACGGTACGGTGGAACGCCTGGATGCAAGAACCGGGCACACCCTGTGGAGCAGCAGAATTGCCGGTGGCATCAGCGCCGGCACGGGCAGCGACGGCACGTTCACGGCCGTGGTCAACACGCACAACCAGGTTGTATCAATCGGACCGCAAGGGCAGGTGTTGTGGCTGTACCAACTGCCCACGAGTGTGATCACCGCGCCGGCGGTGGTAGACGGAACCATCGTCGTTCAAGGCGCCGACCAGCGTCTATGGGCATTCAATGCCGCGAATGGGCAAAAGCTCTGGACTGCTGACTCGCGCCCTCCAGCGCTGCTGTTGCAACAGGCTTCCGGCATCACCCCGCAGGGGGGCAGCCTACTGTTGGGGACGGCGCTGGGACGGATCGAATCCATCTCCGTGGCAACGGGCGCAGTGCAGTGGCAGGCCACTCTGGCGCGACCACGCGGCATCACCGAAGTCGAGCGTGTGGTGGACATCACCGGAGCGCCATCGGTCGCGGCATCTATGGTGTGCGCCCGCGCGTACCAATCGGTCGTGGGTTGTGCCGATCTCGACACCGGGCGCCTGCTCTGGACCGACAAGGCCGACGGGGATACCGGCATCAGCCAGAATGGCGATGTGCTCCTCGCCACACAGGGCGATGGCGTGGTGCAGGCTTACAACGCCGTGGATGGCGCCAAGCGCTGGAGCAACGACCAGCTCAAGTACCGCAATCTGAGCGCGCCGCTGCTGGTGGGTGTCACGGTTGCGGTGGGTGATTACCAGGGCTACATCACCTTCCTGTCGGCCAAGGACGGCAAGCTCATCGGCCGCGTCAGCACCGACGGAGCAGCGATTCATTCGCCTCTGGTCATCTCCGGCAACACTGTCGTGGCCGCCACTGCGGATGGTGGTGTTTTCGGTTTCCTCCCGCAATGAGTATGACCCTGGCAACTGCCTTCACATGATCCCCGTCGTTGCTCTGGTGGGTCGCCCCAACGTGGGCAAGTCCACGCTGTTCAATCGCATCACGCGCTCGCGCGATGCGATCGTGGCCAATATTCCGGGCCTCACACGCGATCGTCACTACGCCAAAACGCAATGGGATGGCCAGTCCTTCCTCGTCGTCGATACCGGTGGCTTCGAGCCCGTGGTGGATGGCGGCATCGTCGCCGAGATGGCCAAACAGACCAAGCAGGCCATCGCCGAATCGGACGTCGTCGTTTTCCTGACCGATGCCAGAACCGGATTGGCGCCGCAGGACCAACGCATCGCCGCCTATCTGCGCAAGACCGGCAAGTCGGTGTTGCTGGCCGTGAACAAGGCCGAAGGCCTGCCGCCCACGGCCATGGCCGAGTTTCACGAACTGGGGCTGGGTGTGCCCTTGCCGGTCAGCGCGGCACATGGCAGTGGTGTTGGCATGTTGCTCGATGCGGTTGGTGATCTGCTGCGTCCACCCGCGCCACCGCTGACCGAGGAAGGCGCAGCCGATGATGCCGCAACTGCGCTCGAGGCGGAATCGGCATTGCCCGATAGTGATAGTGTCACCCCCGAGGGTCCCGCCCTCAGCCTCCAACCGCGCGTCATCAAATTGGCGATTGTGGGTCGGCCCAATGTCGGGAAATCGACCCTGATCAACGCCTTGGTGGGTGAAGAGCGCGTGATTGCCTTCGATCAGCCCGGAACCACACGCGATGCGATCGAAGTGCCGTTCAGCCGCGATGGGGTGGAGTACATCCTGATCGACACTGCCGGTCTGCGGCGTAAAGGCAAGGTGTTCGAGACCATCGAGAAATTCTCGGTGCTGAAAACGCTTCAGGCGATCGAGTCCGCCAATGTCGTTGTGCTCTTGCTCGACGCCAGCGAAGGTGTGTCCGATCAGGACGCCCATATTGCCGGTTTCGCTGTGGAGTCAGGCCGTGCCGTGGTCGTGGCCTCGAACAAGTGGGACATGGTCGACGACTACCAGCGGCACCAGTTCAGCCACGCCCTCGTCGAGCGCCTGCCGTTTCTCGGTTTTGCCCGTCAACACGAAATTTCCGCCCTTTCACGCAAGGGTCTGTCGGCCGTGCTCAGATCCGTGAACGAGGCTTACAAGGCGGCATTCGCCAAGATGTCCACTCCCAAACTCACGCGTGCCTTGCAAGAGGCGGTCGCCTTCCAGCAACCACCGCGCGCCGGTACCGTCAGGCCCAAACTGCGCTATGCCCACCAGGGTGGCCAAAACCCTCCTGTCATCGTCATCCACGGCAACGCACTGGATCGGGTGCCCAACAGCTACACGCGCTACCTGGAGTCGCGTTTTTCAAGGGCTTTCAAGCTCAGCGGAACCCCGCTTCGGGTGGAATATCGGTCCTCCAGCAATCCCTACGCCACGGAGCGCTGGTGACCGCCGTTGGCAGTCACTTTGGCAAAATTTCCCGATTGTTTGACAAGCCTGCGTCGACAAGGGTTTGTGCTATGTTCAACAGCAGTTTGCAGTTTTCGCACACAATCACAACTGGAGTTTTTCATGAGTAACAAAGGGCAGTTGCTACAAGACCCCTTTTTGAACCTGCTGCGCAAGGAGCATGTTCAGGTTTCGATTTACTTGGTCAACGGCATCAAACTGCAAGGCCATATCGAATCGTTTGACCAATATGTGGTCCTGTTGCGCAATACCGTGACGCAGATGGTTTACAAGCATGCGATTTCTACCGTTGTGCCGGCCCGTCCCGTGAGTTTCAACGTCGGTGAGTCTGAGTCAGACGCGGCCTGAGGCTACCCCCGGCGCAGTGCTTGTCGGGGTCGACACTGGGCAGCCCAACCCCGATTCCACGCTTGGCGAGTTGCGTGAGTTGGCGTTATCGGCAGGCCTGCTTCCGTCCGCCAGTATGTGGAGCACTCGTCGTCGCCTCGACCCTGCGCTGTATATCGGCAGCGGCAAGGTGGCCGAACTCAAGCAGCAGGTGCTGGATAACCAGGCCTCTTGCGTGCTCTTCGACAATCCCTTGTCTCCTGTACAGCAACGCAATCTCGAGCGTGAGCTTGGTGTTTCTGTCTGGGATCGAACGGCGCTGATCCTGGAGATTTTCGCGCGCCGCGCTCGCAGCGGCGAGGGCAAATTGCAAGTTGAATTGGCACGACTGCGTCATGCGGCAACCCGCCTGGTTCGTGGCTGGACGCACCTCGAGCGCCAGCAAGGAGGCATTGGCCTGCGCGGAGGCCCGGGTGAAAAGCAGATCGAACTGGATCGCCGCATGCTGGAAGACAAAATCAAGAACCTGCAAACGCGGCTGCACAAGCTCGAACGCCAGCGCCTCACACAGCGCCGTGCTCGCGCCCGAGCGGGACAGCTGCGCGTTTCCATCGTCGGCTACACCAACGCAGGCAAGAGCACCCTGTTCAATGCGCTGACGCATGCTCATGGCTATGTTGCCGACCAACTGTTCGCCACCTTGGACACGACCACGCGACGCGTATTTCTCGCGCCTGGTCGTTTCGCGGTGGTATCCGACACCGTGGGTTTCATCCGCGATTTGCCGCACCCGCTGGTCGATGCTTTCAAGGCCACCCTGGACGAAACCGTGGACGCCGACGTCTTGCTCCATGTGGTCGACCTGTCGAACGAGCAACGTGAGCAGCAGATTGAGCAAGTCAACGACGTCCTGGCGGAGATCGGCGCCGAGGACATCCCGCAAATCCTGATCTACAACAAAATCGACAAACTCCAAGTTCCCGTTCCGTTTACAGTTCGTTACGGAGCGCATGCCGGATTTGGTGATCGTGATAGGATCAAAAGCTTTGACGTCAGCGCCTTGACAGGTGCGGGCGTCGATACGATTAGGGAGTATCTGGCGGGCCTGATTGCCCGCGGTGAAACCGACACCAATCCCACTCTCCACGCTTGACATCCAACGCCTTCACCATGCAACTCAAGTGGCCCCGAGCGGCGACATCTGCCGCTTCTGCCTCGCCCGAAGCCAGCCGGAATTTGAACGATCCCAACTGGGGGCGAGGCGGTTCGGACCAACCGCCCCAAAGCCCCGATCCCAAGAACGGTAACGGCACGGGTCAGGGTGACAAGCGTCCGGGTCAGGACGGCAAGCGTCCTGGTCAAGGCAGTGGCCCGCCGGATCTCGACGAACTGTGGCGCGACTTCAATCGCAAGCTCAATGGTCTGTTTGGCCGCAAGGGCCGCGGCGGTGGCGGCTTCAAACCTCCGCGCAGGCCCGACTTCCAGACCTCGCCCAAGATTGCAGGCTTGGGGCTCATCATCCTGGTTGTCGTTCTGGTGCTGGCTTGGCTCGGTTCCGGCTTCTTCATCGTGCAGGAAGGTCAGCAGGCCGTCGTCACGCGCTTTGGCAAGCTTGCTTACATCGAAGAGGCGGGTTTTCACTGGCGTCTGCCTTATCCCATCGAGTCCGAGGAAATCGTCAACGTGTCGCAAGTGCGCTCGGTCGAAATTGGCCGTGGAGGAGAAATTCGCACCACCGGACTGCCGGCTTCGGCCATGTTGACCGAGGATGAGAACATCGTCGACATCCGCTTTGCCGTGCAGTACCGCATCAGCAATGTGGTGAACTACCTCTACAGCAATCGCAGCCCTGACGATGTGGTGACACAGGCTGCCGAAACCGCCATCCGTGAAGTGGTCGGCAACAAGACCCTGGACTACGTGCTGTACGAGGGCCGCGCGGAAGTCGCGATCAAGGTGCAGGATTTGATCCAGTCCATACTGGATCGCTACAAGACCGGGATTCTGGTGACCAACGTCACGCTCCAAAGCGTGCAGCCACCGGAGCAGGTGCAATCCGCCTTCAACGATGCCATCAAAGCCGGCCAGGACCGTGAGCGTTTGAAGAACGAGGCCGAAGCCTACGCCAACGACGTGGTGCCGCGTGCCAAGGGCACCGCTTCGCGCTTGATCCAGGAAGCCGAGGGCTACAAGGCTCGAGTCGTGGCGGAAGCGCAAGGTGACAGCTCGCGTTTCGATCTCATCTTGCAGCAGTACGAAAAGGCACCGCAAGTGACGCGTGAACGCATGTACCTGGAAACCATGCAGCACATCTTGTCGAACGTGAGCAAGGTGATGGTGGAGTCGCGCGGCTCAAACAACCTGCTGTACCTGCCGCTCGACAAACTCCTGCAACAGGGCGCAGCGCCGCGGCCGGTGACGCCGACACGTTCGGCAGCGGCAGGCCTGCCGCTGCCCAATCTGCCCGCCTCCGCGCCCGCAGCCGGCGACAGCGCGGCCGCATTGGTGAGTTCCAACCCCGTTGCTAACGCCTCAGACAGCAGTTCGCGCGACAGCCTGCGCGAGCGCAACTCCCGCTGAGGTCCAGTCATGAACCGAATCATTCTTGCCATCGTTGCCCTGGCCGTCGTTCTGGGCATCCTTGTGTCCTCCATGTTCGTCGTCGATCAGCGGCAATACGCCGCAGTCTTTGCTCTGGGCGAAATCAAGCGGGTGATCAAGTCGCCCGGGCTGAACTTCAAATGGCCAGCTCCCTTGGAGAACGTGGTGTTTCTGGACAAGCGCGTGCTGACGCTGCAAAGTCCCGAAACCGACCGTTTCATCACCGCGGAGAAGAAGAATGTGGTGGTCGATTGGTACCTGAAATGGCGCATCGTCAACCCCACCGAATTCATTCGCAGTTACGGTGGCAGCGAGCAGCGCGCCAACGATCGCCTCTATCAGATCGTGAAGGCTGCGTTGAATGAACAGATCACGCGTCGCACGGTCGGTCAGGTTCTGGCTTCCGAACGCGACAAAATCATGACCGATGTGCAGAAAGTCATCACGCAATCCGTCAGCGGCACCGGCCTGCAAATCGTCGACATGCGCCTGACGCGGGTTGATTTCGTCGCCGACATCACGCAATCCGTGTACCGCCGCATGGCTGCAGAGCGCAAGCGTGTCGCCAATGAATTGCGTTCCACCGGTCAGGCCGAGGCTGAAAAAATTCGCGCTGAAGCCGACAAGCAACGCGAAATCCTCATCGCAGATGCCTACAGCCGTGCCCAGACCGTCAAGGGCGAGGGTGACGCCAAGGCGTCGGAAATCTACGCCAAGGCCTTCGGCCAGAATCCGAAGTTCGCCGAGTTCTATCGCAGTCTGGAGGCTTATCGCGCGAGCTTCAACAGCCGCAACGACGTCGTCGTGCTCGACCCATCCTCCGCTTTTTTCCGCTTCTTTCGCAATCCAGACGGCGACGCCCCAGCGAAAGTAGGTCCGGCCCGACATTGAGCGCAGACATGGCGCTGCCGCGCCCGGCGCCATGTCCACGAGCACGACGCATCGTCTTCGCTGACCCAGCAGATGAGTATCCCTGGTGCCACACGACTGTCGGGTCTGCAGGGCCTGCGACCTAGAATGCCGGCTTGATCTCAGCAAGCATCCATTTCCCACCGCTCATGACCGCCTGGCTCCTGCCCGAGCAATTTTCCGACGTGCTGCCAGCCGAGGCGCGCGCGATTGAACAGTTGCGCCGCATTGTGTTGGATGCCGCGCGTGGCTATGGTTACGAGCTGGTCATTCCACCGCTGGTCGAGTATGTGGATTCGCTGCTTTCCGGCACGGGACAGGATCTCGATCTGCAGACCTTCAAGCTGGTCGACCAGTTGTCCGGGCGCACGCTCGGATTGCGCGCCGACATGACGCCGCAAGCCACCCGCATCGACACGCATCTGCTCAATCGCCGCGGCATCGTGCGCCTGTGCTACTGCGGCAGTGTGGTGCACACGCGGGCCCAGGGTGTGTTTGCCACACGCGAGCCGCTGCAGTTCGGTGCCGAGTTCTATGGTCATGCCGGGTTGGACGCCGATCGCGAGGTCCAGCAGTTGGCCGTGCGCAGCCTGCAATTGGGGGGTGTGCAGCGTATGACCCTGACCTTGTCCGATGTGCGCATCGTCCGCGGCGTGCTTGCCGGAATGGTCGCGGGACCCCAACAGTTGGGCGAGATTCTCGAAGCCCTGTCGCGCAAGGACCATGCGCGACTGCTGGAGTTGACACAGGCTGCAGCGCCGACGCAGCGCGATGCCATTCTCGCGTTGCCCGACTTGTTTGGCGATGCTGCAATCCTGAAGCGGGCCGCCAAGGCCCTGCCGGATCGTCCGCTGATTCGTGAGGCACTGGCTGATTTGGCGCATCTGGCCGCCACGCATGTGCATGCCGGGGTTGATGTTCAAATCGATCTGGCCGATCTGCGCGGCTACAACTACCACAGCGGCGTCATTTTCGGCCTTTATGCGCAGGGCCAGCCGGATGCCCTGGCCAGGGGAGGGCGCTATGACGAAATTGGCGCCACCTTCGGCCGTCCGCGCGCAGCCACCGGTTTTTCGCTGGATCTACGCGAGTTGGTGCGTCATGCACAGGCGCCGGACCCGACGCCGGCCATCAGGGCTGCATGGTCGCAACACCCCGGTTACGGTCGGGCTGTCCACGATCTGCGGCAGCGGGGGCACACCGTGATCGAGCTGCCTGAGGGCGCCGCGCTCGAAGGCAAGCAATTCCTATTCGACCGCCAACTGACCTGCACTGATGGTCAGTGGCAAGTGCATTCCTATTCCCCCAGTTGACGCGCGCTTAACTGGTTTATTTCCATTTCCGCTGCAAGAGGTGTCGTGAGCACAGGACGTAATGTTGTCGTCGTGGGGAACCAATGGGGCGACGAGGGCAAGGGCAAAGTGGTCGATTGGCTGACCGAGCATGCCCATGGCGTGGTGCGATTCCAGGGCGGCCACAACGCTGGGCATACCTTGGTCATCAATGGCCATAAAACCGCGCTGCAGCTCATTCCCTCGGGCGTGATGCGTCCAGGGGTGGTCTGCTACATCGGCAACGGCGTGGTGGTCGATCCCAGCCATCTGCTGCTGGAAATCACGCGTCTGGAAGCCGCAGGCGTGGAGGTGCGCTCGCGCCTGCGCATCAGCGAGTCCTGTCCTCTGGTGTTGCCCTCGCATGTGGCGCTGGACCTGGCGCGCGAAGCTCGCCGCGAAACACGGGGTATCGGCAAGATCGGCACCACCGGCAAAGGGATTGGCCCGGCTTATGAAGACAAGGTCGCACGCCGTGCGGTGCGGGTGCAAGACTTGAAGCATCCCGCGCGCCTTGCCGAGAAATTGCGCGAAACCATGGCGTTGCACAATTTCATCCTGCGTGACGATCTGCAGACCGAGGTCGTGGCCTTCGAGCCGACATATCAGCGCCTGCTGGAACTGGCCGAGGTCATTCGCCCCATGATGGCCGACGTGGGCTACCTCGTGCATCAGTGCCATGCGCGACGCGAGCGCCTGCTGTTCGAAGGCGCTCAGGGAACCCTGCTCGACATCGATCACGGGACCTATCCTTTCGTTACATCCAGCAACTGTGTGGCCGGCAATGCCGCTGCGGGCTCAGGCGTTGGCCCGGCCTACCTCGGCTATGTGCTTGGCATCACCAAGGCCTACACCACACGCGTGGGCAGCGGCCCGTTTCCGACCGAACTACCGATCGATCAACCGGGTACCGTGGGCCATCACCTGCACACGGTCGGCCAAGAGCGCGGCACCGTAACCGGCAGGCCGCGTCGCTGCGGATGGCTGGATGCCGCTGCGCTCAAGCGCGCCAACATCGTCAACTCAACCACCGGCCAGTGCATCACCAAGCTGGACGTGCTGGACGGACTGGACGAAATCCTGATTTGTGTCGGATACAACCTAGACGGCTCGGCGATCGACATCCTGCCGCTGGACGCCGATGACATCACTCGCTGCATCCCCACCTACGAGCGCTTCCCCGGTTGGAAGGAGAGCACGGCTGGTGCCACACGTTGGGAGCAGTTGCCGCTGAATGCGCGACGCTACCTCGATCGCATTGCCGAGCTCAGTGGCACGCCTGTCGACATGGTGTCGACTGGCCCGGATCGCGAGCACACCATCGTGTTGCGCCATCCCTTCCAGCACTGAGTCGCGCAGAACCATCCCCCACTCCCATCCTCTCACCGGCCCTATCCATCATGCTCAGCGAAGACGGCAAGCACATGTATGTGTCCTGGGACGAATACCACGCCCTGATCGAAAAACTTGCGCTCAAGGTCTACAAGTCGGGCTGGGACTTCGATCAGATTTTGTGCCTCGCCAGGGGCGGCGCCAGGCCTGGCGACATCCTGTCGCGAGTGTTTGACAAACCTCTAGCCATCATGTCCACCAGTTCCTACAGAGAAGCCGCAGGCACCAAGCAGGGGCGCTTGGATATTGCCAACTACATCACGCTGCCGCGTGGCGAGCTCGAAGGGCGTGTCTTGCTGGTGGATGATTTGGCCGATTCGGGTGAAACCCTGAAGGCCGTGGCGGATCGCCTCCTACACAGCCCGCTCAAGATCAGCGAGATGCGCACTGCCGTGATCTGGGTCAAGGGCATTTCAACGGTTCTGCCGGACTACTACGTCGACATGTTGCCTTCCAGCCCCTGGATTCACCAGCCATTCGAGGAATACGACAGCTTGCGGCCATCCAAATTGGCTGAGCGTTGGAAGATCTGAAACAACATCTGGTGGGGAGGGGGACTCGAAAAAATCACGCAAGTCCTTGGCACACAAAGCAAAATACGCTTCCAGTAACTCAGACTTACTCCCCGACTTACTGGAAAAAAGGCGGAAAATTTATCCGCCCCAATCAAACTTTGGTCATCAGGCCGTTGCGCGGGATTATAGACCACGGCATAGGGGAATTATTGCGCACGCTTGCGTAAGAATTGGAACCTGATAGAGTTATGAACATGAACACCTTGCAGGCCAAACTCACCCAAGCAGCCGGCGCGAAATACCGCGCCCAGGCCGACTTTGGCATGAGGTTTGGAATCTGCAGGATGCTTTTTATGCCGCGTGGCCTTGGCGGCGGCGACCTGCTGGCCTTGGGCGCTGCCGCGGCCCTTGAGCCAAAACAAATCGCCGAGGCTCTTGCTGTGGCGAGCCTGAAAGCCAGCCACCAGCACGCGATGCCACCGCCGCCACCGGCCATCGGCATGCGCGCCTTGGCGTCGCTTGCCCTGACTCCCCGAATCCTGGCTCAAAAGCCCATCGCTACCCCGTCTCGCGCGGGGTAGGCCTCTTTCTTTCATCTCAGTAAAAAGCCGCCCCGCGCACCGTGCGTCGGGCGGCTTTTTGCTGTGCGCCGCCCGCCCGGCCGCGTGGGAGTGACGACCTAAAACCATCTTTTGGCGCACTGATTTTCACAGGTGTCGCGATGGAAAACGAAGTGAAACGTGGCCTGGCTGAGCCAGCAGAGGCCCGGGCTTTTTTGAGGGTGAGCAGCACCACTTTGTGGCGGGCTCAGCAGGTCGGGGCACTGGTGCCAGTGAGATTGGGCCGGCATCTGCGCTATCGCTGGTCTGACTTGGAGCGCATTGCCAGCGAGGGCTTGCCAAGCCTGGCCGGGGTCAAAAGGGGGGGCAAGCAATGAGCGGTGGCGAACGCAATCGCAATCGGTTCGCCACCGCGCGGGAGGTCGAAGCCTTGCGCCAGCGCATGGCGCGGGCCGCGCTCGAAGCCTTGTCGCAGGAGGCCCGCGCCGCGGCACTTGAGGCCGCCGAGCTCGGCGACGCCCTCGGCGAAATCGTGGCCTTGGCTTGGCTGCTCGAGGTCGGCGCCGACATGCGGGGGCTCACATGACCGCGCCCACCCTCACCCAAAGGCTGAAAAGCCTCATGCGTAACGCCCGCCGCCAGGGGGGCAGCCAAGGCCCCAAGTCGTGCGCGTCACTCGCAGTTGACAAGCAGGCGCGCAAGCTCGACGCCGAGATGACGGCTGCCATCCAAGACGGTGACACCAACCATGAGCTTGAGGCCCGGCGCGACCTGCTGGCGCAAGCCAGGGCGCTGTATTCGACTTCCTGGCTCTCCAGCTCGGCGCGCTGCACGATTCGCCGCGCCCAGCAGCTGCTGGCGCAGCGCGTGGTGTGGCTGGCGCGCTGCGGGGACATGTGGGGCTTCGGCGACCTGCCCGAGCTGCGCCAGCGTGCGCTACGCCTTGCCCAGCAGGCCGAGCAGGCCAAGGTGGCGGTGCCCATGGCCGCAGGCCATCAGCACTTGCAGCTTGAGCTTTTTGAGGTGGAGGCAGCCCAATGAGAATCGACATTGGTTCTGCTTTTGAGAATGAGCCGCCACCACTCGATTTCGTTTTGCCAGGCTTGCTTGCTGGCACTGTCGGCGCCTTGTTCAGCCCTGGAGCAACAGGCAAAAGTTTCCTGCTGCTGGAGGCGGCAATGGGGATTGCGTGCGGCGTGGCCGGCGGTGATTTGCTGGGTTTGAAGATGCACACCGGGCGCGTGGTTTATCTCGCGGCAGAAGACCCGGCGCCGGTGTTGAAGCATCGCGTCCACGCGATGGGCCGGCACTTGCCACCAGCCGCACGCGAAGAAGTCGCGGCGAGCCTGGAGATTGAATGCGTCATTGGTAAGCGCATGAATCTCATGGAAGAACGTCAACTCGAGCAGCTTTGCAAAAAAGTGGAGGGAGCGCGGTTGCTCGTGATCGACACAATCAGCCGAGTCCACACGCTCGATGAAAACAGTTCATCTGACATGGGGCAACTCCTTGCCGCGCTTGAGTACCTCTCGGCAGAGAGCGGGGCGGCGGTCGTCTTTGCGCATCATGTGGCAAAAAGCGCGGTGCGTGACGGCCAGGGCGACCAGCAGCATGCAGCCAGGGGATCTAGCGCGCTTACAGACAGCGCACGCTGGGGCGCTGCGCTCACTCGGATGATGCAAGAAGAGGCCAAGAAGCTAAGCGACGACCCCACAAAAATGCGCCCGATTGGAGAAGCTTCGAGGCATTGGTACGTGCGTATGTCGGTGCCAAAGAACAATTATGCCGAGCCAATACCCGATCAATGGTTCGTGCGCGGAGCGGGCGGGGTTTTAGTGCCGGCCACGTTGCTTGAGGTAGGCGGACATCCAGATTCGGCGGCCAAAACAAATAGCTATAAGGTCGGCAAGGATGGGGGGCGAAATGCAAACCCCTTCTAAGCCAAAAGGAGTGCGGCGCAAGCGCCTGCCGGCGGCGGCGCGGGCCGACATGCAGCGAACGCGGCAGGTCGCACGGCATGAGATGGCCCTGGGGCTGATGAGCATGTTCCGCCCTCTGCCCGATGGGGCGCAGCGCCGTGAGGTGCGCATCGAGCAGAAATTCGCGGGCGGCCTGGTGCGCATCATGGGCGTGGAGATGAGCCAGCTTGAGCAAGGCGTGTTTCTCGCCTTGCTCGCCATCGCGGCGCGCGGTGGAAGTCTGAAAACCGCGCTCGATGCTGGGCTGTTGCCAGGCTTGCCGCACCAAAATGCCCCCAAGGATGCCAAGCCCGAACAGAACATAGCCGGGGCCGCGCAGACCATCGAAATCAAGACTTCGCTTGCAGAGCTTTGCCGGGTTGCGGGCCTATCAGACCGGCCCGGCAGTAATACGAGGGAAAGCGTCAGGCTGGCATTCCAGCGGCTCGCGATGATCACGGTCTATGCCGAGGGCGGCAATGGCGCCTGGGGTATCACACACCTGATTGCCGGGGCAATCGGGCGGGGAGATGAGGCGGGTAGCGTCGTCGCCAGGTTGAATCCGCGCAGCACTGCTGCGGCGCTGGGGGGACGGAGCTACGCGCCCATATCGATGCCGGATTACAGGTCTCTGCCAACGCCCACGGCTCGCGTGCTTTATGCCTGGCTTTGCTCATGGTTTGCAGGTCGAACTGGCGCGCGGCTGATCGGCCTGGACAAGCTCGAGGGGCATGTGTTCGGCGCGATTGCCGAGGACCGCAGGCGGCGCAGCGAGCGCCGTGCGCAGATCAAGAGGGCGCTCGAAGCCATTCAGAACTGCGGCAGCCAATTCAACTGCGCCATCCTGGGCGAGCAGGCCAGCATCACCCGGGAATTTGAGCCCGGCGTTGAACCTGAACTTCTGGTACGCCGAGCGCCGGACACTGATACGCCGAGCGCCGGACAGTCCCCCCATGAAAAAAACCCCGTACAAGTAGCTGCTACAAGTAGCAGCAGCGCAGTGCTGCGCGCTGATCGCTTGCACTGCTCTGAAAACCAAAAAGACAAAAAGACGGGGCAGACGGGGGAGGAATTTGCAACATGAACACCACCACCAACCCCAGGCAAGAGCTCGATGCCCTGCGCCACCTGCCGCCCCAGGGCGTGGCTGACCTGCTCGGGCTAACCCACGACCAAGCTGCCCAGCGCCGCCATGGCGGCGCCGGCTATACCTACTGGCACCTGCCGGACGGCACGCTCATCACCGTGCGCATGGGCCGCTCAGGCTGGGTCTGGCACCCGACCCAGCGCGACGACGACGGCGGAGGCGACTGGCTGGCTCTGTACCAGCACCTGCATCCCGGCGCAACCCTGGGCCACGCGCGCAAAGCCCTGCGCCAAGCCCTGGCGGGCGGCCATGCGGCGCAGCAGCGGGCTTCCGCGCCCCTGCTGGCGCCCCAGGCGGCCACCGCGACCGTGGAGCCGCCCAAGCCTTTGAAGTTGTGCGAACCGCCCGCGTGGGCTGTGGACTATCTGCAGCGCGAGCGCGGCATCCCCATGTCCACCATCGAGCACGCGCTGATGCATGCGGCCGTGTCAGGCCATATGCCCGACCTCAAGGCCGTGCACCTGGCTTTCCCACACAGCCAGCGCGACCAGACCGTGACTTGGGCGGAATTGAGGGGGCCGCTCGAAGCTGATGGAACGCGCGGCAAAAAGGCGAGCAGGGGTGTCAAGGGCCTTTGGATTCTCCCCCCAGAGGGGGAGAGCCGCCACATGGTTGTGACTGAAGGCGCCATCAAAGGCCTGGCGCTGCATGCCCGGCTTGCCCAGGCCTCAAAGCCGGCCTGGATCGTGAGCACCGGGGGCAATCCTGGGCAGCACCAGCAGCAGATGTTGGCCTGGCTGGCCGCCGAGCTTGGTATCAGCACCCTGGCCCTGGCCCAGGACGGCGATGACCCAGGCCATCACCAGGCTGGCCGCCTGGCCGCCACCCTGCGCGATGCGCGGGGTCTCAAGGTCGTCCGCATGGCGCCACCACCGGGGTGCAAGGGCTGGGACGACTGGATTTCGCCCTGAGCACTTTCCCCCCGTCTGCCCGTCCTTTTGATTTTCATTTCGCCGCCGACTGAATAGAGGTAGGCGCCCAATCAGCGCCTCCCCCACTTAACCACCAGGAACCCATCATGACCACCACTATCACCCATCCAAACCTTCAAAATCAAATCGACAACCTCGCCCGCCGAATTTATGCCGAAAATTATCTGCGTTCGCGCGGCGACAAAATCGGCTTATTCGGAGCGCTGAAGGCCTGCAATTTTCAGAATTTCCACCAGTTTTTCGCATCGGGCAATGTGGATTATCAGAAGATACCCGAAGAAATCCAACGGGCTGTTTTCGCGGCCACCGTGGAAATCGCCCGGATCGAGGCCGAGAAACAAAACCCCGGCACGCCGCGCCACTTCCATATCACCCAGAAGCACAACGGCGGGTATGAGATCGAGTATTGGAGCGATGCCGACCGCGCATTTATCTCGGAAACGCTGAATGCAAAAGAGAAAGCCTTGCTGCACGTTCTGCTCGGTGAGATTGCCGACCGTCGCCGAGTTAATCCGGCAACTCAATTACCCGAGCCGACCAACCCAACTCAGCATTAAACAGGAGTATCCAAATGGAAAAGAACTTGCGCTTTTGGCTGCCGATGCTGCTAACCATGCAGATTATACAAGCCATATTCATGACCTATTTGCTGTCGCCCACACCGACGCTTGCGCAATTGAATCACGCGCACGCCGTCATTTTCAACCAGGAGCGCGGCAAATGATTTACATCGAACTCGAAATCACGCAGGAAGGCCTGGCGCTGGCAACGGTAGAGCACTACCACTCCCCCGGCGCGTGCAGCTACCGCGCCGCCCACGTCCTGCCGCCTGACCTGGCCGAGCAGGCCAAGCAAATCGGCGACTTCCTGCTGCAGGACTACTCCAAGCGCGCCAGCCTGCCCGAACTTGGTTATCAGGCGCCAGGCGCTTCGCCTGCCGCTGAATAACCTCATCACATCCATCCGGAGCAAATCATGTTCATGACCAAGGCCTTTCAAAACAAACAGCAATACATCCTCGCCATCATTATTCGCCTCGCATTTTTCGCCAGCGGCCCGCTGCTTTTGCAGTCGCACCCGCTGTATTTGATTGTCTGGATCGGCGGCCTCTACGCGATGTTTTTCCACCGCTGGGGCTGGCCGGTGTATCGCCCCGCACCCAAGCAGGAGTAAGCCATGCTCGACAAAATGGACAAAATCAGGGTGGCACATTTTCGCATCCGCGTCACCCTGTTTTGCATGATTTCGGCGCATTACTCGCGGGCGGGGGTTATCTCGCGCACGAGCAATTGCTGGCGCCTGCCTTTTCTTATTTGCTCGGCTCGGTATTGAATGCCTGGGGCGCGGGTGGCTGGTTTATCCAGCACACGCACGGCCCCTTTGCTGTGGCCGCCTTGTTTTATCGGAGCATGCAGCCGGGCGGATTTGGTTGGGCAAAAGCACTGGAAGCGGCTGGGGCAGGAGCGTTTCTCGGTCTGCTGGTCCCGGTTTCGATTTTCAGCATCAAGAAACAAGGAGTTGAAAATGCTTAAATTTCTGAGGGCGCTCAAAATGTTTGGGCTGATGTTTGGCGCTGGCTTTGCCGCATATATTCTTTTTTCTTTATTCGGCCACCCTCAAGCCGGCGCTGGGATTTTCGTGGCGGCGTTTTTGCTCGCCGGCGTTTTGGTCTGGACTGAGTTCTTCGCCGCGCCGGCGCCGGCGGTGCGTTCTGGGATTCGGGACGTGAGCGAGGATGCGGCGTATCTGCGCACCCTGGCCCAGGGCTTCGACCCGGAGCAGTTCATCGACTTGCGCAAAGGCATCTTCATTGGCCTGGATGGCAACCGCAAGCCCATCTATCTGCCTCTCCAGACGCTCGACAAAAATCACCTGGAAATCTTGGGCGAGAGCGGAGTGGGCAAGTCGTCGTTGGCGGGAGTGCTGTTGAGCCAGCTCGCTGCATCGGGCGAAGCGGTGATCGTGTTCGACCCCAAACCGGACGAGAAACTGCCTGGCGTGCTGGCACGCCAGGGCGAAAAGCACGACTTTCCGGTCGTGGTGATCGACCTGCGGCACACGGCCAGCTTCCCCCAGATCAATCCATTCCATGGATGCCGACCAGACCAGGTGGAAGAGCTTTTGCAGGTGGCCTTGGAGCTCGGCAAAACCGGCGACGCAGGGGTGGATTTTTATCGCGGTGGCGATCGCGAGGCAACCTCATGGATTGCCGAAGCCGTGGCCGCAGACCCCTCCCGCAGCCTGCCTGACATCATCAAGGCGGCGAGTGATGATGAGGCGATCACCGAGAAAGAAAACCTGTGGCGCGAGCTGCGGCAGTTGGGCCGCATCAAGGCCTTTTCGACGCGCGAGCAAGGCATCGACCTGGCGGCGTTGCTAGAGCAGCCGGGCGGCGTCGTGCTCTATGTGATGGGCTCGACGACCAAGTTGGAAATCGGCTCGGCGCAAAAGCTGCTTTTGCAGCGCGTGCTCCAGGTGCTGGAGGATCGCAGCGACAAGTCGAAGCCAGTGGCCTTGTTCCTAGACGAGCTCAAATACCTGTTGAGTCCAGCAGCCCTCAGGGCCGCAGGGACTATTCGTGACCGCAATTCGCACCTTGTATTTGCGCATCAAAGCCTCGGTGACTTGGACGACTGCCCGGGCTTGAGCCCCAAGGCTGTGCGGGGCGCGATCTGGGGTAACAGCGGCATCAAGTTCGCGTACAAGATGCTCGACAGCGCAACGGCCTTGGAGCTCTCGCGCCTGGCCGGCGCGTCGCGCGCCGACGTGCAGACGATGAGCAACACGGCCAACGACAACGGCGGAAGCACAAACACATCATGGACCCAGGCGGCCCGCGAGTTCATGCCGCCCCACATCTTCAGCCACCTGCCCAAGCCGGCAGGTGGCGAGGCATCAGTGGGTGTCGTGTTCGGGCTTGGGACCGCGTTTTATCTGTCCACCCGCTGGCTCCAGACCGGCGAAACACCCGCGCCGTTGCGCGTCGAAGAGCCGGCCGACCAGGCCGACGCCGCACCGATTTCGCATGCCGCTGAATCAGGTCAAGAGGCACCCGAAGCCCAGGCCGAAGCGGCCCGCGCTGACAGCCTCGAAGACTTGTTGAAGTGAACCACAGCCCCGGCGCCGGCCGGGGGCTGTATAGACAAAGGTGAATCATCATGCCCATCATCGCAGACCCCAAACAACGCATGGAACGCGCTGAGCAAAAGAAAACTTTGCTGCTGCGTTTTTTGCGCGAAGAGCTCTACACCACGCCACATGTTGCAGCCAAGGTCATGGGCGTGGCGCCGCGCGCTGCACGGGCCACCGTGGCCGCCCTTGAGGCGGCCGGCTTCGTCAAGCGCCACCGCATCCCGCTCGTGCCCGGCCTCCCCCCCTTGGTTCTCATCGGCATCACGCCGTCAGGTCAAAGCATGGCGTTCGACCCGTCAACAGAAGTGCCCATCGAGCGCAGCTTCGAGCCCGGAAGGTTCAGCTTGAACTACCTCAAGCACACGCTCGAAACCCAGCAGCTTCGCATCCAGGCGCAATACGCCGGTATCACCAAATGGGTGAGCGGCGACCGCATGGCTGCCGTGCAAAAGGGCATCAAAAAGCCCGACGCCGTGGCGCTCGATGCGGCCGGACGGCGCGTCGCAATCGAGGTCGAGCGCAGCGTGAAAGGCCCGAAAAGCTATGCAGACGTGCTGGCCGGTCACCTGACCGCCATGCATCAAAACAAGTGGCAGCGCGTGATCTGGTCAAGCCCAGACGCCAAGACCCGAGACCGCGTGAAGACCTTGATTCTTGCCGTCAAGCGCGTGCGAATCCTAGGCATCGACACACGCATCGACCCAGCCAAGCATCACCAAAATTTAGCGTTTTGCGAGCACAAAGAGTTCGTCCACCTGCTCACCTGAAAGGAGAAATCATGAGCATCCTCAAGCCCAAAGCCCCCGCCAAAACCGCTGCCATGTCGCTGCGCCTGCCTGCCGAATTGCACCAGCAGTTGCAGGCCTTGCAGGCCGATGCCGACCGCGCCGGGTTCATTTTTGACGCATCCGATGTATGCGTCAAAGCCCTGGCCGCAGCGGTGAAAACTGCCCGCGCCGAACTGGCCGGCGCAGGGGCGGAACGTGCTGCGCACGACCGCCAGCAGGCCGCCTCGTAGCCTTCCCTCCCGTCTGCCCAAGCCCGCAGCGTGCGGGCTTTTTGCTGTCCAGCGCATACAGCCGTATATACGACTGCTTACAGCCCTCGCGCCGTTGTCTTATGTCTTGCGGATGGCGCATGCCGACTGGCGCAAGCGGGCGGCGCGAGAAAGCGCACAAAGGCACGGCGCCTGACCAGGGTAAGCCTCCCCTGCGCCTGCGGCGCTGCCCTAGGGGGCACCGGGGAGGCCGCGGGCTGGACGCCCGCGCCCCTGCTCATTCTCCGCCCAAGACGGGCACGGCACGACCCCGCCCCTGCGGAGCGAGTGCGCGCGAAGCGCGGGGCTTGATTCTGTTGTTGCTCAAGTTGTGAGCAAAACGCCGCCCCGCGCTTCGCGCGCACTCGCTCCCAAGGGGAGCTCGGCTTCGGGCGGTGAACCTGCCCTCGGCCCCAGCCTGCCCTAGGGGGCAGTCCGTGGCTCGGCTCCACTTCGCCCTGGGGGGCTCAGTGGCCCGACCTGCGCTGAGGGAACGTCCTTCGGACGACCCTCGCTTGTGCCGTGCGGGCTCTGCCCCCACTGGAAGCGCTCGGCTTGGGCCTCGCTTGCTCGGGCGGTGCAGGGGCTCGGCTGCGCTGGCGCTTGCCAAGCCATGCCCCGTCCACTCGCATTCCAGCGGCCCCCCCGAAACAAACCGGTCTGGACGACCGGCACCAGGCAAGCCGGGCGCTGCGGCCCGGCACCAAGCGCCACCCAAACGCCACTGCCAACCGTGCTTGCTCGCACCGCGCCCTGCAAGGCAGACGGGCTCCGCCCGAAGAGGGCCTGCGGCCCGATGCTTGCCCAGAGGCGACGCCCTGCGGGCGGGACGTTCGCCAACTGCAAGGGCCTGCGGCCCAGCCCCAGGCCGTGGACAAGTGACGTGCAAACCAAGGTTGCTCACTTGCCCACCGCCACCACCCAGAGCGCCGCGCATTTCGCATGCCGCTGAATGCAGGTGCGGACCCCGCATTCACCTTCAACAACCGGAGCACATCATGATCGACATCCACCAGCACATCAACGCGGCACGCGCTCGGCTCGACGCCATCGCCCAGCGTCTCGGCGTCGAGCCCTTTGTCATGTACCTCGGACTCGCCTTCCTCATCACCCTGGTCTTGGCACTTCTGATCGTGCCGAGCCAGAGCACCCCACATCCATCTTTGCCCGCGCCGTTGCCGATGGCCTCGCCGCCGAAGCAGCCGGCCGCCACCACGGGTGCAGCCGCCCCAGCGTCAGCACCCGCATCCCTGATGCAAGCCGAGCTCCCCGCGCTGACCTTGAGCCCAAACCAAGCCGTTGAATCTGGGGCGTGGCAATTGAGGGTGGAAACCGTCGCAGCCGTGCAGGGTCAAGACCCCGCGACCCTGCCTGCTCAGTTGATCGGCACCATCGTGCAGTCGGCGCCCAGCGCGAGTTTTTCCGGCGCCATCCCGAGCTCGATTGCCCCGTTCATCACCCCAGGGCAACCAGCGCGTCTTGCCTACAGCTTTGACTTCGACGCCCCTGCTGCTGGCTCCTACCTGTTGACGGCTGTGCTGGGTGGCAAAGCCTCCGGCGAAGTCCGCCTGACGCTCGACGACCGGGCCGACACGCAGGTCTCACTGACTCGCAAGTACAACGTGATCTGGACACCCGACGCGCCGCCCGTGACGATCTCATCCACCGTCAACCTCGCGGCTGGGCTGCACGCCATCAAGGCCGTGCTCGACACCACCGCGACGACCGACGCCGGCGCAGCGCCCGTGCTCGACTTCTACATCAAGCCACAGGCCGCGAGCTTGCCCACGGCCATGGTGCCGATGTGGCCGGCGGCTCGGCGCTAAAGGAGACGGCCATGCGCCACCGCCTTCTCAAACTCGAACTGGTCGCGGCTGTGGCCGGGTTCCTGATCGCCGGCGAGCTGGCCGGGCCTGTGTGGGCGCTGGCCGGCGCGCTGGGGGGTTTGCTGGCATGGATGGCGCTCAAGCGCGCAGCGCCGACGCTGATCCGCGGAAGCGTGGTGTTTGCAGCCGCATTCGCAATCGCCGCCGACAAGGCTGTTGGGCCGAGGTGGGCCTGGGCTGGCGCCGTGCTCGGCGCTCTGTTCTGGCTTGGCCTGGCCGACCTGCGCGAGCGACTGCGCAAGTCGTAGCCAGATCAAGGACTTGCGGACACCCTGCGCAGCACCCTGGCTGTCACCCTGACAGACACCCTGCGGCATGCCCTGCCCAGCCCGCCCCATCGTGATGATGCGGCGGGCTTTTTTGCGCCCGCTGATTTCGCATGCAGCGGAATGGTTTCGAGCGCCCGGAATCCCGAGCGCCATCCCCAAAGGACCGAAGCCATGCAAACCAAGCAGCACACCCTCATCATCATCGCCGTCGCCATGGCCCTTGCGCTGGGCACCGCCCATGCCCAGGGCATCAAGGGCATCAGCATGGACGCTCCCATGACCGCGCCAGTCCCCTCTGCCCCCGACCACGGGGCGTGGGCGCTCGACATCAGCACCACCAGCTATCACCTGCGCCAGTGGGCCAGGGACAGCCTCAATCAGGACAACCCAGGGCTGGGCGTTGAGTACCAGTACAGCCACAACTGGGGCGCGGCCGCGGGCTTCTACAAAAACAGTTACAGCCGCACCAGCGTCTACGCCACAGCCACCTACACCCCGCTGCACATCAGCCTGCCAGAAGGCTTCTCCATGGCCGCTGGCGGGCTTGCGGGCGCCATCAGCGGCTACACCAGCGCCGAAGCCCCCGACCGGCCCTTGATGGCCGCCGCGCTCCTGGAAATCCGTTCGCGGCAGGGGTATGGCATCAACCTGGTCGGCGTGCCCAACGCTGGGCAGTCGGCCGGCTTCATCGGCCTGCAACTGGTGGTGCCACTGACCTGAGCGCCGCGCATTTCGCATCCGCCCGAATCCGTGTGCCGGCCCAGGCCGGCACACGCCAACACCCA
Source organism: Burkholderiales bacterium (assembly GCA_013044035.1). Taxonomy (GTDB): domain Bacteria; phylum Pseudomonadota; class Gammaproteobacteria; order Burkholderiales; family Burkholderiaceae_C; genus Thiomonas_A. Next base: position 42,911 of record JABEVE010000004.1, read on the forward strand.
AAAAGGAACCGTCATGCAAACCAAACAACGCAGCTTCACCCTCGCCCCGCTGACCCTCGCCCTGGCGCTGGCCTTCGCGTCCCCGCTGGCCCATGCCGATACAGCCGGCGGCACGGTCTCCGGCTCTGGAAACGTGACCACCCAGGACAGCTCGGGCAACCTGGCGTCTGGCAACGGCGCCCTGGCTGCCGTCCAGAGCAACAACACCGCCATCGGTCAGCAAGCCCAAGCCAACGAAGGTGCCGCAACCGCCGTGGGCGCTGGCAGTCTGGCAAACCAGAGCAGCACCGCGCTCGGCGCTGCGGCCACCGGCCAGGGCGTCGGCTCGGTCGCGGTCGGTGCGGGGGCGCAAGGGCTTCAAGGATCGTCAGTTGCGGTCGGCCAAAACGCAACCGCCAGCGTTGCCGGCGTCGCCATTGGTGCGGGCGCCAGCGTGCCCATCGCGCCAGGCGGCGCGGGGACTGCTGGTGTGGCGCTTGGCTATCAAGCCACGAGCACAGGGATTGACAGCGTTTCGCTCGGCGCTGGCAGCACGGACTTAGGCCTTGCAGGTGTTGTGAGCGTGGGCACCACATCCCAGCAGCGCCGCATCATCAACCTGGCCGCCGGTCAGGCGCCCACCGATGCGGTCAACTTGCAGCAGCTCGACGCCGCCGCTCAGGCCGCGCAGGTCTACATCAACACCGCCACGGCCGGCGCAGTCACCACGGCGAACAGCTACACCAACCAGCAAATCACGGCCCTGCAAAACATCATCAACAGCGCCACGGCATCGGGCCTGTGCAAGTACAACCCCGCCGGAGGCATCGTGTGCGGCACCAACACCACCGCCGCCGCTGGTGCCGTCGCGCAGGGCAATGGTGCATCAGCCAACTACGCCGGCAGCCTCGCCATCGGCCAGGGCGCAACCATCACCGCGCCCACTGGCAATGACGGCCTGACCACCGGAGCCATCGCCATCGGCAACGGTGCCCAGGCCAATGCCGACCCCGCAACGGCCATCGGCTTTCAAGCCGACGCGGCAGGAGCCAACTCGGTTGCTCTCGGCTACCAAGCCCAGGCCTACGGCACCAACAGCGTGGCGCTCGGCGCGGGCAGTGTCGCCAACCGCCCCAACAGCGTGAGCGTGGGCAGCGGCGCGCAGCAACGCCAAATCACCAACGTCGCCCCCGGCACGCAAGCGACCGATGCGGTGAACCTGGGCCAGTTGCAGCAAGCCACCGCTGGCCTGCTCGGCCAGGCCGACACCTACGCCGCCCAAGGCATCGCCATGGCCGCAGCCCTCGACATCGCGCCGCTGTACGGCCCGGATGGCTACAGCCTGAGCGCAGGCCTCGGCAGCTACGGCGGGCAGAACGCCGTGGGCATCGCGTTCTCGCGCCGCACGGCTTACTACCAGTACCCCGTGGCCTGGACCGTGGGCCTCGGCTTCAACGGCGGCAGCGGCGCGGCAGTGGGCAAGGTCGGGGCGAGCATCGGCTGGTGAGCCTAGACCATGCCCCGGCTGCGCCGGGGCATGCCTTCAGTGGGTTCGTGGCGGCGTGCATGGGGTCGGTGCCGCGTGTGTGCGGCGGCCTGCTGTGGGCCTTGCTGCTGTGGTCGGAGGTCTCCCTCACAACCAGGGTGATGCCTTCGGCCCGCGCTGCTGCGGCTTCGCCCCGAGCCCCGACGGGTCTCAGCCCTTCGGGGCTGCATCGCTATCACAAGGCATCGGCGTCAGCGCCGCCGACAACACCACTGCCACGGCCAAGGCAGTGCCCGGCTTTGCTCGGCACCCCAGGCGACGCCCGGCTACGCCCGGCTAAGGCTAGGCCCAGCCAGTGCCGCCCATGGCGGCAGGGATACGGCGCGGTGAGGCCGCGCCGCCAGGGCTCTGCATCGCTGACTTGCGCGGGCCGGTTTGCCGTGGTCGACCCCCTGTGTTGACAAGCCCGGCTGAAGCCGCCCGCGACTTTCTGCGCCTTTCTGGGATGGCGTCAGTCCCGCCAGCCCGCAAGCGGGCGCTGCGCGGCCTACGGCCTGTCATGCCTTCCGCAACCCCTCATCGCCTACGGCGACCGGCTTGAAAGATCGGCCAATGAGGGCGGCTCCATCCGGGCAGAACATCAACACAGGGGATCAATCGTGACCACAGCAAACCTCTACACCCCCGCGCAAGCCAGCCATTCCGAGCCCCTTCACGCCGAGGGGCTCACCACCCAGGCAGGTGGCAAGGCCAAACCAACCCAAAACCTGCCGTCTTTCGTCATCAATCAGGCCTTGGAATTCATGCAAAAGCAGGCCGCAGCCAAGGGCGTGAGCGTGAGCAAAACCGAGATTCTGTTCACCATCACCCAAGACCCGAAAGGCAACACAGCCAAGCGTTTTGAAGCGCTTTGCGACCTCGGCTTCAAGGTCGTTTTGAACTGATTTCAACCATCAACCAGGAGCACAACATGACCGCCACCAGCCCCGCCACCCTGGCCGATTTCGCCTGGCGATGAATGGCAGTGAAGGCATCGGTCAGGCCCGCGTTGGCGAACTGACCCATTGAACTGAAAGGATGACTGAAATGGCTAACTTGGAAAAGATGTCTGAGAACCTGCGGGCCGCACTTTCGCGGTCGGGGCAGGCCTCGATCGATCTGCACGCCTCGAATGATGACCGCGGCCTGAAGGATTTGATCATCGTTGAACGCGGTGGCGGCCAAATCGCGGGCGCGAGGCCGCTGGGCAACGTGCACATCGGAATCAATCGCGCGCCGACCACCAGGGCGCTCATCAGGGCGCAGCTGCGCGAATTGTTCGCGGCGCATGGCTTGACTGGCCGCGATTTTTTTGATGATGAGCCCATCATTTACGAATACGTCTGATCACGCAGCCCGGCCATCGCGCCGGGCATCACCAGCACCGCCGCCAGGAGCAAGCCATGACCTACAAAACCATCACCCGCGCCCAATTTCTCGCCGAAGCTCGCGCGTGGGACATCAAGCGTCGCGCCATGCGCAGGGCCGCGTTTTTCGAGGCGATCTTCAACACATTCATGGCCGTCTTCAGCATCGTGTTCATCGCCTTGTCCTGCGTCGCCATCGCCGGCCCCGGCCTGCTGGCCCTGGCCGCCTTTTTCGGCATCGCCCCGACCTGATCGCGCCGCCCGCGTTTCGCATGCCGCTGAATCACCATGCCGGCGCGTGCCGGCACACCACACACCAACCAAGGAGCATCACCATGCAACACACCAAAACCATCCTCACCCTCTCCAGCCTGGCCCTCGCCCTGGCCCTGGGCGGCTGCGCCGGCGTGCCTCCGGGCATGGGAGGTCAGTATCAGTCTTCGGCCTACAACTACAGCACCAGCCAGGCCCAACAGGTCCAGCAGGTGCAGCTGGGCACGGTGCTGGCCGTGCAGCAAGTCGTCATCCATGCCGGCCAAGGCGTGACCGGCGCTGGCGCGGGGCTCGGCGCCGTCGCAGGCGGCTTCGTGGGCAGCCGTGTCGGTAACGGCAATGGGTCCACGGTCGGGGCCGTCATCGGCGCTCTTGCAGGCGCTGCTGGAGGCAACATGGTGGCGGGTAACGCTTACCAACAGCCCGGGTTGCAGATCACGGTGCGACTGGACAACGGCCAGACCATCGCCGTCACGCAAGCCTCCGATGTGCCCGTTCGAGCCGGGCAACGTGTCGAGCTCTTGGGTAGCCCCTACGGCTGGAACTCAACCGCCCGTGTCGTTCCCATCGGTTGATCCCGACCCGCGCGTTTCGCATCCGCCTGAATACCAGTGCCGGCGCAACCAACCAAGGAGCCTCACCATGCAACCCATCCAAACCACCAAACCCGTCATCACCCTTGCCCTTACCCTGGCCCTGGCCGCCGCCTTCGGCGGCTTCTGGGTGGGCCGTAACCAAGGCCAGGAACAGGCCAGGCAACAGGTATACGAGCTCGCCAAAGAAGCCAATCCACTGTGGCGGTTCGGTGGCCACCAAGCCCCGACTAAAGACTCTCAAACTCTGAAACTCAGGGTCGCGCAGGGGAATATTCGGGCGGCGCTCACCCTGTCAGATCGCTACCTGATTCAGGCCTCGAATACATCAGGAAAGGGCAGCCATGATGACCATGAGATCAAACTTTTACTTGAGGCTTTCCAAGCCCAGGACCAGGCCTACTCAATCCTGTATCAAAACATCCTCCGCCTGGCCTCCCCGGACCATAAGCCCTGGCCGATCTTCTGAGCCACATAGCTCCTAGGCCCTAGGGCCTAGGATTTCCAAGGGGAAACCCTTTGAAAATGGCATTTCGTAGGAATTTTTATGACAGACACCCAATCCTAGGGCCTATTACCTAGGGCCTAGGTCCTAGTTCCTAGGATTCTATTTGTAACCAGCCAGCCGAAGGCTGGGCAGGGCCGCATGGCCCGGTGGCTGGGGTTCCGGGGCCGCATGGCGGCCCCTGCAGGCCCGGTTTTCCTGGCTTCCCAGCTTCCCCCAACTTCCGACCAGCCGACTTGCTGCAAAAAAATCGCTGGAATGATAACAGCAGTTATCATGCATGCAATCTCGCGTACGCGGTGCAATGCCGCAAAAGATGACACGATAGGAAGCGCTAGGAGCCGTTAAACCACGCCGGCCTAGGCTACCCACAGGACACACCACCGCGAGCCAGCCAGCGGGCCGCTATTTCGGCCGCTTGCACATCACCCCAGCTTCACCGCCGCAACGTGGGTGTACCGCTTGAGCTTGTCCAGGTGAAAAGGCGCCCCGAGGGCGCCTTTTCAATTGCTTTGATTCTCGGAACCGGTGGTTATTGGCAAGTAGTGAATTGTTAAGTGTCGTGTCGAAAAAAAGCCGCCTTGCGGCGGCTTTAAGTCCCGGTAATTCTATTACTGGCAGCTCGTTGGCAGATATTGTTGCGGAATTGTCGAAGTGGCATTCGCGCCTGTCGAAGCGGCGGTGGTGCAAGTCCATTTGGCGCCACCATTCGTCGTTTCCATAATCAAGGTTTTCCCAGCAATGGCGCTGCTGATGCCACTTGTACCGGCAGCGTTAAATGTCATTTTCAGATCAAGGCCGTAATCAGTCCCAGCTGCAGCGCCGGCGGGAAGTGTTCCAGCAAACGGAGTTGCAGCCATGGAGTTAACATAACGACCGCTTTGAGTCTGAACATCAACGCACGTTGTCGTTGTGCAAGTGGCACCTGCAACATTAAGTGTCAGATTTTGAAACCCACCATTTGTATTGAAATATTCCATGAGTGAGGTTTTTGCGCCATCGGATAAGCTCAGGCCCTCAGCAACCTGCGCTCTTGCGGTGTATTGCATGTATTGAGGAATGGCGATGGCCGCCAAAATGCCGATGATGGCCACCACGATCATCAATTCGATCAGGGTGAAGCCCTGTTGCAGTTGTTTCTTCATCAAAAACTCCTAGGTGAGTTGGTTGTGTGCTGCGGCTTCTGCGCCATGAAAAACACCGGTATAGACGCTTGGCTGCAGCAGGGTTGGCGTCAATCCCCCCTGAAGGGGCAGGTGAAGTCGAGCAAGCGCCGTGCCATGTGCGAATGCGTGCAATAGTTCACAGAAGCTTGCTTTCGGGCTTTGCGTGATGGAGCCATGTCGGGGCGATAAGCCGACACGGTTCCGTCATGTCGCATAAAAACAGCGACATGACGCGGTACTCGCGCGACATGCTTGCCATCTATGATGACTCTGTCGTGACCCTGAGGAGGAGATGCTTATGATGAACAAGCCACCAACTGACCAACCATCTTCGTGCAGCATCCAGACGGCATCCATTCTGTTGGGGCGCAGCAAACGAACCTTGCAGCGCTGGTGTGAAGATGGGACGTTGCATGTTGTTGTGCAGTGTGGCCCGGGTAGGGCCCAACGCCAGCTCATCGACCTGACGCAGATTCTGGAGATGTTCGGGCCATGCCCAGAGCCGGACTTTACTGAGTTGGTCGTTGCAGCCGACGAAGGCGAGGCGGATGCCCAGAATGACTTGGGCATGGTTTTGCTGCAAGAAGGCAAAGCGGAATCGGCTGTGGCGTTCTTTCAGGAATCGGCACGGCAGGAGTACCCGGAAGCGATGCACTGGCTATCCCAGTGCTACATGAAAGGGCTGGGAGTTGAGAGAGATGAAAACCTCGCGATGATGTGGCTCAACAAGGCTGCCGCACACGGGCATGTCATCGCCAAGGCGCAGGCTGACGCCATCCGCGCCATGGCCTTGCAGCAGTTACAGGCAAGCGGTCCACCGGCGCCTCAGTGAACGATGCCTGCGCCGAAGGATGTTCCACCGCTGCGCAAGCCAGGAAGGCCGCGCAAGGGCGAGGTTCGACTGGAAACCACCGATGCAGAGCGAGCCCGGCGCTATCAGATGCGTAAGCGTGCCGAGGCTAAACAGGACGGACGTGTGGAAGTGCTGTTGTTCGTGCCCAGGCAGGCCGCGGACCGACTGACCGAACTCAGCATTCGCCGAGGTTGCACCAGGGCCGAAGTGGTGGAGAAACTTATCCTGCAGGCGGATGAGTTCAGCCGTGGAGAGTGACGCGCAATCATGGCCTCTTCAAAGTCAACGGCCCTATTCTGAGGCGTTTTTCACCTCACGCACCTGCCGACAGCGGGCCCCTGGCACAAGAAATGCTTATCTCAAATTGTTTCACCGTTGTTGTACTTCTCATCTCCGGGACCTTAGCCCGCCTTGCGGCGGGCTTTTTCTTGGTGGGATGTTGAATCCCAAAAACCAGACGTTTTGCGCCAGATTGTCTAGTTTCCACGGTGCGGCGCACCTCACGCCGCCACAGCAAGCTCACCGAACGTCGCTCGTGCGCACAGGTCGGGAATATAAAGACCTTCGTCGAGATCGGGCATGTAGAGATCATGCCCAGTGCCTTCAATTTGCACGCTGACAAAGCCTTGTGCTTGCGCCTGCCTGACCGCTGGTGGCAGCAGCGCAACTGGAACGGCAACCTCCGCACCGTTGTCGAATTCCAGAATTAACCGGTCGTTGACAAACCGCGCGGAGATGGCCCTGGGTTGGATCGCGTCGAGGTGGCGCCCGTGTTCCAGGGCTAGCTTGATGGACTCATCAGAAATCGCCATGTTGCGTTCTCCATGCTTGGCAAAGCGTTTGCAGGTGCTCATCGACGGCAACCATCAGGTGGCGCAATGTGGGGGCGTCAATACCGCGCGCCTCTTGCGCCACGATGGGTCCACCAGGGCAGTTGAGCAGGATCTTGGCCCGCCCATCGGGCGAGACGGCATGCACATGGGCTGGTCGATGATCATTGGTGTAGATCATGATCCGCCAGCCGCCAATCCGCAAGACCGTGCCCATGCGCGCATTATCCGAGCTTTTGCGCCAGTTTCGCTGCTTCGATGTGGGTGAAGCGCTTGAGCATCGCCAGGCTCTTGTGGTCTTGTCACGCCCGCATCTTCACCACATCAGCCCCAGCCTTGAGCTTGTCCAGATAGTCCCCCCAGGCCTGCATCATCGCTGCCCGCTCTTCGAGGTAGCGGGTGCGGTTGTAGGCGCGGCCCAGTGGGTCGCGCACCGCGTGGGCGAGCTGCATTTCGATGACCTCGACCCGATAGCGCAGCTTCTCATCCAGCAGGGTGCGCGCCGTGGCACGGAATCCGTGGCCGGTGACAACATCCCCGCCGAAACCCAGGGTTCGCAGCGCAGCAGTGACCGCGTTCTCACTCATGCATCGCTCTCGCGTGCGCGGCGACGGAAACACGAAGCGACTACCACGCGTGAAGGGGTGAAGGTCCTGCAAAATCTTCCTGGCCTGCAAGGGCAGGGGCACGATGTGAGGCTCGCGCATCTTCATCTTTTCGCCAGGGATGCGCCACTCGTTACGGTCGAAGTCAATCTCTGACCACTCGGCCTGTCGCAGCTCACCAGGCCGCACAAAGAGCAGCGCTTGCAGATGGAGCGCCGCCCGGACCACTGGCCCGCCGGTGTAGCCATCGAACGCCCGCAGCATCTTGCCCAGCTCAGCAGGGTCCAGCACGGCGGCGCGATGCTGCTCCACAAGCGGCTTGAGCGCCCCGCGAAGGGCAGGGGTAGGATCAACATCAGCGCGGCCCGTGGCGACCGCATAGCGCATCACCTGGCCGATGATCTGATGCACGCGCCTGGCCGTTTCGCCCAGGCCACGCGCCTCGATGCGCTGGAGCACGTTGAGCACGTCAGGTGCGCGCAAGCCGCGCACGGACTTTTGGCCGATGATGGGGAATGCGTTGGCTTCAAGGCGCTTGATGAGGTTGCCGGCGGTGTTACTGGACAGGGTAGGGGCGCGCCTGGCGTGCCATTCCCTGGCGATGGCCTCGAAGGAATCGGAGACCACGCCCGCCGCCTTGGCCTTGCGCATGGCCGAGGGGTCGATGCCATCGAGCAACTGCTCGCGAATCTCCGCAGCGCGATCACGAGCACGCTTGAGGGACACAGCAGGATAGACCCCGAGTGACAAGGTGCGGTCCTTGCCGTGGAAGCGGTAGTCCATGCGCCACCACATTGCGCCGTCAGGCCGCACGATGATGAAAAGGCCAGCGCCATCGCTCAAGCGATAGGGCTTTTCTCCAGGCGCTGCGCGCTTGAGCGCCGTGTCCGTCAACAGGTTGTTTGCCATTCCAGTAACCCCCCCCCCAGTAACTTTTGCCAGTAACCGTTTTCCGGTCGCTGGAGTTACTGCCTAGGTTACTCCCTGAGTTGCTGGCAAGACAAGAAATCTGCCGCAACCTTGGGAAACGTCGAAACCTCCTAAACCCTTGATTTTTCAAGAAAAACCGACGCGATTAGAAACGTCGGGGAACTGTTGGAAATGTGCTACTGGTGCCGGGAGGGGGACTCGAACCCCCACGCTTTTAAGGGCGGCGGATTTTGAGTCCGCTGCGTCTACCGATTCCGCCATCCCGGCAAAACACAAGATTATTTCACAGTTGGCGGCCCTGGCCGGTTGTCGTCTTGTGTGCGCGCAAGAGGGGGCGGCGTGCCATGCGTGGCGGCTGATTGCGTCAACTGGCTGTAGCGCAGGCGCAGACCGCCTTCGGGGCGGTTATCGAGGGTGATCTGGCCGCCGAGGTTTTGCGCGATGTTGCGCATGATGGCCAGCCCCAGCCCGCTGCCAGTGGGCTCGGCGGCGCGGTCCAACCGCTCGAAGGGTTGGAAGGCGCGCTCCATGTCCTGCGCTGCGATGCCCGGGCCGGTGTCAGCAATGTCGATGTGCACCCAGGACTTGCCGTCACCTGCGCTTTCGGTGCTAAGAGCGAGGTCGACACGCCCGCCCTCGGGGGTGTAGCGCAGCGCGTTGTCGAGACCGTTGCGCAACAAGGTATAGAGCTGGGTGGAGTCGGCCAGAATGGGGGCGCCGTCCTGGCGTTCCAGACCAAGATCGATCCGGCGTTGCTCGGCAAGCGGCATCAGGTCTTCGAGGACGTGGCGGACCACCTGGACTGGATCGATGCGTTGGAGCGTGCTGGCCGGGCCGGTCTGCACCCGGGCAAGACTCAGCAACTGCTCGACCACGGCACGGGTGCGCGTCAGTCCTTGCTGAAGACTATGCAGTCGACTGCGGGTTGCGGCGGGCAGCGTGGCGTGGTCCAGGTTTTCGGCCTGCAGAGTCAGGGCGGCAATCGGGGTGCGCAGTTCGTGCGCGGCGTCGGCGACGAAGCGACGTTCACGTTCGAGCATGCTCGCCACTCTCGCCAGCAGGCTGTTGATGGAGGCGAGGAATGGTCGCAGTTCGAGCGGCACCTCGTTCAGCGGCAAAGGGTCGAGGCGGTGGTCGTCACGCGCATCCACAACACTCGCGAGGTGGCGCACGGGACGCAGTGCGCGGCGCACCACCCAACTCACCAGCAGCACCAGCAAGGGCACGAGGGTCAGCATGGGCACGAGAGTTCGCAGGCCGCTGTCGACGGCGGCCTCGTTGCGTACGCTGGTGCGCTGGGCCACGGCGATATCGCCGCTGGAATCTTGGCGCACGAACACGCGCCACGAGTGCCCAACGGCCTCAATGGTGTGCATGCCTGGTGTGAGCTTGCTCGGCAGCGCCAGCCCGTTTGCCAGCTTGTGGGAGCCCGAGCCGAGTGCGCGCAGGCGCTCGATGATGAAACGGGCGTCGCGGTCAGCGTCAGCGCCGTGGGACTCGATCACGCTGGTCGGTTTCAATCCATAGCGGTGCACCAGGCTGGCGATCTGGCGCAACTGTGCGTCCTGTAACTCATTTGCCTCCTGGTAGCCGAAAAAGTAGGACACCGCACCGGTGCTCAGCCCGGCGACGGCGACGATGATGGTCATCCACAGCCACAGACGACGACGCAAGGACTGCGCCGCCCAGTGGCGCAGCGGGGGGACAGGGTTCAGGCGCATTGGGGCGTGGCGTGATGGCGGCACTGGACAGTGGCTGCTCAGTCCGGTTGCCGTGGCGCCTGACGGCCGGATTGCGCCGAACCTTCGCGTTCGACCATCCAGCCCACGCCGCGCACGTTCTTGATGGTGGACTGCCCCAGCTTTTTGCGGATGCCGTGGATGAGAAACTCCACCGCGTTGCTCTCCACTTCTTCGTTCCAGCCGTAGATGCGCTCCTCGAGTTCGCTGCGCGAGAGGATGGCGCCCGGCCGCAGCAACAGCGCGTGCAGCAGCGCGTACTCGCGCGCTGAAAGCCGCGCGCTCGTGGCGCCGGTGCCGCCGCCGACGCTGGCCTCGCGCGTAGTCGGATCCAGGCTCAGGTTGCCGTTACTGAGCACGGGCTGGCCCTGGCCGCCTTTGCGCCGGGCCACGGCGCGCAGTCGCGCCAGCAACTCGCCGGACTCGAAGGGCTTGATGAGGTAATCGTCGGCGCCGAGGTCGAGGCCGCGAATGCGGTCGTCCACGCCATCACGGGCGGTGACGATGATGACCGGCAGGTTGTTGCCGCCCTGGCGCAAGGCCTGCAGCACGTCCAGGCCGTCGCGCTTGGGCAGTCCCAGGTCCAGCAACATGGCCTCGTAGGGTGTGGATTTGACTGCGCTGAGTGCCGATTCTCCATCCAGCACCCAGTCCACAGCGTGGGCGGCGTCGCGCAGCGACTGCTGCGTGGCGGCGCCCAGCATGCGATCGTCTTCAACCAGCAGGATGCGCATCGGGTGTCACCTTGTCGATTGTCGTAGGGTCATTGTCTTCGCTGGCGAGGCTGCCGCCCAGCAGCTTGAACAGCGCCGGCATGAGCAGCAGCACCAGCGGCAGTTGCACCGCCAGGCCGGCGATGATGGCCACCGCCAGTGGCTGTTGCATGGCCGAGCCCTGGCCGATGGCCAGCGCCAGTGGCGCCAGCGTCAGCATCGCGGCCAGCGTGGTCATGGCGATCGGGCGCATGCGATTGATGCCGGCCTGCACCAGCGCGGCGTCGAGCGAGATGTCGGGATGCGCCTGCTGCAGTTCCTGCACCTCGCTGAAGTAGAAGATGGCGACCTCGGTGACGATGCCCACGATCATGGTCATGCCCATCATGGCCGAGATGTTCAGCTCGATGCCCGATACCCACAGCCCGACGAACACCGCCGGCAATGCCGCCAGTGGCATGGCGAGAATGGCGAGCGCCACCTTGAAACGCTCGTACAGGAACAGCAGCAGGAAGAACACCAGCAGCACCGCGGCCACCAGCACCTGCAGCAAGCCCTTGAAGGCGATCTGCTGCTGCTTGTACAGGCCGCCGAGCTTGGTGTAGACCCCTTCGGGGTAATAGTTCGGGGCGTCGATCACGCGTTTGACCGCCACGATCGTCGAGCCGAGGTCGCGCCCGCTGATGCGCGCCGTCACCGCTGCCATGCGCTTGAGGTTTTCGCGCGTGATCTCGGGTTGGCCGGTCAGAATGTTGATGTTGGCGACTTCGCTCAAGGCGAATACATGGCCGTCGGGCGCGCGCAGGGGAAGCGCGGCGATGTCCTCGGGCGTTTGGCGCAGGTCGGGCGCGTCCCACACCCGCACGCCGACCATTTTCGGCCCCTGCTCGATCTGCGTCGCCACGCTGCCGCCGATGAGCGCCGCCAATTGGGACTGCACCTGTTGCGCGTCCACCCCCTGCAGCGCCATGCGCGTGGGGTCGAGGCGGATGTCGAGGGCGTCCCCGGCAGGCTTGATGCCGCTTTTCACATCGACGATGCCCGCAATCTTGGCGATGGCCGCTGACGTCTTGTCGGCCAACTGCGCGAGTTGTCGCGGGTTGTCGTCGAAGATCTTGATCTCGACCGGCTGGGGCACGGCCGTCAGATCGCCGATCAGGTCCTCCATCAGTTGGGCCATCTCGATCTTCAGCCCCGGCACCTGCGTTTCGATGCGCTGCCGCACCGATTCCATGACCTGATCGATGGGCCTGCGCGGCGGGGGTTTGAGGCGCACGAAAAAGTCGCCCTCATTCGCTTCGGTGATGCCCCCACCCAACTGCGCTCCGGTGCGCCGCGACCAGGTCTGCACTTCCGGCGTCTGGCGCAAGATGGTTTCGACTTGCATCAGCAGGCGGTTGGTTTCCGTCAACGATGTTCCTGGCGGGCTGCGGTAATCGAGGATAAATCCGCCCTCATCCATATGCGGCATGAAGCCGCTGCCCACATGGTGATAGGCGATCCAACCCACCAGCAGCAATGGCACCAACCCCAGCAGCAACAAGACGGGCCGGCGCAGCAGCGCCGGCAGCAGGCGGCCGTAGCCGCGCTGGAAGGCCGAAAGCAGGCGGCCATGCTCGCGCTGCTGTTCCTTTTCCACGTCGCGCCGGGTGATGAAGCGGTCGGCCAGCAGCGGCACCGCCAGCCACGAGACGAAAAAGGAAATGACCAGGGCAGCGGCCATGGTCAGTGCCAGCGCCTTGAAGAAGGCGCCGGTCACGCCCGACAGAAAGGCCAGTGGCACGAAGATGATGACGGTGGAGGCGCTCGACCCGGCCAGCGGACGGAAGAACTCCATGGCGGCGTGCATCACGCCGCTGTGGTGCGCCGTGTCGTTGACCGTATGGCCCTCGTTGGCCACATTGGCCTTGTCGCCTTGCCGACGAGATTCGCCGAGTCGTCGCACGATGTGCTCGCTCATGACGATGGCATCGTCGATCACCAGTCCCACCGCAGCGGCCATGCCGCCCAGGGTCATGATGTTGAAGCTCATGCCCAGGGCGTACAGCAGCACCACGGTGGCGGCCAGCACCGCCGGAACCGTGATCATCGCAATCAGCGTGATCTTGAAGCTGCGCAGGAACAGCAGCAGCACCAGCCCCGCCAGGACCACGCCGATGAGGATGGCGTCGCGCACGCTGGCGGCGGAGGCCACCACCAGCCTGCTCTGGTCGTACCAGTTCGCCAGCTTCACGCCCGGGGGCAGTTTGTAGCTGGCCAGAGCCTGGCGAACCATGCGTGCGATCTGCACACTGTTGCCGCCGGGCTGCTGGTAGATGTTGAGCAGCACGGCATTATGGCCATCCGCCGTCACGCGGATCCACTGCGGAACCGTGCTGCGCGTGACCACGGCCACATCGCGCACGCGCACCACCCCGGTGGGCGTGGCCCTGAGCACCAGATTGCCGATTTGCGCGGCGTCATGCAGGCGCGAGTCAGCCAGCGCGAGCAAGAGCTTGTAGCGATCCTCCAGCTTGCCGACGGCCTGCACACCGTTGCCGGTGGCGAGGGTGCGCTCCACATCGCCCAGACTCAGGCCATCGCCCTGCAGCTTGGCCGGATTGACGATGACGTGGTATTCCTCCTGCTCTCCACCCTGGACCTGCACCCGCCCGACGCCGTTGATGCTGGACAGCAGCGGGCGCAACTGGAATTGCGCCAGGTCGTAAATACGGGTCAGAGGCACCGTGTCAGACGTCAGGCTGTAGGCGATGATCGGATCGACCGTCGGATCCATGCGCTTGCTGGACAGGATCGTTCCCGGCGGCAGTTGGGGGAGCTTCTGCGTCACCGCCTCATTCACCTGGACTGCGGCCACATTCATGTCCGTTCCCCAGTGAAAACTCACGGAGATATCGGCGGTGCCACGGCTGGTGGTCGAGCGCACGTCGACCACTCCGGGCACCCGTCTCACCGCCTGTTCCAGGGGATAAGTTACCTGCAGCATCATCTGGCGCGAAGGCCGATCGCCGGCGTCCGCGCTCACCACCACGCGCGGAAAATCGACATTGGGGAACAGACCCACCGGCAGCTTGAACGCCGCCATCACCCCGCCGGCAGCCAGCAGCGCAAGCAAAAACAGCACCGAGCGGCGATGCCGCTGCAACCACGCCGAGACATTCATTGCGCCACCCGCAAGGCCATGCCCGGGCGCAGTTCGTAGTTGCCCAGAACCACCAGCGGCAGGCCGGGGTTCAACGGCCCGCTGATACCCGTGCGCTCGGCCTGATCGAGTTCGATCTTCACGTTCACGCGCTGCGCCTTGCCGTGATCGTCCTGGAACACATAGGCCTGTCCCGAGGCGTCACGCAACACGGCCTCACGCGGCACGACCCAGCCCCGCCAGTGGCGCAGGTCCATCTGGGCCTGGACCGCAAGGCCAGGCAGCAAGGCCGTGGCTTGAGGCGACAGCGCGAGGGTGACGTTCACGAGGTGGCTCTGCGGGTCCACCACGCCGGCGATGGCCAACACCGTGGCGGCGTCCGTCTTGTCGGGGTCGAACACGGGTTGCAGGCGTGCTGGCTGGCCTGCGACCAGCGCGGCCGCGACCTCGGGCGTCACGCCGACGACGGCTTGTAAACCCGCCGATGGCGCCAGTGTCAACGCGGCGCTGCCGGCGGCCAGCAAGGCACCGGGCGTGGTCTGCACCGCAGTCACCACGCCGGCGAATGGCGCCATCGTCCGGTGCGCGCCGCTGCCCAAGCCCTGCTGCTGTGTGGCGGCCAGCTGTGCCTGGGCATCGGCCAAGGTCTTGCGCGCGGCGTTCACCTGCGTCTCGGTGGCGAGTTGTTGCGTGGCCAGTTGCTGCACGCGCTGCAAGTCGGCCTGGGCGTAGCGCACGGCATTCCGGGCCTGGGCGTAAGCCAGATCGGCACCCGGGGCGGTCTGTACCGTCAACAAGGGCTGACCCTGTTTCACGCGCTGGCCCATGCGCACCAGAACCTGCCGCACCTGCACCTGACGCGGAAATGCAATCGCCAGGCTCTGGCTGCTGGCCGTCGTCACGCTGCCGAGCGCATGTACCGTCTGCGCGAGTTGACCCTGGCGCAGCGGTGCCACTTGCGCCAGCACCGATACCGTTGGTGTGGCCTCGGCATGGGCGCGGCCCGGCACGGCGGCTGCGAGCGTCAGACCGAGAAAAAGCAGCGGCAACAGACGACGCAGTGGGTGGTCATGACATGGTGCGCAGGGGAGGGAAGTCATCGGGATGGGCTCCGCATTTCGGACGTTGTCTGGGGCAGGTCGGGAGGCTGTGCGGCCGTGGTCGTGACGGCAGCCGGGCGGTACACCCCGGTGCCAGTCAGCAGGTCCAGGGCCACGGCCTGCTCGGCGGCCTGTTGGGCGTTGGCCTGCAGGGCCAGGCGCTGCTGCAGCAAGGCCATGCGCTGGGCCTGGGCCTGGGGCAGGGTGATGGCGCCCGCATCCAGCGCCGAGGTGGCGGCGCGTTCGGCACTTTCGAGTTGCGGCAAGCCGGCTTCCAGTTTCTGGCGCTGGCGCCGCAACAGGTCGAGGTTGGCGAGAGCCTGGGCCACATCGGCGTGGGCCTGGTCCAGCCGCAACTGGTAGGCGTCGAACAACGCTTGCCGCGTGGCGCGCTGCACCGCGATGGCGCCGCGGCTGCCATTGAAGATGGGCAGGCTGAAACTCACGCCAAAGCCGAGGGTGTTGACGTTGGCCGTGTCGCGCGCCCGGTTCAGACCGACGCTGAACGAGGGAAACTGCGCCAGCACCGCCTCGCGCAGTTTCTGCTCCTGGCTGGCGTAGCCGGCGCGCAAGGCCATGAGGTCGGGACGGATGGCGGCGATATGCGCCAGGGCCTCGTGTGTGGCGGCGGCGTCGTGCGCCGGCAGGGCCGGCAGCGGCGCCAGTTGCAACGGCACCGCGGGGGCCAGGCCGAGCAGGGCGTGAAGCCTGGATTCGAACTGGAGTCGCTGCTGTGCGTCGATCGCCAGGCGCTGCTCCACGGCTTGAAGCTCGACCAAGGCCGCGTCGGCATTGGTGCGCGGCAGGTTGCCGGCCGCAACCGCCTGGCGCGTGCGCAGCAGCCCTCGTTGCACCAAGTCGCGCTGGCTCTGGAGCAAGGCGTCACGCTGCTGCAGGCCGCTCAGTTGCACGAACAGCAGTTGTGCCTGGCCCACGGTCTGCCATTCCTGCCACAGCAGTTGCAGGTCGATGTCGCGCGCATGGGCTTTGGCTGCGGCACGCGCGGCCGGGCGGGTGATGAGACTGCCGAGGTCGAAATTCAGCGAATAGTTGTAGGCACTGCTGGTGGCTCCTGCGCTGTTGCCGGGGAAGTCCTGCGTGGTGGAAAACTGCGGATCGGGCAGCAGTCCGGCGGCAAAGGCCTGTGCCTGGGCGATGCCGGTCTGGTCGCGCGCCAGTTGCAGTTGCGGGTTGTTCAGCACCGCCAGCGTGGCCACGGCATCCAGAGTCAGCGGGGCATGCAGGTCGATGGGTTGCGCCGCAAGCTGCGGCAGGGCCATGCGGCTGCGATTCACCTGGAGTCCGGCAAGACTGCGCTGGAGTTGTGCCTGCTCGGGCAGTGGCTTGGGGGCATAACTGGCGCAGGCGCCCAGCGCCAGGGTCAAGGCCACCAGGCTGGCAGAGAGCACCAGGTGGCGGGCGCAGCGCCGTTGCTGTCGCTCGGCAACGACGAAAGGGCGCAGAGCCGAGACCGGCATGGCCACTGCACCGGGCCGTGCGAGCTGGGGTGGACATGCTTCCGGGCTTTTGCTTTGCAAACGCGGTGTCCCCACGGGGCTGAGTACGTTTCCGATCGCTGCGCGCTTGTTCATGGTTCGCGTGGAGGTCATGCCCGGATCCAGCGCCTGGAAATCAGCCGCTTGCCAAGCTTGTGGTAAGCAAGGTTCATCGCGGCAGTGAGGTTGCCCACCTTTGCATGCCAGGGCTGGATCAGCAACGCGCTGGCCAAACCCACCGCGGCGGCGCCGATCATGTCCAGCGGCCAGTGCACGCCGAGGTAGATGCGTGCCCAGGCTACCGGCAGGCCGAGCAGGGCCAAACCGAACCCGGCACGACGCCAGTCGCGATGCAGCATGAGTGCGAAGGCCACACCCCAGATGACGGTGAGGTGGTCGCTGGGAAAACTGCTGTCGGCCGCATGTGCGAGGAATTGGTGACCAACGCCGAGCACGAAAGGCCGTGGCTCGGTCCAGGCCAGGCCAATGAACTGGTTGAGTCCCAGACCCAGAAGCGCGGTCAGTGCCGCATGCACCAATGCCGCTCGCGGCGCCTGCCGGCGCCACAGCCAGCCGACCACCAGCAGCAGGGGTGCGGCGAAGATCAGATCTTGCGCCGCGAAACGCGCCAAGGCCAACAGCCACGTCGCGGGTTGCGCCGTGGCGTTGAGCCAGAGAAAGACTGTCGTGTTGAAGGCAAGCATCTGAACCCTGCGCCGGCACGCAACAAGCTGCCAGCAACCCCATGAGGCCCGCCCGATCGGCGTGAGACGCAGCCTAGGCAGGGAGACTTAGAAGTTTCTTAGCGGGCCTGGTTCCAGCGGCGGTTCCGGGCTCAACCCGTATTGCGCAGTCCCGCGGCAATGCCGTTGATGCTCAGGTGGATGCCGCGTTTGGTGCGCTCGTCGGTCTGGCCTTCACGGAAGCGGCGTAACAGCTCGATCTGCAGGTGATTGAGCGGATCGATGTAGGGGAAGCGGGCGCGGATGGAACGGGCCAGGGTGGGGTTGCTTTGCAGGAACTCCTGCTCGCCGGTGATCTGGCGCATGGCCTGCACCGTGCGCTGCCATTCCTGCTCAAGGGCGGCGAACACCTGCTTGCGCGTGCGCGTGTCGGTGACGAGCTGGGCATAGTGCGAAGCCACAGCCAGGTCGGATTTCGCCAGCACCATGTCCATGTTCGACAGCAGGGCGCGGAAGAAGGGCCATTGCTTGTGCATGCGCGCCAGCAACTCGGCGCCGTTGTCCGGGTGGTCGATGATGAATTGTTCCACCGCCGAGCCAAAGCCGAACCAACCGGGCAGGGCCACGCGGCACTGGCCCCACGAAAAGCTCCAGGGGATGGCGCGCAGGTCGGCAATACTCTGGCTGGCCTTGCGCGAAGCCGGCCGGCTGCCGATGTTGAGTCCGGCAATTTCGCTGATGGGAGTGGCGGTGTAGAAATAGTCGATGAAGCGCGGATTGCCATAGACCAGATCGCGATAGGCGCTGATGGCCACCTGCGATAGCTGTGCTGCCGCCTGCAGGAAGGGCAGTGGCGCACCTGTGCGCACGCCTTGGCGAAGCGGGGTCTCGCCACCCTTGGCACGGGACGACAGCAGGGTTGCTTCCATCGTTGCGGCCACCAGCGTTTCCAGGTTCTGGCGGCCGATTTCGGGGTTGGCATATTTGCTGGAGATGACTTCGCCCTGCTCAGTCAGGCGGATGCTCCCCCCCACGGTGCCGGCCGGCTGGGCGAGGATGGCCTCGTAGCTGGGGCCGCCGCCACGGCCCACGCTGCCGCCGCGGCCATGGAACAGACGCAGACGAATGCCGTGGTCGGCGCCCAGTTGGGCGAACAGTTCGGCCAAGGCCACCGAGGCTTTGTGCAATTCCCAGTTGGATGTGAAGAAGCCGCCGTCCTTGTTGCTGTCGGAATAGCCCAGCATGATTTCCTGCAGCGCGCTCGACTCCTGCACCAGATCGGCCATGCCGGGAAGAGCGAAGAAGCCGCGCATGATCTCGGGCGCGTTGCGCAAGTCGTCGATGGTCTCGAACAGCGGCACCACCAGCAGTTCGGCGCTGGCGCCTGGCTGGCCCAAGGTGCCGTGGAACAGGCCGCATTCCTTTTGCAGGACCAACACTTCGAGCAGATCACTGACGCTTTCGGTGTGCGAGATGATGGTCTGGCGGATGGTGTCTTCCCCCAGAAGCCTGCGCGCGGCGCGGGCCTGCTCGAACACGGCAAGTTCTGCGCGCGTCCAGTCGGAGTAGGTGGCGTCGGGCACGCGCAGCGGGCGCGGGTCTTGCAGGGTGTGCAGCAAAAGGTCGATGCGCCCGGCCTCGTCCAGGGCGGAGTAATCGGTGCAAATGCGGGCGGTGGCCAGCAACTCGCGCACCACCTCCTCGTGTTTGTCGGAGCTCTGGCGCAGATCGATGGTGGCGAGGTGAAAGCCGAACACCTCCACCGCGCGAATCAGCGGGTCCAGACGGGGTCGCGCCAGCGCCGCAGCGTGGTGGCCGGCGAGTGAATCGCGTGCGATGCGCAGATCGGCGGCGAAGGCCTCGGCGCTGGGGTAGGGGTCGGCCTGGCCCACTTCATGGCGCAGCACATCGGCGTCACCGAGTTTGCGCAAGGTGGCGGCAAGGCGCGCGTACACCCCGATGAGGGCGCGGCGGTAGGGCTCGTCCTTGCGATGCTCGGAGTTGTCGGGCGACGCCTCGGCTAGCGCCAGCAGCTCCGGGCTGCTCGACGCCAGCATCAGCGAGACCGACAGCTCGGCGCCGAGCGCATGCACCTGGTTGATGTAATGCTCCAGCGCGGTGCGCGCCTGCTTGCGCAGGGCATAGGCCAGGGTTTCGGCGGTGACGAAGGGGTTGCCGTCGCGATCACCGCCGATCCAGTGACCCATGCGGAAAAACGGCCGCAGGCGCCAGGGCTGGCCATCGTCACGCGGGAAGAGCTCGTCGAGGTCGCTTTCCAGTTCGATGTACAGCCGTGGCACTTCGCTGAAAAATGTGCTGTCGTAATACGACAGCGCATTTTTGATCTCGTCCGAAACGCGCAGCTTGGTGAAGCGCAGCAGGCGCGTCTGCCACAACTGCGTGACGCGCGCGCGCAACTCGGCGTCGATGTCGCGCTGTCGTTTCGGAGACAGCAGTTGGTCGCGCTCGGCCAGCAGCCGCGCGATGACGCGCTCGGCGTCGAGCAGGCTCTTGCGCTGCACCTCGGTGGGGTGGGCGGTGAGCACGGGGGAAATCAGGGAGTGGGCGAAAAATTCCTCGATCTGCGCAGACCCGATGCCTGTCTTGCGCAGTTTGTCGAGCGCGGCGCGCACGCTGCCCGGCTGCGGCTTGTCGCCCGCCAACTCATGCGCATGGCGGCGGCGCAGGGCGTGCCGATCCTCGGCAATGTTGGCGAGGATGGAGAAAAAGCTGAAGGCGCGAATCACGCTGACCGCCTGATCGCGCGACAGACCTTGCAGCAGTCGGTCGAGCGTGCGGCGTTGCTGCGCCTCGCCGTCGCGGTGGAAGGTGACCGACTGCTGCCGCACTTTTTCCACGATGTCGTACATGGCCTGCCCCTCCTGCTCGCGAATCACATCGCCGAGCAGGCGACCGAGATGGCGAATGTCGTCGAACAGGGCGTGGTCGGAGGGCTTGGTGGTTGAACGTTCAGGCATGGGGTTGGGTCGGTGAGCGCGTCAGCAGGGAATGGCGGTGAGGAATTGGCAAACGAATTGCCGATGGGCAGATTGGCCACCCGCAAGCAAGAATCGAGCAAGCATCGGGCCATGGATCGAAAACAACAGAGAAACCAGAGCAAGATTCATGCTATCAGTCGCTGCGCCGCATGCCCGCCAGCGGCGGCATCGCGCATTGGACCTTGGGCAAGCTTTGCGCTGGGTGTGGAGGGGGCGCCTGTGGGCTGTGGTGCCGCTGCTACGATTTCCGCATGCATTGCGCCACCTTGCCAGCCCGGCTTCCATCCATGCCCGCACGCCTCGTCATCGCCACGCGCGAAAGCCGTCTCGCACTCTGGCAGGCCGAGCATGTCCAGGCCCTGCTGCGCGGGTTGCACCCGGGTTGTGCGATCGCCCTCAACGGCATGACCACGCGCGGGGACCAGATCCTGGACAAGACCTTGTCCAAGGTCGGCGGCAAGGGCCTGTTTGTCAAAGAGTTGGAAACGGCGATGGAAGCCGGCGAGGCCGATTTGGCGGTGCATTCCCTCAAGGATGTGCCCATGGTGTTGCCCGCAGGTTTTGCCCTGCCGGTCATCATGCAGCGCGAAGATGCTCGCGACGCCTGGGTTTCGGGTAAGGCAGCGCATTTCACGGCGCTGCCTCGGGGGGCGGTGGTCGGCACGTCCAGCCTGCGCCGGGAAATGCAGATCCGCGCACTGCGCCCCGACGTGCATGTGGTGCCGTTGCGCGGCAACCTCGACACTCGTCTGCGCAAGCTCGACGAAGGCCAGTATGACGGCATCGTCCTGGCGGCTGCCGGGTTGAAGCGTCTCGGTCTGGAGAGCCGCATCCGCGCGTTGATCGACACCACCGACATGCTGCCGGCGGTGGGCCAAGCGGCGCTGGGCATCGAAACGCGTGCCGACCGCCCCGACGTGGCCGCGGCGTTGAAGCCCCTGGACCACATGCCTACGCATCTGTGCGCTGCAGCCGAGCGCGCCGTGGCGCGCGCACTGGGCGGCAGTTGTAGTACGCCGCTTGGCGCGCATGCCGCCTGGTCGGGGTCGACCCTGCAACTGCGTGCCCTGCTTGGCCTGCCGGATGGCAGCCGCGTGCTGCGCGCCGACCTCGCCGCCCCGGTGAACAGCTTGCAGGCCGCCGAGGCGCTGGGTCGCGAAGCGGCGCTCGTCTTGCTGGCGCAGGGGGCGCAGGCCATGCTCGAGCAATTGCAGGCGGTCTGAGCGGTCGTGGGCAGACCACCCGAGGCAAGACCCATGCCCGCCGATCCGCTTTCAGCCCCGAGCCTCATCCTGACGCATCCGCAGGACGACGCGCGTGACGATGCGCGCAGTCTGGCGTTACACCGAGCCGGCGTCGCGCTGCTCCACTTTCCGCTCATCCGCATCCTGCCGCCGCGCGATGCGGCGCCCGCGGCGCAAGCGCTCGCCGCGCTGGCCGATTTCGACCTGGCCGTGCCGGTCAGCCCGGCGGCGGTTCGCGCAACGCTGAGCATGTTGCGTGCTCCCTGGCCGAAAACCTGCGCCGTGGGCCTGGTCGGACCCGGCAGCCGCGCTGCATTCGAGCAAGCGCTGCGCCTGCGCGGCGAGTCGCCCGAGGCGTTGCGCATCGTGGCTGCG
This sequence comes from Burkholderiales bacterium, assembly GCA_013044035.1. Classification (GTDB taxonomy): domain Bacteria; phylum Pseudomonadota; class Gammaproteobacteria; order Burkholderiales; family Burkholderiaceae_C; genus Thiomonas_A. The sequence continues at coordinate 65,028 of JABEVE010000004.1, forward strand.
CCTGCGGCCGCGGCCGACTCGGAAGGGCTCTGGCTGGCACTCCAGGGACTTGGCGCCAGCTTGCCGCGGCACGGCTGGGCCAACGCACGCGTGCTGCTGTTGCGAGGCGGCCCGGGCCGCAACTGGCTTGCCGACACCCTCACGGCTGCCGGCGCCCGCGTGTGCCGCGTCAGCGTCTACCGTCGCAAGGCACCCGCGCCCGACGCGGCCACGCTCGACCGGTTGCGCAACGTGCTGGCGCATTCCGGGAATTTCGCCCCCGGGGCGACCTGGCTGCTGACCGCCTCCGAGGGAGTGCGCAATCTGCAAAACCTGCTCGCGTCGGCCGGGCTGCAGGCCAGTGTGCTGGCGCAACATCGCGCTCTGGCGACGCATGCGCGCATTGCGGTGTCGGCGCGGGACATTGGCTTTGGACGTGTCGACCTGTGCACACCCGATACCGCCTCCATCCTGCAGGCCTTGCATGGGTCTTGAGGTCTTCTGGGCCTATCCTGGCCATGGGACTTCTGGCCGCGGAATGTCTCGAGCCATGGCATGGCGGTGTGCGGCGTCCATGGCGCCTCGCGCCATGATGCGCGGCCCGCGGCACGCCCACGAAGCGTTGTCCCTGGACGGGGGACACGTGGACCCGGAACCGGGGTGAACAGGCCCTAGAATCAGCCGCATGTCCGAGCCGATTCAACCCCAAGCAGCAGGCGTTGCAACGCCGTCCGAGCCCCTGGGCTCCCATCTCGGCGATCAGGCAATGCCAGCGGACATGCCATCCCCCGAGACTCCGATGACGCCAGGCTTGCCGCCTGCCGGCTGGCCCGAGCAGCGCCCCGCTGCCGCGCACGACTGGCGCCTGGTGTGGCTGGCCATGGCCGCTTTGCTGGTGTTGGTGGCGTTGGTGGCTTGGTGGCTCGATGGCCGGCTTTATGCCACGCAGGCCGAAATTGCCCGCCGCCTGCAGAACGCCGACACCGCCTCCATCGAGGCGCGCACGATCGCCAAGCAGTCGGCCGAGGCCTCGCGCGAACTGACGGCCAGAGTGGCCGTGCTGGAGTCGCACGAACAAGATCTGGTGGCTCAGCGTCAAGCGCTGCAGCAGATCTACCAGGACTTCGCCAAGAGCCGCGATGATGCCTTTCTCGGCCAGACCGCCGAACTCATCGCGCTGGCGCAGCAGCAGGCTGAACTCACTGGCAGCCTGAGCCCGCTGGTGAGCACGCTGGAGTCGTCCGTGGCGCGACTCAAGCGTGCCAGCAACCCGCGCGCCGTCATGGTGTTGCGCGCCGTGCAACAGGATCTGAGCCGGCTCAAGAGCAGTGTCGCGCCCGATGTCCCCGCCGCTGCGCAGCGCCTGGACGCCTTGGCCGCCCTGGTGGATGAGCTGCAGCCCCTGTCTTCGGCTGGGCCGCTGCAAGGCATGGCCGCCGGGGAGGCGGCGATGAACGCCCAGCACGACGCATGGGGGCCAAACTGGGCGCCGTGGCTGGGTCGCTGGACGCATGCCGCATGGGAGCAGGTGCGCCAACTCGTCAGCATCACCAAGGTCGATCATCCCCATGCGCTGCTGATGGCTCCGACACAGACCGATTTCCTGCGTGAGAACCTCAAGTTGCGGGTGCTCAACGCCCGGCTTGACCTGCTGTCGCGCAACGCCTCGGGCTACAAGGCCGATATGCGCAACATCGAGCAGGCGCTGCGCGACAGCTTCAACCTGCGCCAGCCGCGTACCCAAACCGCCATGGCCCTGGCGCGGCAGGCGGGGCAAATCGATCTCGCTGCCCAGCCCGCCACCAACCTGCAATCGCTCGCGGTGCTGGCCACCCTCGGCTTGGGGAGCAACTGATGCGCTGGCTTGCCTGGGTGGTTGCACTAGCGCTGGCCGCGGCGCTGCTGGCCATGGCGGCCAGCGGCAGGCCTGGCAATGTGGCGATCCTGGTGCCGCCGTACCGCATCGACCTGTCGCTCAACCTGGCTGTGCTCTTGCTCCTGCTCGGCTTCGTGCTGTTCTACATCGCCATCCGTGCCTTCAGCCTCCTGCTCGGTCTGCCCCGCGCTGCGGCCCTGTTTCGCTCGCGACGGCGCATGCAGGTGGCGGCCGCGGCGCTGCACGAGTCGATCATGCATTTGCTGGGAGGGCGCTTTCGCCGCGCCGAGCGGGCGGCCGGCAAGGCTTCGGAAGTAGAGGCTTTCAAGCCCGGCGCGCTGCTGACTGCGGCACAGGCCGCGCAGGCGATGCAGGCCTATGAACGGCGCGATGCTTATCTTCAGGCCTTGCCTGGCCCGGCGCGCGAGACCGGCACGTTGATGCAGGCCGACTGGCAGATCGAGGCGCGCGACGCCCAAGCTGCGCAGCTGGCCTTGCGTAGACTTTCCGGCGGCATGCAGCGTCGCACCCAGACCATGCGCCTTGCCCTGTCGGCTGCGCGCGCGCTGCACGATCACGCCGAAGTCTTGCGCCTGGCCACCACACTGCGCAAGCATCATGGGCTGCACCCCACAGCGGCCCAGGCCATGATGCACGGCGCGGCGCTCGGCCTCATCCGCCAGGCCAACCACGACGCTGAGTCTCTGGACGTCCTGTGGAGGTCCTTCGACCCGGCCTTGCGACACGATCCGCAAATTGCCGTGGCGGGCGCTCGCGGTCTGTTCGCAGCCGGCCAGGCGCAGCAGGCTCGCGCCCTGCTGGTCGAGGCTTTGCGCGCTCCAGGCGCCGAACCCGCGGCGTTGATGCCTGCGCTGCGCGGCATGCTCGCCGGCATCGACGCCAATTTCGTGGCCCAGGCCGAAGCCTGGATCGATCGCTGGCCGCAGGAAGCCCAGGCCTTGTTTCTTGCAGCGCGTGCCTGCGCCGAACTGGAGCTCTGGGGCAAGGCGCAACAGTATCTGCACAAGGCGTTGGAGCTGTGCCAGCCCGATGAACGCCGCCTGCGCGGGGCCATTCATGCGGCCTTGGCGCGTTTGCAGGAGCGCATCGAGCGAGAAGACCAGGCCGGACGGCATTGGCGATTGGCGGCGATGGACCTCACCAGCGACGACTCGGCTGCGAACAGTGGCGTCTGAGGTGCTGCGGGCCCCGCTGCGGCGCTGGTTCGCCGCCCTGCTTCAGGAGCGTCTGCTGCTCATTTTCGGCCTGCTCGCACTGGTCCTCGGAGTGGTCGATCCGCGCCCTTGGAGCCACTATCGTGGCTGGCTCGACCTTTCCACCCTGTTGGGGCTGGTGGCCTTGCTCGTCAGCATCGAGGCCATTCGCAGCAGCGGCTACGTTCAGCAGGCAGCGCGGGCTCTGACCCGGCGCATGCACAGCCTGCGCGAACTGGCACTACTGCTCGTGAGCGCCGCCGCCTTGCTGTCGATGCTGCTGACCAATGACGTCAGCCTGTTCCTGCTCGTGCCCCTCACCGTGGCGCTTGGCGCCGAAGCCGAGATCCCGGTGCTCAGACTGGTGATCTTCGAGGCGCTGGCGGTGAATGCCGGCTCCACCCTGAGCCCCATCGGCAATCCGCAGAACCTGCTGCTGTGGCAGCGCTCGGGCTTGTCGATGGTCGAGTTCCTCGCTGCCATGGCTCCCGCCTTCCTGGTGATGGCGGCCTTGCTGCTGGCCCTGACCTGGTTTGCATTTCCAGTCCGAGCCTTGCGACTGGGTGCAAGCGATGCAGCGTCCGTGCCGGGGTCGGCGCGCGATCCCGAACCCACACGCCCCATGCTCGGCGCGGTCGCGGGCCTGCTGCTCGCAGCCACCGTGGTTTTGCTCCAGGAAGGACGCGCTTCATTGGCTTGCGGCGTGGTGCTGGTTGTTTTCGCTTTGGCTGACCGCAACGTGCTGAAGCGCGTCGACTGGCTGCTGCTGGCAACGTTTGCGACCATGTTCCTGGGGCTGGGGCATTTGGCGCAGTGGCCTCCAGTGCAGGCGCTGGTGCAGGCCCTGGACTGGAAGCAGGCCTGGGTGATGTTTCTGGGCGGCACGCTGCTGTCGCAGGTCATCAGCAACGTGCCCACCGCCGTGCTGCTATCGCACTACACCACAGACTACACCGCGCTGGCCGTGGCCGTGAACGTTGGCGGCTTTGGCCTGGGCATCGGTTCTCTGGCCAACTTGATTGCGCTGCGCCTGGAAGGCAGTCAGGGCGCGCTTGCAGTCTTCCACCGCACCAGCGTTCCATTCCTGTTGGTTTGTGCGCCACTGGTCTGGCTGGCGCAGCACGCCCTGGCCTGACGGCGGGCCCGTATCGTCGGGCTGCCCACAGGCCTGGCTTGCGGGGGGCATGCCTTGCGCAGCAGCTCGCAGCCGGCAGGCGCAGCCAGTCGAGGTCGTGGGTCGATGTCTCCAGCGCAGGCAACAGGCACATGTCAGAATGTTGCTTTGCGCGGGACTGGGTCCAGCGGCGACTGCGCTGCCACATCCCCAGGGATTGCGCCGCCACGCTGGGCGGACTACGTGCAGGCCATACGGAGATGCCATGCCCTACCTCACCCTCGAACAAACCGTCGGCAACACCCCGCTGGTGCAACTGCAGCGCATCGCCGGCGCGGACAACGCGCGGCGTGGCAACGTCATTCTCGGCAAGCTCGAGGGCAACAACCCTGCAGGCTCGGTGAAAGATCGCCCAGCGCTGTCGATGATTCGCCGGGCGCAGGAGCGCGGCCAGATCAAGCCGGGCGACGTGCTGATCGAGGCCACCTCCGGCAACACCGGCATCGCTCTGGCCATGGCTGCCGCCATCCTCGGCTACCGCATGATCCTCGTCATGCCTGAAGACCTGAGCATCGAACGCGCCCAGACCATGAAGGCCTATGGTGCCGAAATCCTCCTGACTCCCAAGGCCGGCGGCATGGAGTACGCCCGCGATCTGGCCGAGCAGATGCAGCGCGACGGCAAGGGCTTGATGCTCGACCAGTTCGCCAACGCCGACAACCCGCGCATTCATTTCGAGACCACCGGCCCTGAAATCTGGCGCGATACCGAAGGCCGCATCACCCATTTCGTCAGTGCCATGGGCACTACCGGCACCATCACCGGAGTGTCACGCTATCTCAAGACCCGGAACGAAGCCGTACAGATCATCGGAGCCCAGCCCGACGAGGGCTCGCGCATTCCCGGCATTCGCAAATGGCCGCAGGAATACCTGCCCAAGATTTACGAGCCGCAGCGTGTGGATCGGCTGGAGTACGTCAGCCAGAGCGCGGCCGAAAACATGGCACGCAAACTCGCGCGGGAAGAAGGTTTGTTCTGCGGCATCAGCGCCGCCGGCGCCTGTGAAGTGGCGCTGCGCATCGCCCGCGAGGTGGATAACGCCACCATCGTGTTCATCGTCTGCGATCGCGGCGACCGCTACCTGAGCACCGGGGTGTTTCCGGCATAGCGTGTGACCTCGACGTTGCACTGAAAGCTTGCGACGTCCAATGCGTAGGGCCGTCGCGCCCGCCATCAACTGAGCGGTCAAGCCCAATTCGCTGCGAAAGTTGGTCTGCGGCTCCCGACAGCGGTCGAACAGCAGAACTTGCCTTGCAGTGTGGCAGTTTTACACAGGGCATTCTTCCGCAACCAGCCCGCGAAAGCCGCAATGTTTCACGGCCGGAGGCGCTAGAAATTGCGTGCGGGATCCAGCGCCAACTTTGATGTATGTCAGCCTGCGATGGAATTGCGACCCTAAACTGGCATTAAGAATACCGCTTAATGCTTTGACTTTTACCAGCACGTTTGCATGGAACCGACAACACGCGAATTGTGAAAGGACGCGTCTCCGGAGCGCCCTGCTGGGGTTGGCGAGTGGATCTTCTACGCTCTCATCCCAACGCAAAAAATGCTGAGGCGAGCAGCGGCTCACCCGTGATCCGGAGGGTCTGATGATCAATATCTATGCGGGCGTGATTGCGATGGTTGGAATTTTTCTGATCATGGGCATCGGTTTTTTCGTCATTTCCCAAAGCACGGCAGACGAAGATGCCGCGAAGGTGACCCGCAGTGTCTACCGGGTGCGGAAGTATTGGTTTTTCGCGCTCACGCTGATCCTCCTCGTCATTCTTGGTTTCACGATGCCGCGTGCCCCAAACCTCGATCAGTTCAAGGAAACACCGCAGGCGGTCGTCGCGGTCAACGGAAAAATGTGGCAATGGACTCTCACGTCGGTGTCGGGCGCGACCACTGCCGACGGCATGCTGGTGCTCGGTTTGAACCGGACAGTCGAGTTTCGTGTCACGTCCAGCGATGTCAACCATGGCTTTGGCATCTATAACGCCGCCGGAACCCTGTTGACACAGGTGCAGGCCATGCCCGGCTACACCAACCGCCTGCTCTATACGTTTCATACACCAGGGCTTTACAGCATTTTGTGCTTGGAATACTGCGGCGTCGGCCACCAAGTGATGGTTTCCCAATTCAAGGTCGAATGAGAGAACTTCCATGAAACGCTCCGATTTGCTGCTCTACGCCGTCACGGTGCCTCTGGTGTTTATCGTTTTGCTGCTCGCCGGCATCGCCATGCGGCTGAACCAGGCGGATGTGCTGGCCATCGGTCCGACGCGTTTCTATGCGCTGATGACACTCCACGGGCTGGGCATGGTGGGCACCATGTCGGTCGGCGCCACAGCAGGGCTCTTCTACCTGCTCGAAGAGTATGTCGAGGTGCGGGCGTCCATGGTGCGCTTCCTCTATGTCTGTTATGTGCTCGCGGTCGTGGGATTGCTGGCGGCCACGCTGCTCGGCAATTTCGGCCCCGGCTGGTACATGCTCTATCCGCTGCCTTTCGACTCGATGGGGGTGTGGACGACCTGGAGCGTCGGCGTCGCGATCATCGCGTTGATGATCCTGGACAACGCATTGCTGTTGTCCCAGTACGCCATGCTGAACGCGATCGTGAAGAAGTACGGATTCGCCAATGCCATGGGCTGGCAGTACTTGCGCGGCACTCCTGCAGTGGAAACACCAGCGCCGATCATCATCGCCATGTGCAGTTACATCCTGCCGGGCATTGCCACGTCAGTTGCCGGCTCCGTCCTCTTGATCATGTATTTGGGCCAATGGATCCAGCCAAGCCTTCATTTCAATCCATTGCTCGCCAAGAACCTTGTCATGCTTTGGGGCCACACCATGGCCAATATCTCCCTGTACGTCGGTGTTGCGTTCGTCTATCAGATCCTCCCACGCTACACGGGCCGCCCGTGGAAAAGCAATCGCTTCGTCGCGTTGGCTTGGAACGCCGTTTTCTTCTTTGTCCTGCTCGCGTTCCCCCACCATCTGTATCAGGACTTTGCTGAGCCCTTCGCCCTTGCCGTGGTCGGGCAGATTGCGTCTTATGCCTCCGCAGTGCCGTCGACCGTTGTCACCGTGATGGGTGTTGTCGCACAGATCTACAAGTCAAACATGAAGTGGAGTTTCGCGCCTTTGGCGGTCGTCATCGGCATCATCGGCTGGATCGCCGGTGGCTTCGCGGCGGTCGTGGACTCAACCATCATGGTGAACAACGTTTTACACAACACGCTATTCGTCCCGGCGCATTTTCACACTTACTACCTTCTCGGCCTGCTGCCGATGTTGGTCGGTTATTACTACCACGCGCTTGGCTCCAGCTCGGAAAAATGCGGCATGTGGGGGCTATCGTTGCTGATCGGGGGCAGTTTTGGTTTTCTCGCCATGTTCTTCATCGCAGGGTCATTGCAGGTGCCAAGGCGATATTCCGATTACAACGCGATTCCCCTGGAAGCCGTTCGTGCCATTGGCCAAAACACAGCCACTCTCGGGGCCGTTTTCGCAGTGCTGATTCTGGTCGCAGTGGGCCTGTTCTTGGCCACGTCGATCCGCAAAAGCCGAGTAGCCGACGCATCGGCGCCTCATTGAATGTCAATGAGCATGGTCGAGATGGTCTGCTGAGAAAATGGTTTTCAAGGCCAGATTCAATACCGAATAATGTCTGGATGCGCAAGACACCACATTCCCACCCAACCCAGGGCGTTGGCATGGCTCTGGGCGCTGCTCTCCTCTTTGGGGCCAGCACGCCATTTGCCAAGTTGTTGTTGACCGATGCCAACCCCTGGATGCTGGCGGCGTTGCTCTATCTCGGCTCGGGTTTGGGATTGGCCGCGTTGCGCATGCTGCGGCGCTTGCGTCGTACCGATACACCGGTTTCCAGGATGCAGCCCGGGGAATGGCCCTGGCTAGCGGGGGCGGTTGTCACGGGTGGGGTGGCGGCACCGGTGTTGTTGATGTTTGGCTTGTCGCGCATGCCGGCGGCTGGGGCGTCGCTCCTGCTCAATGCCGAGAGCGTGTTCACGGCGTTGTTGGCCTGGTTCGCGTTTCGGGAGAACTTCGATCGCCGCATCGCCCTGGGCATGGCAGCGATTGTGGCGGGCAGCGTGGTGCTGACCTGGCCAGGTCAGGGTGCATTGTTGAACTGGGCCAGCCTGTGGCCGGGTTTGGCGGTACTCGGTGCCTGCCTCGGCTGGGGCTTGGACAACAACCTGACACGCAAGGTGGCGCTGGCTGATGCCGGATTCATCGCCATGAGCAAGGGTTTGGTGGCCGGGGGCGTGAACCTGGCACTGGCGCTGTCTCTTGGCGCGCGGTTGCCGTCGCTGCCGATCCTGCTCTCGGCAGGGTTGCTGGGCTTCGCCAGCTATGGCGTGAGTCTGGTGCTGTTCGTGCTCGCGCTGCGTCATCTGGGCACGGCGCGTACCGGAGCGTATTTCGCGGTGGCGCCATTTTTCGGCGCGGTGTTGGCCGTGGCTCTGCTGGGTGAAGGTCTGACCCTTGCTCTGCTACTGGCCGGAGGGTTGATGGCTCTGGGCGTATGGCTGCATGCGAGCGAGCGCCATGCTCATCTGCACACGCACGAGCCGCTGGAGCATGCCCACAGCCATGTGCATGGTGGTCAGGGCGACGATGGGCATCACGACCATCTCCACGAACCAGCGCTGCCGCCGGGTACGCGGCATCGTCACTCGCATGGTCACACAGCGTTGAGTCACAGCCATGTCCACTATCCGGACGCGCATCACCGGCATCGACATGACTGAGCAAGGCGTCGCTACCAATGATGGCGTGACAAACCTGGATCAGCCCCAACTCAGGCGCCACGCCAGCGCAGTCAACGTCACCGCAAGCACCGGGGCGGTGAGCACCATGCCGATGCGGAAGTAGGTACCCCAGGAGATTTTCATGCCCTTGCCCGCCAACACATGCAGCCACAGCAGCGTGGCCAGGCTGCCGATGGGGGTGAACTTCGGTCCCAGGTCGCAGCCGATGACGTTGGCGTAGACCATGGCCTCGCGCACGGGTTCGCTCAGTCCCTGGGCCTGGTGGACGCTCAGCGCGCCGATGAGCACCGTGGGCATGTTGTTCATCACCGCCGACAGTCCCGCGCTGATGAAGCCCGTGCCGAGCGCGGCGGCGAACACGCCGTGCCGGCCGATCGCTTCGAGCGCCTGCGCCAAATCGGCGGTGAGCCCCGCGTTGCGCAGGCCGTAGACCACCAGGTACATGCCGAGCGAGAACAGCACGATCTGCCAGGGGGCGTGCCGGATCACGCCACGCACGTCGATGAGCGCACCGCGCCCGCGCTGCCACCAACGCCCGGCCAGCGCCAGCATCAGCCCCGCTGCAATCCCGGTGACGACCGACACTGGCACGCCGGCGGCGGCGGTGACGAAGTAGGCCACCAGCAGCGCCGCCAGCGTGGGAAAGGCCCAGCGGAACACCAGCGGGTCACGGATGGCGCTGGCAGGCGCATCGAGCCTGGCCAGGTCATAACGCAGTGGAATGTCGCGGCGGAAATAGACGTACAGCACCAGCAGCGTGGCGGCCAGCGCCACCCCATCGACCGGCACCATGACGGCGGCGTAGCGGTCGAAGGGAATGTGGAAATAGCCCGCGCTGACGATGTTCACCAGATTGGAGATCACCAGCGGCAGCGAGGTGGTGTCGGCGACGAAGCCCGTGGCCATGACGAATGCCAGCGCGGCTATGGGCGAGAAGCCCAGCGCCAGCAGCATGGCCAGCACGATGGGGGTGAGGATGAGTGCCGCCCCGTCGTTGGCGAACAAGGCCGAGATCACCGCGCCCAGCAGCACGATGAGCGGAAACAGCAGCCGTCCACGCCCGCCGCCCCGGCGCGCCACATGCAGCGCCGCCCAGTGGAAGAAGCCGGCTTCGTCGAGGATGAGCGAGATGATGATGAGGCCGACGAAGGTGAAGGTGGCGTCCCAGACGATGTGCCACACCACCGGAATGTCGCTGGGTTGAATCACTCCTGCAGCCATCGCCAGCGCCGCGCCGCCCAGCGCGCTCCAGCCGATGCCCAGGCCGCGTGGTTGCCAGATGACGAACACCAGGGTGAGGACGAAGATGGCGGCGGCAAGCAGCATGTGGGGCAGGGTGATCGGTGGAGGAAAAACGCACGGCAGGCCCGAGCCTGCCGTGCGGAGCAGCGGACCTCAGCGGCCGGCCTGTTCGGCCGGCTCAGACGCACTTGCGGCGCGGATGGCGTCGGGAGGGGGCTGACCGATGGCGACGATTTCGCGCTTGATGGCAGCAGCGTCGAGCTTGCCTAGCGGCAATTCGACGAAGCTCTGCACCCGGCTGCGAATCTGCTGGAAAACCTGGGCGAAGGCATGGCGCTTGACCTCGTCGCTGCCCTGCACCGCGGCGGGGTCTTCGAAGCCCCAATGGGCGGTCATCGGATGTCCCGGCCAGATCAGGCACATCTCACCGGCGGCCTGGTCACAGACGGTGAGGACGAAGTCCATCTCCGGCGCGCCGGGCGCGGCGAATGCGTCCCAGCTCTTGCTGCGCAGGCGCTCGGTCGGGTAGCCGATGGCTTGCAGTTGTGCGATGGCGTAGGGGTTGACCACGCCACCGGCATGGCTGCCCGCGCTGAAGGCGCGGAAGCGCCCTTGGCCCAGGGTGTTGATCAGCGCCTCGCCCAGGATGGAGCGTGCCGAGTTGCCGGTGCACAGCACCAGCACGTTGTAGACCTTGTCCATGTGCAGGCTTTCAGGGAGGGTTGGAATCGCCATCAGCAGCAACTGCTTGACGCCTTGCCGGTTTCTGCCTTGTCGCAGCAGTTCGGCGCGGCGTGTGAGGTGGGTGTGGTTGTGGTTATCGCTGCCGCGGGGTCGCTCGGGGGGACACAGCAGGCGTGGCCATCGGCCGCATCATTCAACAAGGCAATGGCGTCGAGCGTGTGATCGTCTCCCGAGCAATGCCGAAGGGGTCGTTCGTCCAGTATTTGTCGGGGCGGGCGTAGCAGCAGGCGGTGCCGGGCTCGGCGACATAGCAAGCGGGCATGCCGTCCAGGCGCTGCTGCATCGCGTGCAGCTCAGCGTCCGACTCCACCTGCACGCCCAGATGGTTCAGACCGGCCGCGGCGCCACGTTGCGAGATGGCGACGTTCACCCGTGGTCGTCCAACATCCACTTGGCGTAGTCGGGCTTGTGCACCGTGGGCTCGGCGGCGAAATGACCAGAAAACAATGAACAGCCTCATCCAGCGCGGGGACGCTGATGTGCACGTGGAAGCGTTTCATGATGTGTGGTCCTAGATCTTGGTGATCGGGGAATGAGCCGCGCAGTGCGTCTCGCCTACGGGGCTGCAGGGGTTGCCGCCGCAGCAGTTCTCGGTGAGAAAAGTCAGCAGGGCATTCATGGTGTCGTACTGCGCGGTATAAATGACGTAGCGCCCCTGCGGCCGGGCTGACACCAAGCCGGCATGGTGGAGTTCCTTGAGATGGAAGGACAGCGAAGACGGCGCAATGCCAGTGGCCTCGCTGATCTGTCCAGCGGATCTGCCTGCGGGTCCTGCCTGCACCAGCGTGCGAAACACGCGCAGGCGCGAGTCCTGGGCCAGTGCGGCGAGGGCATTGAGAGCCTGGTTCGTTTCCATATTTCAATGATTATTGAAATTAAATGCGAAGTCAAGTCCAAGAGCGCCGCGAGCCGGTCTCCATCAACTCGACCCGCATGGGTGGATTGAACTTTTAGAATCCAGTGATTGCATCAACCATGACGGGGATTGACATGAGCGACAGCGCAGCGGTGGACAAGGTGGACATGGAGGTGGATGCGCGCGGCTTGAACTGCCCGTTGCCCATTCTCAAGGCGAAGAAGGCGCTGGCCGGGATGCAAAGCGGGCAGTTGCTGCGGGTGCTGGCCACCGACCCGGGCTCGGTGCGCGACTTCCAGGCCTTTGCCCGGCAGACCGGCAACGAACTGGTCGAGCAAAAGCAGGAAACCCATTCGATTGCGCATGTGATGCGCCGTCGGTGAACGGTGCGCCGCAGGGCAGCCCACCGCTCTCATAGGTACAGGGCTGCTCTCGGCGCGTTCAGAGCTTCAGTCCCCGGAGGTATTCGGCGAACGCTGCCCCGGTTTCCGCATGGGCCAGACCGAGTTGCACCGTGGCCTCCAAATAGCCCTGTTTGCTACCGCAGTCGAAGCGGCGACCCTGGTAGCGGTAGGCGTACACCGCCTCCTCGGCGAGCAACGCGGCGATGCCGTCGGTGAGTTGGATTTCGCCGCCAGCCCCGGGTTTGCCGTTGCGCAGGTGATGGAACACCCGTGCACTGAGGATGTAGCGACCGACCACCGCCTGGGTGCTCGGGGCCACCTCGGGCGCGGGCTTTTCGACAATGCCGGTGAGTGAGGTCAGGCCTGGCGTGATCTCTTGCCCGCTGACGATGCCGTAGCGGCGCGTGTGCTCGCGCGGCACGTCTTCGGTGGCGATCACGCTGCGGCCATGACGGCCGTGAATCTCCACCATTTGCGCCATGACCGGCGGCGTGCCCACCAGCAGATCGTCCGCCAGGATGACGGCGAATGGCTCACTGCCCACCAACCGCTCGGCGCACAACACAGCCGCCCCCAGGCCGTTGGCCACTGGCTGGCGCACGAAGACGCACTGCACTTCGGCAGGCTTGACGCTCCTCACCACATCCAGCATGGCGGCCTTGCCGGCGGTTTCGAGTTCGTGCTCCAGTTCGTAGGCGGTGTCGAAATGGTCTTCAATGGCACGCTTGTGACGGCCCGTGACGAAAATCATTTCGGTGATGCCAGCGGCGTAAGCCTCTTCCACCGCATACTGAATCAGCGGCTTGTCGACCACCGGCATCATTTCCTTGGGTGTGGCCTTGGTGGCGGGCAGGAATCGGGTACCGAGTCCGGCAACCGGGAAAACGGCTTTGGTGATGACGTGTTGCATGGTCGGACCGAGAGCTGTGAATCACCGCAGCATAGCGGCGGCAGGCGATAAATCGAACCCCCGGAATGCTGGCCGCCTTGCGTCCACTCCTGAGCAACCTCGCCGGCTCAAACGGCCACCTGGAGGCGGTCGAGTTGCTCCCGCACCTTGGCGAGCAGGTTCTGGAAATCGGCCATGCGCTGCCGTTCCTGCGCCACCACGACGGGTGGAGCGCGGTCGACGAAGCTGGAATTGGCCAACTTGGTTTGCGCCTTGGCGATTTCGCCTTGCAGCCGCAGCACCTCCTTGCCCAGGCGATCGCGCTCGGCCGCCACGTCCACGTCGACGAACAGGGCGAACCGTGTTGCGCCCAGGGCGCTTGTCGGCGCCGACTGTGTGGCCGTTCTCCACGCCGCTTCATCGGCAAACAGCTTCACGTCCGCCAACTTGGCGAGTGCCTGCAGGGCGGGGCGGTGACGCTCGATCAGCGTCACGTCACCACAGGCCAGCAGCGGCAGGCGCTTGGCGGGCGACACGCCGAGTTCACCGCGCAGATTGCGGCAGGCGTCGACCAACTGCTTGAAGGCGGCGATTTCGACCTCGGCCGCGGGGTCGATTTTTTCCGGCTGCGCGACGGGGTAGGGCGCCACGGCGAGGCTGGCGCCGCCACGGACCGCAAGCGGTGCCACGGTCTGCCATAGCTCCTCGGTGATGAAGGGCATGATGGGATGGGCCAGGCGCAGCACCGTCTCCAGCACGCGGATCAGGGTGCGCCGCGCGGCGCGCTGCTGTGCGGGCGTCCCGGTGGCGGTCTGCACCTTGGCGATTTCCAGGTACCAGTCGCAGTACTCGTCCCACACGAACTGGTAGATGGCCTGGGCGACGAAGTCCAGGCGGTAGTCGGCGAAGCCCTGCGCCACTTCCTGCTCGGTGCGCTGCAGCCGCGAGGCGATCCAGCGGTCTGCGGCCGAAAAGTGCATGTACCCATCCGGACCGCAGGAGTCGTTGCATTGGCCCATGCCGCGGTCGAAGTCCGACAGGCCATCGACCTGCATCAGCACGAAGCGGGTGGCGTTCCACAGCTTGTTGCAGAAGTTGCGATAGCCCTCGCAGCGCTTGGTGTCGAAGTTGATGTTGCGGCCCAGCGTGGCCATGGAGGCGAAAGTGAAGCGCAGCGCGTCGGCGCCATAGGCCGGGATGCCGTCGGGGAATTCCTTTTCGGTGGCTTTGCGCACGGCGGGTGCGGTTTCGGGCCTGCGCAGGCCGGTGGTGCGCTTGTCGAGCAGGGGCGCGAGTTCGATGCCGTCGATCAGGTCCACGGGGTCGAGCACATTGCCTTCGCTCTTGCTCATCTTCTTGCCGTGGGCATCCAGCACCAGGCCGTGGATGTAGACGTGGCGGAACGGCACCTGGCCGGTGAAGTGGGTGGTCATCATGATCATGCGCGCCACCCAGAAGAAGATGATGTCGAAGCCGGTCACCAGCACGCTCGAGGGCAGGAACAGGTCCCGTTCGATGGTGTGCTCAGGCCAGCCCATGGTGGAGAACGGCACCAGGGCTGAGGAATACCAGGTGTCGAGCACATCCTCGTCGCGCTGGAGCGCACCGGTGTAGCCGGCGGCCTGTGCCTTGGCACGCACTTCGGCCTCATTGCGGGCGACGAAAATCTCACCGCCTGCGCCGTACCAGGCCGGAATCTGGTGCCCCCACCAGAGTTGGCGTGAGATGCACCAGTCCTGGATGTTGCCCATCCACTGGTTGTAGGTGTTGACCCAATTCTCGGGCACGAACTTCACGTCGCCGCTGGCCACCGCGTCGATGGCCTTTTGCGCCATGCTTCTGCCGTCCGGTCCCGCTTTGGTGGTCGCGACGAACCATTGGTCGGTGAGCATGGGCTCGACGATCTGGCCGGTGCGGGTGCAGCGCGGCACCATCAGCCTGTGCTTCTTCACCTCGACCAGGAAGCCCTCGGTTTCGAGCTGGGCGACGATCTTCTTGCGGGCGTCGAAGCGGTCGAGACCTTGATATTTACATGGAATTTCTTGATCAATAACGTCTTGCAGTGTTTGTTGACCACGGACTTCTTCCATCATTTCGTCGAAGAGCTTGCCAGGGTTTCTGATGAAATGTGGTTTGTCCTTTTCGACTCCTTTCGGATCGATGATCGTCGCATCAAGGTTCAGGATGGAAATCATCGGCAGCCCATGCCGCTGTCCCACCGCGTAGTCGTTGAAGTCGTGTGCCGGCGTCACCTTCACCACGCCGGTGCCGAAGTCCTTGTCCACGTAGGCGTCGGCAATGACGGGCACCAGGCGGCCGGTGATGGGCAGCTTCACCTTCCGGCCAATCAGGTGCCGGTAACGTTCGTCGTCCGGGTGCACCATCACCGCGGTGTCGCCCAGCATCGTCTCGGGGCGCGTGGTGGCCACCACCACGCTGTCCGAACCATCGGCCAGGGGGTAGCGCAGGTGCCAGAGAAAACCGTCTTCCTCGGTGCTCTCCACCTCCAGGTCGCTCACCGCGCTCCTGAGCACCGGATCCCAGTTCACCAGGCGCTTGCCGCGGTAGATCAGGCCCTGCTCGTGCAGGCGCACGAAGGTTTCGACCACCACGCTCGACAGTTTGTCGTCCATGGTGAAGTACGCGTGCTTCCAACTCACCGAGTCGCCCAGGCGGCGCATCTGCTTGGTGATGGTGTCGCCGGATTGCTGCTTCCACTCCCAAATCTTGGAAACAAAAGCCTCACGGCCAAGCTCGTGGCGGTTCATGCCTCGGGCCTGCAATTGCCGCTCCACCACGATCTGCGTGGCAATGCCGGCGTGGTCGATGCCCGGCACCCACAACGTGTTGTCGCCCAGCATGCGGTGGTAGCGAGTGAGGGTGTCCATCACGGTCTGGTTGAAGGCATGGCCCATGT
Organism: Burkholderiales bacterium; assembly: GCA_013044035.1. Taxonomy (GTDB): domain Bacteria; phylum Pseudomonadota; class Gammaproteobacteria; order Burkholderiales; family Burkholderiaceae_C; genus Thiomonas_A. The sequence goes on from JABEVE010000004.1 coordinate 81,101, forward strand.
GCAGCGTGCCTGTCACGTTGGGCGGCGGCAGTTGCACGCAGAACGAGGGTCTGGTGGCGTCCAGCGTGGGGGCGAATACGCCCAATTCCTCCCAGCGCGCGCTCCAGCGGGCTTCGATGTCGTGGGGTTCAAACGATTTGGCAAGTTCAGTCATGGGAATCCATCAAACGGTCAGAATGTTCGGGCGCGGCACGGGTCATGCGAGATTCAGTTGCCCGGGTTGGCAGTCAGCCAGTTTTCCAGTGCCTGTGCCATCAGCGCGTGCATGCCGCCCTCGTGCGCCACCGCGCGTTCACGCAGGCGCTGCGCCAGTGCCGGTGGCAAGCGGCAGATGACGGGCTCCAAATGGAGCGCGGCGGGGCTGCTCGGGCGCGCGCGTCTGGCCGCGGTTGAACCCTGTGCAAAGCGCTCGGGCACCCCCGCGGTTTTCATCTTGCCGTCGAGCTTTTTGGCCAGATTCTTGACCAAATCGGTTTTTTTCATGCTCATGGGCGATCTCTTCCAAATAAAGAATGACATTGTCTCGCACCAGCTCTTGGACCTGCTTGGCGCGGCGATGGCGCCAGGGTCGGGCTCCTAGAATGGCGCCATGTCCGATCTGCTGCTGCATCTCAATCCTGAACAGCTCGCAGCCGTCACGCTGCCGCCAGAAAACGCGCTGATTCTGGCCGGTGCCGGCAGCGGCAAGACGCGGGTGCTCACCACCCGCATTGCCTGGCTGATCTCCACCGGGCAAGTCTCGCCAGCCGGTGTCCTGGCGGTGACGTTCACCAACAAGGCGGCCAAGGAAATGCTGACCCGGCTTTCGGCCATGTTGCCCATGCCGGTGCGCGGCATGTGGGTGGGCACATTTCATGGGCTGTGCAACCGATTTTTGCGGGCCCACTGGAAAACCGCCGGGCTGCCGCAGACCTTCCAGATTCTGGACACGCAAGATCAGCTCTCCGCCTTGAAGCGCCTTCTCAAGGGTCTGAACGTGGACGAACAGCGCGCGCCGCCGAAGCAGGTGCTGTGGTTCATCAACGGCATGAAGGAGCAGGGGTTGCGCGCCAAGGACTGCGAGGTGCGCGACGCCCAGAGCCGGCTGATGGCCGAGGTGTACGCCGCTTACGAGGCGCAGTGCCAGCGCGAGGGCGTGGCCGACTTCGCCGAGCTGCTGCTGCGCACTTACGAGGTGCTGCGCGATCACGCCGAGATTCGCCAGCATTACCGCGCGCGCTTTCGGCATATCCTCATCGACGAATTTCAGGACACCAACCGCCTGCAATACCAGTGGCTCAAGCTGCTGGCCGGGCCGGACGAGCCGCAGCCCAGCGCGGTGGTGGCCGTGGGCGACGACGACCAGAGCATCTATGCTTTTCGCGGCGCCAACGTCGGCAATATGGATGATTATCAGCGCGAGTTCCATGTGCACCACCTCATCAAGCTGGAGCACAACTACCGCTCGCATGCCAACATCCTCGACACCGCCAACCACCTTATCGCGCACAACAACCGTCGCCTGGGCAAGAACCTGCGTACCGAGGCAGGCGCAGGCGAGCCCGTGCGCGTCATCGAGCAGGCCAGCGACCATCAGGAGGCGGCCTGGGTCGTGGAGGAGATTCGCTTGCTGCTGCGCGGGGGCTGCAGGCGCGACCAGATCGCGCTGCTCTATCGCTCCAACGCCCAGTCACGGGTGATCGAGGGCGCGCTGTTCAATGCCGCCATTCCTTACAAGGTGTACGGAGGCCTGCGGTTTTTCGAGCGTGCCGAAATCAAGCATGCGCTGGCCTATCTGCGCCTGCTGGACAACCCGCTGGACGACACGGCCTTCCTGCGCGTGGCGAACTTCCCGCCGCGCGGCATCGGCGCGCGCACCCTGGAGCAACTGCAGGACGCGGCGCGCCTGCGCCAAGTGCCCCTGGCCGAGGCTATTTCCGCGCTCGGTGGCCGTGGTGCGGCCAGCCTGCAGGCCTTCATCGACCTGCTGGCCCAGGCCAAACACACCTGCACGGCCATGAGCCTTCCAGACCTCGTTCGCCACTTGCTCGAAGTGTCCGGCCTGCTGGAGCATTACCGCCATGAGCGCGATGGCCAGGACCGCGTCGAGAACCTGGAGGAACTGATCAACGCCGCCACCGCCTTCGTCACGCAGGAGGGCTTCGGCCTCGACGCCGAGGCGCTACGCGAGCGGCCACTGTCGGATCAGGCGCTGCAGAACCTGCAAGCCATCGACCCCACCACCGGTGAGACGCTCTCGCCACTGACCGCTTTTCTCACCCATGCTGCGCTGGAGGCCGGCGACAACCAGGCCCAGGCCGGGCAGGACGCGGTGCAGATGATGACGGTGCACGCCGCCAAGGGGCTGGAGTTCGACGCCGTGTTCATCACCGGCCTGGAGGAAGGCTTGTTTCCGCATGAGAACGCGATGAACGAGGCCGACGGCGTGGAGGAGGAACGTCGGCTGATGTATGTGGCCATCACGCGCGCGCGCAAGCGCCTTTACTTGAGCCACGCGCAAAGCCGCATCCTGCATGGTCAGACACGCTACAACCTGCGCAGCCGTTTTTTCGACGAGTTGCCCGAAGAGACCTTGAAGTGGTTATCGCCCAAGGCCGGCAAGCCGGCCTCGTCCTATGCGCCCAGCCTGAGCTCGGCATGGAGCGACGAGGCCGCCGTGCCATTCACGCCATCGGCCACCAGCCGCCCTGTGGCGGGCCACGGTTTGCGCGTGGGCCAGTCGGTGTTTCATACCAAGTTCGGAGAAGGCGTGATCCTCACGCTCGAAGGCCAGAGCCTCGATGCACGCGCCCAGGTGCGATTCAAACGCCACGGCCTGAAGTGGCTGGCTTTGAATATCGCCAAGCTCACACCTGTGAATTAGGGCCATAAGGGCCAGCATGCAGCGCAGAGCCGCCAGGCGTTCGACGCCAGGGACATTGGATCCTCCCGGCAGCCGGCGCTAGCCTTCACCGCTGGGCATTGCGCCTGGTGCGACCTCGATCGTGACGGCATCCGGCGAGAGTGCCTTGCCGCCGGCGTCTGCGCGGCCCACGATCACCGGGATGGGCCGGGCGTGCCATTTCGTGTCGTAGAGTGGGAGGCGAATCATGGCATTCCTCGCGGGTTTTTCCGCCGTCGAAGCGACCCCGAGGCCGTCAACCTCTGCATACAACTCAACGGCATCGGACTGTGCGGTCAGCGTCCTCCCAGTGTTGCCGACAGATGGCTCTTGCAATTCGATAGCAGCCAGCCGGCGCTGGACCGCATGGAGAGCTGCGATTGCGCCAACGGCACCCGACAGATCATCGATGGCATCGGTCCGTTCGACAACGCCTGGGCCGCCTTGAGGATCCTCGGGGACGAGCAACTCCATGCGGTCGTCATCCGCGGCATCGCGGGCTCGATCAGCAGTATTCTGGACGCACCATAAAAAACCAGGGTTCGATCGATTCGGCAAAAACGCGCCGTCATCAGTTCGACCCGAGCGCCCTGCGCGAGACGGCGCAGGGCCGTGCGCACGCTGTCGTCGACGGGGCCAGGCGCCGCATCGACATGAATCAGGCCGTCGACCATGCTCACGGCGAACGGTTCTGCGCAAGTCCGAGCAGCCGCCGCGCTGTCCTGGCCGCTTCAGACTTGCTACAACCTGATGCAGGGCGTCGGGCGTCGGGCGCCGCAAGCGGCGAGTCCGCAGCCTCTGCGCGTCACGCCATCGCAGGTCAACAGCCTCGCGCCGGCGTCGTGCCGCAAGCGGACAAAGCCAGCCGCATCGGCGTCGAAGCGGCTGGCAACGACAACCAGCATGTCAGCTCCGCACGGCCGTTCCGTAGGAACTGACACCCCCAGGGGGAACCGTGCGCGGCAGGTCAGAAGGTCGCTTCACTTCAAAGGTTCGATTTCGGTTTGTCTTTCAGGATTTGGGCGCCGACTGCCGGGCGCTCTTCGGGGTTTATGAACGGCCTGTCCACGGCGGTCGGCCCGGCCCTGAGCGCCGGATCAGGGATCGAGATCGGCTGCGGCATCGTCTCGGTTTCCCTGGTCTCCGGGTTGTGCTCCTTGATCTCAGGCTTGTGTTCCTTGAACTCGAACTTTTCCTTTTCCTTGAATTCCCTGACCTCTTTGATCTCGGGTTTATTCTTACCCCGCTTGAAGAGGTTTACAACCGAGACATGCGGCCAGGAAACACCGTTGAAGTTCAAAATCACTCGCTGCGAATACTGCAGCAGCGTTCTGTGAACCCCGCCGCCGTCGAGGAAGGGGCTGATCCAGAAGGTCGCCTCCATCAGCACCGCGTGCGCGTTGGCGTTGATGTCGGGTGGCGTTCCGGGCAGGCCGACGAGAATGGTGATGTTGGAGGTACCGCCGCCGGCACCTGGCTGGCTCGCAACCCGCCTCGCCCGTAGGTCATGGCGCCGTGTTCGGGCTATGTTGACCTCCGGTGCCTGACGCCGACCGGAACCGACAACCAGTCCGGGCGCAAACGCTGCGCCCGATTGCACATGCGACAAGACTACAAATCGGGTTCCTGTCATACAAGGTACGGATCGGTTACGGAAGGGTGCCAAAACGCTACCGATCAGACTCTGCGCAGAGTCTTTGCAAGCGATAGTGCCCGTTCCTGCGCCGCGGCGCATCTCGCCAATTGCTGTCGACGTCGATGCGCTCGACAGGCAAAGAAAAACCGCCTGGAAGGCGGTTGATGTCATGCATGTGATGCTGCTGTATGGTGCCCAGAAGAGGACTCGAACCTCCACGCCTCGCGGCGCTAGTACCTGAAACTAGTGCGTCTACCAATTCCGCCATCTGGGCAATCATGCAATCGTAGCAGGAAATCCAAGCCTCTCCAGTATGCTGCGCGAGGATGCGTCACGCGCGGCGCGTTGAGCAGCTCTTGCGCACCAACAACAAAAGGAAGCAGACAGTGATTGTCGAAGGCATTGTTCAAGGCCATCGCGACGGCTATGGCATCGTGGTTTCGGAGCAGGGTGCGCAGGATGTCTACCTCGCGCCACAGCAAATGCGTTCGGTCATGCATCTCGACCGGGTCCGGGTGAAGGTCATACGTCAGGACAAGCGCGGCAGACCCGAAGGACAGGTCATCGAAATTCTCGAACGCTCACGACGGCCCGTGATCGGGAGGCTGTTGCACGAAAACGGCATCTGGTTGCTGGCTCCGGAGGACAAGCGCTACGCGCAAGACATCCTGATTCCGGCCAGCGGCGTCGGCACCGCCAAGGTCGGACAGGTGGTCAGTGTCGAAATTTCCGAGCCGGCGTCGCCCTACAGCCAGCCGATGGGCAAAGTGACCGAGGTGCTCGGCGCCTTGCACGACCCCGGGATGGAGATCGAGATCGCGGTACGCAAATACGGCGTTCCGTATCGCTTCAGCGCCGAGACGGAAAAGCAGGCCGCGGCCTTGCCTGGGCATGTGCGCGAGCAGGATCGCGAGGGCCGCTACGACCTGACCGACGTGCCACTGGTGACCATCGATGGCGAGGATGCGCGCGATTTCGACGACGCGGTCTACAGCGAGCCGGTGCGCATCGGTCGCGAAGACGGCTTTCGCCTCATCGTCGCGATCGCCGATGTGTCGCACTATGTCAAGCCCGGCGATCCGCTCGATTTCGATGCGCTGGAACGCGCCACCTCCGTGTACTTTCCGCGCCGCGTCATCCCGATGCTGCCGGAAAAGCTGTCCAACGGCCTGTGCTCGCTCAACCCGAAAGTCGAGCGTCTGTGCATGGTGAGCGACATGCTCATCAACAGCCAGGGCGAACTCAAGGCTTACCAGTTTTATCCGGCTGTGATGCGCTCGCAGGCACGTTTAACCTACACCGAAGTGGCGGCCATATTGGAGAACACGCGCGGGCCGGAGGCCCAGGCGAACGCCACGCTGGTGCCGCAACTGCTGCACTTGTACGACGTCTACACCGCCTTGCTCAAGGCGCGTCGCCTGCGCGGCGCGATCGACCTCGAGGTGCCGGAAACCCAGATTGTGTGCGATGCAAGCGGACGCATCGAGAAAATCGCGCTGCGTACCCGCAATGAAGCGCACCGACTGATCGAAGAGTGCATGTTGGCGGCCAATGTCAGCGCGGCCGATTTCCTGGAGCGCAATAAGCATCCCGGTCTCTACCGTGTGCACGAGGGGCCGACGCCCGAGAAGCTCGCGCTGCTGCGCAGTTTTCTCAAGACCCTGGGGATTGCCGCGCAGATTGGCGACGACCCGGAACCCGCCGACTATCAGCAACTCTCGGATGTCGCCCGCGACCGTCCCGACGCCGCGCAGATCAACGCACTCATGCTGCGCTCGATGCAGCAAGCCATCTACACGCCGCACAACAGCGGGCATTTCGGCCTGGCTTACACCGCCTACGCCCATTTCACCAGCCCCATCCGGCGCTACCCCGACCTGCTGACGCACCGAGCCATCAAGGCCATTCTGGCGGGCGGCAAGTACAAGCTGCAACCACCTGAAAGCCTGGTGCTGTCGCTACCCGGCGTGCAGTCCAAATCGAAGGCGGCGCAGGCCAAGCTCAAGGCGGGCGAGGATGTCGTGCCCAAGCGCACCAAGACCTCATCGGCCGACGTCATGGTGTGGGAGGCCGTGGGCCAGCATTGCTCCGCCAACGAGCGCCGAGCCGACGAGGCCACGCGCGATGTGGAAAGCTGGCTCAAGTGTTGGTACATGCGTGACAAGCTCGGCGAGGAATTCGTCGGCGCCATCACCGCAGTGACCAGCTTTGGGATTTTCGTGCAACTCACCAGCCTGTTCGTCGAGGGGCTGATTCACATTTCCGAACTCGGTGCCGAGTATTTCCGTTTCGACGAGGCCCGCAACGAGTTGCGCGGCGAGCGCACCGGCAAGCGCTACGGCCTGGGTGACCGCGTGCTGGTGCAGGTCAGTCGCGTCGATCTCGATGGCCGCAAGATCGACTTCCGCATGGTGGCCGATCCGCTGCATCCCGTCGGCGGGCCGAGTACGGCGAGTGGCTCAGGCACTCGCCGCCGGGGCCGCCCCGAAGCCGTGCTCTCGCCGTTGGATGCGCCCATCGACGACAGTGACAGCAGTTTGTTCGTACCCGATGTGGCCACGGAGCGTGCAACCTCCTCATCCAAGCGCAAGCGCGGTGGCGGTCCGATGCAAAATCAGTCGTCACCTGCTGACAAGTTGGTGACGAAGAAGACATCGAAGGCCAAGGCGACAACGGTTCCTCAGCGGCAAAGCCCGACGGCGGGCAAGTCGGCCGGTCGCAAGTCGTCCGCGGCGGGACAATCATCTCCCGCAAAGAAGCGCAGCCGCTCGAATGGAGTTTGATGCACTGTCGCGCGCCTTAGCCACGCACTACGCGCGGTGCAACGTGCGCCCCATGCTGAGGGACAGTCCTTTCACCCGGGTTCGCGCGCGAACCATGGCGTCGGGCAGGGTTCCGGCGCGCAAGCCCTGGCCTTCTTCCCGAGCGAGGTCGGCACCGGCACCATGGAGCCATACGGCGGCGCGCGCGGCAGCCATCGCTGCATCCGGGTCTCTGGTGGGCGCGATGCAGGCGGCGAGCGCGCCGCTGAGCACGTCGCCGCTCCCGGCCGTGGCCAGCAGACCATTGCCGCTGGAGTTGATCCACAGGGCGCCGTCCGGCGTGGTCATCAGGCTGCCCGCTCCTTTGAGCACGCAGTGTGCCCGGCTCAGGGTGGACAGGGTACGCGCAGCGCTCAAACGATCGGCCTGAACTTGGGTGGTGGTCCATTGCAGCAAACCCGCTGCTTCTCGGGGATGCGGGGTCAACCAGGTTGGAGAGTGGCGTTGTCGCAGCGCCTGCCAAAACACGCCGTCGCGAGCTTGGCCTGCGAGCAGGTTGAGCCCGTCGGCATCGATGACCAAGGGCTGATCGAGCGCCAGCAACGCCTGCAGGATGGATAAGGCTTCGGCGGACATGCCGGCGCCTGGCCCGAAAACCACACAGCATCGGCCCTCTCGCGTGGGTGCATGCTGGGCCATTTCCAGCATGGCTTGTGGCTTGCGCAGCATGAGCTCAGGACCGGCGGGGTCGAACGATGGCGCTTGCGGATCGAGCAGGGCCGTGAACACGCGCCCGGCACCCAAGGCCAGGGCAGCGCGTGAGGCAAGCAGAGCGGCGCCGGTCATGCCCGCTGCACCGCCGAAAATCAACACGTCTCCGCGCTCGCCTTTGTGCGCTGCCGATCCGGGCTGCGGCAATGCGGCGATGGCATCGGCTCCGCTGAGGAGCATGGCTGTCGCATGGGTGTGGGGTTCGGGGGTCAGAGTCTCCGAGCCGCTGTCTTGCTCCGGTAATGTCCCCTGGCGGACGGGGAAACCGGCGGCGAACCGGCGTTGTCGTGAGGTGGCGCTGTCACCCGGTTCGCCCCATGCGTCCAGATCGTCCAGCCAGAGCTCGCCACAGGCGTGGATGTCGGGCCCAGTCAGCAGGCCTGGCTTGAGGCCAAGCAGGGTGAGTGTGACTTCGGCACGGACCAACTCTCCAGGCGCTGTGCCAGTGGCGCTCGCCAAACCGGAGGGCAGATCGACCGCCAGGACAGGTGCCGGATGCTGCGCCAGGGCGGTCATGGCCGCGGCTAACTCGCCTTCAGGTGCGCGGTTGAGACCGATGCCGAGCAAGGCATCAAGGATGAGATCCACCCCGTCCCATGCCGATGTGGCAGCGTCATGCGTCCAGGGCAAGGGTCGCAAGCCTGCGCTGTGAGCGAGGTGCAAGGCCCAGAGCCAGTCGGCGGGTCGTGCCGCCGATTGCCAGTCAGTGGGTGCGCCGCAAGCCACCATCCAGACCGAAACCTGCACGTCATGTCGTACCAAATCTGCCGCCGCGACCAAGCCGTCGCCGCCGTTGTTGCCGGGGCCGCACAGTACGCTCACTTGCCGCGCATGGGGGAAGCGAGCACGCACGAGGCGGCTGATGGCGATTCCAGCGCGTTGCATCAGGCTGTGCGGCGGCAAATCGGATGCTGCGTCGTGTTCGATGCGTCGTAATGTGGCTGTGTCCCAGACCGGCAGCGAACCACCCGATTGCACATTCGTCATGCGACGCATCATGGCGTTCAGACCTCACATCAGACCAAGGGCGCCGGCAACTGCGCCACCCAGCAAGAGCCAGAGTGGGTTGATGCGCGTCCACAGATTCAGAGCGACCACCACGGCAACGATGCATCCTTCCAGCAAGGCATGAACGTTTTGCGCCGCCAGCAGCCAGCCGGAAGACAGCAGCAAACCCACGGTGATGGGCGCCAGGCCTTCGTGGATGGCCCGGATCCAGCGGTGTTCGGGGTTGTTGCTGCTGTAGCGAAAGTAGGCCAGGGTGATGAGCGTGGATGGCAGGATCAGTCCGATGGCGCCAGCCAGTGCGCCAATCAATCCGGCAACATGCCAGCCCAGCAGCGCGGCGAACAAAATCATGTTTGGCCCAGGCGAGGCCTGTCCCAGCGCCAGGGCCGCATTGAACTGCTCGTCGGTCACCCAATGCTGCGCATCGACCAGATAGCGATGCATGTCCGGCAGGAGTCCAATGGCGCCGCCGATCGACAGCAGCGACCACAGCATGAAGTGGCCGAACAGGTCCGGTAGGGTCGCCATATTCAGGGTTGCAGGCGTCATGGCGTCCGTCGCCCGAAGCGTGCAATCAGCACGGCCAACGGTCCCAGCGCCAGCATGACGCCCAGCAACTGCCAGCGCAGCAACCCGACGCTGATGAATGCTGAAGCAGCCCAAAGCGGTGCCGTGCGCGCAAGCCGCAGCACCGGCGCCAGGCGCAGTGCCATGGCAATGACCAGCCCTGCTGTGACCACCTCCATGCCACGTAGCGCGTTGTGCATCAGAGGGACGGTCGCCCAGGTGGAATAGCCGACAGCGATGAACAGCACGATGACCAGCGGCGCGGCCAGCATGCCTGCCAGCGCCGCAAGCGCTCCGCGCCAGCCGAAGCTGCGTTGGCCAACCATCAGCGACAGGTTGATGAGGTTGGGCCCTGGCAGCACCTGACTGATGGACAACAGATTGATGAATTCCTGGTGGCTGAGCCATTGTTTCTCGTCCACCAAGACGCGCTGGGCGAACGGCAGCACACCGCCGAACCCGGACAGTGTCAGGCGGTTGAAGGACCAGAACAAATCACGCAGATTGCGCGGTGCGGGCGCGGGACGTTCCGTGTGTCGTGAGACGGCGATGTTCATGGGGTCAAGCGCGGATTGCGGAACAGCGTTGGAAAGGCTGACAGCCCACCCAAGCAAGCTGAATCAGAGAATTTCAGAATATGCGCTTTTAATTTCACGATATGGAAATGACATGTTGCACAGCAAGAGTATTGTGTTCTGAATCACGAATTTTGATTTCATATCGCAATAAATGCAATACAATACATTGATTTATAAAGAATAAAAAAATAGTCTTGTATAAGATACAACTCTATGGTGCGGCGCACATGAGATGTAAGCTTGCCGCATCCTTTCTTCCCACTTCCGGAGATCGTCTCATGGCAACGCGCGAGCAACAAATTCAGCAACTTCAGCAAGACTGGTCAACCAACCCTCGCTGGGCCGGCATCCAGCGTGGGTACTCCGCCGCCGAGGTGGTGAAGCTGCGCGGCTCGGTCATGGTCGATCACACCCTGGCCAAACGCGGTGCCCATCGCCTGTGGAACGACATGCACGGCGAGCCTTTCGTCAATGCCCTGGGCGCGCTCACCGGCAATCAGGCGATGCAGCAGGTCAAGGCCGGGCTCAAGGCCATTTACCTGTCGGGCTGGCAAGTCGCTGGCGATGCCAATCTCGCCGGCGAGATGTATCCCGACCAGTCGCTCTACCCCGCCAACTCCGTGCCTAGCGTGGTCAAGCGCATCAACAACACCCTCACACGCGCCGACCAGATTCAGTGGATGGAAGGCAAAAACCCCGGCGATGAGGGTTTTATCGACTACTTTGCCCCCATCGTGGCTGATGCCGAAGCCGGCTTCGGAGGCGTGCTCAATGCTTTCGAACTGATGAAATCTATGATCGAAGCCGGTGCCGCGGGCGTGCACTTCGAAGATCAACTCGCCTCGGTGAAAAAATGCGGTCACATGGGCGGCAAGGTGCTCGTGCCGACCCGTGAGGCCGTGGCCAAGTTGATTGCCGCGCGCCTTGCTGCCGACGTCATGGGTGTTCCCACGGTGCTGGTGGCGCGCACGGATGCCGAGGCAGCCGACCTCGTCACCGCCGACGTGGATGACACCGACAAGCCGTTTTGCACCGGCGAACGCACCGTGGAGGGTTTCTACCGCACGAAACCGGGACTGCAGCAGGCCATTTCGCGTGGCTTGGCCTATGCGCCCTACGCCGACCTGGTGTGGTGCGAAACCGGCAAGCCTGATCTGGCCTACGCCAAGGCTTTCGCCGACGCCATTCACGCCAAGTTCCCCGGCAAGATGCTGGCTTACAACTGTTCGCCCTCGTTCAACTGGAAGAAGAACCTCGACGACGCCACCATCGCCAAGTTCCAGAAAGAGCTCGGCGCCATGGGCTACAAGTTCCAGTTCATCACCCTGGCTGGCTTCCACGCGCTGAACTACTCGATGTTCAATCTGGCCCACGGCTATGCCCGCAACCAGATGAGCGCCTTTGTCGAACTGCAGGAGGCCGAGTTCGCCGCCGCCAGCAAGGGCTTCACCGCGGTCAAGCACCAGCGCGAAGTGGGTACCGGTTACTTCGACGCCGTGACCACCACCATCGAAAGCGAAGCGTCCACCGCGGCCCTCAAAGGCTCCACCGAGGACGAACAGTTCTTCGACAAGAAAGCAGCTTGAAGTCACAAAACAGGAGAGCGGGCTCAATCCGCCGAGGAGACAAGGCCACCGCGAGGTGGCCGTTTTTTTGGGGCCCGGAACGCGGGGGCTTCCGCCTCATTCGCCCTGCTTGTGACCCTGGCGCATGAGGCGGGCCTTTTCACGATCCCAGTCGCGCTTGGATTCGGTGTCGCGTTTGTCGTGCAGTTTCTTGCCGCGGCCCAGGGCGAAGTCGAGCTTGATGCGGGCGTCCTTGTAATGCAGGTTCAGCGGCACCAGGGCGTAGCCGCGCTGTTCCACCTTGCCGATGAGGCGACGAATTTCGTCCTTGTGCAGCAGCAGCTTGCGCGTGCGGCTGGCATCGGGATGCACATGGGTTGATGCACTCTGCAAGGGGGAGACGTTCATGCCGACCAGAAACATTTCGCCGTCACGAATGAGCACGTAGCCGTCGAGCAACTGCGCGCGACCGGCGCGTATGGCCTTCACCTCCCAACCTTCGAGCACCAAACCAGCCTCGAAGCGGTCCTCGAGAAAATAGTTGAAAGCGGCTTTCCGATTTTCGGCGATGCTCATGATGCGTTGTCGCGGCGCGCGGCCGTTTTTTTACAATTGCCCATTTTAAGAACTCTCTCCATGGCCGTCGTTCACAAGTCCGTTCTGATCTGGTACAGCGCAAGCCAAATGTACGGGCTGGTGACAGATGTGGCCTCCTATCCGCAATTCCTCCCCTGGTGCGGTGGGGCGCAGGTGCACGAGGCCACTCCCGAGCAGATGCGCGCCACCATTCGCATCGATTTCAAGGGTGTGAAGCAGAGTTTCACCACCGTGAACACCCAGGTCCCCGGGCGAGAGATTCATCTGCGTCTGGTGGATGGGCCGTTTTCGGATTTGCAGGGCCACTGGCGTTTCACCCCGCTGGAGGGTGACAAGGCTTGCAAGATCGACTTCGAGTTGCACTATCACTTCTCCAGCAAGCTGGTGGAAGCCGTGATTGGCCCGGTGTTCGGCCATATCGCCAAGACCTTTGTCGACTCCTTCGTGCAACGCGCCGAAACGATGTATGGCTGAACGGCACGCTGCAGTCGGTCCGGGGCTGATCGAGGTCGAGGTCCGCTGGATCCCCGCTTCCGGTGTAATCCAGGTGCGCACGGTTCGGCTCACACCCGGCGCAAGTTTGGGTGATGCGGTGAGCCGCAGCGGTTTGGACTTGCCTGACAACAGTTGGCGCAACCCAAGCGGTCACCTGCGCCTGGCCGTCTTCGGTGTGCTCAAACCTGCCAGCGCCTTGGTGCAGCCGGGTGATTGCATCGACGTCACCCGGCCACTGACGGTGGACCCGAAGGAGGCGCGACGGGCACGGGCGCGCAAGACGGCAACCCGGCGACAGGCGCGGTGCGGTTAAGGCCAGTTCAAACCATTGCTGCCCCCGCGTTGTCTCCAGGCGGGGATGCATCCGAGGCTGGTGCCTTGCCCACCCCACGACGCCGCCGCAGTCCGGTTTGCGCTTCGCATGACCTCCGTCCTGACCCCCGGCGCGGGTGCTGAAATGGCTTGAACTGGCCCTACTGCCCGTCGTGCTGGCATGACACTGCCGGCCTTGGCGCCAAGGCCGGGTTGGAGATCAAAGCTGAGGCGTCGGCAGGACATCGGCCGGATCGCGCTGCAGCCAGATGCGCAGCATCAAGCCACCGCCCTTGGCATTGCTGATCTCCAGCCGGCCCGCCATGCGGGCGATGGTGCGATCGACGATGGCCAGACCCAGCCCGGTGCCTTTCGCGGCGGTGCGCGCCTCGTTACCACGGAAAAACGGTCGGGTGAGCAGGGGTAGATGCTCGCTGGTGACGCCGGGGCCGTGGTCGCGCACGCTCAGGCAGACCTCGTTGCGGCGCTTGCTGATGCCGATGTCCAGTTCGACCCGGTTGCTGCCGGGTGTTCGACCGTAGCGCCTGGCGTTCTCGATCAGATTCACGATGATGCGCTGCAACTCCAGAGGGTCGGCCAGGGCCAAGGCCTCAGCGTTGCTCGGCATGCGGATGCGCAAATCGGCATCCTTGCTGTAGTCCGCAACGATCTTGGTCACCAGATCGGGCAGGTCCACGCTTTCGCGTACTGGACTGGCGGTGCGTGCGTACTCCATGAACTTGCTGATGATCGAGTCCGCCTGTTCGATGTCGGCAATGATGTCCTGCCGTGACTGGGGATCAGGAACGCTCAGTTCGGCCTCGAGGCGCAAACGTGCAAGCGGAGTGCGGATGTCGTGGGAAATGCCGGCCAGCATCAAGGCCCGGTCCCGGTCGATTTCCTGCAGCGCGCGCGCCATACGGTTGAAGCCTCGATTGACTTCACGGATTTCCTGTGTGCCCGAGGTCTCGTTGAGTTGTTGCGAAAAATCGCCTTCACGCACCGAGGCCGTGGCGATGCTCAAGTCGCGCAACGGACGATTGATGAAACGCGCGATGATGGCCGCACCGATCATCGCCAGCAACGTTGCCAGGACACCCCAGATGATCCAGGCTTCACCCAGCGAGGGATCTATGCGCGAGCGGTCGAGCAACAACCAATAGTCGCTGTGCTCGATGCGAAAACCGATCCACAGCCCGGAGCGGCCGTTCACCACGTCGGCAAAATCCAGTTTTTCGTGCAGACGCTGATCGACCGAAGCCGTCAGGCGACGGGTGAAATCCGTGTGCGCCATCGGTGTCCACTGGTCGCTGGGTTCGCGCGGATAGATGTAGATGTCCTCGCGCTTGACCAACTCGTCGAGCAGGGCCGTGCGATATTCGGGCGCCGCGTGCACCAGTGCGATGCGGGTGAGGTCGATGAGGCTGGTGATCTGGCGTGAGGTCTGTTCCACCTGAGGCCCGAGTTGCAGCACACGAAAGCTCTGGAACCACCCCGCCAGACTGGCCAGCACCAGAAGCACGATGAGGAAAAACGTGCGCCAGTAGAGACGGCCGGACAGCCCGCCGAACACCCGCCAAGCCAGGCTCGGCTTGTCCAGATTGGCCGGGCCGGGATTGAGCGGGGATTGGGGAGGTGGCGCGGGAGCGTCGGCACTCATGTTGACAAACTGCAGGGCCGAGAGGTGCCGAGACGGAGCAGGCCTTGCGCTCCCTGGGGGAAGCCGCACGCGGACTGCAGCGGGCTCACGCCGGCGTCAGCGCTGGTCAGGCCGGATGGGCGGAATTCAGGCGTCCTTGGTGTCGGGCACGAACACATAGCCCACGCCCCACACGGTCTGGATGTAGCGCGGATGCGCGGGGTCGATCTCGACGATCTTGCGCAGGCGCGAGATGGCGACGTCCAGGCTGCGGTCGAAGGCCTCGTAGTCGCGGCCGCGGGCCAGCTCAGCCAGGCGGTCGCGCGACAGCGGCTGGCGTGGGTGGCGCACCAGCGCCTTGAGCATGGCGAATTCGCCTGTGGTCAGGCTGATGAGTTCACCCTCGCGCGAGAGTTCGCGCCGGGCGAGATCGAGGCTGAAGGGGCCGAATAACACGGTTTCGTCGTCGCGCGCCGGGGCGCCGGGCAACTCGGGGTTGGGCTGGCGACGCAGCACGGCGCTGATGCGGGCAAGCAGTTCGCGCGGGTTGAAGGGTTTGGGCAGGTAGTCGTCGGCACCCACTTCGAGGCCGATGATGCGGTCCACGTCTTCGCCTTTGGCGGTGAGCATGATGATGGGGGTGAAATCCTTCGACGAGCGCATGCGCTTGCAGACGGTGAGGCCGTCCTCACCGGGCAGCATGAGGTCGAGCACGATGAGATCAAAGCGCTCCTTGACCATCACCCGAGACATCGCCTTGGCGTCTTCGGCGACGAACACCTCGTAGTTTTCCTGGGCCAGATAGCGTCGCAGCAGGTCGCGGATGCGGGCATCGTCGTCGACCACGAGGATCTTCTTGGGTTTGTCTTGTTGCATGGCGGGATGGTCAGTAGGTTGGAACGCGGTGCACGTTGGGACAGAGTGGTGCCCGGAAACGACGACGGCTTTGTTGTGGCGTCAAATGTAACTGTGTTGCTCATGGGTCGACAAGTTCCCCGGCCCGTGCATGAACTGCAGCGACGCCAGATGGGCATAGAGGCCGCCACGTGCCATCAGCTCGGCATGGTTGCCGATGTCGACGATGCGGCCGCGCTCCAGCACCACGATGCGATCGGCGCGCTGCACCGTGGCCAGGCGGTGGGCGATGACGAGGGTGGTGCGGCCCTGCATGGCTTGCTCCAGCGCGGCCTGCACGGCGCGTTCGCTTTGCGCGTCCAGCGCGCTGGTGGCTTCGTCCAGCAGCAGCAGCGGGGCGTTTTTCAGGATGGCGCGGGCGATGCTCAAGCGCTGGCGCTGACCGCCCGAAAGCCGCACGCCGCGCTCACCCAGATAGGTGTTGTAGCCCTGCGGCAATTCGCGGATGAAGCCATCGGCCTGCGCGGCGCGCGCGGCTTGCATGACATCGTGCTCGCTGGCCTCGGGCCTGCCGTAGCGAATGTTGTCGAGTGCACTCGCGGAGAAAATCACCGCATCCTGTGGCACCAGGCCGATGCGCTCGCGCAGCGCGGCAAGGTCGGCGTGATCGACCCGCACACCGTCCACGCTGACCGCGCCGTGCTGCACGTCGTAAAAGCGCAGCAGCAGCTGCAGCACCGTGGTCTTGCCGGCGCCGCTGGGGCCGACCAGGGCCACGGTTTCGCCCGGTTCCACCAGCAGCGAAAAATCGTCCAGCGCCGGTTGTTCCGGGCGCGATGGGTAGGTGAAGCGCACATGGGCAAACTGCACGGCGGAGCCGCCTTGCGACGCCGGCAGCGCCTGCGGCTGGGGTGGATTGGCCACAGGCGAGCGCTCGGCCAGCAGTTCCATCAACCGTTCGGTGGCGCCGGCGGCACGCAGCAAGTCACCGAACACCTCCGAGAGCGATGCGGCGGAGCCAGCCACCAGGCCGATGTAAAGCACCGTTTGCCCCAGGGTGCCTGCGCTCATGCGGCCTTCGACCACGGCCACTGTGCCCTGGTACAGGCCATAGATGAGTGCGCCGAACAGGGCGACGATGACAAAGGCGGTGAGCAGCGCGCGCATGCGGCTGCGCCGTATCGCGGTGGTGAAAGCATCCTCCGCGGCCTGGCTGAAACGGCGTGATTCGTCGGGTTCGCGCCCATAGCTTTGGACCGTGGGAATCGCGTTGAGCACCTCGGCGGCGATGGCGCTGGAATCGGCGATGCGGTCCTGACTGGCGCGCGACAGGCGCCGCACGCGGCGGCCGATGGTGACCGCGGGGAACACCACCAGCAGGATGACGGCCACCACGCTCAGCATCAGGCGCGGGCTGGTGGCAACCAGCATGGTCATGCCGCCGAGGAACACCACGCTGTTGCGCAGGCCCATCGACAGGCTGGAGCCGACCACGGTCTGCACCAGCGTGGTGTCGGTGGTCAGGCGCGACAGCACCTCGCCGGTTTGCGTGTGTTCGAAGAACTGCGGCGATTGCGTCAGCACGTGGCCGTAGACCCGACTGCGCAAATCAGCCGTGACACGCTCGCCCAGCCAGCTCACCATGTAGTAGCGCGCTGCCGAGAACATGCCCAGCAGCACCGCCAAGCCGAACAGCGCGACGAAATGAATGCCGAGGCCGCCGCGGCTGGCGTTGGTCGAGGGGTGCAGCAGGCCGCCGTCGATCAGCCAGCGCAAAGCCAGTGGAAAACTCAGGGTACTGCCGGCGGCCAGCAGCAAAAACACCAGGGCCAGCGCAATGCGGCCGCGATAAGGCCGCAGGAAGGGCAGTAACTGCTGCAGCGGGCCCAAGCTGCGCGGACCCGCTTGTGCCGGCGAGCTCGACAGGATGCTGGTGGGAGCGTCAGCCATGCATCATCGTAGGCCCTGAACGGTGGCGTGAGCAGGCGCCAATCCGAAAGACGTTGCGCCGCAGGCGGCGGGATGTTGCCTGACGCAAGGTGTGAGCACGCGCCGACGGGTGTCCTTGGTGCTCAAACCTGCACCTGATCAAACGCCTTGTAGGTGCGGCCCATCCAGATTTTGACCCGCTGGCGCTCCATCAGTCCGAGACCGTTGCCAGAGGGGTCTGGCAGGTTCACGGACGCCCAGAAGCTGGTGTTGTGAGCGTCGATTTTCTGAATCGTCGAGTCCTGCAGATGGCGCAGACCGATGACGCGAGCGCCGAGGTCTTCCGCACGGGCTCGTAGGCCCGAGGCTTCGAGGATATCGAAGCGGTCGCCGCGCACTTCGTTGAGCACCAGCACCAACTGCACGCGTCCGCCGAACTGGCCGAGGAGTGCCCGCAGCAGGTCAACCGAGTCCCGCCCCGAATCCATCACATGCCAGTACACGAGCGACATGCCCAGGTCGTCCCGCATGTCCAGCAGGCCGGAATCCTCGATCCAGCGAACCAGGAACTGGTGGGTCTGAGCCGCGAGATCGACCAGAATGCGTCGGTCCGGTTGCTCCATCGCGGCATCGACGATGCGGTCCAGGCTTTCGTAGCGGTCGATGATGACCGGCGAGGCGTAGTCAGCATAAAAACGCAATAACGCACCATGTGACTTGTCGGTGTCGAAACCGATGAAAGGCAGGTGGCGGTCGATCATGTACTGGGCGAGCAGGCGCGAGACCAGTGATTTGCCGACGCCGCCTTTTTCGCCGCCGATGAAATGCAGTCTGCTCATGTCGGTCTCCCGTTTCGATGGATGTAAGAACGGTATGAAGCTTGCCGAGGATGTACGCGGCAGATCGCGCAATGCAACGCTGCAGCACGCCATTGCGACGCATTGTTGCACTGCATGATGCAAGGCTAGCCTAGCACGCAAAGCGCGATTGTGACCGTGGGGAATCCTGTCGGCCAGCGCCATTTCCCCCGGGCTGCACGCGCCGGCAGCGGCTGCGTATAGTGATGTGATGACCGCACGCGACACTTCTCAGCCGATCCCAGCCCCCACTGCCCTGCACATCGAAGGGGCGCGGCAGAACAACCTGAAAAACCTGGATCTGCGTATCCCGCTGGGACAGATCGTCGTCGTCACAGGGGTTTCAGGCTCGGGCAAGAGCTCACTGGTCTTCGACACGGTGTATGCCGAGGGCCAGCGGCGCTATGTCGAAACCTTTTCACCCTACGCCCGCCAGTTCCTCGACCGCATGGACCGGCCGCAGGTCGATCGCATCGACGGCATCCTGCCCGCGATCGCCATCGACCAGACCAACCCGGTGCGCACCTCGCGCTCCACCGTGGGGACCATGACTGAACTGGCCGACCACCTCAAACTCCTGTTCGCCCGCTCCAGCCGGCTGCAGTGTCGCCAGTGCGGCGCCGAGGTGAGGCGCGAATCCCCGGCCAGCATCGCCGCCGACGTCCAGTGTCGTGCCGCGCTCGCCGGCGACCCGCGGCTGGTGCTGACATTTCCCGTCACCATTCCCGCCGGCCTGCCGCAGGACATGGTGCTGCAAGGCCTGGGCGCCCAGGGCTACACCCGCGTGCACCGCCGCGACGGCGATGTGCTGCACATGGTGCAGGATCGCTTTCGCGCCGCCAACGTCGAGGCGCCGCGGTTGATGGAGGCCGTCGAGGCCGCGCTCCGCCTGGGGCAGGGCCGTATGGCGGTCTGGCCGGTGGTGGACGATGATGCCGCCGAGTCCGGAAGTTGCTGGCGTTACTCCTCCGACCTGCATTGTGCGCATTGCGACATCGCCTACCGCGATGCCAGTCCTGGCCTGTTCAGCTTCAACTCGCCGGTCGGTGCTTGCGAAACCTGTCGCGGCTTCGGCCGCACGCTCGGGTTGGATTGGGGGCTGGTGATTCCGGACGGACGCAAGAGCCTGAAACAGGGTGCCGTCAAACCCTGGCAGACCACCAGCTTCAAGGACGCGCAAAAAGACCTGGAGCGCCACGCCCCGGCCGCCGGCGTGCGGCTGGACGCGCCCTGGGCCGAACTCACCGCCGACGAGCGCCATTGGGTGCTGGAAGGCGACCCTGACTGGAAAGGCAGCTGGACCAAGCAGTATTTCGGCGTGCGGCGGTTTTTCGAGTGGCTGGAAACCCGCACCTACAAGATGCACGTGCGCGTGCTGCTATCCAAATACCGCAGCAGCAGTCCATGCCCCGCCTGTGGCGGCGCGCGTCTCAAGCTCGACGGTCTGCTCTGGCGCGTGGGCGGCCGGGAGGAGGCCGACGCTGCCCTGGCTGACCGGCCCCGTTTTCGGCCACAGGGCGTGTACTGGTCCGACGCTGTTGCGACGCAACTCCCCGGCCTGTGCCTGCACGACGTGATGCAGTTGCCGGTGGCGCGCGCCCATGCCTTTTTCGTCGCGATGGAGCACGATCCCGGTGCCGATGCCGCAACGCGACTGCTGCTCGACGAGATTCGCGCCCGGCTGCGTTACCTGCTGGACGTCGGGCTGGGCTATCTCACGCTCGATCGGCAGTCGCGCACGCTCTCGGGCGGCGAGGTGCAGCGCATCAACCTCACCACCGCCCTGGGCACCTCGCTGACGCAAACTCTGTTCGTGCTCGACGAGCCCTCCATCGGCCTGCACCCGCGCGACCTGCACCGGCTCAACGCCGTGATGCAGGACTTGAAGCGCGCCGGCAATTCTTTGCTGGTGGTCGAACACGATCCGCAGGTGATGCTCGCCGCCGACCATCTACTGGAGCTTGGCCCTGGCGCTGGCGAGCATGGCGGCCACGTCGTGTACCAGGGCGATCTCGCCGGCTTGCGCGCCGCCGCCACGCTGACGGGCGCCTATCTGCGTGGCGAACGGCGGGTCCAGCCCGACCGCGCGCCACGCCGTATCGCGGTGGACGCCACCGGCCGGCTCATCGCGCCGCGCCTCATTCTGGAAGGCGCGCGAGAACACAACCTGCGCGACATCACGGCCGAATTCCCGCTGCGGGCGCTGGTCAGCGTCACCGGGGTGTCGGGTTGCGGCAAGTCCACGCTGATGGGTGACGTGCTTTTTCCCGCCCTGGCACGCGCATTGGGCAAGACCGCTCCCGAACCCGGCGCACACGACCGCCTCCTGGGCGCCGAGCAGGTGGCCGACGTGGTGCTGGTCGATCAGTCCTCCATGGGCAAGACGGCGCGATCCAACCCGGTGAGTTTCGTTGGCGCCTTCGACGCATTGCGCAAGCGCTTCGCCGCGCTGCCCGAGGCGCAGAGGCGTGGCTACAGCGCCGGCAACTTCAGCTTCAACAGCGGCGACGGCCGTTGCCCCGCGTGCGGCGGTTCGGGCTTCGAGCATGTAGAAATGCAGTTCCTCTCCGACGTGTACTTGCGCTGCGCCGACTGTGATGGCCGCCGCTTTCGTGCCGAAGTGCTGGAGGTCAAGCTCGATCTGCCTGACGGCCGCAGCCTGAGCATGGCCGACCTGCTCGAACTCACCGTGGCCGAGGCCCTGGCCGCCTTCGCCAAGGAGCGCGACCTGATGCCGGGCCTGAAGGCACTGCAGTCAGTGGGCCTGGATTACCTGCGTCTGGGCCAGCCCACGCCCACGCTCTCGGGCGGCGAGGCGCAGCGACTCAAGCTCGCCGCATTTCTGGCCGAGGCACGCAAAACGGCCGGGCGCGGTGCGCGCAAAGGCAGCCTGTTCCTGCTCGACGAGCCCACCACCGGGCTGCATTTCGACGACATCGCCAAGCTGTTGCGCGCCCTGCATGAACTGGTTGACGCTGGCCACACCGTGGTGCTGATCGAGCACAATCTGGACGTGATCGCCGCCAGCGACTGGGTCATCGACCTCGGCCCCGAAGGTGGTGATGCTGGCGGGCGGATTGTCGTCGCCGGCCCGCCGAGTGCAGTGCAAGCCTGCACCGTATCGCACACCGGGCAGGCTCTGGAGCACTATCGCTGGCAGGTCGGCCCGGCACTGCAGGGCTTGTCACCCGTGGGCCGTGTGTCAACCCAGGAGGCGACGGCAACTTCCGTACCCGCCACGGGGGGTCGGGAGGAGCAGACATCAGCTTCGCACGGCATCGCGCGCACCCTGCCCACGGGAGCAGGGGGGCGGGAGGTCGGTGCGGCCAACTCCCCGCTACATCTGCAAGCCGCCGAGACGCCAGGCGCCTACCTGGCGCAGGCCGTGCGGCGCGGGCGCGAGGGCTTCATCGCCATTCGCCATGCGCGTGAGCACAACCTGCAGAACATCGACGTTGATCTGCCGCGTGGCAGCATGACGGTGATCACCGGTGTATCCGGTTCGGGCAAGAGTTCGCTAGCGTTCGACGTGTTGTTCAGCGAGGGCCAGCGGCGCTACCTGGAGTCGATCAACGCCTATGCGCGACAGTTCGTGCAGCCGCCGCCGCGGCCGGACGTGGATGCCATCTTCGGCATTCCGCCCACCGTCGCCATCGCCCAGCGCACCAGCCGCGGCGGGCGCAAGAGCACGGTGGGTACGTTGACCGAAACCCATCCTTTCCTGCGCCTGATTTACACCAAGCTTGGCACGCAATACTGCCCCGACTGCCAGGTGCCGATCGCGCCGCAAAGCGAGGAGGCCATCGTTGCCCAACTGCTGCGGGAGTTACGCGGCCAAACCGTGGGCGTCATGGCGCCACTGGTGGTGCAGCGCAAGGGCATCTACACCGAACTTGCGCAGTGGGCAGCCAAGCGCGGTCACAGCCATTTGTGGGTGGACGGCGCCTTCCTGCCGACCGACCCCTGGCCTCGGCCCGACCGCTTTCGCGAACACGACATCGCCCTGCCGCTGGGCGAGCTGACCCTGCTTCCCGAACACGAGGCAGCCCTGCGCGCCCGAGTACGCGAGGCGGTGCAGCTCGGCAAGGGCGTGGTGCAGGTGGTGTGGCCGCTGGACAAACTGCGTGCCGCGATGGCTGCGGGCGACGTGATCGGCGCCCATGCCGGGTTGGATCTGCGCCAGTTCAGCACCCGCCGCGCCTGCCCCTCATGCGCGCGCAGCTTCGCCGAACTGGACCCTCGCCAGTTCTCCTACAACTCATCCGCAGGCTGGTGCACAGGCTGCTTTGGCACGGGCCAGTTGTTACCCCGATTCGACGCCGAACAGACGGGCGAGGAGGGCGCCTGGCGTGACGATGGCGACGCGCAACCCTGCCCGCAATGCCAGGGGGCGCGGCTCAACCCGGTGTCGCTGGCGGTGCGCTTTCGCGATCAGTCCATTGCCCAACTCTCGGCTCTGGCGGTGGACGCGGCGCATGCCTGGTTCGGCGCCCTGACCCTCGATACGCGTGAGCAGGCGGTGGGGCGCGACATGCTGAGCGAAATCCGCACCCGGCTGCAATTCCTGCAGCGTGTTGGCCTCGGCTATCTTGGCCTCGACCGCGCCGCGCCCACGCTCTCCGGTGGCGAGGCGCAGCGCATTCGTCTGGCGGCGCAGCTCGGCAGCAATCTGCGCGGCGTGGCCTATGTCCTCGACGAGCCCACCATCGGTCTGCACCCGCGCGACAACCGTCGCCTGCTCGACGCGCTGGATGACCTGCGCGCGCGCGGCAATACCCTGGTGGTGGTGGAGCACGACGAAGACACCATTCGTCGCGCCGACACCATTCTCGACATCGGCCCAGGCGCCGGCAACCTGGGCGGGCGGGTGGTGGCGCAGGGCACGCTGGCCGAGTTGATGCGCCATCCGGATTCGCTCACCGCGCGCTACCTGCGTGAACCGCTGCGCCACCCGCTGGTGCCGCGTCCCGCGACCCACGCCGACACCCCGGCGCTGGAAATCCGCGGTGCGCAACTGCACAACCTGCGCGACATCGACGTCCGTTTCCCGCTGGCGCGGCTCAGCGTCGTCACCGGGGTTTCAGGCTCGGGCAAATCGAGCCTGGCGCGTGGCGTGCTGTACGCCAGCGCCCAGTCGCTGCTGGCTGGCAAGGGGGTGCCGGTGGGTTGCAAGGCGTTGCTCTGGATGGACACCATCGAGCGCGTGCTGGAAGTGGATCAAACGCCCATCGGCAAAACCCCGCGCTCTTGCCCGGCCACTTATGTCGGCATCTGGGACGACATCCGCAAGCTGTTCGCCGATACGCTGGAGGCGCGCATGCGCGGCTTCAAGGCCGGACGCTTTTCCTTCAACGCCGGCCCGGGCCGCTGCCCGACCTGCGAGGGCCAGGGCGCCATTCGCGTGGAAATGAACTTCCTTCCGGACGTCATTCAGCCTTGCGAGGACTGCAACGGCCTGCGCTTCAACGCCGAGACCCTGAGCGTGAAGCTGCGCGGCCAATCGGCCGGCGAGGTGCTGCAATTGAGCGTGGATGAAGCGCTGGAGTTTTTCACCGCGCACCCACGTATCACCCGTGCCTTGCAATTGCTGCACGATGTCGGCCTCGGTTACCTGCACCTGGGCCAGCCGAGCCCGCAGCTCTCGGGTGGCGAAGCGCAGCGTTTGAAGCTCGTGACTGAGCTCGCCAGCGCGGCCTGGCGTCCGACGCTGTATGTGCTGGACGAACCCACGGTGGGCCTGCACATGGCCGATGTCGACAAGCTCATCCGTGTGCTGCTGCGCCTGGCCGATGCCGGCCATACCGTGGTGGTGGTCGAGCACAACCTGGACGTGATGGCATCGAGCGACTGGATCATCGACCTCGGCCCCGAAGGCGGCGCCGGTGGTGGCGCATTGGTGCATGCCGGACCACCGCGCGACTATGCCGATGCCGCTGCAAACGTCGCCCGGGGCCATACCGCGCAGGCGCTGGGCACCTTCCTGCGCGAACGTGCGCACTCAGCCTCTGCCGCGCACAACCCGCCGCAGACTCAGCCCGCTGGCGCGTAGAGCCGTACCGCGTTGCCGCCCTGGGCCTTCGCCAGGTACATGGCCTGGTCGGCCTGGCGCCGCAAGGTGTCGGCGGTCTGGCCGTGGTTGGGGAACAAGGCCACGCCGATGGAAGCGTAGGCCATT
Organism: Burkholderiales bacterium; assembly: GCA_013044035.1. Classification (GTDB taxonomy): domain Bacteria; phylum Pseudomonadota; class Gammaproteobacteria; order Burkholderiales; family Burkholderiaceae_C; genus Thiomonas_A. The sequence continues at coordinate 105,728 of JABEVE010000004.1, forward strand.
TCGGTCAACCCGGTGGCGTTGAGCGCGGCCTGGAGTCGCGCCAGCAGGGCCTGGGCGCGGTGCCTGGCAGCTTCGGGCTGGATGCCGGTGAGCAGGACCGCGAATTCGTCGCCTCCCATGCGCCCGGCGATGTCGCCCGGCGTGAGAAACGCCAGCAACTCCCGCCCCACGGTCTGCAGCAGGCGGTCGCCTTGGGCATGGCCGTAGCGGTCGTTCACCTGTTTGAAGCGGTCGAGGTCGATGAACAGCAGAGCGGCGGTCTGCTCGCTCTCGGTCAGCCCGGCTATGCGTGCGGGCAACTGCTCCAGGAACATGCGCCGGTTGTACAGACCAGTGAGCCCGTCGCGCTCGGCCAATTCGCGCATGCGGCGCTCAGCGGCACGGCGGGCGCGGATGTCGCGCACCAGGGTCATACGCAGCATCTCGCCGTCGAACTCGATGTTGCTGCTGACGAGTTCCACCGGGATGTCATAGCCATCCCGATGCAGCAGCGTGACTTCGTAGGGGCTGTTCACAATGTTGGCATGGAATTTGCCAATCACGATGTCCCGGTAATCGGGGCTGACAAAGTCAATCACGCGCAGGCCGATGATGTCTTGACCCACGTAACCCAGCAGCCGCGCCAGGGCCGGATTTGCATCGACGATCACACCGTCGCGCTGGAACACGATGCCCTCCGTGCTGGCGTCCATGAAGCGATGCAGACGCGCTGCGGCCTCGTGCGCCATGCGTGCCATGGCGCGAAAGCGCGTGACCTCGTGCATCACCATGCACAACACCAGCACGGTGTCACCAGGGGCGTAGGGCAACAGGCTGACGTCGAAGTCACGCACGCTGCCCGCAGCGTCACGCATGCCCAATTCGAACAAATGTTCCTGCCGATCCTCCAGTGCGTGGTGCATGAACGGCGTGACCAGGGCCAGGCATTCCGGCTCGAAAACCCGCGATAAATGCTGCCCCACCAGTGCGTCTTCGGGCACCCCGGCCAAGCGGGCGAAGGCCGCGTTGGCTTCCACGCAGACATGGGTCTCGGCACTGAAACAGGCCAGCAAGGTCGAGCCCGCCTGGGCCAGGAAGCCGGCGCGTGCGTGGCTCGCCATACCGCATTGCTGCTTGCCAGGGTCTGAAGATTCACGAGGGTCTGTCATGCTGCTCGCTCCCAAAGGTCCGGGGATGGGTGATCTCCGATACCTGTGCCCCTATTGTCGAAGTCGTGGCGCGCGCTAGAGAGCCCGCGCAGGTCACTGAGCCGGCGACCTCGTGACAAATTGCACGAATTGCGGATTTCTCGCCATGCCGACCCCGGGCATGGCGAGCAGGAGAAGGGCAGGGACTGGCGCCACGCGCCCGCACCCGCGGCAACAAAGGCCGGATTCGATCTGCGCTTCAGGATCGAAGAATGGACCGAAGGGCCTGCTCGGTGGCGTCGGCGGCGCAACAGTCCACCACCTGTCTGCGGGGCATGCCGCGCAGCCAGGTGAGCTGGCGCTTGGCCAGTTGCCGGGTGGCGGCGATGGCTTGCGCGGCGAAGGTGGTGGCGTCGATCTCGCCGTCGAGATGCGCCCAGGCCTGGCGGTAGCCGACGGCGCGCATGGACGGGAGCGCGGCATGCAGGTCGCCGCGGGCGCGCAGGTTGCGTACTTCGTCGAGAAAACCGGCGTCCAGCATGGCGTCGAAGCGCTGGGCGATGCGGGCGTGCAATTCGGCGCGGCTGGATGGCTCCAGCGCCAGTACCCGCAGCGCCACGAGCGGCACGCCGGGCGGCTCGGTGAAATGGGCTGACATGGGTTTGCCACTGAGCTTCCAGACCTCAAGCGCACGCTGTATGCGCTGGGCGTCTGCGGGTTCGAGACGGGCGGCTGTGGCCGGGTCGACCCGCGCCAGTTCGGCATGCATGGCGGGCCAGCCGCGCTCGTGCGCCTCGCGCTCGAGCGCGAGGCGCACGCCGGCGTCGGCCTGGGGCAGCGTGTTGAGGCCCCGTTGCAACGCATGCAGGTAGAGCAAGGTGCCGCCGACCAGCAGCGGCTCGCGCCCGCGCTGGCGGATGGCATCGATCAGGGCCACGGCGTCGGCAGCAAAGGCTGCGGCGTTGTAGCTCGCGCTCGGCTCGCGGATGTCCAGCAGGTGATGCGGCACTTGCGCCCGTTCGGCCACCGTGGGCTTGGCCGTGCCGATGTCCATGCCGCGAAACACCAGCGCCGAATCCATGCTGATGATCTCGATCGGCCGCAGTGCCGCCAAGGCCAGCGCGACGCCGCTCTTGCCCGATGCGGTGGGCCCGGTGATGGCCCAGACCGGGGCATGCTGGCGCCTGGACGCCGTGGCAGGCAACAAGGCTCGGGCCGCGGTGTCCATGCCAGTCTGGGCCCCTCAGCGCCCGCGCAGGAATAAGGCGTCGAGTTCGTCCAGGCTGATCTGGCGCCAGGTCGGACGGCCATGGTTGCACTGGTCAGAGCGCTCGGTGGCTTCCATATCGCGCAACAGGGCGTTCATTTCGCCCAGAGTGAGCTGCCGATTGGCGCGCACCGCGCCGTGGCAGGCGATGGTGGAGAGCAGGGAGTTGCGGCGTTGCTCCAGCGTCTGGCTGGTGCCGAATTCCGACAGATCGGCCAGCACCGCTCGCGCCAGCCGCACCGGATCGGCTCGCCCCAGCAGACCTGGCAGGCTACGCACCAGGAGACTGGCGGGGCCGCTCGCGGCGAGGTCGAAGCCCAGGGCCTGGAGAGTTTCGGCATGGTCTTGCGCCGCCCCCAATTCCTGCAGGCTGGCAGCGAAACCGGCTGGAATGAGCAAGGGCTGCGTGGGGAGGCTGCGTTGATTCCAAGCGGTCTTGAGCCGCTCGTAGACCACGCGCTCATGCGCCGCGTGCATGTCGACGATCACCAGCCCCTGATTGTTTTGCGCCAGGATGTAGATGCCGTGCAACTGGGCAATGGCCTGGCCGAGAGGCTGGCTTGACACCGCAGTGTCTGCGTTGCGATCCAGGCGCTCGCTTGGCCAGGGATTGGGGGTGGCGGAATCCGCCACATGTCCGGCCTGGCTCGGCCCCAGCGGCGCGTAGGCTTGCAGCATGGAAGCCAAGGGCGGGGTGCCTTGGTGCAGCCTGCTTGGCTGGCCAAACGCAAACGACGAGTTCGCCCGCGAAGCGGGTTGCGCAGGCGAAGCCAGGCGGCTGGCTGCAGGTTTTGCAGTCACTGTATCCATGCGCCCCGACAGGGCAGGCGCCAGTGCCTGCTGCACGCCATGGAAGACCGCCTGATGCACGGCCTGCGATTCGCGGAAGCGCACCTCGGTCTTGGCCGGGTGCACGTTCACGTCCACGCGCTCGGGTGGCAACTCGACCAGCAAGGCGTATTGCGGTTGCAGCGCGCCATGCAGCACATCGGCATAGGCTGCACGCACGCCATGGGCCAACACCCGGTCGCGCACCCAGCGACGGTTGACGAAGAGCTGCTGCGGTTCGGCCCGTGCCCGCGCGGCGGTGGGCCGGCAAACGAGGCCACGCAGCGCCAGCGGGCCAATCTGCGCCTGCACCGGCAGGGCGTGTTCGGCGAAGGTCTTGCCCAGCACATCAGCCAGGCGCTGCAAGCCGGCAGGGCTGTTGTCGGCGACGTATTGCAGGCTGGCGCGGCCGTCCTGCCACAGACTGAAGGCGACATGGGGATGGGCCATCGCCGCGCGCTTGAACACCTCCACGCACCAGCCGGTTTCGGTCGGCGGCGATTTGAGAAAACGTCTGCGCGCGGGAATGTCGTGGAACAGGCGCTTGACTGTGACCACCGTGCCTTGGCCTGCTGCAGCCGGCGTCAGGGCGCCGAGACGGCCGGCCGCAGCGCTGATGCTCGCACCGGGCTGGCCAGCGCGGCGGCTGACGATGTCCACCTCGGCCACGGCAGCCAGGGCGGCCAGGGCCTCACCGCGAAACCCGAGGCTCTGAGCGCGCTCCAGATCATCCAGTGTGGCGATTTTGCTGGTCGCATGCCGCGTCAGTGCCAGCGCGAGTTCATCGGACGCAATGCCGCAGCCATCGTCCTCCACGCTCAGCAGATCGAGTCCGCCTTGTGCCAGCCTCACGATGATGCGGCTACTGCCTGCGTCCAGCGCGTTGTCCAGCAGTTCGCGCAGCGCGGAAGCCGGACGCTCGACCACTTCGCCCGCTGCAATCTGGGAAATCAGGGTCTCGGGCAAAGGGCGGATGGAGGCCCATTCACGCGCGTCGCGCGCGACCGAATCTGCATGCAGCTGGGGGGATTCAACCGGGGCAACCATCATCGGATCAGTATACTCAGCCGGTTTTTTTCGAGCTGGCACCAGCATCTCCAACGACTCGGTCTCGGCTCAGTCAGGGCCCGCACAATCCGGCATCTCAGGCATTCCACCTTCGGCCCGCATTCCATGGACCCTTCCAGCATCGTCAACATCATCCTGCACTTCGACGTGCAACTCGCCCAGTTCATCCAGGCCTATGGACCCTGGGTATACGGCGTCCTGTTTGCCATCGTGTTCGTTGAAACCGGGCTGGTGGTCATGCCGTTTTTGCCGGGCGATTCGATGTTGTTCATCGTCGGCGCGTTTTCCGCCGCGGGGTCGCTCAACGGCCCGCTGGCGTTCGGACTGCTGTGGGCGGCAGCGGTGCTCGGCAATGTATCCAATTACTTCATCGGCCGTGCCATCGGCCACCGCGTGTTCACCTGGAAAGACAGCCGCTGGTTCAACCGCAAGGCCTTTGACCGTGCCCACGCGTTTTACGAGCGCTATGGCGGCATCACCATCGTCGTGACCCGCTTCATCCCGTTTTTGCGCACCTTCGCGCCCTTCGTCGCTGGCGTGGCCGAGATGTCCTACGCCAAATTCCTGATCTACAACATCGGCGGCGGCGGTCTGTGGGTGGGTTCACTGATGGCGGCTGGCCATCTGTTCGGCAACATCCCGTGGATCAAGCACAACCTGGGTTTGCTCACGCTTGGCATCATCGTGTTGTCGCTACTGCCGGTAGGCTTCGGCTGGTGGAAGACGCGGCGGGCCAGCGTCGTCTGAGGCCGCGCCGTTCCTGGCCTCAGACGACGGCGGTTTGTCCCCGCGTGCGCCAGCCATGCGCCAGCAGCAAGAATGCCGCAGCGCCGAAGCCGAGTTCATCCGTCAACGGAACAGCCGATACCAGCAGCGCTGCGGCGGCAAACGCCGCCAGCCGCTCCGGCAAGTTGAGGGTGGCACGCAGATAACCCACCGCCACGCCGCCCCACAGCACGATGGCCAGCACAGCCTTGCCGAACACGTAGAGCACGCCGGCCCAGGTCCAGGCACCCTGCAGCATGAGTTGCGGGTCGTACACCGCCATGTACGGCACGACAAAACCAGCCAGTGCGATCTGCGTCGCCTTGAAACCGATGCGCATCGGCGAGGCTTTGGCGATAGACGCGGCGGCAAACGCGGCGAGGGCCACGGGTGGTGTCAGATCGGCCATGATGCCGAAATAAAACACGAACATATGGCTGACGATCAGCGGCACGCCGAGCTTGAGCAAAGCTGGCGCTGCGATGGAACTGGTGATGATGTAATTGGGAATCGTGGGAATGCCCATGCCCAGCACGAGGCACACCAGCATGGTCAGCACCAGTGAGGCCAGCAGGCTGTGCGAGCCGATTGCCACGATGAAGCCGGCAAAGCTGGTTGCCGCGCCCGTGAGGGTGAGCACGCCGATGATGACGCCGACGATGGCGCAGGCAATGCCCACCGGCAAGGCTTGGCGGGCGCCGTCAATCAGGCTGTTGCGCAAGGTGCGCAGGGTGTTGTGCCCGCCTCTCACCGTCAGATTGATGGCCACCAGCAGGGCGATCACGCCCAACACCGGGACGATGCCGAACTTGAGGAAGGCCGCAGCTCCCAGACCGCAGCCGAACCAGAACACCACGCGGAATGCCGTGTGCGAAATGCGCGCCGCAATGGCCGCGCCCAGCAGCAAGATGGCGGTGAGCGATAGGCCCATCATGCCGGCGAACATCGGTGTGAAGCCGTGAAACAGCATCCAGACCAGCGCTGCCAGCGGCAGCGCGAGATGCCAGTTGTCCTTCAGCGCCATCCACGGGTTGGGGCATTCGTCGGCTGACAGGCCCATGAGTTTTTTCCGCCCGGCCTCCAGGTGCACCATCCAGAACGCAGTGAAGTAATACAGCATGGCAGGAATCACCGCAGCCTTGACGATGTCGGCATACGGAACATTCAGCGTCTCGGCCATGATGAAGGCCACCGCGCCCATGACCGGAGGCATGATCTGCCCGCCCATGCTGGCGGTGGCTTCCACCGCGCCGGCGAACACCGGGGTATAGCCGAAGCGCTTCATCAGCGGAATGGTGAACTGGCCGACGGTGAGCACGTTGGCCACTCCCGAGCCGGAGATGGTGCCCATCAACCCGGATGAAATCACGGCCACCTTGGCCGGGCCGCCGCGGGCGCGGCCCACCAGGCCCAGCGCCAGGGCGTTGAAGAGGCGGATCATGCCGGCATGTTCGAGGAACGCGCCGAACAGAATGAACAGGAAGATGTAGGTCGCAGAAACCAGGGTCGGAATGCCGTAGATGCCCTCGGTGCCAAGGTAGAGCTGGCCGATGATCTGATCGAGCCCATAGCCGCGATGGCTGATCGCCTCCGGCAGGTACTGACCGAACAGACCGTAGAGCAAAAACAGGCCACAGACTAGCGGCAACGCCAGGCCCAGGCTGCGCCGCGCAGCCTCGAACAGCAGTGCCACGGTGGTGGTGCCCACCAGCAGGTCCAGCGTGGTCGGGTCGCCCGAGCGCTGAATGAGTTCGGCCTCGAAGGCCCAGTGGTACAGGCCAAGGGTAAAGGCCAGAGCCCCGAGTGCCCAATCGAGCACAGGAATTTGCTGCATCCATCCCTTGTGCTTCCAGGCCGGTACGACCCAGAAGATCATCATCAGCAAAAAGCCCACGTGCAACGAGCGCATGACCAGGCTGGAGAGTGGCGAGAACGCCGCCACCACGAGTTGGTACGACGAGAAGGCGAGGGCGGCGGTCATCACCACACGCTGCGCCAGTCCCTGCAGCTTGCGCTGGTGTCCGGTGTCGGAAGACTCGGGCGCGGCCTGGCGGACGTACCCAGGATGTGAGTCGGCGTCTGTCTGAGGATGGTGCATCACGCAGCGCGCCTTACTTCAACACACCGGCTTCGCGGTAATACCGTTCCGCACCGGGATGCAGCGGCACTGGCGAGCCCTTGGCTGCGATTTGAAGGTTGATGGCCTTGGCTGCTGCGTGGGCCGCGACCAGTTCCGGCAAGTGGGTGAACATGGCCTTGGTCATTTGATAGACCGTCTCGTCGCTCAGACCCTCGCGTGTCACCAGGAAGTTGCGGATGGCGGCAGTGGGCACTTCGGTGGTCTGGCCCTCGTACGTGTTGGCGGGAATCATGCCTGGCTGATAGGCGGAATCGCCCACCTTGGCCACGACCTCCGCCGGGATGGCGACGACGACGATCTTTTGCGTCGCCGCCAGATCACGCAGCGACGACACCCCCAAACCCGCGGATTGCAATGTGACGTCGAGTTGGCGGTTTTTCATCAATTCGACCGATTCGCCGAAGGGGAGATATTCCACCTTGGCGAAATCCGCATAGCTCAGCCCAGCCGCCTTGAGTATGGCGCGTGCGTTGAGTTCGGTGCCGCTTTTCGGCGCCCCTACCGCAATGCGCTTGCCCTTGAGGTCCGCCAGGGTCTTGATGCCCGAATCCGCGCTGGCCACGATCTGAACGTAGTTGGGGTAGATGGCGGCCATGGTGCGCAATTTTTTCAAGGGCGCCTTGAAGCCGGCTTCGGTGTCGCCCTTCCAGGCGTCCGACAGCGAGTCGCCAAGCGAAAACCCAACTTCGGCGCGCCCCGCCTCGATCAGATTCAGGTTTTCGACCGAGCCCTTGGTGGCTTGCACTGTGGTCTTGGCGCTGGGGATGGCCTTGGCGTCGATTTGCGACAGCGCAACGCCCAGCGGGTAGTACACCCCGCTGGTGCCGCCGGTGGCGATGGTGATGAACTCGGCTGCGTGACCTGGAATGGCCGACGCGGCGGCCAGTGCAAGACCTGCGATGAACACGGCCGTGGCGCGGCCCCAGGAGGTTGTTTTGAGCATGTTGAGTCTCCGTTGTTTTCACAAGTTACAAACGGAAACGATGCTACGAGAACCCACTGCGGATGCATCCGGGAAAACACGAGTGCAGAGTGGTCCAATGTCGTCCCCGTGACGGATCGGGGACACGCCATGCCGAACTTTCTCGTCAAACCAGGGTGCGGCGCCTCGCCAGTGGCGGGTTGGTGGCGAGATACTCGCGAATGCCCTCGAAGATCGAGCGGGCGACTTGCCTGCGGTAGGCGGGCGTTTGCAGGCGCGCTTCCTCTTCGGGGTTGCTGATGAAGGCGGTTTCCACCAGCATCGACGGTACGGTTGGCGACTTGAGCACGACGAAGCTGGCTTGTTGGACTTGGCGTGAATGCAGGTGCACGAGGCTGCCCATCTTCTTCAAGGTCGGGCCAGCCATCTTCATGCTGGCATTGATCTGGGCCGTGGTCGACATGTCGAGCAGAACCTTGGCCACCTGATAGTCGCGCGAGTTGATGTCGATGCCGCCGATGGCATCGGAGGCGTTCTCGCGCTGCGCCATCATGCGCGCCTCGACGCTGGATGCGCCACCATCCGACAGGCAATAGACCGAGGCGCCACGCGCCTCCGGGGTGAACCAGCCATCGGCGTGGATGGAGGTGAACAGGTCGGCGTTGGCGCGCTGCGCTTTCTCCACCCGCATCCACAGCGGCACGAAAAAGTCGCTGTCGCGGGTCATCATCACCCGCATGTTGGGTGTGTTCATGGCCAGGTCGCGCAAGTGCCTGCCGATGAGCAGCACCACGTCCTTTTCATGCACGCCGGACGGCCCGGTGGCGCCAGGATCCTCGCCGCCATGGCCGGGATCGATCGCCAGCAGCACACTGCGCTCGGGGCGCCGGTCGCGCCGCATCGGCTGCCCGGAGTTTCGGGTTCGCGCGCTGTTGTCAGCGACCAGGGCATCCGGTTGGCGCGCGGCCGATTCGTGACGCCTGCCGGAGCCGCTGCGCGCCAGGGTTTCAGGCTGGCGTGAAGGGCTGGTGCCGTCGAGTTCGGCGCGATGCTGGCTGATCCAGTCGCCCAGACTGTCGGGTTTGGCTTGCGCGACACGGGCGGATGGCGACGTCAGCGCAGCGCCCGCTGCATCCGCCGGCGCTGGACTGCCATGCAGCGCAGCCTCGCGGTCCATGAAGGCCAGCAGGCGGTCGCCCTGGGCCGGGTACAGGTCGAACACCATGCGGTTTTCGTAGGCGGCCACCGGCAGCAGGTTGAAGACCTGAGGCTTCACGGCCTGTTTCAGGTCGAACACCAGGCGCACCACGTCGGGCGCGTACTGCGCTACCCGCACGTCCTTGATGAAGGGATCGTCGGGTTTGATCTTGCCAACCAGCTCCCTGAGCTGGGGGCTCAGTTCCAGACCGTTCACGTCCACCACCAAACGAGGTGGCTCGGGCACGAGAAAATGGGTTGCAGTCAGGGGCTGGTCCGATTCCAGCGTCACCCGGGTGTAGTCCGATGCAGGCCAGACGCGTACCGAGAGGATCGTGGCACCACGCGCCAACATGGGCGTGGTGAGCAGCAGCGCGAGGGTGGAGGTTTGAAGCAGGAACTGGCGGCGATCGGTACTCATGGCGGGCACTCCCTGGCGAGGCACACCAGGACGTGTCCAGGTGCGTGGTCAGGCGTCTGCCTGCGCAGACACCAGCTGTTGAAGCAAGGCAGCCCCCAATGCGCTGCCGCTCTGCAAGACGATCGCCCGGCCTTCGGCGGTCGCTCGGAACGCAAGGTCCACATCAGTCTGGGGAAGCAGGGCCGGCGCGTGCTCGGGCCACTCGACCAGACAAAGACTTTGACCATCGAGCATCTCGCGCAAGCCGGCATCATCCCATTCATCAGGCGATGAAAACCGATAGAGATCAATATGATAGGCAGACGTCTGCAGAGTTCCCTTTAATTTTAGGGATTTTCGGTCGATTGCATAGGGCTCGACCAGCGCATAACTGGGACTTTTGATTCGACCTGTGACCTTCAAGCCACGCAAAATGGAGCGAACCAGCGTGGTTTTGCCCGCGCCGAGATCACCGCGCAGGGTGATCAGTGCGCCAGGGAGATCATGCTGCAGCAAAGCCCGCGCCAAGGCGGCCCCCAGCGCCACGGTGGCAGCCTCATCGGCGCAGTGACGGAGCAGTGACATGGACGTGGGGACGGCAGGTGATCGGAACACAGGGGAGGGGGAAATGTGCTCGGGCATTTAGCATCGTGGCATGGACGACCGCAGGGAGCAGGTGGACATGAATCCAACGCCCGATGAAGCGGCGCTGAAGGCCTTGGCCACGGACATCCGGACCGAGGCTGAGCGACTGGGATTCTCGCAAATCGCCATCAGCGATGTGGATCTCGGCGCCGCCGAGGCAGGGTTGCAGCGTTGGCTGGATGCCGGCTTCCACGGCGAGATGGGCTATATGGCGCGCCACGGCAGCATACGTGCGCGCCCCGCCGAACTGGTGCCCGGCACGCTGCGCGTCATCACGGCGCGCATGGACTACCTGCCCGCCCATTCATCTTCCACGTCGGCGACTGAACCGCTCACCGCGTCGCCCCCAGAACCACCCACGGCCGACTGGCGTGACGCCGAGTGGGCGCGCATTGCCGATCCGCAAGCTGCCGTGGTCTCGGTCTACGCCCGCGGTCGCGACTATCACAAGGTGTTGCGCTCGCGGTTGCAGAAGCTGGCCGGCTTCATCGCCTCGCGCACCGATCCCGGTGTGGTGCGCGTGTTCACCGACTCCGCTCCGGTGCTGGAGGTGGCGCTGGCGGCACGCGGGGGCATGGGCTGGCGCGGCAAACACACGCTACTGCTCAACCGCGAGGCCGGGTCGATGTTTTTTCTGGGCGAATTGTTCATCGGCTTGCCGCTGCCGGTGGACGCACCGCAACAGGAGCACTGCGGCAGTTGCAGCCGCTGCATCGACATCTGTCCCACCCGCGCCATCGTCGCGCCCTACACACTGGATGCGCGGCGCTGCATTGCCTACCTCACCATCGAGCTGGCAGGCTCCATTCCTGAGGATATGCGGCCCTTGATGGGCAACCGCGTCTACGGTTGCGACGACTGCCAGCTCGTTTGCCCCTGGAACAAGTACGCGCAGACCTCGCCGCTGCCGGATTTCGCGCCCCGCCATGCACTCGACAGCTCCGGCCTGCTGCAGCTCTGGGCATGGAGCGAAACGGATTTTTTGCAGCGCACCGAAGGCAGTGCCATGCGCCGCATCGGCTTCGAACGGTTCCGCCGCAATCTGGCCGTCGCGCTGGGCAACGCGCGCCGCAGCCTCCCTGCCGGGCAGGTCTCGCAGCAAGTCATCGAAACCGCGCTGCGCGCTGGTTTGACCGCCGCAACGCCGCTGGTGGCGGAGCACATTCGCTGGGCTCTGACCCAATCTCCGGGAACGACTGGCAGCGATCTTTCAGGCTCGCTGCATCAGGCTCAGGAACACGGGCAGTGACGCCGCGCCGAGCAGGGTGGACAGGCTGACCAGCCCTGCCACATACGGCCCGTCGCCACCCATGCGCGCCGCCAGCACGTAGGCGCTGGAAGCGGTGGGCATGGAGGCGAACATCACCACCACCGTGGCTTCCAGCGGTGTCAGATGCAACCACAGTGCCAGAGCCCAGGCAATGAGCGGAATGAAGGCATGGCGTACGGCCATCAACCACGCTGTGAGGCGCCCATCGCGGTGAATGCCGCGCCATTGCAAGCCAGCGCCCACCGTCATCAGCCCCATCGCAATGGACGCGTTGCCGATGCGATCGAGCACCGGCAGCACCAGCGCCGGCGGTTTGAGCCCCAGACTGTGCGCCACCAGTCCAGCGGCCGTGGCGACGATCAGGGGATTGCGCAGCAACTCGCGCAGCAAGCCCTGCTGTGCGTGCCTGGCCAGCGGCCACACCGCCGCCGCATTGCACAGTGGCACGCCGAAGGCGATGAGCACGGCCACGAGTGACACCGCCTGCGCCCCTCCCAGCCGATCGGCAACGGCCAGCGCGATGTAGGAGTTGAAGCGGAAGGCGCACTGCACGCCGCTTGCGGTGCGGCGCTTGTCGGCCCGAAGCCAGAACGCGGCGTAAGCCAGGGCAATGCCGCAGAGCAGCGCGCCGATACCGGCCAGCAGGACCGACGAAGCCCCAGCCAGGGTGTAGTGACCGCGGCTGCTGGTGGAGAAAAGCAGCACCGGAAACAACACGTAATAGACAAGCCGCTCGATGCCGCTCCAGACATCACGCTTGAGCGAAGTCCATTGCGACAAGGCAAAGCCCAGTGCGATGAGCGAGAAGTCCGGGAACAGCAACAGGGCGTTGTGCGACATGAGGCGCAGCATACCGAGCAAGCTTCATCCCCGTCCCCGAAGACTCGGTCCTGCAATGCTGGCGTTGATGGACCGGACCTGCAGCCAAGCGTCCGTCAGGCGACTAGCATCGAGTCATGCCAGCCTCAAACCACATGCCGCAACGCGTTGCCCAGCGAGTACATCCGCACCGTTGGGACACTGTGCTCGAGTTGCCTTTCGGCAAGCTCGGCCTGCGCTGCTCCAAGACAGAAGTGCTCGCCCTCGAATACCTGCCGGCGGCCACGCCGCCGCGAACCGCGTCAACCCCGTTGGCGCGCGAGGTGCAGGCGCAGTTGCAGGCCTACTGCCGCGATCCTGGCCATCGTTTCGACTTGCCACTGAGCCCAGCCGGCACCGCCTTCCAGCGTCGCGTCTGGACCTTGTTGCGCGAGATTCCATGCGGTACCACGCGAACCTATGGCGAGGCCGCGCGGCAACTCGGCAGTGCAGCCCGGGCCGTGGGCCAGGCTTGTGGCGCCAATCCTCATGCGCCGGTGATTCCCTGCCACCGCATCGTCGCCGCTGCCGGCTTGGGAGGCTTTGCCCACTCGACCGATGCCGCTGGCGAGTTGTTGCTCATCAAACGTTGGCTGCTGCTGCACGAGGGGGCGCCAGCCAACGGTGCGGCACAAGCCGTGCATGCGCTGGCTGCGGCAACCGGCGAGGTGGTGCAAAACCAGCCTTGTGGAGCGGTTCATGAATGAAGCCGAAGCCGCGGCAGTCTCGAGCGCAGGCTCAGCACGTTCGACGACCCAGATGTCCAGCGACACCCCCGAAGCCACGACGGTCACGCGCCAACGCGGCCGCCCGACCGCGCACCCGGACTGGCCGCAAGCGCCCGCCGCCTGTATCGACAGTATTCAGCGCTTTTGCGACACCCTCTGGTTGGAACATGGCTTGTCCACCAACACCCTGGCGGCCTATCGCAGTGACCTGACCCTGTTCGCGCGCTGGCTGATGCTTGCCGGCAGTCCGGGTTTGCATGCTGTCACTGAGGCCGATCTGCTGGCCTATCTCGCTGTGCGTTTCGCCGGCAGCAAGGCCACGGCGTCCAACCGTCGCCTTGCTGCCTTGCGACGCTACTTTCACTGGGTCCTGCGCGAGCGCCTGCGCAGCGACGACCCCACGCTCAAGCTCGAGCGCGCGCGCGAACAGGCACGGCGCCCCAAGACCTTGAGTGAAGCCCAGGTCGAGGCCCTGCTGCTGGCGCCGGACGTGAACACGCCGCTGGGTCTGCGTGACCGCACCATGCTGGAGCTACTCTACGCCAGTGGCCTGCGCGTGAGCGAGTTGGTGGCGCTCAAGGCCGTGCATCTGAGCCTGGCCGATGCCGTGGTCCGTATCGTGGCCGGCAAGGGTGGCAAGGACAGGCTGGTGCCGTTCGGTGAGCAAGCCGCATTCTGGCTGGAACGCTATGCACGCGAGGCCCGCCCGGCTTTGCTTGGCGTGGGTGACAGTGATTTTTTGTTCATCACCCGTCACAGTGGTCGAGCCGGCAAGCGTGCCCCTGGCGGCATGACGCGGCAGATGTTCTGGACCCTGCTCAAGCGCCACGCGCTGCGCGCCGGCGTCGATGCGCCACTCTCGCCCCACACGCTGCGACATGCATTCGCCACCCATCTGCTCAACCACGGCGCCGACCTGCGGGTGGTGCAATTGCTGCTCGGCCACGCTGACATCTCCACCACGCAGATCTACACCCATGTCGCGCGCGAGCGGCTCAAGCAACTGCACGCGCATCACCATCCCCGGGGCTAGGAGCTCATCCATGGCACACAATGACTTCGGGTCTGCCCTGATCCTGCTGTTGCTGATCCTCGATCCGTTCGGCAACTTGCCGTTCTTCATCGCCATCATGCGGCAGTTGCCGAAGCAGCGCCGGCTGCCCGTGGCCCTGCGCGAAATCGGCATCGCCTACGTGGTGTTGCTGGCGTTCATGTGGGGCGGGCAGGGGTTCTTGCGCATCATGGGCCTGAGCCAACCGGCGCTGGAAGTGGCCGGTGGCGTCATTCTGCTGCTGGTCGCCATCAAGATGATCTTTTCCAGCACGTCCGAAATTTTTGGTGGAACCGACGGCAAGGAGCCGATGGTTTTCCCGCTGGCCGTGCCCTTGCTGGCAGGGCCTTCAGCGCTGGCCACGGTGCTGCTGCTGACCTCACGCCAACCCGGACAAATGTGGACCTGGGTGGCCGCACTGACCGCTGCCATCGTCGTCACCGGTGGCCTGCTGCTGATGGCCGAAACCCTGTTGAAATGGGTGGGCGACTCGGTCATGCGTGCCGGCGAAAAGCTCATGGGCCTGATCCTCACGGCCATTGCCGTCAATATGCTGCTGGGCGGACTGCGCACCTACTTTCTGCATTGACCCTGAACCGCGATGTTCTCCAGGGCCCTTGTCCGGACGCCGCGCATCAGCCACAGCCTGCCAGACGCCTGCGCCTTGACTCGCCTCCACCGAGCGCCATCGACGCGCGTTTCAGGTGTCTGCCCAGGCGCGCTGCATCCAGCCGCGCAAGCGCGCCGCAAACTGGTTCAGCGCCAGTCCTGTCAGCACCAGCACCCCGGCGACGAGCTTCCAGGGCTGCATGCCTTCATGCAGCACCAGCGAGCCCGACACCATGCCGGCCACGGGAACGAGCAAGGCAAACGGTGCGACCTGCGAAGCCGGATACCGCCGCATCAACATCGACCAGATGCCGAAGCCGAACAACGTGTTCGGGTAGGACTGGAACAACACCGTGATCCACGACATGGTGTTCATCGCCAGCAGCGCCGCCCACATCACATGTGGCCCCTCCACCAGAGCCGAAATGACAAACAACGGCGGCACCGCAACCAGGCTGCCCCAAACCACCAGCGACATCGGGTTCACCACCTTCATGCGCTTGGTCAGCACATTTGCCACGGCCCACGAGCAAGCAGCGCCCACTACCAGCAGCAGTCCGATGAAGGTGGACGGTGTGTCCAGATGCCAGGCCACCACCCCCATGCCCAGCAGCGCAATACCTGCGCCGGACAACTGCGTGAAGCGTGCATGCTCGCCCAGCAGCCACCACGCCAGCCCGATGGTGAAAAACGCCTGCAATTGAATGACCAGCGACGACAACCCAGCCGGCATGCCCAGTTTCATGCCCACGAACAACAAGCCGAATTGCACCGCAAACTGCGCCAGCCCCCAACTGACCAACAACTGCCACGGCACGGTCGGGCGAGCAACGAAAAACACCAAGGGCAGCGCGGCGAAGGTGAAACGCAGTGTGGTGAAAAACAACGGCGGCATGCCCTGCAGCCCGAGCTTGATTACCACGAAGTTAAAGCCCCAGATCGTGACCGTGAGCAGGGCGAGAAGGATATGGCGCAGGCGCATGGGAAAGGATTGAGAAAATGGGGATAACCATCGTAGTCCGAGGCACTGCTGCACGAACGCGCTGCGTGAGACAGAGGCCTTCGCAGGTTCGACAAGGTTTGCCGACCTGGTCCAACGTCAACAAAAGAGTGAGGTCGAGGCCGATTGCCCGGCAGTCGCTGAGATCGATTGGCAGAGACGCCAACCGAGCTGCCGAGCGTTATCTCTCGACTTCAAGCCGGTCGAGATCCGCGAGCGTGAAACCGGCTTCCAGACGCGCCTCGCGGTTGAACGGCGGCTTCATGCGCGGTGCACCGAAGCGGGCGGCGAGTTCGTCATGTGCGGTGATCGGGTCGAGGTTCGCGCGCTCGCAAGCCCAGTGGTACCAGCGGTTGCCGATGGCGACATGGCCGATCTCGTCGGCCAGGATGCGGTCGAGAATCGCCGCGCCGCGTTGATCGCCAGCGGCAGCGAGCTTGGCGCGGATGCCGGGGTTCACGTCCAGTCCGCGCGCCTCCAGGGTGCGGGGCACCAGAGCCATGCGGGCGAGGAGATCGAAGGCGGTTTTTTCCGCCATATCCCACAGGCCGTTGTGGGCGGGAAAGTCGCCGTACTCGTGGCCGATGCTGTGCAGGTGCTCGCGCAGCAGGGTGAAATGTTCGGCTTCTTCGGCGGCCACGAGCAGCCAGTCACGGTAGTAGTCTTGCGGCAAATGGGCGAAACGCCACGCCGCATCAAGCGCGAGATTGATGGCATTGAACTCGATGTGAGTGATGGCGTGGAGCAGCGTGGCGCGGCCCGGCAGATGGCTGGCGTTGCGCCGGGGCATTTGCTGCGCAGGCATCAACTCCGGACGGGCCGGTCGGCCGGGGAGGGCACTGTCCGGCGGGGGCTGCAGGACCGCAGACGGGTCCAACGCCAAACGCCCGGCTTGCAAGTCATCACGCAAGGCGAGCACCCAGGAGACCTTGCGCGTCGGGTCAGACTCCATCAGCGCAGCAAGGGCGCCACCGCGGGCGCAACCGGTGCTCGTGGCCTGGGCGTGCGTCACGTTCACGGATGGTGCCGTGTTGCTCACTGGGTTTTCTTCAGCACCGTCATGGCTGAGGCAATGAGCCCTGCGGCCTGGCTCATGTCATTGGGAACGATGAGGGTGGTGCTGGCCTTGGCGACGTTGGCGTATGCATCCAAACCTTGTTGTGCCACCTTGAGCTGCACGGCTTCGATGCCACCGGGTTTGCCGATGGCGGCGGCCACTACTTCCAGCGCGTGGGCGGTGGCGTTGGCCACAGCTTCGATGGCGGCCGCTTCACCCTGGGCGCGGTTGATGGCGGCCTGGCGTTCCCCCTCGGAACGTTCGATGAAGGCCTGGCGCTCGCCCTCGGCCTGATTGATCTGCTGCTGCCGCGCGCCTTCGGAGGTGGCGATGACGGCACGCTTTTCACGTTCGGCGGTGATTTGGCGCTGCATTGCGTGCAGGATTTCACCCGGCGGCGTCAGGTCCTTGATTTCGTAGCGCAGCACCTTCACACCCCAGTTCATGGCGGCGTCGTCGAGCGCCGACACCACGCTGTGGTTGATGAAATCGCGTTCCTCAAAGGTCTTGTCGAGTTCGAGCTTGCCGATGACCGATCGCAGCGTGGTCTGCGCCAGTTGCGAAATGGCCAGCACGTAGTTGGACGAGCCGTAGCTGGCACGCATGGGGTCGGTCACTTGGAAATAGAGAATGCCATCGACCGTGAGTTGGGTGTTGTCACGGGTGATGCAGATCTGGCTGGCGATGTCCAGCGGCACTTCTTTTTGCATGTGTTTGTAGGCGACGCGGTCGATGAAGGGGACGATGAAGCTCAGACCCGGCGCCAGGGTGCGGTCGTATTTCCCCAGGCGCTCCACCACCCAGGCATGCTGTTGCGGCACCACCTTCACGCCCCGCGAAACGATGATGATGGCGATGATGACCAGGATGATGGCCAGTTCCATGGCAGCTCTCCAGTTGTTGGGCTATGGGAGCAGCGCGTTTGCCAGCGAGCTGCGAAAGTCGAAAGTCGGGCCCGAGGGCAATGTCGCGACGAGGGCGGCAAGATCCGAGATCAGCCCGGATACGTGCCGGATTGTGCCTGCGCAGTGTTGGCACTGTCAGTCGACCGCGGTTCCAGCACCAGGGTATTGCCGTCCATGGCCTGGATGCGGTACTGCCCCGGCAGCGCTGCGCCATGGCCGCCAAAGCGGGCGGTCCAGTCGCTGCCGCGGTAGCGCACGCGGGCCTCGCCGTTGGCATCCCAACTGCCGACCTGCACGATGGAACCGATGTCGAGGTTGATGTCGCGATTGGCCTGTGGCGCCGTCTTGACGCGCCTGTTGCGCATGGTGTAAAGCACGGCGATCAAGCCGGCGCCAACCGTTGCGGCGGCCACCCATTGCCATGTGGTGCCCAGGCCCAGATGCGCAGCCAGCGCACCGGCTGCGGCGCCAACGGCCAGCATCAGCAGGTAGAAACTGCCGCTGGCGAGTTCCAGCGCCACCAGCACGGCGGCAATGATCCACCATTGAACGGGGGTACTCATCATGATGGTCTCCCGAGATTTTGACTTGTGTTCATAGGATTTTTCTACACTTCGCGCTTCACTTGGGGCGTAAGCCTATCTTTCATCGGAGTCCATCATGCGCTTTCGTTTCCCCATCGTCATCATCGACGAGGACTTCCGCTCCGAGAACAACTCGGGTCTGGGCATTCGTGCACTGGCACAGGCCATCGAGGCCGAGGGTGTCGAAGTGCTGGGCGTGACCAGTTTTGGTGATCTCTCCAGCTTTGCTCAACAGCAGTCACGCGCCAGCGCCTTCATCCTGTCCATCGACGATGAGGAGTTCGCCTCGGCCGAGGTGAATGCCGAAGCCCCGGTGCTGCAGACCCTGCGCAAATTCATCGAGGAAATTCGCTTCCGCAACGCCGAAATTCCCATCTATTTGTATGGTGAAACACGCACCTCGCGCCATATTCCGAATGGCATCCTGCGCGAACTGCATGGTTTCATCCACATGTTCGAGGACACGCCAGAGTTCGTCGCGCGCCACATCATTCGCGAATCCAGGGCCTATCTGGATTCGCTGGCGCCGCCGTTTTTCCGTGCCCTGGTCGGCTACGCGGCCGATGGTTCCTACTCCTGGCATTGCCCCGGCCATTCCGGCGGCGTGGCTTTCCTGAAAAGTCCGGTGGGGCAGATGTTCCACCAGTTCTTCGGTGAAAACCTGTTGCGCGCCGATGTCTGCAACTCGGTGGATGAACTCGGCCAGTTGCTCGATCACACCGGTCCTGTCGCTGCTTCGGAACGCAATGCCGCGCGTATTTTCCACGCCGATCATCTGTTCTTCGTCACCAACGGCACCTCCACCTCGAACAAGATGGTGTGGCATTCCACCGTGGCGCCCGGCGATGTGGTGGTGGTGGACCGCAACTGCCACAAGAGCGTGCTGCACGCCATCATCATGACGGGCGCGCTGCCGGTTTTCCTCACGCCGACGCGCAACCATTACGGCATCATCGGCCCGATTCCGAAGGACGAATTCAAGCCCGAGAACATCGCGCGCAAGATTGCCGCCAACCCGCTGACGGCGCATCTGTCAGGCAAGGTCAAACCGCGGGTGCTGACCATCACGCAGTCGACCTACGATGGTGTGATCTACAACGTCGACACCATCAAGCAGATGCTCGATGGCTACATCGACACCCTGCATTTCGACGAGGCCTGGCTGCCGCACGCCACATTCCATCCGTTCTACACCGGCATGCACGCCATCGGTTTCGGCCGGCGGCGCACCAAAGAGGCCATGGTGTTCTCCACCCAGTCCACGCACAAACTTCTGGCGGGGCTGAGCCAGGCATCGCAAATTCTGGTGCAGGACTCCGAGACCCGCAGCCTGGATCGCCCGCGTTTCAACGAGGCCTACCTGATGCACAGCTCGACCTCGCCGCAATATGCCATCATCGCCTCGTGCGACGTGGCCGCGGCGATGATGGAGCCGCCGGGCGGCACAGCGCTGGTGGAGGAGAGCATTCTGGAGGCGCTGAACTTCCGCCGCGCCATGCGCAAGGTCGACGAGGAGTTCGGCCACGACTGGTGGTTCAAGGTCTGGGGGCCCGACGAATTGGCGCCGGAAGACATCGGCGCGCGCGAAGACTGGTTGCTCGGGCCGCAGGCCCAGTGGCATGGCTTTGGCGAACTGGCGCCGGGCTTCAACATGCTCGACCCGATCAAGGCGACTGTCATCACCCCTGGCCTCGACCTGCACGGCAGCTTCAGCGAAACCGGCATCCCGGCTGCCATCGTCACCAAATTCCTCGCCGAACACGGGGTCATCGTGGAGAAGACAGGGCTCTACAGCTTTTTCATCATGTTCACGATCGGCATCACCAAGGGTCGCTGGAACACTCTGGTGACGGCACTGCAACAGTTCAAGGACGACTACGACCGCAACCAGCCGTTGTGGCGCATCCTGCCGGAATTCGTCGCCAAGTATCCGGTCTACGAACGCGTGGGCTTGCGGGAGTTGTGTCAGCGCATCCACACCGCCTACCAGGCCAGCGACGTCGCTCGGCTAACCACCGAGATGTACCTGTCTGACCTGCAGCCTGCCATGACGCCCACCGAGGCTTATGCCAGGATGGCACACCGCGATATCGAACGCGTGGGGATTGACGATCTGGAAGGGCGGATCACTACGGCCCTGCTCACACCCTACCCACCAGGCATTCCACTGCTGATCCCAGGCGAGCGCTTTAACCGCAAGATCGTGCAATACCTGCAGTTCGCACGCGATTTCAACCGTCAGTTCCCGGGCTTCGCCACCGACATCCACGGTCTGGTGGAGGAAGACGGGCCGAGCGGCAAGCGCTATTGCATCGACTGCGTGCGGGGAAGCGCGTAAGCGGGTCTCCACGCGTGTCGCAAAAACATGGGGATGCTCAGCGCTGTTGCTGCTGGTACTGCTGCCGCAGCCGTTGTTGTTCCTCGGGCGGCAGTCTCTGGTAGCGCTGCTGCTCCTGCAGGATGCGCTGGCGGCGCTCGGGTGGCAGGCGCTCCCATTGCTGCATGCGCTGGTTCCATTGCGGCCCGCGCTCCTCACCCTGGCGCTCCCTGTTCGCCATGGCTGGCGCAGCGGCGGCCAACCCGATCAACGCCAGGGCGAACCCGAGGAGGCGACGCGTGAATCGCGCTTGCATGGTGCTCCCCGAGTCAGGCGGGATTGGCATGGCGCGCATCCTGCATGGCCTGGGGATGGGCAGCCAGCCACTCATAGAAATCCATATGCTGCACGGCGTCGGCAGTTTGTGCGTTCAGCATGACGGGCTGCAAGGGCGTTTGCGTGTGGCTGGACAGCAGCGGCAGCGCAGCCAGCGTGAAGACCGCCAGAGACGCGGTGACGAAGCCCGCCGCCATCACCCGCGGCCAGCGCAAGTGCCGTGCTGGCCTGGCCTGGGCGCGCCGCGCCGCCAACTGGGGCAAGGGCGCAAGCCCGGCTGCCAACCGCGCACCGAACTCAGCCTCGGCAGCCAGCGATTCGTTGGACCGCAAAGCCTCCTGCACGATACGCGACTGCTCGGCATCGAGCAGGCCAGCGCGCCAGCGGTCGATTTCGGCCGTTGTGATGGATGTGTTGGTGTTCATGGCGTCACCGTTCACGATGAAATTCCCCCAGTTAATGGATTATCACTCTGCAGCACATGGCGCAGGTGGGTCAGGGCGCGCAAGTGATGGGTTTTCACACTGCCCTCGCTCACGTGCATGGCCTTTGCCGTATCGGCAATCGACAGGCCTTCCATCTCACGCAACATGAACGCCTCGCGTTGGCGCGCGCTGAGTTTGCCGATGGCGTCGGCGATCCGTCCTGCAAGCTGCAGGTTGCCGAGTTGGTGATCTGGGCCCGGGCCTGGGTCGGCCAGGCTTTCCCAGGGTGCCGGTGCGCCTTCGTCCTCGTCGTCGCCGGCAAAGAAAAAATCGAACACTTTCTCGATTTTCTTGCGCCGGTGCCAGTCGGTGATGCGGTTGCGCAGAATGCTGTAGAACAGCGGCGCCCACTCCTCGGCAGGTTTGTTGCGGTAATTGCTCACCAGTTTGGCCAAACTGTCTTGCACCAGGTCGGCGGCCAAATGCGAATTGCCCGCGGTTTCCAGCAGCGCCAGACGCAGCGCGCGTGGACGTACCTCCAGACAGAAGCGGTCGAGAGCAGGATCCTGGCTCACGTCGTCAAGCGTAAGTGTGAATGCATGTGACATAGCATAGTGCGCAGTGGCGGCGGGCAATTCAACGCAGTTTCCTCGCTGCAACAACGCGAAACGGGCGGCTTTTCAGGACAGCATCAGCAAGTTTTTTTGTAACAGTTTTCCGGCGCCGGATCGAAACCCCTCGCTTGCCCGCCCTCCCTAGAATGGGCATTCACTCTGACCTGCCACCGTGAATCCCCTGCTCAGCCGACTTCAGCCCTATCCGTTCGAAAAACTGCGTGCTTTGACGGCGGGCGTGCGCCCCAACCCCGCCTACACAGCCATCAGTCTCGGTATCGGCGAGCCTCGGCATCCAACACCAGACCTCATCAAACGCGCCCTGATCAATCACCTGGACGGCCTATCCCACTATCCGCCGACAGCCGGTAGTGTGGAATTGCGCCAGGTTTGCGCGGCCTGGGCCGGCCGGAGATACGGCGTGACGCTGGACGCGGTGACACAGGTGCTTCCGGTGAACGGTTCGCGTGAGGCGCTGTTTGCCTTGGCACAGGTCGTGGTGGATCCAACGCGGGCGCATGCCACGGTGGTCAGCCCCAACCCCTTCTATCAAATTTACGAGGGCGCGGCCCTGCTGGCCGGAGCACAATGCCATTTCGCCCCGGTCGACACAGCGCGCAATTTCGCCGTGGACTGGGAGGCCGTGCCCGAGCACGTCTGGCAGCGCACGCAATTGCTGTATGTCTGCTCTCCCGGCAACCCGACAGGGGCCGTGATGCCGCTTGCGGAGTGGGCGCGGTTGTTCGAACTCTCCGACCGCCACGGCTTCGTCATCGCCAGCGACGAGTGCTACTCCGAGATCTGGTTCGGCGACGCGCCGCCGCTGGGCGGTCTGGAGGCGGCAGTGCAACTGGGCCGTGGCGATTTTCGGCGCCTCGTGATGTTCACCTCGCTATCCAAGCGCTCCAACGTGCCTGGGCTGCGCTCGGGTTTCGTCGCCGGCGATGCGGACGTTCTCAAGGCCTTTCTGCAATACCGTACCTACCACGGCAGCGCCATGGGGCCGGCGGTGCAGGCGGCCAGCATCGCCGCATGGAATGACGAGGCGCATGTGCAGGCTAACCAATCCTTGTATCGCGACAAGTTCGCCCGTGTTTTACCCATCCTGCAATCAGCGCTGGATGTGCGCCAACCTGACGCCGGTTTCTACCTGTGGGCCAAGACGCCGAACGATGATGTCGCATTCGCGAGCGGCTTGCTCGAAAACTACAATTGCATGGTTTTGCCCGGCAGTCTTCTGGCTCGCGAACAGGGCGGCCACAATCCAGGCCGAGGCCGCATCCGTCTGGCCCTGGTGGCCGAAGCCGACGCCTGCGTCGAAGCCGCCGAGCGGGTCGTCGCCCATGCACGCAGTCTTTGAGTTTCAGTTCGACGCAGACCAGCCCAAGCCTTCCACACCATGACCACTCAACTCCAGACCGTTATTGACCAGGCATGGGACAACCGTGCCCAACTGAACCCAGCCACAGCTCCTGCAGAACTGCGCCAGACGGTCGAGCATGTGCTCGACGAACTGAACGCAGGGCGTCTGCGCGTTGCCCAGAAGGTGGAGGGTGAATGGGTGACGCATCAATGGTTGAAAAAGGCTGTGCTGTTGAGTTTTCGCCTCACCGACAACGCCATGATGCGGGCTGGCGATCTGCATTTTTTCGACAAAGTGCAAACCAAGTTCAGCCGCCTGGGTGAAGAGGAGATGCGCGAAACCGGTGTGCGCGTGGTACCGCCCGCCGTGGCGCGGCACGGCAGTTATCTGGCGCCCGGAGTGGTGTTGATGCCGTCTTACGTCAACATCGGTGCCTATGTGGACAGCGGCACCATGGTCGATACCTGGTCCACGGTCGGCTCATGCGCGCAAATCGGCAAGAACGTGCATCTTTCGGGCGGTGTCGGCATTGGCGGCGTGCTCGAACCGGTGCAGGCCAACCCCACCATCATCGGTGACAACTGTTTCATCGGCGCACGCTCGGAAGTGGTGGAGGGTGTCGTCGTTGAAGACAACTGCGTCATCTCCATGGGTGTGTACATCGGCAAGTCCACCAAGATCTACGACCGTGCCACCGGCGAAGTCAGTTACGGCCGCATTCCCGAAGGCTCGGTCGTGGTGTCGGGCAATCTGCCGAGCGCCGACGGTAAATACAGCCTGTATTGCGCCGTCATCGTCAAGCGTGTGGATGCCCAGACTCGCGCTAAGACCGCCATCAACGAGTTGCTGCGCGACTGAATCGCAGGGCCAACCCGGTGTTGGCGCGCACGACCAAGTTAGGGAGAACGACATGTCGACGATGGAACGCCTGTTCAAGCTCATGGCCGAAAAAAAGGCCTCGGACATCTACATCAGCCCGCATGCGCCCATCCTCATACGCATCAGCGGCCAGGCCGTGGCCATCAACCGCCAGGTGCTGACCCCGGAAGACCCGCCCAAGCTGCTGGCCGAGATCGTCGATGCCAAGCGCCAGCAGCAGTTGCTGGACGAGGGTGAACTCAACCTCGGACTGGCGCGCACCGGCATCGGCAGCTTCCGCTTGAGTGCCTTCATTCAGCGCGGCAGCGTGGCCATGGTGATTCGCTATATCCCGAGTGACATCCCACCGCTGGAGAGCTTGAATCTGCCCGGGGTGATGGCGGATCTGGTGATGGAAAAACACGGCTTGATCCTGATGGTGGGCTCAACCGGCTCTGGCAAGAGCACGAGTCTCGCGGCCATGCTCGATCACCGTAATGCGCGCATGACCAGCCACATTCTGACGCTGGAAGAGCCGATCGAGTTCCTGTTCAAGAACAAGAAGTCTATCGTCAACCAGCGCGAGATTGGCATCGACGCCAAGAGCCTTTCCGTGGGTTTGAAGAATGCGCTGCGTCAAGCGCCGGACTGCATCATGATCGGCGAAATTCGTGACACCGAGACCATGACCGCAGCGCTGAACTACGCGCTCTCCGGCCATTTGTGCCTCAGCACCCTGCATGCCAACAACAGCTACCAGGCGCTCAATCGCATCCTTGGCTTCTTCCCGCTCGACATGCGCCCCGCGTTGCTGTCCGATTTGTCCGCTGGCCTGAGGGCTGTCGTATCCCAACGCCTGCTTCGGGCCACAGCCGGAGGCCTCACGCCGGCCGTGGAGGTGATGCTTAACACCCCGCTGATCCGCGAACTCATCGCCAAAGGGGATTTTTCGACCATCAAGGACACCATGGAAAAGACCATGGCCGAAGGCTCGCAGACGTTCGAGCAATGCCTGGCGCGCATGGTGGTGGAAGGGCAAGTGGGGCGCGAAGAGGCACTGGCCTACGCCGACTCTCCGACCAATTTGATGTGGCGCCTGCAAAACGACTTCTCGAATCGTCCGAGCAGCCAGCCGCCGGCCAACGCCATGCTCGATTCGGATGAGCCCTCGTTCCGTGAAATCTCCCTTGATCTCGGTGCCAACTGACCTTGTCTCGCACATGACATCCCCCACCCGCAAGCTCGCCGAAGCCCTGATCGCACGCCATTCCGTCACGCCTGCCGATGGTGGCTGCCAGGACTTGCTGGCGGAGCGCCTGCGTCCGCTTGGGTTCACCTGCGAGGTCATCGAAGCGGGGCCTGATCCATATCGCGTGCGCAACCTTTGGGCGCTGCGCCAGGGGCGTGGCGGGGTGAATGCGCCGGTGCTGGTGTTTGCCGGCCATACCGACGTGGTGCCCACGGGACCGCTGGAACAGTGGCACAGCGACCCCTTCACGCCCACCGAGCGCGATGGCAAGCTCTATGGCCGCGGCGCCGCCGACATGAAAACGTCGCTGGCAGCAATGGTGGTTGCGGTCGAAGACCTGCTTGCTGCCCAGCCGCAGCCCCAGGGCTCGATGGCCTTCTTGCTCACCAGCGACGAAGAAGGCCCGGCGCGTGACGGCACGGTGCGCGTGTGCGAGGCCTTGGAACGACGCGGACAACGGCTCGATTGGTGCATCGTCGGCGAACCCACATCCGTCGCCACGCTGGGTGACATGATCAAGAACGGCAGGCGCGGCTCGCTCTCCGGACGCCTCTGCGTACATGGCGTGCAGGGGCATATTGCCTACCCGCATCTGGCGCAAAACCCCATCCATCTGGCTGCCCCCGCATTGGCCGAACTCGCTGCCATGCAGTGGGATGCCGGCAACGATCATTTCCCACCGACCAGTTGGCAGATGTCGAATATTCGTGCCGGCACTGGCGCCACCAACGTCATCCCCGGTGACCTCACGCTGGAGTTCAATTTCCGCTTTTCCACCGAGGCCACACCACAATCCCTCAAGGACCGCGTGCTTGCTGTGCTCGACCGCCATGGCCTGAACTACACGCTGGATTGGACCCTGGGCGGCGAGCCCTTCCTGACTCGACCCGGCAGCTTGTCGGCAGCCCTGCACGCTGCCATTGTGGCGGAAACCGGCCAACATGCCGAGCTGTCCACAACGGGCGGCACCTCGGATGCGCGCTTCATCGCCAAGATCTGTCCGCAGGTGGTGGAGTTCGGACCTCCCAACGCCAGCATCCACCAGATCGACGAGCATGTGGAACTGCGCTTTCTTGATCCGCTGGCCGCCATCTACCGGCGCACCCTCGAGGCTTTGGTGGCGTGAACACAGCTCACCCGGCCACGCCACGTTTCGGTGCGGTGTGGCAACGTGCAACGCACGAACTCCAGGCCGCCGGTTTGCACTTCGGCCATGGCGTCACCACGGCGGCTGATGAGGCCGCCTGGCTGCTGATCCATGCCTTGGGCTGGCCGCTGGCGGACAGCTTCGCGGCGCTGGACGTCTTGCTGCAGCGCGAAGTTCCGGCCGATGCCCATGAGCGTTTCGACACCCTTCTTGGCGAGCGCATCGCCACACGCAAACCCGTCGCTTATGTACTCGGAGAAGCCTGGTTGCAGGGCGAGCGCTTCCTCGTCGACGAACGTGTGATCGTGCCGCGTTCCTTGATCGCCGAGCTGCTCTGGGACGGGCTGGATCCCTGGTTGCACACCCAACCCCGGCACATTGCCGACATCTGCACCGGTTCCGGTTGTCTCGCCATCCTCGCCGCAAAGCGCTGGCTCGGAGCCCAGGTGCTGGGCAGTGACATCTCGGCGGATGCGCTCGACGTCGCCCGGGCCAACGTCGCGCTGCATGCCTTGCAGGACCGCGTGCAGTTGCTGCAATCCGACCTGTTGAAGGACTTACCCGACAATGAGCCCGGGCTGGACCTGATGTTGTGCAACCCGCCTTACGTCAATGCGCAGAGCATGCGGGCGCTGCCACAGGAGTACCGCCACGAACCGGAACTGGCGCTGGCCGGCGGTACCGACGGCATGGATCTGGTGCGCCGCCTGCTGTCCGATGCGTCTTCGCGCCTCGCCCCGCAAGGCATGCTGGTGGTCGAGATCGGCCACGAGCGCGCGCATTTCGAGGCGGCTTTCCCGCGCCTTCCCGTGGTCTGGTTGTCCACCAGTGGCGGCGACGATGCCGTGTTCCTGGTCGAGGCTGCGGCCTTGCGCAGCCCGGCATGATTCGCCTGCAAGCACTCACCCTGCGCCGCGCCGCCAAAGTGGTGCTGGACAGCGCCGACCTCACTATTCATCCCGGCGAGAAGGTCGGCCTGGTCGGTGCCAATGGCGCCGGCAAATCGTCGCTGTTCGCACTGTTGCTCGGTCAGTTGCACGAAGACGGCGGTAGTCTCGATTTCCCCGCCCACTGGCGTGTGGCCTCCGTCGCGCAGAACGCGCCGGATTCGGATCTGCCGGCGACCGATTTCGTCTGCCAGGCTGATGCCGCCTTGCAGACAGCCAACGCCGCGATGCGCGCTGCCGAAGCCGTGCACGATGGCATGGCCCTGGCTGTAGCCGCCGAGGCGCTCGAGCTGGCCGACGGCTACACCGCCACTGCCCGCGCCGAGGCCCTGTTGCTGGGTCTGGGCTTCGCCCCGCATGAACTGCAACAGCCGGTGCGCGACTTCTCCGGCGGCTGGCGCATGCGTCTGGCCCTGGCCCAGGCCTTGTTTCAGCCCAGCGATTGCATGCTGCTGGACGAGCCCACCAACCACCTGGACCTCGACGCCCTGGTGTGGTTGGAAAACTGGCTGTCGCGCTACGCCGGCACCATGATCGTCATCTCCCACGATCGCGAATTTCTCGATGCGGCAACGCGTGTCACGGTACAACTCGAACACGGCAAACTGCAGCGCTTCACAGGCGGCTACACCGACTTCGAGGAACGCCGCGCCCAGCAGTTGACACAGCAGTCGCAGGCGTACAACAGGCAGCAGCAAGACATTGCCCATCTCACGCGCTTCGTCGATCGTTTCCGCGCCCAGGCGACCAAGGCAAAACAAGCACAAAGCCGGCTCAAGGCGCTGGAGCGCATGGAGCGGCTGGCTCCGGTGATGCTGAGCAACCCCCTGCGTTTCGACTTCCTCAAACCCCTGCGTCAACCGCAACAACTGCTGCGGCTGCGCGGGGTGGACTGCGGCTACACGCCAGGCCAGTCCATCTTGCGGGGCGTGGAGCGTGACATCCTTGCCGGCGCGCGCATCGGCGTGCTGGGCGCCAACGGCCAGGGCAAGTCCACCCTGGTCAAAACCCTGGCGGGATTGCTACCGGTGCTGGCCGGCAAGGCACAGCCGGGGGTCGATGTAGTGGTGGGTTACTACGCCCAGCAGGAGATGGACGTGCTGCGCCCGGATGAATCACCTATGCAGCACCTCGCGCGTCTGGCCAAACAGACGCAGCCACAGACCACCACGCAGGATTGGCGCAACTGGCTCGGCCGTTTTCAGTTCAGCGGTGACATGGCCGAGCAGAGCGTGGGCTCGATGTCGGGAGGGGAGAAGGCGCGATTGCTGCTCGCGCTGCTGGTGTGGCAGCGTCCCAATGTGTTGCTGCTCGACGAGCCGACCAACCACCTCGACCTCGCCACACGCGAGGCGCTGACCCTGGCCCTGCAGGAATTCGGTGGTGCCATGCTGCTGGTGTCGCATGACCGCGCCTTGCTGCGTGCCGCCTGCGACGACTACTGGCTGGTCGCCGACGGCTCTGTGCAAACCTTCGAAGGTGATCTCGACGACTACCAGCGTTGGGTGCTGGAGCGTGCACGCGCACGCATGCGTGACCGGGCCATGGCCCCAGACGGGGGTACGAACAGGGCTGGCGCTGTAGCCAGCAGGGGAACCGTCAGCCCGGCGCAGGACAGGGCTGGCAGCGCGGCACCAGAGCCTGAGTCTGCCCAAGGCACCCGCAAGGACCAGCGTCGTCATGCAGCACTGTCGCGTCAGCAGCTTGCGCAGCAGGCCAAACCGTTGAAGAGCGAGCAAAGCCGCCTGGAAGCCGAGATGCGTGCACTTGAAGCCGAGCAGGCCGGTCTCGAACGCAGCCTGTCGCAAGCGGTGACGCAGGCTGCCGAGCGCGTCGAGCAGGGCAAGCGCCTCAAGCAGGTGGCCGAGCGTCTGGTGCAGTGCGAAGAGCGTTGGCTGGACATCGCCCAAACCATCGAGGCGCTGCAGACCTGAGGTAAGCGGTGCATGCCGCAAACGTGGAGGCCCGATGCGTGCGCCGGCTGAAGCCGCAAACGTCACGAGGGCTTGCGTGCCGTACGCCACAACAGCCAGGCAAAGCTGCCTGCCGCCAAAGCCAGCCCGGTCGTGTTCCCCATCCAGAAACCGGCTGCGCCTTGCAATGCAAGCGGGCTGAACCCCAGGGTGTTGAACGCCAGGACATAACCTCCGCCCAGACCCACCCCCCATAACGACAGGGCATAGAGCGCGCTGGGCAGCACCGCGATGTGGTAGGAGCGCAGTACGAAGGCGCTACACGCCTGTACCGCGTCGAACAACTGGTAGGTGGCAATGAAAAGAAAGAGGTGATCAGCCACGGCCCGTACCGCCTCATCCCGGGTGTACCAGGCCACGATGCTCGCGCGCCCGAACCAGACCACTGCCCCCAGGCTCATCGACAGCAGGGCCGCCAGCCCCACGCCACCCCAGGCCGCGCGCCGCGCCGCAGCCCCATGTCCGGCCCCGAGTTGCTGTGCCACCAGGGAGCCGGCGGCGATGGAGACCGACAGCGGCAACATGTAGAGCACGGTGGCGAAGTTGGCCGCAATCTGATGCCCCGCCAGTTCGGTGTCGCCCATGCGCGCAATGAACAGTGCCATGAATGTGAAGGCCGAAACTTCCACCAGCAGGCTCAGCCCTATCGGGCCACCCAGGCGCAATAGCGGCCCCTGTTGCGTCCAGGAGGGCCATTCCCAATGTCGTAAGGCCTCGAACGGCCGCAATGCGCGGCTGTGGCGATGTTGCAGCAGCGCAATCCCGAGCAGCGCCCATTGGGTGATGACGGTCGCTAAAGCGCAACCACTTGCGCCGAGCGAGGTGAGGGCGTGCAGCCCCAAGCTGGCGGGCACGAGGAAGATGGCGTTGAGAGCCAGTTTCAGCAGCAGTCCTGCGAGTTGCAGCAGGGTGACGAGCATGGGCCGGGAAATCGCCTGGCTGAGGGCGGTGTGGATGCGAAACATCAAAGCTGCGGGCAGGCCAAGTGCCAGGATTTGCAGATAGCGATCGACTTCGGGATCATGCGACTGCCCGGTCAACGACAGCAGCGGGCCTGGCCACAACAGCACCATCATGCCCACGAGGCACAGTCCGGCAGCCAGCCACAGCCCCTGACGAAAGGCTGAACCGACCTGCCGCGGTGATCCCGCGCCATACGCTCGGCCCAGCGCCGGCAGCAAAGCCTGGGTGACGCCGGCAAGCGCGACATACAGGGTGATGTAGATGGCTTGCCCGAGCGACAAGGTCGCCACATTGGCGGTGTTGGCATACCGGCCGAGCATGACCGTATCGGCCACGCCGAAACCGATGATGGCGAGCTGACCCATCAGCACGCCCGCTGTCAGGTGCAGCAGTGACACGACCGCCTTCATCTTCCGTTCGATCGGCGGTGGTACAGGCGCAAGTGCTCGTCAGGTTCACCAGGGCGGTGCCCACTCCATACCAGCACACCCTGTTCGGCTCGTCGCAGTGTTTGCTGCGCAACCTGCGCGCTGATCGCCGCGGGAGATGTGTCCGAGACTGAACTATTGTGCATGGGCGGTGCAATGAGGACGTAGGCACAGCGATCACCGCGCGAACCGGGAACGAGGGGTGCGTGGCTGAAATAGCCCATCAGCGCTTGCTGCGGCAAACTCAACCCGAGGGTTTGCACACAGGATGCAGGCAAGTCCGGCTGGTGTTCGGCGTGTAACCGGCTTGCCAGTTGTTGGCCGAGTTGGCGGTAGGTGCTGGCGTAGTTCAGCACCGGCAGCCAAAGCAGTCCCACCAAGACCCACACCAGGGTCACGCCACCGGCGGACAGCACCATGCCTTTCCAAAGCGGATGGCGGTGCCGCCCGGCGCGCCAAGCCACCACTGCAGTCCAGCCCGTCGTCGCGAGGAGGGCCAACAGGGTGGGAAACCACGAAAAATGGGCGATGAAGCCTGGTGCAAGGCGAGCGATATTGGCAGCCGGCTTGGCGGGAAATCCAGTGAGCATGGCCAGCCATAAGACCCAGACCACCAGGGCGAGCAGGCTGAAAAACATGAGCGAGAACCAGTCCAGCGCGGCCATGCTGCCACGACGCATCACTGGAAGCGCAAGAGACGCCAACATTGCCGCCGGGGGCAGAACCAGCACCAGCGTTGCCGCATTGCCGGGGGCCAGCAACGCCGCCAGCGTGGCCAGAGCCAGCAGTGCAAGTGGTGCGAGCACATGCCATTCCCCGAGCGACTCGCGCCAACGCCACACCGCCCATGCAGCCAGCGGCCACGCCGGCCAGACGAACCACGCGAAGGTGCCGAGAAAATGTTGAAAAGCTTCCATGCCGGGCCAACGCGCCACGGCTTGTCCATGCAACAACGCCAGAACACCGAACGAGAGAATCGCACTGCAGGCCAGCGCAATGCTGGGGATCGACCACTGTCTGCAACCACGTCCAGGTGCTCGCTGCGCAGAGCCTGCAACGGGGTTGCGATGAATCGCTAGGTCGACCTGGCGTGATGCCAGCTTCAACAAGAGCACGGTGATGGTCAGCGTCGTGAGCAGGGCGAGCCAGGGCGCCCCGCTTGCCGCTAGCGAGAGCAAGCCGAGGAGCAGTGCCACCGAAGCCCAAACCACCCGAGTGGGCAAGAGTGAAAGACCTAATACCACCGCGGTGAAGCCAGTGAGCTGCACCAGTTCGGGGATGGTTTCGTGTCCCCGGGCCAGAAGACCCAGGCAGGCCACGAGGCTGAGTAAGGCACCGTCCGCCATGGCGCGGGCGTAGCCACTTCTGGAAATGGACGCCGCAAAGGCTGGCTGGACCGGCTGGGCCGCTTCGCGCTGCGCGAAATGGTAGGCGGCGTACCAGGTTTGCACCAGAACGAGGCCGAGAAGGATCATGAAAGGCAGTCTGCTGGAAGCAATGGTGCCGATCCATGATCCGAGGCCGCGAATACTGGCTGCCCCCAGCCAGTACGGGAGCCAGCCGCCGCCGACTGGCTGACCATACAGACTGGGCACCAACCAACTCGATTGGCCCTGGGCGATTTGCCACATAACGCCAAAGCTCAGGCCGTCACCTTTCCAGGGATCGCGCCCGATGAAACCCGGCAGCACATAGGCCACGCACAACAGCCACAGTGGCCAGCGCGGCAGTCTGGCGACGGCTTCGGCCGAGACCACGGGACGTGCCGGTGACTTCCCCTGGCCTGGAGTGGTGTTGGGGAAGCTCATGATTCTGGCCAGGAAAGGCGTTCTGGACGATGGTGGTCAACAAAAACGGGCAGCCAGGCCGCCCGTTTCATGGATGCGCAACGCGTCGCCACGCGACCCGTCAGCAGAGTGCCGACGATTTACTTTTTCGTGACGGCTGCAGCGCGCGCGAATTTTTGGCGGAACTTGTCCACGCGGCCACCCAGGGCGTCCACGCTCTTTTGTGTGCCGGTGTAGAAAGGGTGCGATTCGGATGAGGTGTCGAGCTTGAACAGGGGCAACTCACGGCCGTCATCCATTTTCACCGTTTCGCGAGTTTGCGCGGTGGAAGGTATGACGAACTTGCTGCCGTTCGATAGGTCGACAAAGCAAACGTCACGGTATGCGGGGTGGATTCCAGGTTTCATGGGGGGGGTTCCGAAAATGAGGTCAGCCGCAGCGCAGACAGCCGGTGTGGACGCATGCCCACTGCACTTAACCGAGTAGATGATTATTTCATGAATTTGGCTTCTTGCCAAAGCCGATGTTTGCCGCAGACACGAGTCGGTTTGAAACCGGCGGGGAAAACTTCAGCCGCCCCGGCGCATCATGTCGAAGAACTCGGCGTTGTTCTTGGTCTGCTTCATCTTTTCGAGCAGGAATTCCATCGCCTCGATCTCGTCCATCGGGTAGAGCAGCTTGCGCAGGATCCAGGCCTTTTGCAGGATGTCCGACTTCAGCAGCAGTTCTTCCCGGCGC
Organism: Burkholderiales bacterium; assembly: GCA_013044035.1. Lineage (GTDB taxonomy): Bacteria > Pseudomonadota > Gammaproteobacteria > Burkholderiales > Burkholderiaceae_C > Thiomonas_A. The sequence continues at coordinate 139,294 of JABEVE010000004.1, forward strand.
GTCCCCGAACGGTTGAGCAGGATGGCGGGGTAGACCCGTTTCTCGGCCAGGCGGCGTTCGAGGTGGATTTCCATGTTGCCGGTGCCCTTAAACTCTTCGTAGATCACCTCGTCCATGCGGCTGCCGGTGTCGGTCAGCGCCGTGCCGATGATGGTCAGCGAGCCGCCCTCCTCGATGTTGCGCGCGGCGCCGAAGAAGCGCTTGGGGCGTTGCAGTGCGTTGGCGTCGACGCCACCGGTGAGCACCTTGCCAGAGGCAGGGACCACGGTGTTGTAGGCCCGCGCCAAACGGGTGATGGAGTCGAGCAGGATGACCACATCCTTTTTCAGTTCCACTAAGCGCTTGGCTTTCTCGATCACCATCTCGGCCACCTGAACGTGGCGCAACGCTGGTTCGTCGAAGGTGGAACTGATGACCTCGCCCTTGACCGAGCGCTGCATTTCGGTCACCTCTTCGGGGCGCTCGTCGATCAGCAGCACGATGAGCACGGCTTCGGGATGGTTGGCCGTGATGGCGTGGGCGATGGATTGCAGCATCACAGTCTTGCCGCTCTTGGGCGGCGCCACCAGCAGTCCGCGCTGGCCTTTGCCGATGGGGGCGATGATGTCGATGACGCGGCCGATGATGTTCTCCTCGGCCTTGATGTCGCGCTCGAGCTTGAGGTGTTCCGTCGGGAACAGCGGCGTCAAGTTCTCGAACATGATCTTGTTCTTGTTCTCCTCCGGGGTCACGCCGTTGACGCGGTCGACCTTCACCAGGGCAAAATAGCGCTCGCCGTCTTTGGGCACCCGCACCTCGCCCTCGATGGAGTCGCCGGTGTGTAGGTTGAAGCGTCGGATCTGACTCGGCGAGATGTAGATGTCGTCAGGGGAGCCGAGATAGTTCGACTCCGGGGCGCGCAAAAAACCGAAGCCGTCCGGCAGAACCTCCATCACCCCGTCGCCGAAAATTTGTTCGCCCGTGCGCGCACGGCGCTTGAGGATGGCGAACATCAGCTCCTGCTTGCGCAGTCGGCTGGCGTTCTCGATCTCCAGGCCGGTTGCCATTTCGAGCAACTGGGAGACGTGCATCGCTTTGAGGTCGGACAGGTGCATGGCAGGGGGCGAGGCAAGATGGGGTCAATGGTCTGCGCCGGACCAGACTGTGCAGCAGGGCCGTGACAACCGGATTCCGATCATCGGTCCTGTGCAGGCGCTTGTGGCAACACTAGAAAAAATGGGAAGATGCAGCACGGAAAACGGCGCATCTGGCGCATTTAGCGCCGGAACAACCCAACGGATGCGGGTCGCTCGGGTCTTGCAAAGACACGGGGCAGAAGTTCTTGCCCCACATCTTGGGATGCGATTATATGTTCGCGTCCAGAAAGGTCGTCAGTTGCGACTTCGACAGGGCCCCAACCTTCGTCGCGGCCACTTCGCCATTCTTGAACAGCATCAAGGTTGGAATGCCGCGAATCCCATATTTCGCCGGGATGCTACGGTTCTCGTCGACATTCACTTTCATGATGTTGAGGCGGCCCTGATACTCACCGGCGATTTCATCAAGAATGGGCGCCACCATGCGGCAGGGGCCGCACCATTCGGCCCAGTAATCGATCAGCACGGGGGTCGTGGATTTGAGGACGTCGGTGTCGAATGACGCGTCGGTTGTTTGTTTGATGAGATCGCTCATATGAATTCCAGATCAGAAGGCGCCGGCACGGACAGCGAGGCGCAGCCATTGCACAGGTGGATTGACGGGTCAAAGCCGGCCAACGACCTCTATTTAACCCCGAATTCACATTTTTGGCAGGGCGCGGTCAGCCAAATTCGGGTCTGGTTGCGACAGATCAGCATTTCATCGACTGATTTGACCGTGATACTTCCTCAGGCAATGCACCAGGGACTGTACCGCTCGGCCTGGCTCAGCCCGGCTCCCGCGGCATGCGTCTTGCCCCAGTTGTTGACCTTGGGCCAGATATTGATGCTCCAGCGCCTGCAGCAGGCAAGTCCGTGCGCGAGCCGACCAGACAGCCTCGAGCTGCAAGCTCTTGCGCTGGCTCAGCGCTGGCAGGCCGAGGGTGATTTGCCCATGGACTATCGGGCAGCGACGCAGATCGGTAGCCGCCTGGCCCTGGCGTGCGACGTCTTGCAATTGCGCGAACAATGCGCACCACTCGCGCAGACAGCGTCCGCCTTGGCAGATGCATCGACAGCAACACGCATGGCAGGCCATGATGGCGCGCTCGCCGAGACGATATCCAGCACGGATGACGGCGGGTGGATGCTGCGCATGGCCTTGCAGGAGATGTCGGCTGCCAACTGGTGGAACGATATTGCGCAACTCGACGCCTGGTGCATGACCCAGCGCGGTGCTCTGGCGCTGGTGCTGGTGGATGAGCCCGAACCGCGTCTGCGTCGGCTGATGCAGATGGCGCAGGTACGCGGATTGCCGCTACTGTGTCTGCAGGCCGGTTTCGGCCGGGGATTTGGCCCGGCGCTGGCGCGCGCCAGTGGTTGCATGGCCATGCACCACGCGAACATGTTGCGTGGTGCGGGTTCGAACGATGCGCCGTGGCAGGGCGCTGGGCACGACCGGCAGAGCACCGCTGCGCACAACGTCGCAAGCGCTGTCTTGCCGCAGCGCATGGCGCGCGTGCTGGCGCAGCGCTTGCTTTGGGGGCGGGGCGGCGACCTTGAAAACCAGGCACAGGCCATCGTTGGGTTGGTCCTGCGTCAACGGGCAGCACGACCGCAGTCGCGTATCGCCTTGATCGCACTCGACCGGCGCCTCGCGCGCCGCGTCAATGCCTTGCTCGCCCGCTTGGGTTTGCCGGTGCGCGACGAAGCTGGCTGGCTGCTCTCCACCACGCGCGCAGCCGCCAGCCTGCAAGCCGTCTTCGAAGTGCTCGATGCGAAGGCCGGCAGCGATGCCTTGCTCGACTTGCTCAAGCAGCCCTGCGTCGCCGCTGCCGCAGGCCTGGATGCGCAACAACTGGAGACGATGGAGGTGGATGTGCGCGCCGCACGCCTGCTCGACGTACGCGCCTGGCGCGCCTGGGCCGCAGCGCAGCAAAGCCCTGTGGCTGGACGGCACCGACATGTGCTCGACTGGCTCGCGGAATGCCTGCGTGGCATGCGCAAACCGGGCAAGCAGCCTGTCGCAGGTTGGGCCAATGCCTTGTTGCAAACTTTGCGCGGCCTGGGTTTGGCGCAGGCCTGGAGCCAGGACTCTGCGGGAGTCCAAATCCTGGATCTGCTGCAGGCGCAGGATCGTGGCGCTGCCCATACCGTCGAGCTGGAGCGCAGCGACTATCTCGCCTGGCTGCGCCTGACGCTGGAAGCCGCCGTGTTTCGTCCAGAGCCCGATGCGGCCGAGAACGGGCCGTCCGTCCATGTGCTGGCCTTGCGCGACGCCTTGCTGCGCCCCTGGGATCTGTGCATCCTGGCCGGCGCCGACGCTGGCAATCTGCCTGCGTGGCCCGAGGCGCCGGGTAGTCTCGGCGACCAGGCCTGCATCCGGTTGGGCCTGCCGACACACGAGGAGCGGCGCACCCAGGCCGTTCAACTGGTTGTCAAACTCGTGCTCGGTTGCCACCGCCTGGTCGTGTTCGAAGCAGCGCCACGTCCCGACCATCCCGGCCCCAGCCCCTTGCTGCAATTGTGGCGCTGGGCCATGGGCGGTTACAGCCAGGGGCATGCCCTGTCAGCCGAACCTGGCCTCTGCACGGCCGATTTGCAAACGCTGGGGATCAAGCCACCGCACGTTCCCGCCGAGTCGATCGCTCCCCAGGCTCGGCCGGCGGCTCCAGACGACATTCCTTCCCGTTGGTCGCCCAGTGCCTATGCAGATTTGCGCGCCTGTCCATACCGGTTTTTTGCCCGCAGGGTGTTGCGCCTAGCTGAGGACGACGACCTGTTGCCCGACTTCTCCAAGCGCGACTTCGGCAACACCTTGCATCGCATCCTGGAGCAATTTCACCAGCAGAAGCCGGATCCGGATGGGCCGGCCAATCGCGACTTGCTCGATCGCATCGCGGCCGAGGCCTGGAGCAGCGCCGGCGCGCTGGCCGAGCCGTTTGCCGCGGCCTGGCCCGCCGTGCGCGACAACTATCTCGATTGGCTGCAAGCCTGGCGAGCACAGGGTTGGGAGACGCAGAGCGAAGAGCAGAGCCTGCGGCGCGTGATCGATCGCGACGCCGATCCGGCTGACGAGGCCGACGGCGACACGCTACGGCTCGAAGGCCGGATCGACCGGATCGACCGGCGAGGCGCCGAGCGTTACGCTCTGGACTACAAGACCGGCGACCCACAGGCGCTGAGATTGCGCATGAGGCGTTACGCCGAAGATACCCAGTTGCTGTGCTACGCGCTGTTGCTGGGAGCTGACGCGCCGGATGCCAATGCCAGCCCGGCGTCTGTCGCTGCCGGCTATCTGGTGGTCTCGGAGCGACGCGATCCCGAGCACACCGACACCGCAACTGAACTGTCCTGGGCGCCCGACGACTTGCGCGAGCAATCGGCGCAACTGCTGGCGCAGATGCGTCGCGACTGGCGTGCCCTGCGCACAGGCCAGGCCATGCCCGCACTCGGCGAGCCCCCCTTATGCGATCACTGTGAAGCACGCGGCCTGTGTCGGCGTGACCATCGACCGTCGCCACGATCGGCGAGCGTGCAGTCCGGCCACACTCGGGCTGAATCGGCATGAGCACCCCTGCCTACGCCGCACAGCTCCCAGGCCAGGACCAGGCCGCGCCGGTCACGCCTGAAACCTATGTCAGCTTGGCGTGCGACCCTGCCGCCTGCGTCGTGGTCAGCGCTTGCGCTGGTGCCGGCAAGACCTGGCTGCTGGTCGCGCGGTTGGCCCGCTGCCTGCTGGATGGCTGCGCCCCACAAGACGTGCTGGCCATCACCTTCACCCGCAAGGCGGCGGCTGAAATGCAACAGCGACTGCTGGAGTTGCTGCAAGGATGGAGCCAGCTCGACGATGCGGCGCTGGCCGCCGAGTTGGCGCATCGCGGCCTGCCGCATGCCGACGCCGTCATGCTGCAGCGGGCACGAGCGCTCTATCCCACGGTGCTCGCTGGCGGCACACAGACAACGATTTCGACGTTTCACGGCTGGTTTGCGCAACTGTTGCGCGCCGCGCCTTTGCGCTTCGGCATTCCCCTGCATTTCGAGTTGATCGAGAACGAGCAGCCCTGGGTGCAGCAAGCCTGGCGCATGCTGTTCGACAAGCTGCAAGCCGAGCCGGAGCTGCGTGCCGACTACCGCGCCCTGGTGGCCCGAACCGGACGCAGCACGGCGGCTCAACTCATGGAACTGGTGGTGCAGCGACGCGGCGAATTCATGCTCGCAGCCCAGGCTGGCACCCTGGCCCGAGGGCTGGACGCGGCCGAGCCCGAAAGCTGGCCGGCCTGGCGCACACGCAACATGATCGAATTGCGGCTGTGGGCGCAAGCCTGGGGTGTTTGCGGTGGCGCGCATGCGCGCGAGGCACTGCTCCATTTGCAGGCTGCGCTCGACGCCAGTGACGCGCAAGCTGTCGGAGCGTTGTTGCGCAAAGTCATGCTCACGGCTCAGGGGGGGGCGCGTTCGGCACGCAATCTGGTGACCAAGGCGGTGCAGCATGAAATGCTCAGGCTTGGCCTGCAAGACGACCCCGTGGGCCGCTGGGACACGCTGGCGAGCGACTACCTGAGCGTGGTGCAGGCGCACGACGCGCTCGACATCGAGACCATCCACGCCTGGGCCTTGCGCCTGGGGGCCCAATTGCTGGGCTGCTACGAACAATTGAAGGCCGAGGGTGGCCTGCTCGACTTCAGCGACCTTGAGTTGCACGCCCGCACACTGCTGGCTGATGCCGATGTCTCGGCCTGGGTGCAGACCCGACTCGATCGACGCTATCGCCAGGTGCTGATCGACGAGTTCCAGGACACCAACCCGGTGCAGTGGCAGGCCCTGCAGGCTTGGCTCTCGGCCTACGCCGGCGACGCACAGCGCCCCTCGGTGTTCATCGTCGGCGACGACAAACAGTCGATCTACCGCTTCCGCCGCGCCGACCCGCAGGTGTTCGAGGCCGCGGCCAGCTTTCTACGTCAGGGCTTCGGTGCCGTGCTGCTGTCGGCGCAACACACCCGCAGGCTGTCGCTCGCCGTGATGGATTGGGTCAATGCCGTGTTCGCCCAGGCCCCCGCCATGGCGTTCATCGCGCACACGACCGAGAGCCGGGTGCGGGGCCTGACCGCTTTGCTGCCTGCGCTCGCCACGGACACCGACGTCGAGGCGATGGCCGCCACGTCGGCGCGGATCGTGGAAACCACCCTGCGCGTGCGTGACAGCCTGACCGAGCCCGACGTGGATGCCGAAATCGGCAAGATCGAACACGACGCCCAGCGTGTGGCCGCACTGCTGCGCGAGCTGATGCAGCGTCCATGCGTGGAAGACACCGACGGCTGCTTGCGACCGGCCAGGCCAGGCGATGTGTTGCTGCTGCTGCGCAAGCGCAAGGACCGCATGGACCTGTATCTGCGGGCCTTGCTCGCAGCCGGCATTCCGGCCGCCGCGGGCGATAGCCAGGCCAGTCTGCTCGACACCATCGAAGCCCGGGATTTGCTGGCTTTGCTCGGCGTGCTGGTATCGCCTGGCGCCAACCTGGATCTGGCGCAAGTGCTCAAGTCGCCCATCGGCGGACTGGCGGATGACGACTTGCTCACGCTGGCCCGCTGCGCCCGAGAAACCCGCCAAAGCTGGTGGCAGGCGGCGCAAACCCTGGCGGCACGCGATCCGACCCACTTTGCGTTGCGCCGATTCATGACCCTGGCCGAGGGTTGGGTGGCTTTGCTGGACAAGCTGCCTCCGCATGACCTGCTCGACCGCATCGTCGCCGAGGGTCAATTGCACCAACGCTATGCCCAGTCCGTGCCGGAAACCATGCGGGCACAGAGCCTGGCACAGATCGATGCTTTTGTGCATCTCGCGCTGGACATGGGCGGCGGCCGCTTTCTCACCCCCTACGCCTTCGTGCGTCAGCTCAAACGCGGCCTGGCCCGGGCGCCCGTGCCCGAACTGCACGCTGGGGAGAGCTTGCAGGACTATGCCGGGCAGCCGCAGCTTCGTGAGGGCGTGGTCCGCTTGTCCACCATTCACGGCGCAAAAGGCTTGGAGGCGAATATCGTCATCCTGGCCGATGCCGATTCGCGACCTGCTGCCAGTGGCCCGTCGGTACTGCTGGATTGGCCGGCTGGGCAGACCCATCCTTTGCATTTTTCCTTGCAGCTTGCGTCCAGGCGTCTGCACCCGGCCCAGCAGCAGTTGGTGCAGGCCGAGTCGGAAGCCGCCGAACGTGAAGACTGGAACCTGCTGTACGTGGCCATGACTCGCGCTCGACAGCAACTCTGGGTCACCAGCCTGCCGATGCGCGGCCAGGCCCCGTGGAGCCAGCGCCTGGCCGCACCGGCGAGTACGGCTTCTGCCAGCTTGGCCGATGCGTTGTCTTCCCTGCGGCAGGACGCGGCGCCGGGCTCCACGGACTCCGTCGAGACGCGAGCCCCGGCCACATTGCCGGCGACACCCATCGAGATCCCCTGGTTGTGGCGTACGCAGGCCAAGCCGGCGCAAAGCCCGGTCCAGGGGCCCCAGGCCGACACGCGCGCCACGCGCATCGGCATTGCCCTGCATGCCTTGCTGCAGTCCGCCAGCGCCACGGTCCGGCCCGAAGCCGTGATCGAGGCCTTGGATGCGTCAGGCGTTGCCCTGCAACTCGGGCTCGATGCTGGCGAGGCACAGGCCGCGATGCACGCGGCCCTGCGCATCCTGCGCTCGCCACAGGCCAGCATGTATTTTGATGCGGCGCGCATCCGCTGGGTACGCAACGAGGTGGAGGTTGCGTGGAATGCGCAGGCCGCAGACGAGCCGGGGTGGGGGCGGATCGACCGCCTGGTCGAACTCGATGATGCCGTCTGGGTGCTGGACTACAAGCTCGCTGCCAGCACGTTGCAAACCGAGCACTACGCTCCCATCCTCGCCCGCTATGCCCAGGCCTGTGCCGGCCTGCGCCCCGGCAAGCGGGTGCGCGTGGCCCTGATTGCGGGCGACGGCTCGGTGCTGGAGTGGCCGGTGCCTGAGGCCGTCAACCCGCCGGGGCCTGAGCTGGCGTAGGGCGCATAGGGGTCGTGGTGGCGGAAACGCCAGCCTTGCCGGCATCCGCTGCGCCCAGCAGCGCGCACATGTGCGCGCGCAGTGCCGTCATCTGCTGCTGCAACTGCTTGCGCATGAACCATGGCCCCAACAATGGCGGCAGCCAGATGCGCGGGTGCAGTTGCGCGGCATAATGCACCGCGCTGCCGCCAGTCTGCGCCTGGACCTCGGCGCGGCCCTGAGAATCCAGATTGCCGTGCGTCGTGAACCATGTCGCGACATGTCCGTGCAAGGTGATCTCCAGCGTGCTGTGCAGCGTCACCCGAAAGGGCATGATGCCGCCGCGTCCCGCCTGCAGCACCTGCAGGCTGTCGCCATCGGTCGCGAGCACTTCACTGCGTTCCATGCCCGGCATGTAGCTGGCCATTGCGTTGTAGTCGGTCATCGCTTCCCAAGCGAGCGACACCGGCACGGGCGCAAAAAAACCCACGTCCATCTCGAAGTATCTGGGCCGTGCAGCCGGCTCGAGCCGCAGTTGCAAGGGATACTGTCGAAGAACGGCGCGGCAACGCGCGATGGCAGCTGAGGCGGTTGTCGAGGCGCGACCGGGGTCTGACGCGGGCGCCTGAAGCAGCATAGATCCGTCGTCGCTTCGGGGCGGCGCCCGCGGCCCGGCGGGGTTGGAAGCCGAAGGCATTGCGGGGGGCCTTGCCGCATCAGCCGGCAAACAGGTCGATGCAAGGCAGCAAAGAACAGCGGCCAAGGTCCTTGACAAGCGCAGTGGTGCCGCATCAGGCCGACTGTGAAGGCATTGCATCCACCACATTGTGCGCGGTCCTTCGCACAGATCAACACGAAGGCGGGCGACGGCACTCGGGTGCAGCGTCTTGGCCAAGGTGAAGGGGGAAGTTGACGAGCCGTTCCCCCGGCACTTGCAGTAAACGGCTGTGGCTGCTCCGTTCCCGGCCTGACCAGGTTCACCGCGCCGCAATGCGGGGCGGCCCGTCAGGAAGCATTGTAGGCGGGCCGGCCAAAGGACGGCCATTGTGTCTGTCCGCATGGGTTTGCGCCCTCTACAATCCGCTCCATGTCCAGTACCGTGCTGGCGCGGAAATGGCGCCCTAAAACCTTCTCCACCCTGATTGGCCAGGACCATGTGGTTCGTGCCTTGACCCATGCGCTGGAGCAACGCAGGCTGCATCACGCCTACCTCTTCACCGGCACGCGTGGCGTGGGTAAAACCACGATCGCCCGCATTCTGGCGAAGTCGCTCAACTGCACCGGTGCAGACGGGCAGGGTGGTATCACGGCCGAGCCCTGCGGCATCTGCCAGGCCTGCACCGAGATCGACGCCGGCCGCTTTGTCGATTACATCGAACTCGACGCCGCCTCGAACCGCGGCGTGGATGACATGACCCGGCTGCTGGAACAGGCGGTCTACAAACCCACCTCGGGACGCTTCAAGGTCTACATGATCGACGAAGTGCACATGCTCTCCAACCACGCATTCAATGCCATGTTGAAAACGCTGGAAGAGCCGCCCGAGTCGGTGAAGTTCGTGCTGGCCACCACCGATCCGCAAAAAGTGCCAGTCACGGTGCTCAGCCGTTGCCTGCAGTTCAGCCTCAAGTCCATGCCGCCAGCAGCGATTGCCGGGCATCTGCAGCAGGTGCTGCAGGCCGAAGGCGTCACCAGCGAGCCAAAGGCTCTGCAGGCCATCGGTCGCGCCGCGCATGGCTCGATGCGTGACGCCCTGTCGCTCACCGACCAGGCCATCGCCTACAGCGCCGGCAGCATCACCTCCGAAGCGGTACGCCAAATGCTGGGCGCGGTGGACGCCGGATACCTGTTCGAACTGCTGCGCGCCCTGGCTACCGCTGACGGTGCTGCCTTGCTGCAACTGGCTGATGGCATGGATGCGCGCGGCTTGTCTTTCCCCGCCGCGCTGGAGGAACTGGCGTCGCTGTTGCAGCGCATCGCCGTGGTGCAAGTGGTGCCGCAAGCGCTGGATGCTTCCGACCCTGATGGTGCCGCGCTGCGCGAATTGGCCATGACCCTGAGTCCGGAACTCGTGCAACTGGCTTACAGCATGGTGCTGCATGGCCGGGGCGAACTGGCGTTGGCGCCGGACGAGCATGCCGGTTTTTGCATGGTGCTGCTGCGCCTGCTGGCCTTCGCGCCGGTGGGAACCCAGGGCGCCGATCCTGCCCCTGCGCAGGGCGGCCAGAGGCGCTCGGATGCATCGGTAACGCCCTCGCACCCAGCAGCGGCGGCCACGCCGGTTGCCTCGGTGGCTCATCGCCCCAAGCCTGTGCAAGCCATGGATCTCGGCGTGATTGCCGCCGTCACGTCCCCCGAGGCCCATGTCTTGGCCGACACGACCGACGCCGTTCAAGCTGTCGCCCGGACGCAGGCGCAGTCCATGCCGGTTGCAAGTTCCGCGCTGCCAGATGCTGCGCCGCCGTCAAGCTCCGCCCCGGTGCTTGACGAAAGCTGCAGCCGGCCGTTCCCGGGCCCCGAGGCTGATTGGCCTAGCCTGGCCCAGCGCCTGGAGGTTGTCGCCCTGGCGCGCAGCCTGGCACTGCAAAGCCAGTGGATGGGTGCCGAGGGCGATTGCTGGAGCCTGCGCGTGCCCAGCGAACAATTCACGCGTGCCGGCGCGCTGGACAAGCTGCAGGCCGTGTTGAGCACGACTGCGGGCCGGCCCATCAGCCTGCGCATCGAGGTGGGTCCTGTGCGCGACAGCGCCAGCTTGCGTGCCGCTGCCGCGCGGGCGCAGCGTCAGCAAGAGGCCGAATCCACCATTGCCGCGGATCCGCTGGTGCGCCAGTTGATGCAAGATCTGGGTGCACAGATCGTGCCTGGCTCGGTGCGCCCGCTCGACGCCTGAGTCGGTCGTGACTGCTGTTCCGTCGCTCCATTCCATCGCTCAAAACCCCAACGAGGACTCGACCCATGTTCAACAAAGGACAACTCTCCGGCTTGATGAAACAGGCCCAGCAGATGCAGGACAACATGAAGCGCGTGCAGGACGAGCTCGGCGCCATCGAAGTCGAGGGCCAGTCCGGCGCTGGGCTGGTGAAAGTGCTCATGACCTGCAAATACAACGTGCGCCGCGTTGCCATCGATGCCAGCCTGGTGGGTGACGACCGCGACATGCTCGAGGATCTGGTGACCGCGGCCTTCAACGACGCCGTGCGCAAGGCCGAGACCACATCCCAGGAAAAAATGGCAGCCGTCACCGCCGGCATGCCCCTTCCTCCCGGCATGAAGCTGCCATTCTGAAGTCGCACGCAGTGTCAGCCCCCGGCGACCACGCTGGTCTGTTCGTCGCGCCATCGAACCACTGCATGACGGCACCGCGATGAGCCCCTCCCAACTCACCCAGGTCGCCACCCTCGACGCCTTGATCGACGCCCTGCGCAGTCTGCCCGGAATCGGCCCCAAATCGGCCGCACGCATGGCCTTTCATTTGCTGCAGCACGACCGCGGCGCGGCCTCGCGCCTCGCCGACGCTTTGACCCAGGCCTTGGGCAGCGTCCGGCGTTGCAGCCGCTGCAACACCTACACCGAACAAGAGGTCTGCACCACCTGTGCCGACTCCAGGCGCGACCGGCGCCTGCTGTGTATCGTGGAAAGCCCGGCCGACCAGGCCGCGGTGGAACAAACCCTCACCTACCGCGGGCTGTATTTCGTGCTCATGGGCCATTTGAGCCCGCTCGATGGCGTCGGCCCCAAGGACATCGGCCTGGATCTGCTGGTGCAGCGTCTGAAGAGCGGCGAGGTGGAGGAAATCATTCTCGCCACCAACTTCACCAATGAGGGCGAGGCCACCGCCCATGTGATTGCCGAAACCCTGAGGCCGCTCGACTTGCGCATCACGCGCCTGGCTCGCGGCGTGCCGGCCGGCGCCGAGTTGGAGTATGTCGACCTCGGCACCATCGCCCGCGCATTACTGGACCGGCGCGGCGCTTGACGGCAGGGGCAGGCCTCGCCGCCGCGTCTCTTCGGTGAAGCTGCAATCCCGGCCGAGCGACGAGCGACGGCTGCGGGTTGCCGTTAGCATCGGTTCCCGTTCTCCTTACTCCCACCGGTGTCGCCGTCATGCCTATCTCCCGCCGCCAGAGTCTTCAGTGGGCCTCGAGCCTGTTGCTGGGGGTTAGCCCTCTTGCCAGCAGGGCCGCAACTGCATCGGTCGAAGCGTCCGGCACAGGCCAACTCAGCCTGTTTGCCGGACAGATTCAACTCCATGGACATACCGACGGCCCCGTGGGCAAAGCCAGCTTCTTCGATCCGCGTGGCCTGGCCGTGGATCCGCGCAACGGTGACATCATCCTCGCCGACGCCGCCAATGCCCTGATTCGCCGCATCACCCGGGCTGGCGACGTCAGCACCTTGGCGGGGGGCGCCGAAGACCGCGTCAGCAAGGACGGCCCGGCGCTGCAAGCGCGTTTCGTCGGCCCTGACGCCTTGGCCGTGGCGCACGACGGCACCGTTTACATCGCCGACTCCTATGCCAACACCATTCGCGTGCTGCGCCACGGCGAAGTGACCACACTGGCCGGGCAGGTCGGGCACCAGGGGTATCGGGACGGGCAGGGAACGGCGGCGCAGTTCAACCATCCGGTGGGCATCGCGGTGGACCCACGCACCGGCGATGTGCTGGTGGCCGACGCCTACAACAACACCCTGCGGCGCATCAGCCCGAAGGGACGGGTGCGCACCATCGGTGGGCAGCCGGGCGTGAACGACCATCGTGACGGCTTGCTCAAGCAAGCGCTGTTCAACACGCCCGTGGGCATCGCCGTGGCGCCTGACGGCACCATCTACGTCAGCGAATTCTTCAATCAGGATGTGCGCAAGATCAGCCCGCAGGGCCTGGTCAGCACCCTGGCAGGCAACCCGACCAAGCGCGGTGACACGGATGGGAGGGGCTCTGCCGCGCTATTTCGCAAGCCCCAGCAACTCTGTCTTGACGAGCAGGGCAACATCATTCTGGCTGACGGCGGCAACCACAAGGTGCGCCGCGTCACACCTGCCGGCGAGGTCACGACCCTCGCTGGCCAAGGCCAGCTCGACAAGGTGGAACTCGGCCCATTGCCGGGTGCGCTCATCACGCCTTATGGCGTGGCGCCGGGGCCGCAAGGCAGCGTGCTGGTCAGCAGCGGCGAGGCCGTGTTGCGCATCACCCAGCCAGCCTGAGGCTACGCGCGACCACGATCTCAGCCGCCGGCCACGGCAGGTTGCGCGGGCTCGAACCGGCTCAGGTCGACGCGGGGCTTGGGTTTCCAGCCGCGCTTGTGATGCTCCACCACCACATTGGTGTAGATGCCGCCGCGCACGTACCACTGGGCCGTGACGCGCAGGAAGCGCGGGGCGATGGCCTTGACCAGATCATCCAGAATGGTGTTGGTGACCTTTTCATGGAATGCCCCCTCGTTGCGGTAGCTCCACATGTAGAGCTTGAGGCTCTTGAGCTCGACGCATCGCTTGTCGGGGATGATGTCGAGCTGGATACGGGCGAAATCTGGCTGGCCGGTGAGCGGACACAGGCAGGTGAACTCGGGCACCTGCATATGGATGTGATAGTCACGCCCGGCGGCCGGGTTGGGAAAAGTTTGCAGAGTCTTGCTGGGTTGGCTGCTCATGGGTTGGAAGGTGGGAGAAAGCAAGTCGGTGATTGGCCGGACGAGACATCGCGCATGGCAGCTCAACGTGGCGCCATGGCAGGCCGCAGGCCGGGGGGCGACACGGTGCAAACCCGGATTATCCGGGGCCTCGGTGCCAGCCGCTGCGCCGCTGCCCGTGCGGGAAGAGCGCCGGGCGGATGCTATCATCTTAAAAAGACCTCAAATGAGGCTATTTTACTTTTTAAATCAATAACTTACTCACGTGCGCCTGTCCTGGATCAAGCTCGCCGGATTCAAGTCCTTTGCCGACCCTGTGGCCTTTCAGATGCCCGGGCAGCGCATCGGCGTGGTCGGGCCGAACGGCTGCGGCAAATCCAACATCATCGATGCGGTGCGCTGGGTTCTGGGCGAGTCCAAGGCCTCGGAGTTGCGTGGCGAATCCATGCAGGACGTGATCTTCAGCGGCAGCAGTTCGCGCAAGCCGGCTGGACGCTGCAGCGTGGAACTGGTCTTTGACAACAGCGCGCACCGCATCACTGGACACTGGGGCCAGTTCACCGAAATCGCCGTCAAACGCGTCCTCACCCGCGACGGCACGTCCAGTTATTTCATCAACAACCAAGTTGTGCGCCGGCGCGACGTGCAGGACATTTTCCTCGGCACCGGGCTGGGACCACGCGCCTACGCCATCATCGGTCAGGGCACCATCACGCGCATTCTCGAATCTCGCCCGGAAGAGTTGCGGGTGATGCTGGAGGAGGCAGCCGGTGTCTCGAAATACAAAGAACGCCGGCGCGAAACCGAGAATCGCCTGCATGGAACCCGTGAAAACCTGCTGCGCGTGCACGACATCCTGCGCGAGTTGAATGCGCAGCTCGACAAGCTGGAGCAACAGGCCGCTGTGGCGCAGCAGTACCAGCAGCTCCAGCAGCAACTCGAGACCAGCCAGCATGGCTTGTGGCTGCTGCGCTGGCAGGAAGCCCAGGCACGGCAGACCCGTATCGCCGCCGAGACGGGTCACGCGGTCAACGCCCTGGAGGCGCAAAACGCGCTGATGCGAGCCGCCGAGGCCGATCTGGAAACGTTGCGCCAGGCGCAATACGCCGCCAGTGACGCACTCAATGCCGCACAAGCCGAGCTGTACGCGGCACAGGCGCAAGTGGCAAGGCTGGAGACGGAAATCCGCTATGTCGTCGAAGCGCGCGAGCGCGCCCTGCGCAGCCAGATCGAGCTGGCCACCGAGCAGTCGCAGTGGCGAGCACGGCAGCAGGCGTCGCAGCAGGACGCGGCGTCCGCCGCCATGGAGATGACCGAAGCCGAACTGCTGCAGGCCGAGGCCGAGGCCCGGGTGGTGGAGCAGGGCGAGCAAGTTCCCGCTCTGGAGGTGCGGCTGAGCGATGCCCAGATGCGGGCCGCCGAGCAGCGTGCCCAGGCGGCGGCGGCACAGCAGCGCTTGCAAGCCGAGGCCGAGCGCCAGCGCACCCTCAGCCAGCAAGTCCAGCAGGTCGAGCAGCGCCTGCAGCGCCTGCAGGCCGAACGCCGCGCCGTGCAGCACCCCGACAGCCGGCGCCTGGGGGATTTGAACGTGCAGCAAGGCCACCTTGGCGACGAACGTGACGAGACGCAAGCACGGCTGCAGGCTTTGCAAGAGCAACTGCCCGGCTTGCAGGATGTGCGCCAACAGCAGCAGGCGGCAGCGCAGCAGGCGGCCGCCGAGCTCGGCGTCAGCAGCGCGCGCCTGCATGCGCTCAAGGCCTTGCAGGACAAGGTGATGACCGAGGGTCGCATTCAGCCCTGGCTGGCACGGCATGGTCTCGACACCCTGGCCGGGTTGTGGACCCGGATCCACATCGAGCCCGGTTGGGAGACGGCGCTCGAAGCCGCCTTGCGCGAGCGCCTGGCCGCGCTGGAAGTGCGCGGGCTCGACGCCATGGCTGGCTTCGCCGCCGACCCGCCTCCGGCGAAGCTGGTGTTTTTCGCCGCACCGCAGGCCGCCGCGCCCATGCCCGCGATGACCGGCCTGCAGCCCCTGGCCGCATTGCTGCGCCACGTCGACCCGGGTCTGCGCGCTGTCCTGGGCGACTGGCTGGCCGGTGTCTTCATCGCCGACTCCATGCAGCAAGCCATGCAACGCCGTGGCGACTTGCCTCCGGGCGCCATGCTGGTGACGCGCGATGGCCATGCCACCACGCGCCACAGCGTGAGCCTGTATGCCGCTGACAGCGAACAGGCAGGCATGCTGGCGCGTGCCCAGGAAATCGAAAACCTGGAACGTCAGACCAAGGCGCAGCAACTCATGGCCGACGGTTCCCGCAGCGCCGCGCTGCAGGCCGAGGCCGTCTGGACCCAGGCGCAGGAGCAAGCCGCCGCCGAGGGGCGTCGACTGCAGGCGCTGACCCAGCAACACCACGCCGTGCAGGTGGAATGGCTCAAGCTGCAGCAGCAGGAGCAGGAGTCAGTCGCACGCGCCGAACGGCTCGACACCGATCTCGCAGAACTGGCCGCGCAGCGTGACGAACTCGCCGCCGCACAGGCCGAGAGCGAAGCGCGCTTCGAGCAACTCGACGCCGAACTTGGGCAGCGCCAGCAGGATCAGGCCGATCTCGACGTCGAGGCCCAGCGCGAGCAGACCGCACTCAACGAAGCTCGCGCCATGCTGCGCTCCCTGGAGCAGCAGCAGGCTGAGGCCGGCTACGCCATTCGCAGCTTGCAACAGCGCCAGACCGATGCCCAGCGCATGGCGGCCACCGCACAGCAGCATTTGGGCGAAGTGGCCGCGCGGCTGCTGGGCATCGAAGCCGAACTGGCGCGTCTGAGTGACCAGAGCGCCAACGCCGGGTTGCAGGATGCACTCGCCGTGCAACAGGCACGCCTGGAGCAACTCGCGCTGCGTCGGGCAGAGCATGACGACCTTGCCGCACGCTTGCGCGCCATGGAGGAAAACCGCCTGCGCCTGGAGCGCGACGCCGAACCGCTGCGCGCGGCCATCAATGCCCGTCAACTCGACGAGCAGGAAGCCCGGCTGCAAGGCGAGCAGTTCCAGCAGTTGTTGGCCGACGCTCAGGTGGACCTGCAGCAACTGGCCGCAAGCCTGCCGCAAGGCGTGCAACCCGAGCAACTCGGACGCGACACGCAACGTCTGCAACGCGACATGGCCGCCCTAGGCGCAGTGAACCTGGCGGCACTCGACGAGTTGGGCCAGGCACGCGAACGCAGGCAATTTCTCGACGCCCAAGTGGCCGACCTGGAGCAGGCCTCCGGGACGCTGGAAGACGCCATCCGCAAGATCGACAGCGAAACGCGCGAGCAACTGCGTCTGACCTTCGATGCCGTGAACGAGCATTTCGGTCGTCTGTTCCCGCAGTTGTTCGGCGGTGGCGCGGCCAGACTGGTCATGACCGGCGAGGAAATTCTGGACGCTGGCGTACAAGTCATGGCCCAACCGCCAGGCAAGCGCAACAGCTCCATCCACATGCTCTCAGGCGGCGAGAAGGCGCTCACGGCCATTGCCTTGGTGTTTGGGATCTTTCATCTCAATCCCGCGCCGTTCTGCATTCTTGACGAGGTCGACGCGCCACTGGACGATTCCAACACCGAGCGTTTTGCCCAGCTCGTCCGTTCCATGTCCGATGGGATTCAATTCCTGTTCATTTCGCACAATAAGATTGCCATGGAGATGGCCGAGCAGCTGGTGGGAGTGACCATGCAAGAGCAGGGCGTGTCGCGCATCGTTGCGGTCGACATGGACACCGCCGCGCACATCGCCGAAGCCGTGGCTTGATGGTGGTTGGAATGATGGCCTGAATGGGGTGCTCAGCGCAGCGGACATGGCTTCTGGGTCGAGGCGGCGCGACGCGTCAGTCGTGTTGTGACCCCGGCATCAAGCCTGTCCGCATGATCTGAGCCTCCAGCACCAACGCAGACGAACGAGGACGAACACGACATGGGTCAATTGCAGCAGGCCTTGCTGATGGTGGGGGCGCTGATCATCGCCGCCGTGGTGGCGCTCAACCTTTGGCAATCCTGGCAGTTGCGACGCCGCCGGGTCAGGCCGGATGCCAGTTCGACCTCGGCCAAACCAACGTCGGGTCGTGAGCCTGACGCCCTCGAACACCGTCAGCACGAACCCGAGCTGGATGACCAGCCCGAACGCGTCGAACCTGAACTGGCGCCGGTCGAGCCGAGCCGGACGCGGGTCCCCGCGCTGCATATCGACCCTCTGATCGACGCCATCGTCAGCTTCCTGTTCGAGTTGCCCGTGCCCGGAGAGGCGTTGCAGCAGCGCTTGCCGCGCAGCTCTCGTGCCGGGACCAAGCCCATGCTGTTCGAGGGGCGCAACGCGCAATCGGGCTTGTGGGAGACCCTCCAACCCGGTGCGCGCTACGCCGAACTGCAGGCGGCCGTGCAACTGGCCAGCCGCAGCGGGCCGCTCAACGCCATCGAGTACTCCGAGTTCGTCACCAAATGCCATGCCCTCGGCGAGGCCCTGGGCGCCGCGCCCGATTTGCCCGATATGGCGGAGGTGTTGGAGCAGGCGCGCGATCTCGACAACTTCGCCGCAGCGAACGACGCGCAGCTTTCCATCAATCTACAGGCGCAGGGCGTCGCCTGGGGTGTGGCCTATCTGCGCCAGCAGGCTCAGGCAGCGGGCTTCACCACGGCACTCTCGGCCGGTCGACTCGCGCTGGTGGATGTCACACCCGCATCGATCGTACCCGGTGACACCGACATGCCCGAACCCGGCCGGCCCGTCTCCATGGTCCAACTCCAGTTCGACGCCCAGGCTGATCTGGCCGAGAATCCGGAAATGCCGGTGAGCCGCGCCACCCTCCTGCTCGACGTGCCCCAAGTGCCGCAAGCCTTACGACCCTTTGCACGCATGCGCGAGGCCGCACGGCGACTGGGCCAGGCCCTGGATGCGAAGCAAGTGGACGACAATGGCGCGCCGCTCTCGCACGCTTCGCTCGACCAGATCGAGCAGCAATTGCAACGACTCTACGCAGCACTCGAAGCCCGCAGCCTGCCGGCCGGAACCGCGACCACACAACGATTGTTCAGCTAGCGCCCCGTATCTGCCCTGCGTCACACGAGTAGCCGATCGATGGTCTGGCTGCCGCGCAATCCCGCTTGCCTCCACGCCACATGTCTTCAGACCAAGCTCCGCGATCCGCATGGCCCGGTGCCGACCCGGTGGCCCGCGTGGCGGAGCTGCGCACCGAACTCGCGCGCCTCGGCCACGCCTACTACGTGCTCGACACCCCACTCGTTCCCGATGCCGACTACGACGCCCTGTTCCGCGAGTTGCAGGCACTCGAGGCTGCGCGCCCCGAGCTGCGCACAGCCGACTCGCCCACCCAGCGCGTGGGTGGCGCGCCGCTGCCGCAATTCACTCCGGTGCGGCACGCCGCGCCCATGCTGTCCATCCAGACCGAGACCGACACCACGCCACAGGGGGCGATCGCGTTCGACCAAAGGGTGCGCAACAAGCTGGCCTTGGGCGCGGACGAGGCTCCTGTGACCTACAACGCCGAGCTTAAATTCGACGGTCTGGCCATCAACCTGCGCTATGAACATGGAACCCTGGTGCAGGCGGCCACCCGTGGCGACGGAGAGACTGGCGAGGATGTGACACAGAATGTGCGCACCATCCGCAGCGTGCCGCTGCGTTTGCACACGGATCATCCGCCGGCCGTGCTGGAGGTGCGCGGCGAGGTGCTGATGAAGCGCGCCGACTTCGAACGCTACAACAAGCGCCAGCGGGCCAACGGCCTGCCCACTCTGGTCAACCCGCGCAACGGCGCGGCGGGCAGCATCCGCCAACTCGACCCCGCGATTGCGGCACAGCGCCCGCTGGCTTTCTACGCCTATGGCTGGGGCGAAATCGTCGGCTGGGCGCATCAGCCCGACACCCACCACGCCATGCTCGACGCGCTGGCCGCCATGGGCCTGCCAGTCGCCGAGCAGCGCGTGCATGGCCCTGGCGCGCCAACCCTCATCGCCTTCCACGCACGCATCGCCAAGGAGCGCGACAGCCTGCCGTTCGACATCGACGGCGTGGTCTACAAAGTCGACAGCCTTGTGCTGCAGGCCGAACTCGGTTTTCGCAACCGCGAGCCGGTTTGGGCCGTGGCGCACAAATATCCCGCACAGGAACGCAGCACCCGCGTCCTGGCCATCGACATTCAAGTGGGTCGCACCGGCAAGCTCACACCGGTTGCCAAGCTGGAGCCGGTATTCGTCGGTGGTGTCACGGTGACCAACGCCACGCTGCACAACGAAGACGAAGTGCGCCGCAAGGACGTGCGCGTGGGTGACACCGTCGTTGTGCGCCGAGCGGGTGACGTCATTCCCGAAGTGGTGAGTGTGTTGATCGAACAGCGCCCTGCGGACGCGGGTGCTGCTTTCGATCTCGATCGGCAACTTTGCGGCCACTGCCCGGTGTGTGGCTCGGCCATCGTGCGCGAAGCCGGCGAGGCGGACTGGCGATGCACCGGCGGCCTGTTCTGTGCCGCGCAACGCAAGCAGGCCATTCTGCACTACGCCAGCAGGCGAGCCATGGACATCGAAGGTCTGGGCGAAAAACTGGTCGAGCAATTGGTGGACGGCGGCATCGTCAACGTCCTGCCCGACCTTTACCGCCTGGGTTTGCTCAAGCTCGCGACGCTCGATCGCATGGCGGATAAAAGCGCCACCAACCTGCTCGAGGCGTTGCAATCCAGTCGATTCACCACCTTGCCGCGTTTCGTTTACGCGCTTGGCATCCGCCATGTCGGCGAAGCCACCGCCAAGGAACTAGCACGCCATTTCGGCAGTCTCGACGCCTTGATGGATGCCAGCCTCGAACAACTCCAGGCCGTGCCCGACGTCGGGCCTGTCGTTGCCCAAAGCATCCGCACCTTCTTCGACCAACCGCACAATCGCGAGGTCGTCGAACAACTTTGCGCCTGCGGTGTGCATTGGGACGAATCTGTACCTGCCGAGGCTGCAGCACGCAAACCCCTTGCCGGTCAAACCTTCGTCCTCACTGGAACCCTGCCGACAATGGGCCGCGATGAGGCGAAAGCATCCATCGAAGCCGCGGGCGGCAAAGTGGTGGGGTCAGTGTCGAAGAAGACTGATTACGTTGTTGCCGGGGCCGAGGCGGGGAGCAAACTCGCCAAGGCCCGAGAGTTGGGAGTTCAGGTGATTGACCAGCGCGGATTGTTGGCCTTGCTCGGGATCAAAGGTGATCCCGACACCTGAACCTGCTCCGCAGCGCTCTGTCGGGCCGGACTGCGCGCAAAGCCAGCGCTTGCAATATCCATGAACCATCATGCAGCCGCCGCTTGGAGCGGAAACCCTGTGATGCCCGACTATCCCGAATGCAGTCGTCGCAAGGCGACGGCCTTCTGTGACCGCAGGCTCAACCCGGGCGAGCCTCGGGAAGGTGTTGAGCCGTATCTCGGTGCCTGTTGCACGCAGCGCGATTGGCTCAGCCCGCGCCATCGGCACAACCAGCACGATCGTCATGCTGCGCATGGCAAGGCTCGCTTCATCGGCAACGTTCATCGCATGACGCGGGAGAATCCAGATGAGCGGGCCAAGCTCAAACAGCCTGTGGCCGACCGCGATCACGTCGCCCATACACATCCCAGCCCTCTGGCAACATGACGACGCCAAACAACGGCATGCAGGCGGATCCCCATCTTGGGGTCGACCTTGGTGGCACCAAGATTGAAGTCGCTGCGCTCGATGCGCAGGGTCGATTTCTGCTGCGCGAACGACGAAGCACACCGCAAGGCGACTATGCCGGCACGCTGCGGGTGATGGCGGAACTGGTGGCCGTGGCGGATGCACGGCTTGGACGGACCGGAACGAATGCTCTGCCTGTGGGCGTGGCCATTCCAGGGTCGCTGTCGCCGACGAGCGGGTTGATTCGCAATGCCAACTCCACCGCGCTCAATGGCCGACCGCTGCTGCATGACCTGGAACAGGCGCTGGCGCGGCCGGTCCGGGTGCGTAACGACGCCAACTGCCTGGCCGTGAGCGAGGCCGTGGACGGTGCGGGGCAGGGCGCGCGCGTGGTGTTTGGAGTGATCCTGGGTACCGGCGTGGGTGCTGGCATCGCCATCGACAGCGTCGATTGGCTGGGCGCGAACGCCATTGGCGGGGAGTGGAGCCACAACGCCTTGCCGTGGCCGCGTTCGCACATGGCGTGGCGTGAATGGCCCGGTCCGCCTTGCTGGTGCGGTAAGTCAGGTTGCATCGAGACCTGGTTGTGCGGGCCGGGTTTCGCCGCCGACCATGCAGCGCACAGCGGGCAGATTTTGACTGCGCCTGCCATCATCGCCGCCATGCGAGCGGGGGATGCGGCGGCGCGGGCAAGTTTCATCCGCTACTGCGACCGACTGGCGCGAGGGCTCGCCGTCATCATCAACATCCTCGATCCGGACGTGATCGTGCTCGGCGGCGGCATGAGCAATGTGGAGGAGTTGTACGCCGAGGTGCCGCTGCGCTGGCGGGCCTGGGTGTTCTCGGATGCCGTGCGCACCCAGTTGCGGCCCGCACTGCATGGTGACTCGTCCGGCGTGCGCGGTGCGGCGTGGCTGTGGAGCCAGCGTTGATCAGTCGCGGAGCGACGGTGCCGCTGTCTGGCCGTTGATGCTCAGGCCGTTTTCTTGCAGTTGCCGCACCGACTTGCGGCCCAGGCCAGGGATGCGCCGCGCCAGATCGGCGGCGTCGGTATAAGCACCGTTGTGCTCGCGCTCCGCGAGAATCTGCTCCACCCGCGTGACGCCCAAACCGCGGATGCTCTCGAGTTCCGACTGGGTTGCTGTATTGAC
Source organism: Burkholderiales bacterium (assembly GCA_013044035.1). Taxonomy (GTDB): domain Bacteria; phylum Pseudomonadota; class Gammaproteobacteria; order Burkholderiales; family Burkholderiaceae_C; genus Thiomonas_A. The sequence continues at coordinate 161,863 of JABEVE010000004.1, forward strand.
CTCGGTGACCGCATGCGCGGTTGCAGCCAGCATGAGCAGGGAACCTGCCAGTAGCGTGCGGGACAAGAGGGTTCTCATGGCGTCGATCCTGTGATCTCTTCGGCCTGGATGCGGTTGGAGAGAGGCGCCCGTGCGTCAATGCAGCTGTTGCTGCAGCAGGTGTCGCACATAACGGCCCACGCCCGTGGCCACGTCGGTGAAGGTGTGGTGGCATCCGGTGCTACGCAGGTTTTGGAGGTCGGCCTCGGTATGGCATTGGTATTTGCCGACCAGGGCAGCGGGGAAGTCGATGTACTCCACCAGCTTGTCCCCCACCATCTCCAGCAGGCTCAGCGCCTGCAGATCGTGCGCTGCGCGCATGCTGTTGATGACGGCATGGGCCACGTCGTTGAAAGGCTGGGCACGACCGCTGCCGAGGTTGAAGACGCCGCTGTGTTGCGGGTTGTCGAAAAACCAGAGGTTCACCGCGACGACGTCGTCGATGTAGACGAAGTCGCGCATTTGAGCGCCGGGGCCGTAGCCGCCATAGCTGCCGAACAACTTCACCTTGCCGTCGCTGCGGTACTGGTTGACATGGTGAAACGCCACGGAGGCCATGCGGCCCTTGTGCTGCTCGCCCGGACCATAGACGTTGAAGTAGCGAAACCCGGCAATCTGGCTGCGTGCAGCAGGCAGGGCGCGTCGCACCACTTGGTCGAACAGCAGCTTGGAATAGCCGTAGACGTTGAGCGGGCGCTCGAACCGGGGTTGCTCGACGAAGCTCGCGGAGCCGCCATAGATGGCGGCGCTGGAGGCATAGAGCAGGCGGATGCCCTGCGCCAGGCAGGTGTCGAGCAGGCGTTTGCTGGCGGCGTAGTTGTTGTCGAGCATGTAGCGGCCGTCGTGCTCCATGGTGTCGGAGCAGGCGCCTTCGTGGAACACGGCGTCGACATGGCCGAACCGGCCCTGGGCGAAGGCGTCGTAGAACGCGGTCTTGTCGATGTAGTCGCTGATGCGCAGGTCCACCAGGTTGTGGAATTTGTCGGCCTGGGTGAGGTTGTCGACCGCGATGATGTCGGTGATGCCGCGAGCATTCAGCCCGCGCACGATGTTGCTGCCGATGAAACCGGCGGCGCCGGTGACGATGATGTGCTGGGTCATGGTGGAGCGTGTGCGTGCGCTTGTGGATGCGCCGCTGCGAGCGCACTCAGACATGTGTATGGTGTATGGGATTCAGCGGGGCATGTTCAGGGTTGCGGCCAGAGTTCGGCGGGTGTGACGCTGGCAGTCCCCAGCTTGCCGACGACGATGCCGGCGGCGCGGTTGGCGGTGCGCACCGCGTCTTCCATGCTGCTCCCGGCGCCGAGCATCACGGCCAGGGTCGCAATGACGGTGTCGCCTGCGCCCGAGACATCGAACACCTCCTTGGCCGCAGCCTGTACGTGCAGGTGGCCGGCGTCGGTGAACAAGCTCATCCCGTCCTCGGCTCGCGTGACGAGCACGGCCTGCAACCCGAGCGCAGAGCGCAACTGGTCCGCACGCTGTTGCAGTTCATCCTCGCTTTGCCAGTCGCCGGTGGCTAGGGCGAATTCGGCGCGATTGGGGGTGATGAGCATGGCGCCCCTGTAGCGTGAGTAGTCGCGTCCCTTCGGATCGACCAGCACCGGCTTGCCGCGCAGCCGTGCCATCTCGAGCATGCGCACCACATGGGTGAGCCCGCCCTTGCCGTAGTCGGACAACAGCACCACGTCGTGAAGGTCGAGCTCTTGCTCGTAGCGATCCATCAGGTCGAGCAGCACCTCGTGGTCGGGCTTGGACTCGAAATCCATGCGGATGAGTTGCTGCTGGCGCGAGACCACGCGCAGTTTCATCGTGGTCCTGAGCCCCAGGACTTGGCGCATGGCGCTGCGGATGGGGGAGTCGGTGACGAGATGGGCCAGACGTCGGCCGGCGTCGTCCGAGCCCACCACCGACAGCAGCGTGGTCTGGGCTCCGAGACTGGCGGCATTGAGCGCCACGTTGGCGGCACCGCCCATGCGGTCTTCCTCGCGTTGCACCAGCGCGACCGGGACGGGGGCCTCTGGGGAGATGCGCTCCACCGCACTGAACCAGTAGCGGTCGAGCATGACGTCGCCGACGACGAGCACCCGAGCCTTGGCGAGTTGATCAGCGTTCATGGCGTGATGAGTTGGAGTTCTTCCGTACGGCGCGGCGGATACGTTTCCCAGCCTTGGCAGGCCGGGCAATGCCAGGTGTAATTGCGCGCCTCAAAGCCGCAGGCGGCACAACGGTAGCGCTGCCGGGTTTTGAGCGCCCCTTCCACCGCCTGCGCCAGCGCCAGCCGTGCCGGTTCGGGCGACAAGGCCGTGTTGGACTGTTCGAGCACGCGGCGCGCAGCCAGCAGGCTTTTGTGAGTCTGCAAATACGCAAGCGCCAGGTGATAGCGTTCGCTGGCATCCGCTTCGAGCAAAAGTACGGCATCCAGCACGTCGATGGCGGGATAGTCCTGCAATTGGGCCAGTAACCAGGTGCGACCGGCATCGGCCTGGCCCAGTTGCAGGAACAAACGCGCCGCGTCGAGAGCAACGAGGGCGGTGAACTCGGGCTGCATTTGCGCAATGTGGCGCAAATGCTCGAGCGCCTGCGCAGGTTGATCTTGTTGCAGAGCGGTGGCGGCCCGCAATTGCCAAGGCCGCACCGCCTGAGGCTGCGCCAGCACCGCCTGCTCAAGCGCCTCCCGCATGCCCTCGAGGTCACCCGACTGCTGGCGTTGCAGGCCGAGCTCGCAGCAGTAATGCGCAATCTGCCGACCATAACTGCCAGCGCCCAGGCGTTCGAGTTGACCGGCGATATCGATGGCACGCGGCCATTCCTTGGTGCGTTCGTGAATTTGCAGCAAAGCCGCCAGTGCCTCCGACTTGTAGGGCGACGCGGCTAGCGTGGTGTAGACAGCCTCGGCACGGTCGAGCAGGCCTGCCTTGAAAAAATCCTGCGCAAGCGCGACCTGGGCGCGCTGCCGTTCGGCAGCAGGAAGGTCGTTGCGCGACAGCAGATTCTGGTGCACGCGCACGGCGCGTTCATACTCACCGCGCCGGCGGAACAGGTTGCCGAGCGCGAAGTGCAAATCCACCGTGTTCGGGTCGGCGGTGACGGCCTCGATGAAGGCGTCGATCGCTTTGTCCTGCTGCTCGGTGAGGAGGAAATTCAAGCCGCGGAAATAGGACAGGGGGGCATCGCGCCTGAGTTCGCTCTCGCGTTTCCACTGGCGCAGATCCAGCCTGGAACCCAACCAGCCCAAGCCGAAGGTGATGGGCAGCGCGAGCAGCCACCAGAGCTCAAACTCCATCAGGCGTGCTTCCGTCGATGGCGGTGGGCACAGACCGGATGGGTGCTTGCTCCTGGGTCTGCGGCGCCGGCATGGTGCCGCCAGGCGTTCGGGCAACCTGGGCGCGACGCGCGCGCATCCATCCCGGCAGCATGGCCAGGGCTCCGAGCACAGCTCCCAATGTGAACGCTGCCAGCAACAACACGAACAGCGGAGCGGTCCATTGCGTGCCGAACAGCAAGTGCAGAACCGTGGGCTCCAAGTTATTCAGTGCCAGGCCGAACAGCAGCAGGAACAGAATCAGTCGGACGAACCAGTTGAGGGCGCGCATGGGAAGGAGTTCGAAAAACTGCGCGTGCAATGCGCAACTGCGCGCATTTTAGGCGGCGTGCACGGAGCGTGTGGTGGTGACGACGGACCGCGAGGAGCATTGCGTTGTGCCGCCGCGATCATTGGTTGCTGGGCTTGATCTGCCCCTGCAGGCGTGGCGTGAACCGGCTGCACGCTGCCTCATGCGTTCGGTTAGAGGCTGGTGGTAGGCGTCGAGGCTGCGGCCTCGGGCTGGTCGACCAGCATGCGTAACGACTTGCCGGGTTTGAAATGGGGCATGCGTTTTTCCGGTACGACGACTTGTTCGCCTGAGCGCGGGTTGCGGCCGATGCGCGCGGGGCGATGGCTGACGGAAAAACTGCCGAAGCCGCGGATCTCGACACGGTGGCTATTTTCCAGCGCATCCGATAGCGCGTCGAGGATTGTCTTCACGGCGAGCTCGGCGTCGCGATGGGTCAGTTGAGCAAAGCGCTCGGCAAGTAAGTCCACCAAATCGGAGCGAGTCATGGCGCGAGTTGAAGTTAGAGCAGATGAATGGAAAGAGTCGATGTCGGCAGGCATTCTTGAATGCGTCACTTCAACAGTCCACTTAAAAAAAGCGCCCGCCTGGCTTGCTGCCGGCGGGCGCTATTTCCAAGCCCATTTACTCTTGTTGCTGATTGTCGAGCTTCGCGCGCAGCAGGGCGCCCAGATTGGTCGTGCCCGTGGCTTCGCGCTGTTCGCTGGCCAGACGGCTCATGACCTCTTGTTGGTCGACGCTGTCTTTGGCTTTGACCGAGAGCTGGATGCTGCGGTTTTTGCGGTCGATGTTGATGACCAAGGCTGAAACCTGGTCGCCTTCCTTCAGCAAGTTTCGAGCATCTTCGACGCGGTCGCGGGAGATTTCGGATGCGCGCAGATAGCCTTCGATGTCGTCACCGAGATCGATGGTGGCACCCTTCGCATCGACGGATTTGACTGTGCCTTCAACGACCTTGCCCTTGTCGTTCATGGCAGCGAAGTTCATGAAGGGGTCACCTTCCATCTGCTTGATACCGAGAGAAATGCGCTCGCGCTCGATGTCGATGCCCAGCACCAAGGCCTCGACTTCCTGGCCCTTCTTGTAATTGCGCACGGCGGCTTCGCCGGTTTCGTTCCAGGACAGGTCGGACATGTGCACCAGACCGTCAATGCCACCGGGCAGGCCGATGAACACGCCGAAGTCAGTGATGGACTTGACCGGGCCTGTGACCTTGTCGCCGCGCTTGTGGTTGGCGGCGAACTCGTCCCAGGGATTGGCGCGGCATTGCTTCATGCCCAGGCTGATGCGGCGGCGGTCTTCGTCGATTTCCAGCACTTGCACTTCCACTTCGTCGCCGAGCTGGACGATCTTGCTGGGGGCCACGTTCTTGTTGGTCCAGTCCATTTCGGAGACGTGCACCAGACCTTCGATGCCGGGTTCGATCTCGACAAAGGCGCCATAGTCGGTGAGGTTGGTGATCTTGCCGAACAGGCGGGTGCTGGCCGGGTAGCGGCGCGCCACGCCGACCCAGGGGTCGTCGCCCATCTGCTTGAGGCCGAGCGACACGCGGTTCTTCTCCACGTCGTACTTGAGCACCTTGGCCGTGACTTCCTGGCCGGGGGTGACCACTTCGCTGGGGTGGCGCACGCGGCGCCAGGCCAGGTCGGTGATATGCAGCAGGCCGTCGATGCCGCCGAGGTCGACGAACGCGCCGTAGTCGGTGATGTTCTTGACCACGCCGGTGACGATCTGGCCTTCCTTGAGGTTTTCCAGCAGCTTGGCGCGCTCTTCGCCTTGGCTTGCCTCGACCACGGCGCGGCGCGACAGCACGACGTTGTTGCGCTTGCGGTCGAGCTTGATGACCTTGAACTCCATGGTCTTGCCTTCATACGGCGTCGTGTCCTTCACCGGGCGGGTGTCGAGCAGGGAGCCGGGAAGGAAGGCGCGGATGCCGTTGATCATCACGGTCAGGCCGCCCTTGACCTTGCCGGTCACGGTGCCTTCGGCGAACACGCCGGATTCGAGTGCTTTCTCGAGCGACATCCAGGAGGCCAGGCGCTTGGCCTTGTCGCGCGACAGCATGGTGTCGCCGTAGCCGTTTTCGAGCGCATCGATGGCAACCGAGACGAAGTCGCCGATCTTGACTTCGACGTCGCCATGATCGTTCTTGAATTCTTCGAGGGGGATATAGGCATCGGACTTCAGACCGGCGTTGACGATCACGAAGTTGGGATCGACGCCGACCACTTCCGCGGTGATGACTTCACCAGTGCGCATGTCGCGCGTCTTGAGCGACTCTTCGAACAGGGCGGCGAAGGATTCGCCAGGGGTGCTGGCGCTAGGGTTGACTGACATGGACAGACTCGCAAATCCGCAGGTGGCCCCGCGGGGTTGGTTGCACAACCCGAGTACGGCTGCTGCGCGAACTCAGGAACGTTGGCGCCACCACTGCAACACCTGCTGCACGGTCTGATCGACGTCGAGCTCGGAGGTGTTCAGAGGCAGGGCATCCTGCGCAGGCTTGAGGGCGGCGACGCTGCGCTGGGTGTCGCGCGCGTCGCGTTGTTCGAGCTCTTGCAAAACATTGGGAATTGTAGTTGAAATCCCTTTAGAAATCAATTGCTTATGCCGCCGTTGCGCACGTGCGGCAGAGCTGGCGGTGAGAAACACCTTGAGGCGCGCGTCCGGGAAGACCACGGTGCCCATGTCGCGGCCGTCGGCGACCAGTCCGGGAGAACGCCGCAGGCTGTGCTGCAACTGCAGCAAGGCCCGCCGCACGGCGGGCAGGGCGGAGAGTGTGGAGGCGGCTTGCCCCACGGACTCGGTGCGGATGGCTTCACTGGCGTTTTCCGGTCCCAGCCACACGGCGCTACCTTCGCAGCGGATGGGCAGATGCCGGGCGAGTTCGGCCAGCGCGGCTTCGTCCTCGAGCGCCACCCCTTGGCGCTGGGCCAGCAGCGCCAAGGAGCGGTAGAGCGCACCCGAGTCGAGGTAATGAAACCCCAGGATTTGCGCCAAATGCGAGGCCACGGTGCCCTTGCCTGATGCGGTCGGTCCGTCGATGGTGATGACTGGAACGGGGCGGGAGATCGTCGCGAAGGCTTTGAAATAGCCGGGAAAGGTCTTGGAAACGCAGCCGGGGTCGAGAATGCGGATGTCGGCCGGGCCGAAGCTGGCAAGCGCGAAGCACATCGCCATGCGGTGGTCGTCGTAGGTGGCGATGCTGGCGTTGCGCCAGTGGGCTTCAGCCAGGGGATGGATGCGCAGCCAGTCGTCGCCATGCTCGACCTGAGCACCGATTTGGGTCAATTCGGTGACCATGGCACTGATGCGATCGGTTTCTTTCACACGCCAGCTACCGATGCCTGTGAGCAGTGTTGGCTCCTGGGCAAACAGGGCGGTGACAGCCAGGGTCATGGCGGCGTCGGGGATGGCCAGGCAGTCAATGCTGCCGCCGGCGAGCTTGCGAAGCCCGGCCTGCAGCCCGTACGCGGTGATGCGGCCCTCACCCCAGGTGACGTTTGCCCCCAGGCGTTCGAGCACGCGGGCGAATTCGATATCCCCTTGAATGCTCTTGGCGTCGACACCTTCGACGCCCACCGGAGCACCTTGACCATGCAAATTGCCCAGCACTCCTGCGGCGAGGAAATACGACGCCGATGACGCGTCGCCCTCGATGGCGATGCGCCCAGGGCTGATGTAACGGCTGCCCGCGGGAATGATGAAGCGCTGCCAGTTCTGATGCTCGATGTGCACGCCGAAGCGCGCCAGCAGCTTGAGCGTGATGTCCACATAGGGCCGTGAAATCAGCGTACCGATGACGTCGATGGTGATGTCCCGCGCGGCTGCCACAAGTGGCAGCGCCAGCAGCAGAGCGGTGAGGAACTGGCTGGAGACATCGCCTCGCACCCGGATGGGAGCGGCGATGTCGACCAGACCCACGCCGATGTGCAACGGCGGATAGCCAGACTTTGCGGCATAGCCGATGTCACAGCCGATGGCGCGTAGCGCGTCGACCAGGTCGCCGATGGGGCGTTCGTGCATGCGCGGCACGCCACGCAGGCTGTAGTCGCCGCCGAGCAGCGCCAGAGCTGCGGTGAGCGGACGGATCGCGGTGCCAGCGTTACCCAGGAACAGATCGGCCTTGCCCGTTGCAAAGCGACCGCCACAACCCTGCACCAGCGTGGCGGCCTCGTCCTGCCTGCATTGCACGCCCAGAGCATGCAACGCGGCGAGCATCACCCGGGTGTCGTCCGAGTCGAGAAGGCCGGTGATCTGCGTCGGCCCGCTTGCCAAAGCGGCGAGCAAAAGCACGCGGTTTGAAATGCTCTTGGAGCCCGGCAGACGAACGCTGCCGCCAGCGCCGATCAGGGGGGGCAGGTCGAGCGATTCAGGCGATGTCATCGGCGGGAGAAGGCGAGGCCCAGTCCTTGCGTGACTGGCTGGCTTGTCGGATGAGGGACTCCATCACACTCCAGTTGCCCTGGCGCATCTGCGCCTCGAAGCCGGCGATGGCCTGCTTGAACAACTGCAATTGCTGCAGGATTTCGGTGTTGTTGGCGCTGAACACATCGCGCCACAGGGTGGGGTCGCTGGCCGCGATGCGGGTGAAGTCGCGAAAGCCAGGGCCGGCGAGTTGCAAGTAGCTGCCTCCCTTGGGCTGGCGGGCCATGGCGTAGACGTAGGCGAACGCCACCAGGTGGGGAAGATGGCTGACGGCCGCGAAAGCGGCATCGTGCTCGGATGCATCCATGATGGACACCACGCCACCGACCGCCTCCCAGATTTGCGAAGCCACCTCGACGAAACGGTCGGGGTTGTTGATCATCGGTGTGATGACGACGCGGCGACCGTCGAACAGCGCCGAGCGCGCATGCTGTACCCCGCTGTGTTCACCCCCGGCGATGGGATGGCAAGGAACGAATTGGCGGCTGGCCATGTCGCCCAGAGCCTCTTGCGCGGCCGCAACCACATTGCCCTTGGTGCTGCCGACATCCATCACCAGGGCGTGGGGTGACAGGCCGATACGGATCTGCTTGAGCAAGGGGCCGATGGCCGAGACCGGAACAGCCAGCAGAATCAAGTCGGCATCGGTGGCGGCATGCAGCGCCGAGTCGGCGCCATGGTCGATGACCTTGGCTGCCCTTGCTGCCTTGATGGTGGAGGGCGACTTGCTGTAACCCACGATTTCCTGAGCAAGGCCGGCATGCTTGGCCGCCAAGGCGAACGAGCCGCCCAGCAAACCCACGCCCAGTACCGCCAGGCGTTTGAACTGGGGCTTTGCGGGAGTGTCGGCGTACGTACCGATCAAGGTGTCCATGGATTCAGTGCGCCCCCAAGGCGTTGCGCAACGCCTCGATGCAGCGCGCATTCTCGGCCTCCAGCCCCACCGAGATGCGCAACCATGGGCCCAGGCCGTAATTCCCCACGGGTCTGGCGATCACGCCCTGCTTGAGCAGGGCCGCGTTGAAATGGGCACCGGCTTGGTCGTCTTCTCCCATGCGCACCAGCACGAAGTTGCCGTGCGAGGGCAGGTGGCGCAAGCCGAGTTCGTCAAAAGCTGCCGTCAGTTGGGCCATGCCGGTGCGGTTGACCTCCACTGCCCGTTGCAGGAAATCGGTGTCGGCGAGGGCGGCAAGGGCGGCGGCTTGTGCCACCGTGCTGGTGTTAAAAGCCGAGCGCACGCGGTTAAGCACGTCGGCCAATGCTGGATGAGCGGCGGCGTAACCAATGCGCAAGCCCGCAAGGCCATAGGCCTTGGAAAAGGTGCGGGAGACGACCAGATTCGGATGCTTGCGCAGCAGTGCGATGCTGTCGGTGCGCAGTGCCGGGTCGAGGTATTCGACATAGGCTTCATCCAGCACCACGACCACGTTCGGCGGCACGCGTTGCAGGAAGGCGGCGACGGTCTCGGCCGAGGCTAGGGTGCCGGTTGGGTTGTTGGGGTTTGCCACAAACACCAGCCGGGTGGACGGTTCGATGGCGGCAGCCATGGCCGGCAGGTCGTGGCCGTAATGGCGGGCCGGCACGACGATGTGCTGCGCTCCAGCCTGTTGCACCGCCAGTGGATAGACGATGAAGCCGTATTGCGAATAAACGCAGGAATCACCCTCGCTCAACAAGGCGCGTGCGGCCATTTCCAGGATGTCGCTGGAGCCGTGGCCGAGCACGATCCAGTCGGCCGGCAGACCCAGGTGCTCGGCCAGCGCCTGGCGCAGGGCATGGCTGTCGTTGTCAGGGTAGCGGGGCGATTCGGCCAGCGCATCGACGATGGCCTGGCGCGCAGCTGCCGACATGCCGAGCGGGTTTTCGTTCGATGCAAGTTTGACAATGTGGGTCGCGTCCATGCCGATTTCGCGGGCAACTTCCGCTATCGGCCGGCCACCCACGTAGGGCGAGATGGTGCGGACGTAATCGGTGCCCCATTGCGGAGGGCTGGACGATGTGGACATGGTGATGGGCGGTTCAAATGGGTGGCTGCTGACGATTCTGCACAAGGTGCCTGCAATCAGTCCTACCCGATGGGGTAGGAACCGAGGTTTTTGAAGAACGCACAGGATTGGCGCAGGGCCTTGAGCGCATGCGCGACGCGGTCGTCGTCCTGATGGCCTTCGATGTCGACGTAGAAAAAATACTCCCAGGAGCCGGAACGAGCCGGGCGCGATTCGAAGCGGCTCATGCTCACGCCATGATCTGCCAGCGGCTTGAGCATGCCGAAGACAGCACCGGCGCGATTCGGCACGGCGAGGATGAGACTGGTGCGGTCATGGCCGCTGGGCTGTGTGGGAGGTCCGCCGAGCACGACGAAGCGGGTGCGGTTCTGTGCTTCGTCCTGAATGCGCGGCGCGGCAATCTCCAAGGCGTATTGACTCGCGGCCTGCTCGCCCGCGATCGCGGCCAGGCTTGTGTCGTGTGCGGCAAGGCGGGCTCCTTCGGCGTTGCTGGAGACTGCGCGGCGCTCGAGGCCGGGCAGGTGCTTGTCCAACCATTGCCGACACTGCGCCAGGGCCTGAGGATGGGCCAGTATCGCGACAATGCCGTCAAGCCCGTTCTTTCGGCGCAACAGGTTGTGGTGAATGGCGAGACTGATTTCGCCGCAAATCCTCACGGGATGCGCCAGCAGCAAGTCGAGCGTGCGGGCGATCGCGCCTTCGGTGGAGTTTTCAATCGCCACCACAGCGAAGGCGCTGCTGCCGCTGAGCTGACAGCGAAACACGTCATCCAGGTCGGTGCAGGCAAGGAAGTCGCAACTGGAGCCGAAAAATTGGCGCGCCGCCTGTTCACTGTAGGTGCCCTCGGGGCCAAGAAAGGCCACCTGCTGGCGTGCTTCCAGCGCGCGGCAAGCCGACATGATTTCCCGCCAGATGGCCGACACCCCGTCGTTCAGCAAAGGGCCGGCATTGGCTTGCTGCACTTTGGTGATGACTTCGCGTTCACGCTCGGGCCGAAACACGGGCAACCCGGCAAGATGTTTGTGCTGACCGATGCGCTGGGCGCACTGGGCACGTCGGTTCAACAGCGCGAGCAATTCGCGGTCGATGGCGTCGATCTGGTCGCGCAAGGGGGTGATGTCAGCGTTCATCGGGAGACGGTTTCAATGCAGGCGCTCGAATTCCCGCATGTAGTCGACCAAGGCCTCGACGCCTGCACACGGCATGGCGTTGTAGATGCTGGCGCGCATGCCGCCCACGGATTTGTGGCCTTTGAGTTGCAGCAGTTGACGCTGCTGCGCACCTTGCAGGAACGCGTCGTTCAGTGTTTCGTCGCGAAGGAAAAACGGCACGTTCATGCGCGAACGGCAGTCATGCGCAACACGGTTGATATACAGCGCGGAGCTATCGATGCAGGTGTAAAGCAGGTCGGCCTTTTTGCGATTGCGCGCTGCCAGGGCCAGGATGCCCTGCAGCCCGTCCTCGGTCTGGCGCTTGATCCACTGAAACACCAGTCCCGCCATGTAGATGGCATAGGTGGGAGGGGTGTTGTACATGGAGCCGTTCTGGGCAACCACGCCGTAATTGAACGCACTGGGGCAGGAGGGCAGGGCGTGATTCAGCATGTCGCGATGGATGATGACCAGCGTGAGGCCTGCAGGTCCAATGTTCTTTTGCGCACCGGCATAGATGCAGGCGTGCGCAGTGACATCGACTGAACGCGAGAGGATCGTGGACGACATGTCGGCCACCAGCGGCAGATCGCACTGTGCGGGCACGAAGTGGAACTCGACGCCGTCGATGGTTTCGTTGGCGCAGTAATGCAGATACTGCGCGTCTCGCCGCGGCTTCCACATGTTCAGCGGCGGAATCGAGCCGTAGCCAGTGGCGTCCCGGGCGCTGGCTGCCAGGTGCACGTCGCAGAATTTGCGCGCCTCCAATTGGCTTTTCTGCGACCACGACCCGGTGACGACGTAATCAGCCTTGGCCCCGTGCGACAGATTCAGCGGCACGATGGCGTTTTCGGCCAGCGCCCCGCCTTGCATGAAAAGAACGTGATAGTCCGCTGGAACCGCGAGCAGTTCCCGCAGATCGGCCTCGGCCTGGGCCAGGATCTGGCCGAATTGCGGGCCGCGATGGCTCATTTCCATGACGCTCATGCCGCTGCCATGCCAGTCCAACATCTCGGCAGCTGCCTGCAGCAAGACTTCGTCCGGCATGGCGGCTGGTCCGGCGGAAAAGTTGTAGGGGCGCTGCGGCATGGTGAATGGCAACTGCTCAGGCTTCGTCGCTGGAATCCTGCCGCGGCTCGGCGTCAGACTCCAAACCGGGTTCGACCTCGATCACCTGGGCGTCCGACTCCGCCACGCGTTGCACGCCGATGAGTTGTGCCTTGTCGTCTAGGGCGATGAGGGTAACGCCCTGGGTGGCACGGCCAAGCTCGCGGATCTCGGCCACGCGGGTGCGCACCAGAACACCGGTGTCGGTGATGAGCATGATCTCGTCTTCCGCGCGCACCAGGCAGGCTGCGACGACCTTACCGTTGCGCTCGCTGGTCTGGATGGCAATCATGCCCTTGGTGCCGCGACCGTGGCGGGTGTACTCGACGATGGATGTGCGCTTGCCAAAGCCGTTTTCCGTGGCCGTCAGCACGCTTTGACTCTCATCTTCGGCCACGAGCATGGCGATGACGCTCTGGTTGTCTTCGAGGCTCATCCCACGCACGCCGCGGGCTTCGCGGCCCATGGGGCGAACGTCATTTTCGTCGAAGCGCACGGCCTTGCCGGAGTCGGAAAACAGCATCACGTCGTGCTGGCCGTCGGTGATGGCCACGCCCACGAGGTAGTCGTCATCGTCCAACCCGCAGGCAATGATGCCAGCGGTACGGCGGTTGGCGAAAGCTGACAGCGGGGTCTTCTTGACCGTGCCGCGCGCCGTTGCCATGAAGACGAAATGATCCTCGTCGAACGCCTTCACTGGCAGCACGGCCGTGATTTTTTCGCCCTCCGCCAGCGGGAATAAGTTCACCAGCGGCCTGCCGCGCGAGCCGCGACCGCCCTGGGGTGCTTCATACACCTTCATCCAATACACCCGGCCACGATTCGAGAAGCACAACAACATGGCATGGGTGTTGGCGACGAAGAGCTGATCGATCCAGTCATCCTCCTTCGTACCGCTGGCCAACTTGCCCCGGCCGCCGCGCCGCTGCGCGCGGTATTCGTCCATGGGTTGGCTCTTGATATAACCGACATGGGAGATGGTCACCACCATGTCTTGCGGCGTGATCAGGTCTTCGATATCGAGTTCTGTCGCGTTCGGCTCGATGGTCGAGCGGCGGGCATCGTTGAACTCGGCTCTGAGAGCCGCCAGTTCGTCGGCGATGATCACGGTGATGCGTTCGGGCTTGGCGAGGATGTCCAGCAGGTCTGCGATCTGCGCCATGACACCCTTGTACTCCTGCACGATCTTGTCCTGCTCCAGACCCGTCAGGCGCTGCAGCCGCATCTGCAGAATTTCCTGCGCCTGCAAGTCTGACAGGCGGTAGCCGACGGGCTTGAGCCCGTAATGTGGATCGAGATCATCCGGGCGGAAATCATCCGGATTGCCCTCGACCCGTGCGAGCATGGCGCGCGCCTCACCAGGCTCCCACACCTCGGCAAGGAGACCTTCCTTGGCGATGGGCGGCGTCGGTGCGGCCTTGATCAACTCGATCATGCGGTCGAGGTTGGCCAGGGCAACGGCCAGGCCTTCCAGAACATGGCCACGTTCGCGCGCGCGACGCAACTCGAACACACTGCGCCGGGTGATCACCTCGCGCCGGTGCTGCAGGAATGCAGCCAGCATTTGCTTGAGGTTGAGCAGTCTCGGCTGGCCGTCGACCAGGCAGACCATGTTGACGCCGAATGTGTCCTGCAACTGCGTCTGCTTGTACAGCTTGTTGAGCACAACCTCCGCCAGCTCACCGCGCTTGAGTTCAATCACCACGCGCATGCCGGACTTATCCGATTCGTCCTGGATGTGGCTGATACCCTCCAACTTTTTTTCCTGCACCAACTCGGCAATGCGCTCGAGCAGGGTGCGCTTGTTCACCTGATAGGGGAGTTCATCGACGATGATGGCCTGGCGCAGGTTGCGGTCGATGTCTTCGACATGGCAGCGTGCGCGCATCACCACCCGGCCGCGCCCACTGCGGTAGGCGTCGCGCACGCCAGTCAGGCCATAGATGATGCCGGCAGTCGGGAAATCCGGTGCCGGAATGTGCTGCATGAGTGCTTCCACATCGGCTTGCGGGTGCCGAAGCAGATGCAGGCAGCCGTCGATCAACTCACCCAGGTTATGCGGCGGAATATTGGTGGCCATGCCGACCGCAATACCGGCCGAGCCATTGAGCAGCAGATTGGGGATACGTGCCGGCAGGACCAGCGGCTCCTGTTCCGAGCCGTCGTAGTTGGGGCCGAAATTGACCGTTTCTTTGTCGATATCGGCCAGCATCTCGTGCGCGATCTTGGCCAGGCGGATTTCGGTATAGCGCATCGCGGCGGCGTTGTCACCGTCCACGGAGCCGAAGTTGCCCTGGCCGTCGACAAGCATGTAGCGCAGGGAAAAATCCTGCGCCATGCGCACGATGGTGTCGTAGACCGATTGGTCGCCATGCGGGTGGTATTTACCGATCACGTCGCCGACGATACGGGCCGATTTTTTATAAGGCCGGTTCCAAGAGTTGCTGAGTTCGTGCATGGCAAACAGCACCCGGCGATGCACCGGCTTCAGGCCATCACGCACATCCGGGAGGGCGCGCCCGACAATTACGCTCATTGCGTAATCCAGGTAAGAACGGCGCATTTCTTCTTCCAGACTGACCGGAAGGGTTTCTTTGGCGTAGGCGGACATTCGGGACCCAGTGCGGGGCACTGCTGCGGGTTTGCATGAGCAGTGCGATCTCAAATCAAGCCTTCAATGGTAGCAGCGCGGTTTAAAGCTGAATCAGCAACAGCGCACTCTCGAATCCTGCCGCTGGCGGCTAGGGCATCGCACAGGTGATGTCCACAATTGTCATCGCGCTCATGGGGCCATGTGGCAGAATTGACACGGCTGATGACTGATCCCGGCGCGGGTCTGTAACTCAAAGGCTTGACGCTCTATGATGTCTGTATAACATTGATTGCGGTCCTTACTTTTGAGAGGAAAGAACGATGATTAAAGCCAACAAATTCGCAAAACTCCTGGTCGTGACGGCGCTTGCCGCCACAGCGAGCACGGTTGCCTTCGCTCAAGACGCCAAAACCATCAACAACTGGCAGGATCCGTTTGGCCTGGTCTGGAAAAATGGGGATAACACCCTGTGCTGGCGTGACAATTTCTGGACTCCGGCAACTGCTGCCGTGGGCTGCGATGGCGCCATTGTTGCCAAGGCTGTTGAACCTCCGCCTGCGCCCGCTCCGGCCCCTGCCCCGGCTCCAGCGCCGGCACCTGTGCCCGTTCCGGTTCCTGTGCCCGTGAGCGAGAAAGTCACCTATTCAGCTGACGCCTTCTTCCAGTTCAACAAGGCAGTCTTGCAGCCTGCTGGTCAACAATCGCTCGACGATCTGGCTGAGAAGATCAAGGCCATCAACCTGGAAACCGTCATCTCCACGGGTTACACCGACAGTTTCGGCAGTGTTGCCTACAACCAGAAGCTGTCGCTGCGTCGTGCCGAGGCCGTCAAGGCGTATCTGGTGAGCAAGGGCATTCCCGCTGACAAGATCTACATCGAAGGTAAAGGGAAGACAGACTTCCGTGTCGACCCCAAGAGCTGCAAGGGAACCTTTAAGAAACAGGTCGAGTGTCAGGCGCCCAACCGCCGCGCTGTGGTCGAGATTGTTGGTTCACGCACCGTGACCAAGTAAGCCAGGCCCATTTCGGTTCAAAATACCCCGCTTCGGCGGGGTTTTTTTTGGGCTGTGCGCCTAGCATAGGGCGCTAACGGCCGTTGTTGGGCATGGTCAGAGGACATCAAACATGAATGCTGAAGCTGCGGAACTGAAAAAATTCGGAGATGCGGCGCATCGCTGGTGGGATTCGAGTGGCGAGTTCAAGCCGTTGCATGACATCAACCCGGTGCGGCTGGCATGGATGCGGGGTCATGCCAGTTTGTCTGGCCAACGCGTGCTGGATATTGGCTGTGGCGGCGGCATACTCAGCGAGTCGATGGCCATGGCCGGAGCGCTGGTCACCGGGATCGATCTGGCGGAGAAGGCGCTCAAGGTGGCGGGTCTTCACGCGCTGCAATCCGGCCTGTCCGTGGATTACAGGTTGATCTCCGCCGAGCAACTCGCGTCAGAGCTAAAAGGAGCATTGGACGTGGTCTGCTGCATGGAAATGCTGGAGCACGTCCCGAATCCAGCCTCGGTCGTACAAGCCGCAGCAACGCTGGTGCGTCCAGGTGGCTGGGTCTTTTTCTCGACCATCAATCGCAATGCCAAGGCTTTCGTCATGGCCATTCTGGGTGCTGAATATCTTTTACACCTGCTCCCCAGAGGCACCCATTCCTATGCCAAATTCATCCGGCCCAGCGAGCTTGCGAGCTGGGCTCGGAACTCGGGCCTGGAGCCCGTTGAATTCAAGGGATTGGAATTCAACTTGCTAGACCGGACGTTTCGCCTCGGCACGGATGTCGATGTGAATTATTTTTTTGCGTGCCGGCGCCCGATATGACGCCGACATTCCAAGCCGTTTTATTCGATTTGGACGGAACCCTGGCCGATACGGCACCGGACTTAGCTGCCGCACTCAACCGCATGCGCCGGGATCGAGGCATGGAGGCGTTGCCATTGGCGTCGTTGCGCCCCATGGCTTCCCATGGTGCGCGGGGCCTGATTCAGATCGGGTTCGCGTTAGGGCCGGATCATGCTGACTATCAATCGTTACGCGAAGAGTTTTTGCGCAATTACGCGCATGACATCTGTATTCATACCCGCCTGTTCCCCGGTGTTGAATGGGTTCTGCGGCAACTGGTGGATCGGGCTATCCCGTGGGGCATCGTCACCAACAAGGTCGCCACGCTGACGCAACAGCTGTTGGCCTGCATGTTGCTGCCGTTCCCGCCGGGCTGCGTCGTGAGTGGTGACACGACAGCCAAACCCAAACCTGCACCCGATCCGCTTCTGCATGCATCGGCTCTGCTCGGCGTGCCAGCCCATCGGTGTCTTTATGTTGGAGATGATGTGCGTGACATACAGGCCGCACATGCAGCCGGCATGGGATCTGTGGCGGCTGCTTATGGCTATTGCGGTCACCAGGAACCACACCATTGGGGCGCGCAATTCATTCTGGAAGAGCCCACGCAGCTACTCCAGCTTGGTGTGATCTGATCGTCCCGATGGGCTCGGGAAGTTTTTGGCATGGCCCGCTCGCCATTCGTCAGTCCGTGACGGGAACAATCTGTTTGCCGTAGGGGAACAATGAAAGTTCGGCAAGCTTGATGTGTTGAAGCGCAAAGGGTATGCCGATGATGGTGATGGCACAGAGTACGGCCGAGACCAGGTGCCCCAGCGCCAGCCACCATCCGAAGATAATGGCCCAGATCAGATTGCCCACGGTGGACAAGCCCAAGGCAACGGCACCCTCTGGCTTGTCGATGACGCGCTGGCCGAACGGCCAGAAACTGAACATGCCAATGCGGCATGCCGCGACTGCCCAGGGAATACCGACGATGGTGATGGCGCAGAGTAGGGCAGCCAACCACCAGGCCAGGCCCATGAAGAAGCCGCCCAGAATCAGCCAGATGATGTTGCCGATGAGTCGCATGGTTGGGTTAGGAGTGTGGCGCGCGAGAACCGTACGCTGCAGTCTACCCACCTGATGCATCAGGCTTGCAGCACATGCACGGCTTGTGCCGCAAGGTGCAAGCGAAGCACGTGGCCAGGCGCCAACGGCCACCCCCGCAATTGCCAGGGCAGAGCATAGGCTAGGACATCGAGGTTGTCGCGCAAGCGACAGCGCAGTTGCACGACCGAAGCCAAGTCGGTGCGATCGACAAGTCGCACCTCGAGTTGGTTCGGACTGTCCGGTGCTGGTTGGCCTGGAGCGATGAGTTGCAGATCGGCAGCGCGCACGCACAGGCTCACGCGGTCCCCTATTTGCAGAGCGTCGTGCGTATCATCACACAGGGTTTCGATCCAACAAGCCTCGGATTCCAATCCAAGGCGTATTCGCACCTTGTCGTCGCCCGGCAAAGACGCAACGACACCCTGCCAGATGTTTTCAACACCCAACAGTTGGGCCGATCGTAGACCGGCTGGGCGTGAGAACATGGCTGACGCCGGGCCGATTTGCAGCAGTTCGCCCGCATCCATCACCCCCACCAGTTGCCCAAGGGCCAGGGCCTCGCCCGGATCGTGTGTCACGACGATGGAGGGGGCGGGACAAGCGAGTAAGTGGCGCGCGAGCTCGTCGCGCATGGCTGGCCGCGTTGCTGGGTCAATGGCCGAGAGTGGCTCATCCAGCAGGACCGCATTCGGGTCGCCAGCCAGGGTTCTCGCCAAGGCCACGCGCTGACGCTCACCGCCGCTCAATTGCCCAGGACGGCGCGCTGCCAGGTCGCGGAGCTCGAAGCGGTCGAGCAGGGTGTCGAGGTTCTCGCTGGCAAGTCGCCCGAATTGCAGGTTTTGGCCGACTGTCAAATGCGGAAACAAGGCGTCTGTCTGAAAGAGATAGCCAATGCACCGGGCTTCGGGCGGTGCGCTGGAGCAATCCCGTCCTGCCAACAGAACCTTGCCCGCCAGCGGTTTCAGGAAGCCGGCAATGGTTTCGAGCAGCGTGGTTTTGCCTGCGCCATTGCCGCCTAGCAGTGCCAAGGTCTGCCCAGGCTCCAGGCGAATGCTGATGGGCTGGCTGCGGTAGCTGCCCACGGCTGTAACCAGAGCAGCCAACTCGAGTGTCTGCTGTAGGCGTGAGGGCTTTGTCAATTCATCGTGCCGCGGCAGGTTCGACGCGGCGGTCTGAATGGCGCCCATAGGCCAGCAGCCGCAGAGCCCAGAAGAGGCCAAGCACGATGACGAGGAACAGGACCGAGGCTGCCACCGATTCGTTCAGGCCGACCTGCAGGAACAGATCATAAATTTTTACGGGTGCTGTCATCGGGTAGTAGGCGAGCAGAACCACGGCAGCGAACTCGCCAATCGCACGTGCAAAGCAAAGCGTCAGCCCCGTCATCACACCCCGCCAGGCCAGAGGCATGCTGACACGGCAGAACGTGGTCCAAGGTCCCGCCCCCAAGCTGCGCGCAGCCTTTTCGATATGCGGGTCGATCGCTTCGAAGCCGACGCGCGCGGCATTCACTGCATAGGGCAGGCCGACATAAGCCATGGCCAACACCACACCGGCAAACGTGCCCCAAAACGTCAAGCCGATGCTGGCAGCCATGGGACCCAACCAACCGTTGCGCGAAAACACCAGGAGCAGGGCGATTCCGGCAATGGTGTGGGGAATGGTGAGCGGCAAATCAACCATGGCTTCGACCACCGCTTTACCGCGAAAGCGCTGGCGAGCCAGCACATAGGCAAGTGGCAAACCGAACAGCATGGACAAGAATGTTGCCAGCGCGGCGCCTTCCAGACTCAGCAGAAATGAATTGCGAATGCCGGCGTGCATGGCAGCGTCGCGAAGTTGCCCCAGCGTTGGCCGCAGGAGCAGTGCCAGCAGTGGCAACGAGATGAAGCCCAGGACCAGGCAACCCGAGAGCCAGAACATCCAGAACATCAAGCCGCGCCGCGATGTCATGAGGGCCTCGATGTTGGCGCCTTACTCCGGAGTTTCGGCCTGGGTGGTGCAAGCGATGACGTCGCTGCTCACTGCCCTGGCCATGCAACCGTCATGCTGCGCAAGGAGGCCGGCATGTGGGCGGCGTTTTGCGCATAGGCCGGGTGCACCGGTGTGAAGCCGTTTTGCGCGATCAACTTCTGGCCTTGAGGGCCGAGCAAATAGGCAATGAACGCGGCGGCCAGTTTGGGATGAGGGGCGCTCTTGGGAATCGTCAGTGCATAGACAATGGGCCTTCCAGGCAGTGCGCCGTTGGCCGTTTCGGCTGTGCTCTTGGCGTAGTCCGCGGCATACTTCGGATCGCTCAGGTTGATCTGCGCCGGCAAGCGCAGTGACTCCAGGTGATGTTGCAGCGCGTCCGACTGGTAAATCGCGAGATAGTCGATCTGGCCGAGTTGCAAGGCGGCGATCAGGTCGGTCTCGGTATCGCGCATATTGCTCGTCGGCGCGTTCGCCAATACCTTCTGCTCGAGTTGCGGATCATGGTAGTAGCTCGAAGCCAAGTCGAGCATTTGCAGAGTCTGGTAGCCGGAGGGATCGGTATTCGGGTTGGAGCGACCGATCTGGACTCCGGGCTGGCTCAAGATTTGATACCAATTGTTGGCGTTGATCGTGCCGGCGTCCTTGCTTTTCGGCGTGTAGACAAAGGTGATGGCATTGCGCAGAAAGCCGATCGACCAGTCAGCGGTCGCTGTCTGGTCGCCCTTGGCATACATGTATTTGGGGATGACCGAGTAGTCGGCTACCGCCACGACATCCGCCGGGATGTGCAACTGGGTCACCATTTTGACCATCTTCACGCTGCCGCCGAATTGAGGCTCCACGGTCACGCCGGGGTGCTGCTGCTCGAAGCCTTTTGCCGCTTCTCTGAAGGTCTTTCCGAGGGTTCCGGCTGCAAGAACACTGAGCGTGGTCGCGCTGGCTTGGGCTGCAGTTCCAAGCGCCAAGGCGCCGAGTAAAGTGGCGATGATGGTTGTGTGGATCGGCTTGAATTGGTGCATGTCGGTCTCCGCGTTTCAGGGGGTTGGTCAACGGCTCAAGCTGGGACTGCGGCCCGCGTTGTTGCCGGCGATAAACATTTTGAGCATATCGTAGTCGCCATTCAGCCCGGTTGCCATGCAAGGTTTTGCGCCGTGAATGCGATCCAAAGGGCGCTATGTGTTTAGCTTTTCGGCCGCTGGGCGGATTTCGGGCGAAAGGCGTCGCATACGGCAGGATCGCATTCCAGATACGGCCCACCGATGAGGTCGACACAATAGGGCACTGCCGCAAAGACGCCGCGTACCGTCACGGCCTCTTCGGCATTGCGCACGCCCTCGAGCGTCTCGCGGATCGACTTCGGCTGGCCGGGAAGGTTGAGAATCAGGCTGGCGTTGCGAATGACCGCGACCTGGCGTGACAAGATCGCCGTGGGAACGAAGTTCAGGCTGATGCGCCGCATTTCCTCGCCGAAACCAGGCATGAGTCTGTCGGCGACATCCATCGTGGCCTCCGGTGTGACGTCGCGCACAGCCGGGCCTGTGCCACCCGTGGTCAGCACCAGATGGCAGCCAAGGTCGTCCACCAGTTCGCGCAAGGTCTGGGAAATTTCCTCGCGCTCGTCGGGAATCAGCCGCTGGGTGAAGCGCAGCGGGTTTCGCAAGGCGCGGCTCAGCCATTCGCGCAGGGCCGGCAATCCCTGGTCGGCGTAAACACCGCTGGAGGCACGGTCGCTGACCGAAACCAGGCCGATGTGCAGGGCGTCGAAGGCGGCGGTCTGGGTTTCAGAAGTCGTGGGATTCATCGTCTTGCGGCTCGAGCAGGTTTTTGATGGTTTGGTAGAGCGCCCGGTACTGGCGCGGCGGTTTGCCAGCGGCTTGTTCCGCGCGCGTCGCACGTACCAACTGACGCAGCGCCTGGGCGTCGGCGTGCGGGTGCCCCTGCAAGAAGGCGGTGAGCGCATCATCACCCTGCAGCAAACGTGTGCGCCAGTCTTCGAGCAAATGCATGCGAGCCACGGCTTCGCGATTCTCGCCTGTCGCCTCCAGCAGCGCCTGGCGCAGAGGTTCCGGATCGACCCTGCGCATCAGTTTGCCGATGTATTGGGCATGACGTCGGCGACCTTCGTGGGCATGAATACGCGTCAGTTCGCGCAGTGCGTCGCGCAGCACCGCGGGTACGTCGAGCAAGTCGATACGGTGATGGGGAAGGGCGGCCAGACGCTCCCCCAAGTCTTGCAGGGCCTGCATCTCACGCTTGAGCTGGCTTTTGCTGGGGCCGGCGTAGTCCGCCGATGAAGCGTCAGCGGCGTGCAGGGTGGTGTGATGGGAAGTCCGGGATTTCATCGGCTCGTATTATCGTTCGCCGTGGTGTTGCATTGCATCGTTGCTCTGGGGTTCAAACGGGCAAGGCTTGCGTCAACTCGAAACGTTCCGTTTGATACATAGCAAAGGTTCAATGTGGGCCAATTCTCTTTTTCCAAATCTGAATTGCAAAACCTCGCGGCTCTGGGCTTGGATGAGGCACGTCGTGCCGGTGCCAGTGACGCCGCGGTCGAAGTGTCCGAGGGTCAGGGTTTGAGTGTGAATGTGCGCCGTGGCAAGGTGGAGCAGGTCGAGCACAACACCGACAAGGGGCTCGACATCACGGTTTACGCCGGTCAGCGCAAGGGTCATGCGAGCACCTCGGACTTTTCTCCTGCAGCGATACGCCGCACGGCACTGGCCGCTTTTGATATCGCGCGTTACACCGCTGAAGACGATTGCGCCGGCTTGCCAGAGCCCGAATTGCTGGCCAAGGCGGTTCGCGACCCGCAGCTCTACCACCCTTGGGATATCTCCGTGGAAGACGCTGCCGAACTGGCGCGCCGCTCCGAGGACGCGGCATTCGCCACCGATGTCCGCATCCGCAACAGCGAAGGGGCCAGTGTCTCGGCCCAGCATATGCACTTCGTGCTTGCCAACTCGCGCGGCTTCTCCAATGGCTATGCCACTACGCGCCACAGCCTGTCCTGTGTGCCCATCGCCGGGCGGGGCAACGACATGCAGCGCGACTACTGGTACAGCAGCAAGCGCCGGGCTTCAGAGTTGGCCTCGCCTGAAGTGGTGGGTCGTTACGCTGCCGAGCGCGCGCTGTCACGCCTGCGCGCGCGCAAACTGCCGACCGGGCAATATCCGGTGTTGTTCGAGTCGCCCGTCGCGGCAGGGCTGATCGGCTCTCTGGTGCATGCCGCGAGCGGCGGCACGCTCTATCGCAAAGCCTCATTCCTGGTCGACCATCTCGGCAAGTCGGTGATGGCCGAGCACCTCGATCTGGCTGAGGATCCCAAGGCCGCGAATGGCATGGGCACCGCGCCATTCGACGACGAGGGCGTCCGCACAAGTGCCCGCCGCGTCGTGAAAGCCGGGCGACTGGAGGGCTACTTTCTGTCCACGTACTCCGCCCGCAAACTCGGCATGCGGACCACCGGCAATGCTGGCGGGCCGCATAACCTGACGCTCACCAGCAGGTTGACCCTGCCGAGTGACGATCTGGCGGCCATGTTGCGCAAGATGCATCGCGGCCTGCTGGTCATTGAACTCATGGGGCATGGCGTGAATTACGTGACCGGCGACTATTCCCGCGGTGTCATGGGTTTCTGGGTGGACGGCGGCATCATTCAACATCCCGTGCAGGAAATCACCATCGCCGGCAACTTGCGCGAGATGCTTCTGGGTATCGCGGCCGTCGGAGCCGACACCTACCAAAGTGGCAGCAGATCGACGGGCTCTGTTCTTGTCGATGCCATGACGGTCGCCGGCAGCTAACGACCCCGCCCGGTCTTGCCGGGCGACATGCAACACCCCAGCATCTTTGTCTTCCCGGACTGATCTTCGGGTAAGCCACAAGATGGTTTTGTTGTAACAAAAAAATACAATACGCGTCAGTCTGTACAAGGCAAGTACTGAGACTGCCCACTTCACAACTTTGAGGGAGACTCAATGATGGAACGCCGTTCATTCGTCAAACATGCTGGTCTGGCGGGCATTCTTGCCGCTGGCGCAGCCCCGGCCGCTGCGATGGCACAACAAACCGTGCGCTGGCGCCTGGCTTCAAGCTTTCCTAATTCGCTCGACACGATTTTCGGTTCCGCCCATATCTTTTCCCAGAAGGTGAAGGAGGCCACCGATGGCAAGTTCGAAATATCGGTGCATGCCGGCGGTGAACTCGTACCACCCTTTGGCGTGGTTGATGCCGTACAACAGGGCACAGTCGAATGCTGTCACACCGCGCCGTATTACTTTTTCGGCAAAGACCCGACCTTCGCGCTGGGCTGTGCCGTGCCTTTCGGGATGAACTCGCGTCAGATGACGGCTTGGATGTATCAGGGCAACGGCCTGAAGCTCATGCGCGAGTTCTACGCTGGTTACAACATCATCAATTTCCCGATGGGCAACACCGGCTCGCAAATGGGCGGTTGGTTCCGCAAGCCAATCAAGAGCCTGGCTGACATGAAGGGCTTGAAAATGCGCATCGGCGGCTTTGCCGGCAAGGTGATGGAGCGCATCGGCGTGATCCCGCAGAACATTCCCGGAGGTGATATCTATCCCTCGCTGGAGAAGGGGACCATCGATGCCGCGGAATGGATCGGACCTTATGACGACTTGAAACTCGGCTTCTACAAGGTCGCGAAGAACTACCTGTATCCCGGTTGGTGGGAAGGCGGTCCTGAATTGGATCTGTTCGTCAACTCCAAGGCCTGGAATGCGCTGCCCAACGACTACAAGAGTGCCGTCGAACTGGCGGCCTCCCATGCGCATGTCAACATGCAAGCCATGTATGACGCACGCAACCCCAATGCGCTGCGTGAACTGGTGGGGAAGGGGGCCAAACTGCAACCTTTCCCGAAGGACGTGATGGAGAGCGCCTACAAGGCGGCCAATGAGTTGTATGCCGAGTTGTCGAGCAGCAATGCGAACTGGAAGAAGGTCTACACCGACTGGGCCAAGTTTCGCAACGATGACATCCTCTGGTTCCGTGTTGCAGAGAATGAGTTCGACCGCTTCATGATGACGCGCAAGCTGTAAAGCCGCATCGCTTGGCATGCACACCAAGCCGCTCCAATGGGCGGCTTTTTTGTGATTTAGGGGGTTTTACTACGCAGCTGACCCAATATTGGTATTTTTTCCAATAGTGACAAGAACTTACGAGGGTGAGGGTCAAAAATCTCCGTGCTCCCAAACTTTTACATTTTTGGCTCAGCCGCGAGACGCGGCTGGTAACGCAATGCCTTCGCATCTAGGCCGAAAAGTCTGGTTTCCATCGAAAAGCCCTGCCCATCAGGGGCTACCAACCTTCGCTGAGTAGCTCCAGCAGCTCCGTCCTGGCCAGTACCTTCGAACACAGCTCCCACCGCTCCTTGCCCGGGTCTACGCTTTCACGCGTCTGGTACCGAATTTCAAAAGCATTCTTTGCGGCCTGTCGACGCTCGATGTACTTGTCGAGTTCAACTTCCATTCGCTCCTGGTCGTCAATCCACTCGTCGTCCAGTGTGTCGGGCAGTGACCCGAAGATGTCGAACTTATCCTTCAGCCGGCGCGACAGCACGCTGTAGACTTTCTCATCGCGGGTCTGGGCGTAGACCAGGTTAAGCATGTCAACTGTGCGCCGCATCTGCCCAAAACGCTTTATGCGGCCCAGCCGCTGTTCAAGTTTGCTGGGGTTCCAAGGCAGGTCAACGTTGATGAGGGTGCCCAAGGCCTGCAGATTCAGCCCCTCGCAGGCCGCGTCTGTGGCAACCACGAGCTTGACTTCATGTCGTTTGACCGCGCTCTTGATGTACTCGCGTTCCACCGTGGAGAACTCTTCCCCTTTGAAAAGACCACTTTTTCCGGCGCCAGCGTACACGGCCACAACCTGGTCGGGGTGTGCCTTGGCAATCTCGGATGCCACCCACTTAGCGGTGTCGAAGTACTGGCTGAAAATTATGCAGCCGTGCTCGGCCCAGGTCTTGTTGTCCGGCGCCTGGCCGGTTCGGTAATCGTCCAGGAAATAGTTGACCGCGGCCAGCTTTGGGTCACGAGCTTCCAGTCGCCCCAGTTCGGCCACGATTTGTTTCAAGCAATCCGCTTCCTTTTCAGTCAGGGAATCCAGCGCATTCTCTAAGCCTTCCAGCTCGTCCTCGTCCTCAATGGGGCGCTTGTCCAGCATCCTCTGCGCTGTGGAACGACCTGCAGCAAAGCTGGAACAGATGCGTTGAAGCAGCAGATTCTTCATGAATCCAGCTGCCTTGGTGCGCTGCCCCAATAGGGCGGTGAATTCCTCCGCGGCCTGGTAGGCCAGGTTAAACGGGAGGTTCGTCATCAATCCGATACCGTCCAAAGTCAGGCCCGGGTAGGAGCCCAGCGGGGCTTTGGGGTCGGGATGCACATCCACTTCGACCCGTTCCAACAACCCCATCTCTTCGAGCACATCGCGCCTGCGCAGGACCGTGTGACGCAAGATGGGATTGTTGTTCTTGAAAAAATCTTTGTCGCTGGCGATTTCCTCTAGCGTCATTTGGGAGGCGAAGTCCAGGTCTTGGTACGTTCGGTCGCTGAAATGCTGGGAATCGTCCAGGCCCAGGGTCATGCGCAGACTTTTCAACCGAGGGTCACTCTCGGTGCTCGGCGGCAGAGGCGTCCTGAGCAGGTCCCACACATCCGCAGGATTGGAGAACGTGACATCACCCTTGACGATAGGTAAGGCCTCGTCACAGTTGCGCCATTTGCTTGTGTACGGAAGCCCCATGACAAAGTCGGCGCCCTCGTTGAGCAAATTCAGCAAGTCCCAAAGCTCGACTATCTCCGTCTGGATAGGCGTGGCGGTGCCAATCACCAGATTCCTGGTCCGCTTAGCCAGCCGGGTCATGAAGGAGAGCAGGTTGTTGGGCTTGTACTCTTTTTTGCTGATACCGCGACTCACGCGGGCCTTGTGGCCTTCGTCCAGCACGACGGTACCGAAGGACATGCTCAGCAGTTCTTCGCATTCATCGGCCTTTTGGACCATGAGGCCATGCGACACGATGGCAATCGCGCTCGGACAGCGCTTGATGGCCGCGGCCCCTTGGGTGTTCTTGATAATGTGGCCATGTTCGTCCTGCCAGCACTTACGGGCCGACAACCACACCGCACTGGGAATGCCCAGCTTGTCCGTGAGCTCGGTCTGCCACTGAAAAGTCAGGGTGGATGGACACAAGATGAGTACCTTGCCATCACCTAGGAGGGCCGAAACCAAAGCAGCACCCGCCATGGATAGGGTCTTTCCGACGCCCACCTCGTCGGCCAGGAGGAGGCGGACCTTGCCGTACGTCTCGCGGTGCTGAAGAAAGATGGACACAAACGCCCGCTGCCAAGGCTGCAGCATTTCACCCCCTCGGTACAGCGGGCTCTCCGCCATTACTGCACCGGGCACCTCTTCCGTCTTGAGGTCTTCGAAGCGCACTTCATGGCGCTTGGCCACCCGCTCGACCTCTTCGATGATGGCATCTGGTAAGGGGTAGCTGTCGGCCCATAGCGCATCGAACTCTTCGTCCACCCAATCCACGGCCTCTGGTGAGGGGTCCTCCCAAAGGATTTCGTAGTTGTCTGCAAAAGCGCTCTTGGACTCATTGATGGAGCCCATGAAACTGGTTTTGCGACCATCGGAAGCCTCGATGACACCAGCCTTCCCGTGCAAAAAGACCTTGTCTTTAGGCACCACACGGACCTGGACGTTACCCTTGCGCAGCAGCTCGTAGAGCTTGCGGTACTTGTCGCGGTACAACAGCGCCTCGGCTGCTGGCGACACCTCATTCCAGGTCTCTTTCAGAGCAGCTTCACGCGCCGCCTGGGATACCCGGATGTCAGCGACGTCTAGCTCGCTATTGCAAACGATGCGGACGTCTGGGATGTCGCCGATTTCTTCCCCGACCAACTCGAAAATAGAGCTGCGGAAATACCCGGCGATGCGTCGGTAGGAGACCGCGCCTTGCAGCCGCTTGGCCAGGAATTCCTTGTCAAGCCGTTGTCGGCGAGAGCTGAATCGTTGGATACCGCTCACGCCTTGGCCTTCGCTTCGCGAATGTAGTCGCCCAAGGACTTGCCTTGGTTTCCCTTCCACCAATCGGCGTTGCTGATAGAGCCACGAGCAACCGCAGCTGCTGCTGAGCCAGAGGAAAAGAATTGGTCTATGGTGAACGCCCAGCCTTTGGCCGTCTGTGCAATGACGCCAGACTCTTGCAGCTGCCTGCGCAGTGCGGCGTAGCTGGGCGCGTCTACCTCAAATCGGTCGGTCACGGGGTCCGCTACACGGCTGCCAGCCTTGATGACCACGCCTCCTTCTGCCACTTCCAAGGTGGCGTCGGCGTTGCGGGCAGATAATTTGAACTGCAGCCCCTGCGGAATGCTGGAATAAAGTGCGGCACGTTTGCCGGTGCTGATGGAAGCCGTTTCATCGGCTGTGGCTGCGGCGTCGGGGTCGTCTTTGGGGTCATCGGCGTCCTCTTCATCCACCGAGAACTGCCAAAAGCCAAGCAAAGGCAACATCAGCAGAATTTCATGGAGGAAGTTCTCGGTAAACGCGTGGTCCTCCTCCGACAGCGCTGGCACCGTGGGTTGGTTGGCGTTGTCCAACGGCACACGGTTGGCATGTTTGGCCAATGCAATCAGTCGTGACTCCAAGTGCTGCACATGCGCCTTGTTTAGGCGCCCGCCCTCGGCGGTGAAGAAGACACCCTTTTTCCAGAAGTCCTTGTGCCTGACGTGCGAGTCAATGCGGTCGCCCACTGGGTCGCCTTCACCAATGTACATACGCTTGCCGCTTACCAGGACGTAGATGCCGGGCTGTTGGTACTCCTTGCGGCCTTTGACCTCTCCGGCCAGCGCGCGGGGAAAGATGACTGCGCGCCCCGGCCAATCATCACGGGACGCCACCAGGATGCCATCGGGTGCACCCGATGGCGAAAACAACCGAATGGAAAACGGCCTCATAGAGCCCCCTTGCCGTGCGCTTAGAGGCGCTGGTTTTCGATTCCGTCAGCTAGCACACGGGCTGCGGAAGCCTCTCCCGGGCGCATGGCGTCGACCTTCTTGGCAATGAACCGCGCAATGGTGACCAACATATTTCGCGACGAGTAGAACGCACCCACCTTCAAGTTCTGCTCCAGCCCTTTGAGCACCACGTCCAGGTCCTTGTCGGCCTGCAAGTCCATGAGCGCATACAGCACCGCGCGTGTTGGCGTTTGGTGCAGCTCCGACGACTGGTTCATCTCTGCCCGCCCGAAGTCCTTGGCTGACTTCAAAGCAGCCTTGTTGGCGCTCTCGCTGGCCATGAGGGCGCTGAAATCACGGACCGCAAAGGCTTTAGCGAAATTCTGATAGTTGTCCAGCTTGTTGAGGCCATGGGACTCTTGCTCGAGCATTTTCATGTAGAAGCGCTCAGCTGGCTCCAAGTCTTGCCAAACAGACTCCTCTAGGCCTAACGGAACGAGCATCCTGTTGGCAGTATCGGTCGCAAATTCAATGAGGGTCTCTACCAAAGTGTTTTGCCCCTTTACGCGCGGGCGCAGAGCTTCCTGTGCCATGTCTTTGCCATCAATGATGCTGTACTTGGTCAGTACCTTCAGCGCTGCTGCGTAGCCTGCCATCTGCAGGTCAGCGTCTTCGAACAGGTTGCCGTCCTTGGCCCGCTTACTATCGGCAGCCATGGAGTCATTCATGCCGGTCAGACGCTTGATTTGGTCTGCCACCTCGTCCTCGAGTTCGTACGCCAAGTCGGTCTGGTTGGTGCGCTTGGCACCAAGCCGCTTGCGCAAGACCAGCAAGATGGTGCCTTTGACATAGGAGCCTTCACGCAGTGCGGAATCGGTTTCTGTCACCAGGTACCAAGCTGCAGTCACTCGCAGGCCGCTGGCCCAAACAATGTTGGCCATGTCCGCCCAGATGCTGCCGTCCTGGTGGGTGAACATCAGGATTTGCAGACCGTTGTCGGGCATGCACTCGGTCATACGCTTGTAGGCGGCGACCATGCCCAAGCGAAAGTCATGGTCCTCACCCTTCACCGCCAGTTCACGACGCGAGTCCCAGGTCCAGTTGGAAAACTCTGCTGGCGGGTTCTTGCGCAACCAGGCGATGAAGTACTCAAGGATTTCCTCGTATTTGACTGCATCGCCATACGGTGGGTCAGATACAAATAAATCAGCTCGTAAGTTGAACTCGTGCGCTGGTCCCGAAAGAACTTGACCGACGCCACTGACTGGCCGAAAGGTCTTTAGGGACTGGGTCAGTTCCACCGTGTGATAGCCTGACTTACATCCGTAGGCGAAAAGCGTGTTCAAGGCTTGATTGGTAAACGTGCTCATCGCCTGAGCGCTCGACCCGGGGTGGCCTGAATCCCACCTGCAGAGCCGTGACGCGTAATCAAACGACCTTGTTGAGAAGATGCACGAGGACGCATTCAGAGAATGTTTGCGGATGAGCGAGTTTACGAGCAGCTGCCTTGGGTTGAACAACTGGTGCCAATACGTCCAGCCGCGCTCTCGGTAAAGGCGCTCTGTTTCATCCCCCGGCTCAATCCGCGTATCCGGCACCCAGCCCTTGTCCTGCCACTCGGCCAGGTGCTCTTGGACGTAGCGTGTCACTTTCTCTTCACGGGCCAGGTCCGCCTTGGTCACGGTGCGGAATTGCGTGGGTGCCCGGCTTGAATCGCCCTCAGGCATCTCCTTAATCCACTGAACTGCATACAACCGTTCGTTGAAGATGTCGCCATCCCGGAAGACCACGTCGCTCTGGCCCCACAGTCGCAGGCGGTTCTTCTTAACCTTCCTGCCATCATCCGTGTCCGTGTAATCACCCCGGATGCTCGCAATGCTGTTGACGTGCTCCACACCGTTGACCGCGTGCACAACATTACCTGTACGGTAAGTGCCTTGTTCGGCGGCCTTCATCTCGGCAGCAGAGGCCTCGCAAACCAGCTCAATGTCATAGCGCTTCTCGGCCGCCACAGGCACCAGCTTTGCATAGACCGACTTGCCCTTACTGACCACCAACGTGGGCAATACTGGAACCTTCCAACCAGAAGACGGACAAGTCACTTCAAGGCAGTACAGGTACACTTTGCCACGCCAGCCATTGCCGTCGCTTTCAATCCCCAGCTTATCGATTTCGGCCTTGACGTTAGCGACCAGTTCCGCCTGCTCGGTTTCGATTTCTTTACGTTTCTCAGCGCTGGCTCCGACAATGTTGAATGCGCCCCATGTCAACATGCAAGCCACGGGGTTGAGGTCGGATGCGTAGACGTCGCACCCCAGTTGCGCGGCTGCAAATGGAATCTGACCAGAGCCTGAAAAGGTGTCCGCCACCGTTGGTCGATGCCCAAAGCGCATGACCCCCAGCTGCTCCACCAGCTCCGGAAATGAAGTGGCCTTTGTGCCTAAATGAGCATTAACCCTCCGCCAGATATGAGTACTCACCTTGTCAGCGATTTCTTCGGCACGCAAAGTGCCCCTGGCGCCGGCGAGCTCCTTGTAGGACTGAGAGTCAAATAGCTTTGCCGCCAACTCGTGCTTTTGGTCTTCAGATACGCCCTCCTGCCAAGATAGCCGGGGCACACGCTCAACTCCGTTTTTCAGATAGGTGTAGTCGTTGATATCAAAGGGTCCCTGCATCGGCAGAACGTCTGCCTGTTCGGGGGGGTCTACCTTGAAGAAGGCTCCGATGTCGTGAACAGGTACATGCCTGACGATTTCAACGGGTTTGGCCAATCCAATACGTTTCGACATCGAAACGTCGTCCATGCCCATCAACAGCTCAAACACCTCCAAGTCCTTGATAGGGTCATCGGTGGCCGGCAACAGGGAGGCCAATACGCATGCGCGATTGAGCACGAGGGGTTTACGGCCTTTCCAGTAACTACCTAACGCGGTCAGCGTCTGCCCTGAGCCGGCCATACGTTCTTTGTAAACGTCGATGGACAGTTTCTGAACAGGCAGCAGCGACTCAATCAGCGCTGGGGCATCTTTGAGGCTCAGTGCTTGAACGCCAGAAGGATGTGGTGTGGTGGTGTAGTCCACCTTGGGAGAGGCTGTGACAGCGGTAGGGGTCATTTTTTCTGGTTATCAGGGTAAAAGTCTGCAGGACAGCAGATTCAGAACAGCTGCAGGCTGGTCGGTGGCTCTTCTTCGGGACGGATGGAGCGCTTCTGCCGAGGCTCTGCCTTGCCACTGGACAAGGCGTAGTACAGGGCCTTGCGCCACCCGGCCTCTTTGTCCTCAGGTAATCCAGCCTCTGCCGCAGTCTGGCTGAAGAGCCACCACCGCTCCTCCGGCTTGAAAGCGGCCCATCTGGCGGCAATGGCTTTGCACTCATCCGCGCTGTTGGCATGCTCAGCGGCCCAGACCAGCACACATAGTTCCTTGCCCAACATTCGGTCGACCTTGTTGTCGCCAGTTGTCCATCGCGGGCTGGCCAGTTTTTTTGACTTCAGCCTGGCAGCAAAATCCTTGCGGGCGGTCTCCGCGATGGCTGACCAGAAGCGCCGCGGCAGTACCACGCGGGTCTCGCGCGGCGGCACACCGTTTTCACCGCCCTTGAGGCCGTAGTCCTCAACGACGGTGATGTCCCCTTTGGCAGAAACCGGAATCTCCACATGGAAGATGTGTGCGCCGAAGGTCGCGGCTCCGAAGCCCTCGAACTGGTCGGCCGGTTTCACATTTTTGGTCTGGGTCATGTATGCGGGACGAATGGGTTATTGGGAAAAATCGCTCTCGTTAAGTTCGATGCCAACCTGTTCCGTGAGGTCTAGCAGGTCTTGCCCGGTCTGGAACTGGAAGCGATGAATCTTCAAACTGATGGAGGAGTCAGCGGGCAGGCACGAACCAATCTGGTTGAGCACAGACTCTAGGTAGGCCCCGTCGGCTGGGGTGTCCCCCAGGAAGAACTGCACCGCAGCCGGGCTGCTGCCCACGACGGCGGCCACCTTTTCTACGGTCGCCTGGCGCTCCTTGAGCAGAGAGACCACCTGGTACGCGTCTTGGCGAGAGCCCAGGTTGACCATACGGTTGAGGCGCGCTGGCTTGCTGCGGTCGATGACTACCTCGCGCTTGCCACCGCCACCCTCGTCACCCCGGCGGGCACCGACATACTCGAATTTCTCTTTGGCCTCAAGACCGCCGCCCTCCGCGAACGCCAGAATCTTGGCGGCGTTGTCATCCAGCTGAATCGGGCCGGTGTAGTCCTGGCCATTGCGGGCCTCTGACCCGTCCAATGTGTACTTGAGCGTGGCAGCCGGCGCCACGCGGAGCTCCACTTGACGTGTGGCGGCATCGAAATTGGCGCGGATGGTCAGCTTGTTGGTCCAGCTGGTGACCTCACCTGTGTCATATTGACCGTTAGGGTCCACTGCGAGGAACTGGATGCGGTAGGCCTTGGACCGTAGCGTCTCGTCCTTGAGCACAGGACTGGATGTGCTGACAACGCCGTCTTCCGCGTAATGGATACGGCCACTGTGGCCTGCATTTAGGGCGTTGATGCGCAGCACGACCTCGCCATCGTCATTCGGGGTGGTATCAGCGACCACCTGAACAGACGTTTTCTTTTTTGCTGGGGTGTGCGACACGTGGCCATTGCCCAGGTCTTCCCAGACGCCGCGCTGCACGGCGATGGCCTTGAGCATGTCCAGACCGCGCGGCGGCATCCACGGCATCTTGGCCCGCTGTTTCTCCCTGGCCACCGCCGTCGCCCAGTCAATCGTGGCAGAGCCATCGTTCCAGAGATTGGTTTCCGCGAAGTCGCGCAGCGTGTCAAAGTCCGCTTCCACGTCCAAAAACAACTTCTTGGGATGGGCGGTCAACGTTTTCTCAATTTGCTCTTCGCCATCGAACGGCTTGCTGTTGTCGCGGCGAGTGTCCAGCGGCTTGATTTTGAGCTCAGGTGGCTTCTCGCCAACCTGGGCCGGGTAGATGAGCTTGTCGAACACCCCGAGGATGGTGCTGTAAAAGTCGTGAGCGGACGACTCCTTCTTGCTCAAAAACTCCTCGTACTGCGCGTGTGACTTAGGAATCTTGACCTCAGCTTTCAAGGTCGCATAGCTCTTACGGGCAGCCTGTTCAATGCTGGCCATCTGCGTCTTGTCGCCAGTCAATACCAGAAGATTGTTCTTCTCCGGAAGCTCCGCAAAGAAAGCAGACAGCTGCTCCGGGGGCATTTTGGTCGCAGGGTCGATGATGAGCAGCACACGGTTGCGCTTCACTTCAGCGATGACCTCGTTGAGCTTGGGCAGGGGAATGACCTGGCTGTAGGCCGTCTTGCGCGTGGGCGCAAACATCTCCGTCAGCCGCGCTTTGATGAGCTCGTCAATCTGGGCCTCAGGCGCGGTGGCCGCAATGCCCTGCAGCATCTTGGTCAGGTTCTCCTGGCGGTCGAAGTAGAGCTTGGCATCTTGGCCTTGATGCATGAACCAGCACTCAGAGAGCATGCCATCGATAGCCGCGTTGTATTCCACCACCGACTGCATCGGGGTAACCACGCACTCCAACACTTCCTCACGCGTCAGCCCCTTGACTGCATTGACCGCAGTCGACAGGCTGGCCGTGAAGAGGAGGTTGGCGACCTCCGTGGCGTTCTTGTTGCCGCTCGAGGCGTCGATAGCCTGGGCGTGGGCCGCGAAGTTGACATCCCATAGGTCCTTGGAAATGACGTCGTTCATTCCCGAGATATCTGCCAGCTTGCTACGGACCGCTGTGATGCTGAGGTCAAAGTGCTGAGCGCCAATCAGGTAAATGTCATCGGCGTCACGCTCCCATACTGACTTGAGTAGGCGTGACATCAGCTCCATCAGACCGCGGGTCTGCCTGAACTGCTCATTTTCCTTAAAGAGAGCGACAAGTCCTTTCAGCCGAGGATGGAAGGGATAGGTTTGGACGATTTCGTCGGCCATTGCCTCCGCGCCGCGAGCAATCACTTTGGACTTAGTCGCCTCTTCCAGTGCCTGGCCATATCGGGCAGCCAGGTCCTGAATTTCGGCAGCGTCAGGCAGCTTGGTGAACAAGCGCTTGCGCAGGATGTCGTATACCTCGTTACCTGCCAGGTCCACCGGAGTGATGGTCTTTTCCTGACGGCCCAGCTCTTTGCGTGCATCGAATAGCGCACGCTCAATGAGGGCGCCACCCTGAGCGTAGGAGGCGTCCAGGTCGGAAACCACCACACAGACGTTAGAAAGTTTGCCCGCCGCGCTGAGCAAGTTGGCAAAAGCGCGGGTGGCGATGTCAGCGACCGTGCCAGTGCCCGTGGCACGCGTGCCCAGGTACTGGAAGTAAGGGGGCAGTTCATCGAGCAGAATGAGGGTCGGCTTGTCCGACCTGAGAAGGGCCGTCCAATCAGTCTCGTCCGGCGCCTCTGGACCCGAGGCCCAGAACTTCTTGAACTGCTCGCCCATGCCCAGTTGGTGCGCGATTTCACCCCACAGGTAGTGCGGCGGGCTGTTGCGACCGTTGAAGGCCACCACACGGGCGGATTCAAAGGCGTCGATGTGCGGCACGTCAGCGCAATACTTGTGGCGCAACTCCCGGTGCTTCGCTGCGAGTCCAGCGCCCACAATCAGGTGGGTCTTACCGCCGCCCATAGCTTGCTTCAGATGGAAAACAGCATTCGAGGACTTGCCGGCCAGACGCTCGATGGTGCCTCGTAGCAAGTCGCGCATACCTGCGGTGATAAAAGTCTTGCTGTAGAAAGCCTCGCCGTTGCCTTCATCCTGAATCAGCTGGTCGAGTTGTTCGATTTGGTCGCTGACGTCAATGGACAGCGCGTTGGGTGCCAGTTGGCAGGCTTGCTTGACGGTCTTCACGGAGTGGTTTTCCCTGTTTTTGTAGGTGGGTTATTGACGACAACGGCGATGTTGTTCGTTTCGCAATACTCAAAAATGAGATGCTCGACCATATTCGAGGCTGAGCGATGTTCCCTGACAGCCGCTTCGCGCAGCAGTGCCTTAGCCGTCGGGGTAATCCGAAGACCCAGTTGTTCGGTTTTGACGTCAGCCATGTGCTTTACGTGTTTGACAATGTCGTAACAGTGTATAGCTCAATTGTTTTAAACGGTAGTGTGGATTCATCAAGTCTCGGTTGCGGAAGTAGCGGAACTCATGCCTAGTCAATGCCGGGCCGGTTTGGCCCACCGCCATTTCAGCTCGTGACCGGTCGCTCGGGGCAGTCTCGAGCAATCACGCCAATCATTCAAGCCTGCTAGACAACCTCTCGCTTCATGGGTATAGTTTCATTATGCGTATAGTTTACATACCCGTCAAGTAAGACTTCTCACCATGAAGCAGGCCGAAAAAATCCGTTGGGGCACCGAGCGCCGACTCGAGTTCATCGAGTTTCGCGTCTACTGGGAAGGAGGCATCCGGCGCGTAGACCTCACCGATACGTTTGGCGTTTCCGTGCCTCAAGCGTCCAGCGACCTGAGCCTGTACCAGGAGCTTGCGCCTGGCAACATGGTCTACGACAGCAGCAAGAAGATGTACGTGGCAACTGGCCAGTTCAGCCCCAAGTTTTGTGACCTTAGTGCCGAGAAATACCTGGCGTACCTGAAGGACTGTGTCGGGGAGCAACTCAAGCTCGCAGACAACTGGATGAGCCAGATTCCAGTTGCAGAAACCATGCCTCTACCCAACAGAAGGGTCAGGTCAGATGTGCTTAAGAAACTGGTGGCCGCCGTGCGCAAATGCCGCTCAGTCGAGGTTTCTTATCAGTCGCTCAGCATGGACAGCAGCGAGCGCGTATGGCGGCGCATTTCTCCCCATGCGTTCGCCTTCGATGGGATGCGCTGGCATATCCGTGCCTTCTGCCACCGTGACACCAGGTTCAAGGACTTCGTGTTGTCACGGTGCGAAGGCGTCCGTAATGGTGAGGCCCAGGGTTGTGACCCCGCCGAGGACCACCTGTGGCATGAGCGCGTTGACGTGGTGTTGCAGGCAAATCCCCGCTTGAAGCCTCATCAGCGCGCGGCCATCGAGGAGGACTACGCAATGGTCGACCACCGCTTGACGTTTGCCGTGCGCAAGGCCCTGCTGTTCTACTTTGAAAGGTTCCTGCGCCTGGATTATCCAGACGAGGGGGTGCCGGCCGAGGCCAAGCCGCTGTGCGCAGTCAACGCGGAGGTTTTTTTGGTTCGAGCTTCTTGAGTTTTGGCTCTTGCCTAGGAACTTCCAAATGCTCAACACCCATCGCTGCCAGCAACTGCAACGCAAAAGCAAAACTGAACTTGCCCTGGTTGACCCGGTTGATAAGCACCTGGGCGTCAGTCACCACGCCTTGCGCTTCCAGGCGCCGGGCGAGCTCCTTGTACGAGATGTCCTTGGACTCTCGCACCTCTTTGACGATGGATTTGGCACGCGCCTCGTAGAACTGGCGCGGATTCACAGCGAATACATGGTTTTCCGTTTGTCGACATCCTACGAGAACACGTTTTCTTAGGCCTTAAATAAATTGAAAAACATTTATGTATAAAAATTTGGCCAGCCCGGCTCTAGACCGTGCATCAAGTCAAACAGGTCACGCTATGAAAGTCGAGGTTCAACTTCTCAACGACAAGGGACGCGCCGTTCCCGTCGCCCAACTGCGTGCGCAGAAACGGTTCACCGGAATTCTGGCCATCGGCGAGGTGCGCAGCACTGAATTCGGCCGAACCCTGATTGCCGCCAATCTGTTTTCTGCAGAGAAGGAAGCTGTGCTGCCCATGCTGCATGACGCCGTAGTTCTTCGCTACGAAAGTGGCCGCGCGCGCATCCGCGGTGTCGAGGTACTCAACGGAGCGCAGCATGGCCAAACCTGGGACGTAAAGGTGGCGCCATGCTGAAAGTCTTCTTGCACAGCGCATTGCCGAGCAACCTGACCCCCTTCAATCGGCTTGGCCGCTTGGACATCGGATACGACAAGCTCGATGCTTACGCTGACTACAAAGTCATCCTCACCCAGGCGGGTATCGGCGAGTTCCCACCGGCCAAAGTCTATGCGTACCCCCGGTGGACCGCGAGCATCTGGGATTTGGTCATGCGCGCTGTGTGCGTGTGCCTGTGGCACGACGAGGCCTTGCCCCCAGTGGGGCTGTCTCGCCGGGGCGCCTATGCGGACCACATCACAGCTGTCGTTGAACATTGGCCTGATGGTTTCGAGGTCGGGCGCTCCACTGTGGGCATGGCGACGATTCGGATGCTGCGCAAGAAATGCCATTACGTAGCCAGCTTTGAGGACGACATCCTGGGTGCACAAGTCAGCACGGAATTTGTGCACACGCCAGACACGTTGTCTCCCTGGGACTTGTTGGCACGCGCCTATGCCTGGACCTGCCAGGAGAGCTTTAGCATGCCACCCCGCCCGGAACTGCATACGAAGCTCACCATTGAAGAGGCCGGCCAGCCCCTGGTGCCATTGGAAATGGTCAAGGAACCCGCACGAACAGGCTTGACACGTTGGATGGTCAGCACCGAGTTGAAGCCAAGAACCTCCAGCCTAGTCAAGAGTCCGTGCGTTCTGGAGTCTGACTATGTGCGTTTTCTGCAGAGGGCCATATGAACAAGATTGATACCAAACGTCCGAGGGTCCGTCGCGCTAGTTCCGAGGCCACCAAGTTCCACATGTCCTCCCGTGCGATTGACCGTTCGGTTGAAGAGTATGCAGCTTGGTCCGAAAAGAAGTGCGTCAAGCACCTGGCCCATGTACGGTGGGGCAGCTTTGAGACGATGCCCTGCCCGCATTGCAGCACCTGCACCCGGCATTACTTCTATGAGGCTGACCTGCGCTGGAAGTGCAAGCACTGTGGGAGCAAATTCAGTGTGACCTCACAAACGGTCTTTTCCGGTCGCAAGATGCCGTATCGCAAACTCTTGGCCTCCCTGCACTTGTGGGCTTGTGGCTCCGCGGGCCAGCCAACTCTGGAGCTCCGTCGCATGCTCAAGCACAAGAGCTACAACACCGCATTTACCTTCACGGGCAAGATGCGGGAGGGACTGGTTCGAGGTTTCAACACCGGGCTTATCAGCGGCGTGGTGGAAATGGATGGTGCCCATGCCTCAGGTCGTCGTGCCAGCGAGAAACGCGGCAAGCCTCTGAACTATCGGGCTCCTAGCGAGGTTCTGGAAAGCGAGGAAAGCGCTTTGCTCACAACGGCGGCGCGCCAGAAAAAGCGGCGAGGTGAAAAGGCGGCCGCGATTGCGGCTGGCGGCAAGGTCGACCCTAACACCGGCCAGGTGTTCCCCGAGACTAGGCGCATGGTTTTCACCATGCGTCGGCGTTCCGGCGCCAAAGGTCAAGGGGCCGTCATCACAAGGGTGGGGGTGGGCCTGAGCGAAACCCCGGATGTTGTGGAGGCGTTGGCCAAAAGTTATGTCGCCATCCCCGAGTCGGTTCTGGCTACGGATACCGGTACAGCCTTCTCGAAACTGGGCAAACGCTTTCAGCTACACATGCAGGTCAACCACAGCGAAACTTTGTCAGGCCCCGACGGGGCTCACAACAACAATGCGGAGAGTTTCAGTGCCCGACAGGACCGCTCAGAAAAAGGCGTTTACCTGAACATCGAGCCGAAATATCTGCATGACTACGCGGTCGAAACCGCTTTTCGAGAAGACAACCGCCGCAAGGCTCCTGGGGCGCAGGCAGACCTTGCTTTGCACCATGCCTTGAACGTCGGGGAGTCGCATTTCTGGCGCGGGTATACCCACGGCCGCCACCGAGGCTACGAGGTGCTTGCTACCGGGACGAGAAGCTACCCCTCCAGTGGGCCCCCAAAAGGCGTGGCACAAATGGCCGCGCATTTCGGCCGGTTGCCTCGGTAGTTCACCCTGCCAAGTCAACCAGGCGTGGCGAATTCATTTTGACTCGCCAGTGTCCCGTTTCGTGGGTCGGCGCCTCGGGGTCCTGCAGGCGCTCTAGCTTGCCGGCGGCTGTCAACGCTTTCAAGGCACCTCGGAAACTGCCGTTGTACCAATGTTTGCGCACAATAGGGGTCTCGAAGACGAGTCCGAATTTTGCGCGCACGTGCGCTTCGATAGCGTCGGTGGCCACCCAGTTGGGGGCGTTGGCCACGAGTATCTCCAGCACAGCCTCTTTGAGAGCTCCTCGCTTGCCATAGTTGCCGCGCCAACCGTTGACCGGTTCAATGGTTGACGGGTCCACGCGCTCGTCATAGAGCTTGATGGACCTGTCGATAGCTGCGAGGTCTTCTTGCAAAGCTGAAGCTTTGGCCTGCAGCTCAGCAATGAGATTGAGGTTGAACTGCAGGTCAAACGCAAGGCGGGCGCGTTTTTCCGCCAGCCATTTCAGGGCTGACGGCGTTGGTTTCATTTTTCTTTGGGGGCTCACGGCACTTAACATACCTCCGTGTAGCTTCCGAAATTCTCCTATTTCGACCCCAAATGCGCCCGCTGAACTCTATTACTTACCTTGGGTCAACTGCGTAGTAAAACCCG
>JABEVE010000091.1 GCA_013044035.1 Burkholderiales bacterium
GCTCCTTTCTTTGCTTGCGAGGCACCCGCATGCTCTCATGCGGGCGAAAGGAGCCGCCACCTTCACACTATCCGTTCAACAAATTCCGGGACATCGCCCCGATGATTTCCAGCAGGTCGGCGCGGGTCTGTGGTCGAGTTTTCGCTATGATTGAATACTTGTTTGTGGCGTCGAAGACGAGACTCTTGACGGAGCAACTATGGGCCACCCAGGTCAATGCGCTTCATGGGAATGCTCTCATTGCAAATAGATTCGATGGATGTTCGAGTCTCGCCGTCGGCACCAAAATGTTGCAGTACATCAAACAATAAACAGCGGTTCTCGCCTACGCTTTAACAATTCTGGCGGGCCGCGGCGGGCTGTTGACCTGCTGTCTTATGCAGCGTGTTGACTAGCAAGTTTCTGGTTTGCATCGACGAAGTCACGAAGAGGATGCCTGATGTTTCTTGAGCAATATTTACCGGTTTTGCTCTTCATTCTGGTCGGCACCGGCGTGGGTATTGCACCGCTGGCTTTGGGTCGTCTACTCGGCCCCAGTCGTCCCGACAGCGCCAAGAATGCACCCTATGAGTGCGGCTTCGAGGCTTTTGAGGACGCGCGTATGAAATTCGATGTGCGCTATTACCTGGTCGCCATCCTGTTCATCCTGTTCGATCTGGAAATTGCTTTCCTTTTCCCCTGGGCCGTGGTGCTCAAGCAGATCGGGGCAACGGGGTTCTGGGCCATGATGATCTTCCTGTCCATTCTTGTGGTGGGCTTTATCTACGAATGGAAAAAGGGGGCGCTGGACTGGGAGTAATCTCGGCCCACACCTTGGGGAACAAGCATGAGCATCGAAGGGGTTCTGAACGAAGGATTCATCACCACGTCGGCCGACAAGCTGATCAACTGGACGCGCACCGGTTCACTCTGGCCCATGACGTTCGGCCTTGCCTGCTGCGCAGTTGAAATGATGCATGCTGGTGCTGCGCGTTATGACCTGGACCGCTTCGGCATCGTTTTCCGGCCCAGTCCGCGTCAGTCCGACCTGATGATCGTCGCCGGAACGTTGTGCAACAAAATGGCGCCGGCTTTACGCAAGGTCTACGACCAGATGGCCGAACCGCGCTGGGTGCTGTCCATGGGTTCCTGTGCCAACGGCGGTGGTTATTACCACTACTCCTATTCCGTGGTGCGCGGTTGTGACCGCATCGTGCCGGTGGATGTGTACG
The DNA here is from genome assembly GCA_013044035.1 of Burkholderiales bacterium. Classification (GTDB taxonomy): domain Bacteria; phylum Pseudomonadota; class Gammaproteobacteria; order Burkholderiales; family Burkholderiaceae_C; genus Thiomonas_A. The sequence continues at coordinate 1,212 of JABEVE010000091.1, forward strand.
TCCCAGGCTGCCCGCCCACGGCCGAAGCGCTGCTCTACGGCCTCATCCAACTGCAGAACAAGATTCGTCGCACCAACACCATCGCGCGTTGAGTCCGTCCTGCCGAGCACTGAATCCAGCTTCATTCCAGCATACCCCGATGCCCAGCAAACTCGAACAACTCCAGCACGATCTACGGCAACAATTAGGCGAGCGCATCGCATCCATGGCATGGGCCGTGGATGCAATCACCATCGACGTTCCATCGGCTCTTTACCTCGATGCATGCTCCATCCTGCGTGACCAGGCGTCGTTACGCTTCGAGCAACTCATCGATCTCTGCGTCGTCGACTATCAGGGCTATGCCAACGGTCCCTGGCAGGGTAGGCGCTACGCCGTCGTGCTTCATCTGCTTTCGGTCAGCCTCAACCAGCGTGTCAGAGTGCGGATGTGGGCCGAGGACGATGACATGCCGGTCGTGCCTTCGGTTGATGCCATCTGGAACAGCGCCAACTGGTATGAACGCGAAGCCTTCGACCTCTACGGCGTGGTCTTCGAAGGCCACAATGATCTGCGGCGCTTGCTGACCGACTATGGTTTCATCGGCCATCCTTTCCGCAAGGACTTCCCTGTCAGCGGCACGGTCGAGATGCGCTACGACCCCGAGCGTCGCCGCGTCATCTATCAGCCCGTGACGATTGAACCGCGCGAAATCGTGCCACGCATCGTGCGCGAGGCCGGCTATGGCGGGCTCAAGCCGGTCGGGCCCAAGCCCCCCCGCCCTACGGCCTGAACCACCCTGGACGACCATGGCCGAGATCAAGAATTACACCCTCAACTTCGGACCGCAGCACCCGGCAGCACACGGCGTGCTGCGCCTGGTGCTGGAACTCGACGGCGAAGTCATTCAGCGTGCCGATCCGCACATCGGTTTGCTGCATCGCGCCACTGAAAAGCTGGCCGAAACGCGCACCTACATGCAGGCGCTGCCGTACATGGACCGGTTGGACTATGTCTCCATGATGTGCAACGAGCATGCCTATGTCCTGGCCATCGAGAAACTGCTGGGAGTCGACGTGCCCTTGCGCGCGCAGTACATCCGCGTCATGTTCGCCGAGATCACACGGCTGTTGAACCACCTGCTGTGGCTGGGCGCGCATGGCCTGGACTGCGGCGCGATGACCATCTTCCTCTACGCCTTTCGCGAGCGTGAGGACCTGTTCGATATGTACGAAGCGGCATCGGGTGCGCGCATGCATGCGGCCTATTTCCGGCCGGGAGGGGTTTACCGCGACCTGCCCGACGTCGTGCCCCAGTACCGTGAGTCCAGTGTGCACGGCCCGCGCGATACCAAGGCCCTCAACAGCAACCGTCAGGGCTCGCTGCTGGATTTCATCGACGACTTCACACAGCGCTTTCCCAAATATGTCGACGAGTACGAAACCCTGCTGACGGACAACCGTATTTGGAAACAGCGCACCGTAGGCATCGGCGTTGTCACGCCCGAGCGCGCGCTGCAGCTTGGCTTCAGTGGCCCAATGCTTAGAGGCTCAGGCATCGCCTGGGACTTGCGCAAGAGCCAGCCTTACGATGTCTATGATCGTATGGAGTTCGACGTCCCGGTCGGCAAGGAGGGCGACTGCTACGACCGCTATCTGGTACGCATGGAGGAAATGCGGCAATCCAACAGCATCATTCAGCAATGTGTGGCCTGGCTGCGCGCCAATCCCGGGCCAGTCATTACCGACAACCACAAGGTGGCGCCGCCATCGCGGGTCGAGATGAAGACCAGCATGGAAGAACTCATCCACCACTTCAAGTTGTTCTCCGAAGGTTTTCACGTGCCCGAGGGGCAGTCCTATGCTGCGGTGGAGCATCCCAAGGGCGAGTTCGGCATCTACATCGTGTCCGACGGCGCCAACAAGCCTTTCCGCCTGAAAATCCGCGCCCCGGGTTTCCCGCACCTGGCGGCGATGGACGAAATGTCGCGCGGCCACATGATTGCGGATGCCGTGGCCATCATCGGCACGATGGATATTGTGTTCGGCGAAATTGATCGATAAACCCATGTTGTCAGAAACCACACGCCAGCGCATCGACCGCGAATTGGCCAAGTATCCCGCTGATCAGCGTCAGTCCGCGGTGATTGCCGCGTTGGCCATCGTGCAACTCGAGCGCGGCTGGATTTCCTCGGAGTCCGAGCGCGAAGTCGCCGACTACATCGGCATTCCGGCCATCGCAGTTCACGAGGTCGTGACCTTCTACAACATGTTCAACACCCGACCGGTCGGGCGCTTCAAGCTCAACGTGTGCACCAATCTGCCTTGCCAACTTGGTGGTGGTACGCAGGCGGTGCAATACCTCAGCCAGAAGCTGGGCATCGCCCTGGGCGAGACCACGGTCGACGGCATGTTCACGCTGCAGGAAAGCGAATGCCTGGGTGCCTGTGGTGACGCACCCGTGGCGCTGGTGAACGACCGTCGCATGTGCAGCTTCCTCGGCAACGCGCAGATTGACCGGATGATCGACGATCTGCGCCGCCAAGCGGCAAGAGGAGATGCAACATGAATGCCTATGCATCCACGGGCCAGGAGAGCTGTTTCCACGGCCATCACCTCTCGCCGCAAATTTTGCTGGGGTTGGACGGCAAGAACTGGCGCCTGAACGATTACGTGGCCCGCGATGGCTACCTCGCCTTGCGCAAAATTCTTGGAGTCGATGGCGGCGCAGGTATGACCCCGGAACAAGTCATCGCCGACATCAAACTCTCGGCCTTGCGGGGACGTGGCGGCGCCGGTTTTCCAACCGGTCTGAAGTGGAGCTTCATGCCGCGCCAGTTCCCGGGTCAGAAGTATCTGGTGTGCAACTCGGACGAAGGCGAACCTGGAACGTTCAAGGATCGTGACATCCTGCGCTTCAACCCGCATATCGTCATCGAGGGCATGATCATCGCCGCCTATGCCATGGGCATCAGCGTGGGCTACAACTACATCCACGGCGAAATCTTCGAGGATTACGACCGCTTCGAAGAGGCCTTGGACGAAGCGCGCGCCGCCGGTTATCTCGGCGACAACATTCTCGGCAGCGCCTACAGCTTTCAGTTGCATGCCTCGCATGGCTTCGGCGCCTACATCTGCGGCGAAGAAACCGCGCTTCTCGAATCGCTGGAGGGCAAGAAGGGTCAGCCGCGTTTCAAGCCGCCGTTCCCTGCCAGTTTCGGCCTGTACGGCAAGCCAACCACCATCAACAATACCGAGACCTTTGCCGCTGTGCCCTGGATCATCCGCCACGGCGGACAGGCCTATCTGGAATGCGGCAAACCCAACAACGGCGGCACCAAAATCTACTCGGTTTCCGGTGACGTCGCGTTGCCCGGCAACTATGAAGTCCCCATGGGCACACCTTTCTCCAAACTCCTGGCGTTGGCAGGCGGCATGCGCGAGGGCAGGGCGCTCAAAGCCGTGATTCCCGGCGGCTCATCGGCGCCGGTGCTTCCGGCCAATATCGTCATGGACTGCACGATGGATTACGACTCGATCGCCAAGGCCGGCTCCATGCTGGGGTCGGGGGCGGTCATCGTGCTCAACGACACGCGCTGCATGGTGAAGTCCTTGATGCGCCTGTCCTACTTCTATCAGCACGAGTCCTGTGGCCAGTGCACACCCTGTCGTGAAGGGACTGGCTGGCTGTACCGCATGGTCCACCGCATCGAGCATGGCAAGGGCCGGCCGGAAGACCTGGACGCACTCAACTCGGTGTCCGACAACATTGCCGGGCGCACGATTTGCGCTCTGGGGGATGCGGCGGCCATGCCAGTCAAGTCCTTCATCAAGCATTTCCGCGCCGAATTCGAGCACCACATCGAACACAAAACCTGCATCGTGCCTGCGTATGTCTGACGATCGCGCAGCTCCTTGCATCGCTTGCACACGAGGTTGACACAACATGGTTGAACTGGAAATCGACGGACGCAAGGTCGAGGTGCCTGAAGGCTCCATGGTGATGGATGCCACGCACAAACTCGACATCTACGTCCCGCACTTCTGTTACCACCCGAAGCTGTCCATCGCGGCCAATTGCCGCATGTGTCTGGTCGAGGTGGAAAAGGCCCCCAAACCCTTGCCGGCGTGTGCCACCCCCGTGGCACAAGGCATGATCGTGCGGACCCATTCGGATAAGGCCATCCAGGCGCAGAAGGGCGTCATGGAACTGCTGCTCATCAACCATCCTCTCGATTGCCCGATTTGCGACCAAGGGGGTGAATGCCAGTTGCAAGACCTGGCCGTGGGCTACGGTGCCTCGTCTTCGCGCTACAGCGAAGAAAAGCGTGTGGTGTTCCACAAGAACGCCGGTCCTCTCGTGGCCATGGAGGAGATGACGCGCTGCATTCACTGCACACGCTGTGTGCGCTTCGGCCAGGAGGTCGCAGGCATCATGGAACTCGGCATGGCCAACCGTGGCGAGCATTCCGAAATCACCACCTTTCTCGAGGGCTCGATCGACTCCGAACTCTCGGGCAACATGATCGACATCTGCCCGGTCGGGGCACTCACCAGCAAGCCCTTCCGATTCGCTGCGCGCACTTGGGAACTCTCGCGTCGCGCCTCCGTCAGCCCCCACGACAGCCTGGGCAGCAATCTGGTGATGCAGGTGAAGAACAACCGCGTCATGCGCGTGGTGCCGCAGGACAACGAGGCCATCAACGAATGCTGGATTTCCGACCGTGATCGCTTCAGCTACGAAGGACTGAACAGTCCCGAGCGCCTGACCCAGCCCATGATCCGCAACGGTGAACAGTGGCGCGAGACGGACTGGCCCACCGCGCTCGGCTATGTGGCGCAGGGCCTCAAGCGTGTGATCGAGGTCGATGGTGCGCAGGCCCTGGGCGGACTGGCCACGCCGCAAAGCACGCTCGAGGAGCTATTCCTGCTGAGCAAACTGGTGCGCGCGCTTGGCAGCGAGAACATCGACTTCCGCTTGCGCCAATCGGATTTTTCCGCGGACGCGGCTCGCGCGCAGGGTTCCGCCATTCCCTGGCTCGGTTTGCCGCTTGCCGATGTCCGGCATCTGCAATCAGCCCTGATCGTCGGTTCCTTCTTGCGCAAGGACCACCCATTGCTCGCTGCCAAGCTGCGCCGCGCCGCCCGCTCGGGTGCCAAGATCAGTCTGCTGCACGCGGCTGACGACGACGCGCTCATGCCGCTGCACGCGCGCATGGTGCAACCGCCCAGTCGGTGGTTGCGCGGCCTGGCCGAAGTGGCCGCGGCGGTGGCTGCGGAACAGGGTATCGAGGCCCCGCCTGCGCTTGCGGGGCTGCAAGCCGGTGAAACCGCACGGCGCGTTGCTCTCGGTTTGCTCGCCGGCCAGCGCAAGGCCGTGCTGCTGGGCAATGCCGCCGCGCAGCATCCCCAGGCGGCGCAACTCGACGTTCTGGGGCGCTGGATTGCCGCGCGCATCGGCGCGAGCTTTGGCTACACCGTCGAGGGTGGCAACACGGTTGGTGCCCATCTCGTCGGAGCCTTGCCGCGACAGGGCGGTCTGAACGCCGCGCAAATGCTGCGCACCCCACCTGCAGCGATGCTCTTGTTGAATGTCGAACCCGAACTCGACACGCAAGACGCCGCGCTGGCGATTGCGGCCATGCGTCGGTCGGCCTTTGTGGTGGCTTTGAGCGCCTACCGACATGGCGCGACCGACTACGCCCAGGTGCTGCTGCCGATTGCGCCGTTCAGCGAAACGGCGGGCAGCCTGGTGAACTGCGAAGGCGTTTTGCAAACTTTCAATCCGGTGGTGGGTAGCCCCGGACTATCGCGCCCCGCCTGGAAAGTCTTGCGCGTGCTTGCCGACCAACTCGGCTTGGTGGGATTCGAGTACGACACCCTCGAGGCCGTACGCGAAGCGGCGCTGCATGACCTGGATATCGCCTCCACGCTGGGACAGCAGATCGATAGTCCGATGCCCGCCAGTCTTGAGATTACGACTTCAGCCGTACAGGATCAGGACGCCCAATCGACCGATGCTTTCGAGCGTCTGGCCGAAGTGCCGATTTACAGCAGCGATCCCATCGTGCGCCGCTCAACCTCGCTGCAGCAAACACGCGATGCGCGCCTGGCCGGGCAGATCGCACTTGCGCCAGACGCCTGGGAGCGTCTGGGATTGCAACCCGGCGATCGCGTCACCGTCGAGCAGGGTGCGAACAGCGCCGAGTTGCCGGCGCGGCGCGATGCCGGTCTGGCCCCTGGTGTGGCACGCATTCCCACAGCCCATCCCGCGACCGCGGGCCTTGGGCCCATGTTCGGCACGGTTTCCGTGCACAAGGCCTGACCCATGCTCGACACCTTCAATTCCGGTGGTCTGAACCTGCTCGGCCCGGTCGCTTGGCCGGTCGTCTGGAACATCATCAAGATCGTTGCCATCGTCCTGCCGCTGTTCATCGCCGTCGCCTACCTCACGTTATGGGAGCGCAAGCTCATCGGCTGGATTCAGGTGCGCATCGGCCCCAACCGGGTCGGTCCCTTCGGTCTGCTGCAACCCATCGCCGACGGCCTGAAATTCATCTTCAAGGAAATCATCGTCCCGACACAGGCCAGCCAGTTCCTGTTCATCCTCGGGCCCATCATGACCATCATGCCGGCGCTCGCCGCGTGGTCGGTCATGCCCTTCGGGCCCGATGTGGCGCTGGCCAACGTGAACGCCGGACTGCTGCTGCTGATGGCCATCACCTCGCTCGAGGTCTACGGCATCATCATTGCGGGCTGGGCGTCCAACTCGAAGTACGCATTTCTCGGGGCGATGCGTGCCTCGGCGCAGATGGTGAGTTACGAAATCGCCATGGGCTTTTGCCTGGTGGTCGTGCTGATGGTTTCCGGCAGCCTGAATCTGACGCAAATCGTCACGGGCCAGATGAAAGGCCAGTTCGCCAGCATGGGGCTGAACTTCCTGTCCTGGAACTGGCTGCCGCTGCTGCCCATCTTCGTGGTGTATCTCATCTCCGGCATCGCCGAGACCAATCGCCATCCCTTCGACGTCGTCGAGGGTGAGTCAGAAATCGTCGCTGGCCACATGGTGGAATATTCCGGCATGTCGTTCGCGCTGTTTTTCCTGGCCGAATACGCCAACATGATCCTGGTGTCCTTCCTCGCCGTGATCATGTTCCTGGGTGGCTGGGATGCACCGGTGTCCTTCCTCGGCTTCATTCCGGGCTGGATCTGGCTCGGTATCAAGGGCTTCCTGGTGGTCTCCATCTTCATCTGGGTGCGCGCCACCTTTCCGCGCTACCGCTATGACCAGATCATGCGTCTGGGTTGGAAAATCTTCATTCCTGTCACACTTGTCTGGCTGGTGCTGATCGGCGCCTGGATGCAGACTCCCTGGTCGATCTGGAACTGAACCGGAATACAAACATGGCCGCAGTTCGCGACACCTTCAACAGTTTTTTCCTGGTCGAACTCTTCAAGGGCCTGGCCCTGACCGGCAAGCATGCGTTTCATCGCAAGATCACGGTGCAGTACCCGGAAGAAAAGACGCCCATGTCGCCGCGTTTTCGCGGTCTGCACGCATTGCGTCGTTACCCCAACGGCGAGGAGCGCTGCATTGCCTGCAAGCTGTGCGAGGCGGTGTGTCCGGCGCTGGCAATCACCATCGAGAGCGAGCAACGCGAGGACGGCACCCGCCGCACCACGCGCTACGACATTGATCTGACCAAATGCATCTTCTGTGGTTTCTGTGAAGAAAGCTGCCCGGTCGATTCCATCGTCGAAACCCATATCTTTGAATACCACGGCGAGCAACGCGGTGATCTGTACTTCACCAAAGACATGCTGCTGGCTGTGGGCGATCGCTACGAACACGAGATTGCACCCAACAAGGAGGCCGACGCCAAATACCGCTGAAGGCCTTGCCGGCAGTGAGCGCCTTGCCTGTTCCCTGGCCGGTGTTTCGTTGCTCCACCAATCCCCGCTCCGGGATACGGTGCCAGCCCTGCAGCCCGACAGCAGCAGGCCGGTGGGCAACTTGCCGATGCCGCAGACGTCCCACACCATGACCATCCAAACCGTGCTGTTCTATGTTTTTTCCGCCGTGCTGCTGTTCGCTGCCTTCCGCGTGATCACAGCGCGTAACCCAGTGCATTCGGCGCTGTACCTCGTGCTGGCGTTTTTCCAGGCTGCCACCATCTGGATGCTGCTGCGAGCCGAGTTCCTGGCCATCGTGCTGGTGCTCGTGTATGTCGGCGCAGTCATGGTGCTGTTCCTGTTCGTGGTCATGATGCTCGATATCAACATCGACCGCATACGCATGGGTTTCTGGCGCTACTTTCCGGTTGCCGCCCTCGTGGGGGTATTCATCGTGCTGGAAATGGCCGCGGTGCTGATGCAGGCCTTCCAGATCGGTGGGCAGACGGCTGCGGCCCAGATTGGCGGCCAGCCCTCCACGCCGGTGGCGCATGCGCTGGCGCAGTTGCCCAACACCAATGCGCTGGGCCTGGTGTTGTACACCCACTACCTCTATCCGCTGGAAATTGCCGCGGTGATTCTGCTGGTGGCCATCATTGCCGCCATTTCCCTGACCTTGCGCCGGCGCAAGGACACCAAGGCCATGCAGGTGTCCGAACAACTCAAGGTGCGGCGACAGGACCGCGTGCGCCTGGTGCAGATGAAGGCCGAGGGCAAGGAGTAAGCCATGTTGGGATCTCTCAGTCTCGCGCATTACCTGGTGCTCGGTGCCATCCTGTTTGCCATCTCGGTGGTGGGCATTTTTCTCAACCGGCGCAACCTCATCGTGATCCTCATGGCCATCGAACTGATGCTGCTGGCGGTGAACCTCAACTTCATCGCCTTCTCGCATGACCTGCAGAGCATGGACGGCCAGGTGTTCGTGTTCTTCATCCTCACCGTGGCCGCGGCCGAGTCGGCTATTGGCCTAGCCATCCTGGTGGTGCTGTTTCGCAACCTGTCCACGATCAACGTGGACGAACTCGACCACCTCAAGGGCTAAAGGCATGGCTGAGACGATCAACCCCAACATCCTGCTGGTCATCGCACTGGCGCCGCTGGTCAGCGCCATCATCGCCGGCCTCTTCGGCAAGGCGATTGGCCGCGTCGGCAGCCACAGCGTGACCACCGCCAGTGTGGCCCTGTCCTTTGCCTTGTCGGTCTGGGTACTGATCCAGGTGGTGGGCGGGGCGCATTACAACGGCACGGTCTACACCTGGATGCAGGTCGGCAGCCTGAAGATGGATGTCGGTTTTCTCATCGACAGCCTGTCGGCGCTCATGATGGTCGTGGTCACCTTCGTCTCGATGTGCGTGCACATCTACACCATCGGCTACATGGCAGACGACCCCGGCTACCAGCGATTCTTCTCTTACATCAGCCTGTTCACCTTCAGCATGCTGATGCTGGTGATGAGCAACAACATGCTCCAGCTCTTCTTCGGCTGGGAGGCGGTCGGTCTGGTGTCGTATCTGTTGATCGGCTTCTGGTACACCAAGCCCACAGCCGTCTTCGCCAACATGAAGGCCTTCATCGTCAACCGTGTCGGCGACTTTGGCTTCATCCTCGGCATCGGCCTCGCCCTGGCCTACACCGGCAGCCTGAACTACACCGCCATCTTTGCCAAGGCCCCAGGGTTGATCGCCTTGCACCTGCCCGGGACTGACTGGATGCTGATGACCGTGATCTGCATCAGCCTGTTCATCGGCGCCATGGGCAAGAGCGCGCAGTTCCCGCTGCATGTCTGGCTGCCCGATTCGATGGAAGGCCCGACGCCCATCTCCGCGCTGATCCACGCCGCCACGATGGTGACGGCCGGCATCTTCATGGTGGCGCGCATGTCGCCGCTGTTCGAGCTGTCGAACACCGCGCTGTCTTTCATCATGGTCATCGGCAGCATCACGGCCTTGTTCATGGGCTTTCTCGGCGTCATTCAGAACGACATCAAGCGTGTCGTCGCCTATTCCACACTGACCCAGCTCGGCTACATGACGGTGGCGCTGGGCGCCTCGGCCTATTCCGTCGCCATCTTCCACCTCATGACCCATGCGTTCTTCAAGGCGCTGCTGTTTCTCGCTGCGGGTTCGGTCATCATCGGCATGCACCATGACCAGGACATCCGTCACATGGGAGGTTTGCGCAAATACATGCCGATCACCTGGATCACCTTCCTGATCGGAACCCTGGCCTTGATCGGCACACCGTTCTTCTCGGGTTTTTATTCCAAGGACAGCATCATCGACGCGGTAGGCGCCAGCAACCTTGCCGGCTCGGGTTTCGCCACGTTCGCCGTCACCGCCAGTGTCTTCGTCACCGCGCTGTACAGCTTCCGGCTCTATTTCCTGGTCTTCCACGGCAAGGAGCGTTTCCGCGATCTGCCGGCGCACGACGACCATGGCGATGACGGCCATGACCACCACCACGGACCCCTGGAGCCGCACGAGTCGCCCTGGGTGGTGACCCTGCCCCTCATCCTGCTGGCCATTCCATCGGCCGTGATCGGCTATTTCACGATCCAGCCGCTGCTCTTCGGCGGATTCTTCAACGGGGCCATCAGCGTCAATGCCGCGGCGCACCCGGCCATGACCGATCTTGCCGAGCATTTCCACGGCCCCTTCCAGATGGCCTTGCAGGCCTTCACTGCCTTGCCGCTGTGGCTGGCTGCAGCCGGAGTCGCGGTGGCCTATTACGGCTATATGGTGAACCTGGCCTTTCCTGCTGCGGTGGAGCGCCTGTTCAAGCCGGTCTACGTCCTGCTGGACCACAAGTACTACATGGACTGGATCAACGAGAACATCATCGCCGCGGGCACGCGCCTGGTGGGCAAGGGTTTGTGGAAGGGTGCCGATGCAGGGTTGATCGACGGCCTGCTGGTCAACGGCACGGCGCGCGTGGTTGGCGTCGCCGCTGGGCTGATACGCCAACTGCAAACCGGCTTCATCTACTACTACGCCCTGGCCATGATCGGCGGTGTGGTCGTGTTCATGTGGCTCTATGTTCCGGGCAAGCTGCTGTCCGGTTGGTTCATCCGATAAATTCAACAAGGCCTGCGGCTAACGTTCCAAATCTATGCAATCGCTCCCCTTGCTGAGCCTGTCCATCTGGACACCCATCGCCTTCGGCATCCTCATCCTGCTGCTCGGGCGCGACACCAACGCCCCGGCGATGCGCTGGCTGGCGCTGATTGGAGCCCTGGTCAGTCTGCTCGTCACCATTCCGCTGATCACCGGTTTCGACACAGCTTCCGCCAGCATGCAGTTCGTCGAGCGCGCGCCATGGATCGAGCCGTTCAACATCCACTACCACCTCGGCATCGACGGCATCTCGCTGTGGTTCATTCCGCTCACCGCCTTCATCACCCTCATCACAGTGATCGCCGGCTGGCAGATCATCACCGAGCGCGTCGGCCTGTACATGGCGTCCTTCCTCATCCTCTCGGGGCTGATGGTCGGGGTGTTCTGCGCGCTCGACGGCATCCTCTTCTATGTATTTTTTGAAGCAACCCTGATTCCGATGTACCTCATCATCGGCATCTGGGGGGGGCCGCGCCGGGTGTATGCGGCGTTCAAATTTTTCCTCTACACGCTGCTCGGCTCGTTGCTGATGCTGGTGGCGCTCATCTACCTCTACTTCCAGTCCGGCGGCAGTTTCAACATCCTCGACTGGTACACGGTGCCGCTGTCGAGCACGGCGCAAATCCTGCTTTTCATCGCGTTCTTCTTTGCCTTCGCCGTGAAGATTCCGATGTGGCCGGTACACACCTGGCTGCCCGATGCCCACGTCGAAGCCCCCACCGGGGGCTCCATCGTGCTGGCGGCCATCATGCTCAAGCTCGGCGGATATGGCTTCGTGCGCTTCGTGCTGCCGATCGTGCCAGACGCCAGTCATGAACTCGCCTCGGTCATCATCGCCCTGTCGATCATCGCCGTCATCTACATCGGCCTCGTCGCCATGGTGCAGACTGACATGAAGAAGCTGGTGGCTTACTCCTCGATTGCGCACATGGGTTTCGTCACCCTTGGGTTTTTTCTTTTCTCCGACCTCAGTGTGCAGGGCGGACTTGTGCAGATGATTTCCCACGGCTTCGTCTCCGGCGCCATGTTCATGAGCATCGGCGTGCTGTACGACCGCATGCACACCCGCAACATCGCTGACTACGGGGGGGTCACCAGCAAGATGCCGCATTTCGCAGCCTTTGCCGTACTGTTCGCCATGGCCAATGCCGGCTTGCCGGGCACCAGCGGCTTCGTCGGGGAATGGATGGTCATCCTCGCCGCGGTCAAGAGCAATTTCCTGCTCGGTCTGCTGGCCGCGTCCACCCTGGTTCTGGCCGCGGGTTACACGCTGTGGATGGTCAAGCGCGTGTTCTTCGGCCCGGTGGCCAATGACCATGTGGCTGCCCTGAAAGACATCGGTGCACGCGAGTTCCTCATTCTCGGCCTGCTCGCCGCCGCCGTGCTGTGGTTTGGTCTGTATCCGAAATTCTTCACCGACCCAATGCAAGCCAGTGTCACCCAACTCCTGCAGCATGTGGCTGCCTCCAAACTGCAGTAAGGCGCTACACCCATGAACTGGATTGCGATCTATCCCGAGATCTTTCTGCTGGTCATGGCCTGCGTGATCATGCTGGCCGACCTCTTCGTCAAGGACGCGGATCATCGCCTGGCCTATGGCCTGACGCTGTTCACCATACTGGCTCTGGTGTTGACCAGCGGTGCCTACTACGCCTCCGGCCTCGATCTGTTTGCCATGCAGCGCATGGTCATCGTCGACCCCATGGCCATGCTGCTCAAGCTGTTCACCAGCGTTGCCACCGGCATGAGCCTGATCTACGCCCGACGCTACGCCCTCGATCGCGGCATGTGGGGCGGTGAATTGTTCAGCCTCTCGCTGTTCGCGCTGCTCGGCCAGTTCATCATGATCTCGGGAAACAACCTGCTGATCATCTATCTCGGCCTCGAGTTGTTGTCCTTGTCGTTGTATGCACTGGTGGCCTTGCGGCGCGACTCGGCCCTGGCCACTGAGGCAGCGATGAAGTATTTCGTGCTCGGCGCGCTGGCTTCCGGCTTCCTGCTCTACGGCATGAGCATGATTTACGGCGCCACCGGCTCGCTTGACCTGGCCGTGGTCTTCAAGACCATTGCCGTCGAGCCATTGAGCCGAGCCGCTCTGGTCATGGGTGTCGTCTTTATCGTCTCAGGCCTGGCTTTCAAGCTCGGTGCCGCACCGTTCCACATGTGGATCCCCGACGTCTATCAGGGGGCACCGACCGCAGTGGTCCTGCTGGTCGGCGCTGCGCCCAAGCTGGCCGCGTTTGCCATGACCATCCGGCTGCTGGTGGAGGGCTTATTCCCGCTGGCGATGGACTGGCAGCAAATGCTGGTGGTGCTGGCGGTGCTCTCCATCGTCGTTGGGAACTTCGCCGCCATTGCACAGACCAATCTCAAGCGCATGCTGGCTTATTCCACCATTGCGCAAATCGGTTTCATGCTGCTGGGCCTGCTGTCGGGCATGATCAACGGTAACGGGATCTCCGCTTCGGTCGCCTACAGCGCGGCCATGTTTTACCTCGTCATCTATGTCCTCACCACCCTCGGCACCTTCGGTGTCATCATGTTCATGGCCCACCAGGGTTTCGAAGCCGAGGACATTCGCGATTTCGCCGGCCTCGGCAAGTCCCATCCCTGGCTTGCCGGCATCATGACCTTCCTGATGTTCTCACTCGCCGGGCTGCCGCCCTTCGCCGGGTTCTACGCCAAGTTCGAAGTGCTCTCCGTGCTGCTCGCCACCGGCCGTGTCTGGTTGGTGGTGCTGGCCGTGGTGCTTTCGGTGGTCGGTGCCTACTACTACCTGCGCATGGTCAAGACCATGTATTTCGATCAGCCCACGCGCGAACACCGCGTTCAGGCATCACCCGTGGCCTGGATCCTCATGTCCCTGAACGGCCTGGCCGTGCTGGCACTCGGCATCCTGCCCGGGGGGCTGATGACGCTGTGTTATCAAGCCATCGCCAACACCCTGCATTGAGCCGGGCATCACCCTGGAATTCACGTCAACATGCAATCCTCCGCCGTATGGCTGGTCTTGGTGCTCGCCCTCACCGGCGCCAACCTGCCGTTTTTCTCCAATCGTTTTTTTCTTGTGTTCCCGCTGAAGAAGCCGAAAGGCTGGTTCGTGCGCCTGGCTGAAGTCATCGTGATGTATTTCCTCGTTGGCGGTGTCTCATTGGCGCTGGAATCGCGGTTGGGTCAGATCTACCCCCAGAAGTGGGAGTTCTATGCCGTTTCGGCATCGATGTTCCTGGTGCTGGCCTTTCCCGGCTATGTGCTGCGCTACCTCTCGCGTCGCATCGAAGACTGAATCCGCGAGCCTCGCAAGCCCGCCATGAGCCAAGCCGAGCATCCCGACCTGCGGGAAACCCTGGTTCTGGCCGAGTCGGTCTTCGACGGTCATTTTCTCCATGTCCGGCGCGACACCGTCAGGCTTCCCGACGGTGCCCTGGCCACGCGCGAGTACATCAGGCACTCGGGTGCGGTGATGGTCATCCCGCTGCTGGACAACGGCCGTGTGCTGATGGAGCGGCAATGGCGTACGCCCATGCGCCGGGTGATGATCGAATTTCCGGCCGGCAAACTCGACCCCGGCGAAAGCTGGCAAGCCTGCGCCCAGCGCGAGTTGCGCGAGGAGACTGGCTACAGCGCCGCCGAATGGGCCTACATCGGCAGCATCAACAACGCCATTTCCTATTCCGACGAAGCCATTCACCTGGCTTTTGCGCGCGGCCTCACCCCTGGCCGCCAGCAACTCGACGCGCATGAGTTCCTCGATGTGTTCGAGGCTTTGCCCGCCGAGGTGCTGGGCTGGGCCCGCGATGGCAGCATCACCGACGTGAAAACCGTGATCGGCGCTTTCTGGCTGGACAAGCTTCGGTCCGGCGCCTGGGAGTTGCCTTGGCAACGACTCGACGGTCAGATCTGAGATCGACCGACCGGCGCTGATTGTCACGCCATCCCGCCGCTTGCGCCGGGCTTTGGCGCGCGTTCCCGTCATGGCTTCGCACAGATTGATGAAACAAAATGCAACAATGAGCAGACATTCATGTGTCGCTCATCATGCCCACCCTTGCCCTCGGTCTGCTGTTTGGCTGCTGGCTGCAAATGCAGCAGCCCCGGCTCTGGCCGGAAGACCTCTACGGTGCTTTGGCCGGTGCCGCCACCGTGGCGTTAACCGGCTTGCTGGCGGCGCGACTGCGCCAGAACGCACGGGCGACTCAGCAGGCATGCCGAGAGCCAGCAGGCGAAGTTCCCGCATCACGCCAGGGCGGTCTTTGCCGCTGGTTGCCAACGATCCTGCTGTTCGTCGCGGCCGCAGCCCTGGGCTATGGCACCACAGGCTGGCGAGCCAGCGGGTTGCTGGACGATCGCCTTGCCGAGCCCTTGTGGGGTCAGGTGGTGACGGTCGAGGGCGTGGTGCAAAGCCTGCCGGTGCGTCACGCCGATGGCACACGCTTCGTCTTCAGGCCCATGCATGCCGCAGCCGGCATTCCCTCGCGTATCCTGGTCTCCTGGCATGCGCCGCGCCAGCGACCTCATCGTGCTGACGATCCGGTGCAAGTCAGCCCGGGGAACGACCCTGGAACGGCCCAGGCTCCCCAGGTCCACCCCGGCGAAGTCTGGCGCCTGCCGCTGCGCTTGAAACCGGTGCACGGCGCTGCCAATCCGGCGGGTTTCGATGCCGAGTTGTGGCTGTTCGAACAGGGCATCGGCGCGACCGCCACAGTCAGCCAGGCGCGGCGTTTCGAGCCCCCCAAGGCGCTCGGTCATTTGCACGACGGCGCCGATCTCGCCTTGCAATCGATGCGCGACCGCCTGCGCACGCGCATCGATGCTGCGCTTGAGGGTAACCCGCAGGCAGGCACCATCGCCGCCCTGGCGCTGGGTGACCAGGCGGCCATTGCATCGCGCGAATGGACCATCTACCGCATCACCGGTGTCGCGCATCTCATGAGCATTTCGGGCCTGCACATCACCATGCTGGCCTGGCTGGCGGCCTGGCTGGCCGGCTTCGTCTGGCGCCACACCGCCCACTTGCGACACCCAGGGCCGCTCTTGCTGCCGACGCCCGTGGTGGCCGGGGTCTTCGGCCTGCTGGCGGCCATGGGCTACTGCCTGCTGGCGGGTTTTGGCGTGCCGGCTCAACGCACCTTGCTGATGCTGGCGGCCGGACTGTCGCTGCGCATGACCGGCCTGCGCATCAGTTGGCGACAGACCCTGTCCTGGGCGCTGTTTGCCGTGTTGTTGTGGGACCCCTGGGCCTTGATGCAGGCCGGCTTCTGGCTGTCGTTCTGCGCTGTGGGCATCTTGTTCCTGGCGGATCCGGCCCAGCGGCGTCCTGAGGTTGCGGGCACCAGGGAGTCCGATGCACCGGCTACGGCGGTGGCCACCCCTGCACCGTCACGCCTGCATGGGCTGATGCTGGGGGCTTGGTCGCATCTTCGTGCCGCGGGCCGTTCGCAATGGGCTGTGACCCTGGGCCTGGCGCCGCTCACCCTGCTGTTCTTCCAGCAGATCGCCATCCTCTCGCCGCTGGCCAATGCGATCGCCATCCCCGTGGTCACGCTCTGGGTGGCGCCTCTCGCCGTTTTGGGCATGCTCCTGCCGGCGCCGCTGGATGCCTGGGCGTGGCAGGCAGCAGCCTGGGCGCAGAGCGGCTTGACCCGCGTCCTGGCCGGGTTGGCGAACTGGCCGCAGGCACAGTGGCATGCGGCGACACCCGAATGGCCGGCGCTGGCGCTTGCCGCGCTCGGCGTGCTGGCTTTGGTGCTGCCCTGGCCGTGGCGTCTGCGTGTGCCCGGGCTTGCGCTCAGCATCCCCTTGCTTCTGAACCCGGGACAACGCCCCGCCGAGGGCCATGTCGAGGCCTGGATCCCCGATGTCGGGCAGGGTATGGGCGTCATCGTGCGAACCGCGCGCCACACCCTGTTGTTCGACGCGGGGCCAACGCTCGGCCTGCAGAACGACGCGGGTGAACGCGTGCTGTTGCCGCTGCTGCACGCGCTGGGCGAGCGGCGACTCGACCGCGTCGTGCTGAGTCATGCCGATAGCGACCACATCGGCGGCGCGGTGTCGATCGCACGAGCCTATCCCGGTACGACGGCCCTCAGTTCGGTCGCCTCGGATCGAGTCTTGGCCATGGGCTACTCCAGTGCCCAGCCCTGCATCGCCGGCTTGCGCTGGACTTGGGACAGCGTCGACTTTGAAATGCTGCACCCCGCCACCGCCGACCCTGCTCCAGCGCACCGCACCAACGCGCATTCCTGCGTGCTGCGCGTGAGCAGCGGGCATGGCAGCCTGCTGCTCACGGGCGACATCGAGCGCGCACAGGAACGAGCCCTAGCTTCAGGGCCGGCAGCGGATGCGCTTGGCGTCGACTTGCTGCTGGCGGCGCATCACGGTAGCAAAAGTTCGTCCAGCGTTGAATTTCTCCAGGCCGTGGCGCCGCGCCAGGTCGTCGTGCAGGCGGGGTTCATGAACAGCTACGGTCACCCACATGCCGAGGTGCTGCAACGCTACGCCGACCTCGGACTGCCGGTGCAGCGCACCGATCGAGACGGCGCGCTGGTTTGGCGCGATGAACACCCATCCGAATTGGAATCCTGGCGCGCAAAACAGCCGCGCTATTGGCAACTGCCATGGCCGCAAACAGCCGCGCCGCAACCGCCTAGTGCCGTCACCCGGCCGGCAGTGTCCATGGCGGCAGATCCTGGTGCGCCGGAGAAGAGGATGGACCGATGACGGTTGCCGGCTTGCGGCCCGGGTTGCAGCGATGGTGCGGACATCGCGGCGGCTTGGAATAATGGCGTGATGCGACCCCATGCCAGACTCGATTTCAACACGCTGCTCCTGCTCATCCTGCCGCCCTTGCTCTGGGCTGGAAACGCTGTCGTCGGGCGCCTCATGGTGGGGAAGATTCCGCCGCTGGCGCTGAGCTTTGACCGCTGGTTCCTCGCCTTGCTGGTGGCCTTGCTGTTCACCGGCTCTGGTTTGTGGCGCCAGCGTGCGCTGTTGCTGCAGCACTGGAAGCCGCTCGCCCGGATGGGGTTTCTCGGCGTTGCCTGCTACAACTCGCTGCAATATGTGGCGCTGCACACGACCACGCCGCTGAACGTCTCGCTCATCACCTCGGCGGCACCCGTGTTCATTCTGCTGATCGGTGCGGTGTTCTACCGCGAACCGATCGGCCCCGCATCGTGGTGGGGTGCGGCGCTTTCGGTGGCCGGGGTGGTGGTCGTGGTGGCCAAGGGGCGGATCGACCATCTGCTGCAGTTGCACCTGGCCACGGGTGACCTCATCATGTTGCTGGCCGTGTTGCTCTGGGGCTTTTACACCTGGGAGTTACGTCGCCGCACCCTGGGGTTGACCCCCTTTGCCTCGCTCACGGTGCAAATGGCCTGGGGCAGCTTGTTCATCGCACCGTTTGCCGCGTACGAGCATTGGGGTCTGGGCGAAAGCACCCACTGGGGAACGCCGGTGGTGATGGCCATCGGCTATGTGGCCCTGTTGGCCTCGCTGCTGGCTTATGTCTGCTGGGGTACGGCAGTGGCCCGGACCGGAGCGCAGATTCCGGCCTATTTCGGCAATCTGGCGCCGGTGTTCGCCGCCGTGCTGGCCTACCTGTTCCTGCACGAAGGTATCGCGCTCTACCACCTGGTTGGCGCGGCGCTGATCTTCGCCGGCATTCATGTGGCCCTGCGTGCGCGGCCCCGCGTCGTGCCGGCGGCTTGAACCTGGGAGCAATTGCGTGGAAGCGCGGCTGCCGCCTTCAGGGGTCGATGACCGCCGCGCAAAGATCGGTGGGGGCAGCTGCCACATGACCGACAACGGGCACCATCTTGATCCCGGCGGACGCCACGCGGCAGGGTGCGGCCAACACGCCGCAACCCGAGAGGGCGATGCTGGTCAACGCCACGGCGGCGAGGGGTTTGAGGAATGTTGCAAGGTTCATCCGGTTCATCCTGGGGTGAGCGCCGCGCAAGGTGCATGCTGCTTCATTGCTGCTCAGCCCTGCGCGGCGGCCATGGCTGCGTTCCCCAGTTCGATCACGGCCAAGGCGTAGAAGGCCGAATGGTTGTAGCGGGTCACGACGTAGAAATTGTCCGTGCCGAGAATGTAATCGGGTTTGGCGCCAGCGTTGGGCAGTTGCACCACCGCCAGCTTGCCCGGATAGTCCAGCACCTGCGGCAGCAGCGGCAGGCCGGCGGCTTGCAAGTCCTGGGCCCGGAAGCTCGGCACGATGTCGGGCGCCAGCAGTCGAGCGAGCGTGTCTGGCGCGATGCTGCTGGGCACTTGCAACTGAAAGTGCGTGGGCTGCTCCGCCGTCCAGCCGTGGTCCGCCAGGTAATTGCCGACGCTGCCGATGGCGTCGGCAGCGCTGTGGATGATGTCCACCTTGGTGCCCCCCTCGAAGTTCAGGGCGTAGCGCAAGATGTTGCCCGGCATGAACTGCGGCATGCCGATGGCGCCGGCATACGAGCCCTTCACCTGCGTCGGGTCGAAGCCGCTGCCGCGGCACCACAGGAAATAGTCGCCGAGCTGGCTGGCGAAGTAAGGGCTGCGGTCTTTGGGCGCCGCAGCCGGAAAGTCCAGCGCCAGTGTCGCCAGGGCATCGAGCACGCGAAAGCCGCCCATATTGCGGCCATAGATCGTCTCCACCCCGAGAATGCCGACGATGACGCTGCGTGGCACGCCGAAGCGGCTCTCGGCCTTGCGCAGCCAGACATCGAATTCCTGCGCGAAGTCAGATCCCGCGCCAATGCGCAGGGGCTCGACGAAGCGGCTGCGGTACACCCGCCAGTTCCTCTGCCCCGGTCGACCGGGAATGATGAGCCGCGCCACCACGGGCTGGAATTGCGCCTGGTCGAGCTGAGTCCCAATCCACGCCGCATCCAGTCCGGTTTGCTGTGCCAGTCGAGCGGCAAGGGCGGCGGCGTGCGGCGAATCGGCGTAGCTCAGGGCCGGCGAGCTGCTACTGGCGCTGGCTGCTACGGTTTGGGCGAGTGCCCGGCCCTGGAGCCAAGCGCCGCCCAGCAGACCCCAGCCGGTGCGCAGGGCCACGCGGCGGGATGGAAGGGTCGGGTTGGGCCTTGTGGGCCGGGCGGGTGGTGGAGCCATGACGGGGCGAAGCATGACGGCTCAGTGTAACGAGGGCTACGTCCGTCGCCACATGGCCGAGACGCCCACGGCAGCGCCTGGATCGAACGGCCGCAACCGGTTCATGAACCTTGCAGCATGAAGGTCTGATATTCCAGCCTGCGGAACAGGCGCTGCACCAGCATCAGGCCGGTGATCAGGGTGATGAGCAGGGCCACGGCAAAGCCGTAGCCGAACCATTCGGCGCCCAGTGCGATGGAGACGCGGCTGAAGCCGAGGTTGAGCGCGGTCAGCAGCGCGGTGATGAACACCACTTCGCGACGGCGGTCGAGGTAGAAGAAGACGTTCAGCACCGCCAGCAGCAAGACCTGGAAGCTGGCGGCCACCGCCTGCACGAGAAACAGCGGGATGTACAGATCGCTGATGCCGATGGCGTGGAACAGCGGCCCGACAAAGGTGTAGAGCGCCAGCAGCGTGATGGCCTGCACCTTGATGATCTGGTAGATGCCTTCGCGCACGGTGTCCTGCATGTGGTCGTGGAAGCGCGCAATATCCTGCAGCGCGCCGCCGGCGCGCACGGCGGTGTAGAACTTGTCGTACCACTCGACGAAATCGGTTTCGAATTTCACCAGGAACACACCCATGCCCGGGATCACGCACAGGTAGGCGAGGAAGACCGGCAGGTCGTAGATCGTGGAGGCGCGCAGCGGGCCGATGACCACGTTGGAGGTTTGGGGCGTGAACCAGAACACCAGCTTGTCCGCCCACACACCCAGGTTGTAGAGCGTGCCACCGGCCAGCAGCGAGGGGAACATGGCGCCGCGCTTGAAGCAGTCGAGCGTGATCGGGCGGGTGGGCGGAAAGTTGCGCAGCACCAGCCACATCATCGCCGTCCACATGAGGAACTGGCCGCCGAGAAAGCCCGCCAGCAGGCCTTCCAGCCCCCAGCCGCGCAACAGGTAGGACTGCAGCACCGAGAGCCCGTAGCCGCCTGCGTACAAGGCCAGGATGGCGCGGTATTGCTTGAGCCCGGAGAGAAACACCGTGACGATCCAGATGTCGCACAGCAATGGCAAGCCGCCGGCAAGCAGCACGCGGTACAAGTTGCTTTCGCGCGGAAACAGGAACAGCGCGGCCATCCAGCCCAGTGCACCGGCCACGGCCGTGCTGAGCAGCAGCACACCGAGAAAGGCGGGTGCGACCTCATCCCGGCGCTTGGCATACAGCGCATCGGCCACCCAGCGGGTGAAACCGAGCTGCAGGCCGCCGGAGAGCACCAGCGAACTCATGATCAGGTAGGTGACGGTCACCTGGAACTGGGTGATGAGCAGGTTGGGCACCACCACGCCCAGCGAGAGCAGGCCGGTGACGATGAGCCCCAGAATGGAGAACACCCACGGCCCGGAACTGATGATGGAGGCGTAGCTGTAGGCGCGCAGCAGGCCCAGGTAGGACTGGCTGCGCAGCAGCTTGCGCAATTCGAAGCCGATGCCCGCCATCAACCGCTCCCGGTGTCCTGCGCAGGGTTGCCCATGCCGGGGCCGGTGGTGCCGGGTTGGATCTGCGCGAGCTGATCGGCAGCGGCCCTGGTGTGCACGACGTCAACCGCTCCGGCAGCCTTTGCCGCCTGCGGAATGCGACCTTCGCGCAGGGCGGTGGCAACGGCGCCGCGTGCGGGCGGTACCGTGCCGGCGGCACGGTCGCTGCGCGCCAGCGCGTCCTCGTACACCGCGCGGTACTTGGCGAACATGATGGGCTGGGTGTAGTAGCGCTCGACCCGGGCAATGGCCGCCGCCTGGGCCCGGGCATAGGCGGCCGGGTCGGACAGCAGGGACGTGCAGGCCTCGCCCAGGGCCTGGGCATCGGCGATGCCGACCACGGCGCCGGCACTGCCCAGGGCCTCGTCTTCCGGGCCCAGACCGTCAATGAGCTGCTTGCACGAGCCCACGTCGGTGGTCACTGCGGGCACCCCGGCAGCATAGCCTTCGAGCAGCACCAGAGGCAGGGCCTCGCTGATGGATGACAGCACCACAACGCCCACCTTGGGCAACAGTTCAACCAACTTCTGGAAGCCGAGGAATTTGAGCCGATCGCCGAGATCCAGGCTGTCGGCCAGCTCATGGCACTCGCGCGCGTAGTCGGGATGCTCATCCTCCGGGCCGGCGATCCAGCCCTCGAGCCCGGGCATGCGGCCGCTGGCCACGCGAACCGCACGGATGAAGGTTTTCACATCCTTGATGGGCACGACGCGGCCGATCAGGCACATCACTGCGGGCGGCTGCTCCGGGCGCTGGCTGCGGGTGGCGGCGAACGGCGGCACGTTGATGCCGTTGGCCACCAGGCAGGTGGTTGCCGGCTCCGCGCCATCGGCCAACTGACGCAGACGGTTGGACTCGTACAGCGCGATCACCGGATCGGCGGCGTCATAGCACATGCGTCCGAGCGACTCGAACAGCCGGATCCACAGCGCGCGGAAATAACCCGCTTCACCGGCATTGCGTTCCAGCACCGGCATGTTGTCGCTGATCCACTGCGCCGAGAACAGGTCGATGCGCCGCTCCTTGGTGTAGATGCCATGCTCCGAGAGGATGAGCGGCCGCCGCGTGATCCGTGCCAGCACCGCGCCCAGGTAGCCCGCGTAGCCGGTGGAGATGGTGTGATAGGTGCGCGCCGGGGGCAGGCTGCGGGCCAGCGCCGCCAGGGTCCAGATGGGCGTGTGCATGGTGCGCACGGTCCAGAAGTAGTCGACGAAGGACGGATCGGTGCAGCGCTCCAGATACTGCTCGGTCAGATAACTCCAGGACTGCCTGGAATGCAGGAAATACTGCAGGTCGAGCCGCCCCTCCATCGCTTGCAGGCTCTGCTCCAGCACCTGGGTGCGCGCGGCGCGACCGGCGCCGGCACCGTCTCCGGGTTCACGCAGCTGCGTGTGCAGCTTGCGCACCAGATCGGCCGTGGCCCGGTCACCCTGACTGCCGCGAGGTTTGGGCAGCACCTCATTGCTGAACAGGTAATGCTCGGTCAGGCCCACCACATTGGCGGGCAGTTTGTAGCGTGCCTCGCCGTAGTCCTCCCGGCGCGAGCCGAGAAAGCAGAGGTGAAAGCGCAACTCGGGAAAGCCGTTGATGATCTGGTGCACCCAGCTCGACACCCCGCCCGAGACATAGGGGTAGGTGCCCTCGAGCAGCAGCATCACGTCGATGGATGGTTGTCCTGCCTTCAGTGCCTTCGTTGTCATGCCTTTTCTTCCATCGGAGACCACAGGCGGACGATAGAGCGCAGCCGTGGAGCAACTTGAGTGTTTCGAAGTTGCCCCAGAATGGCACCGACCGCGGTGTAGTTGCGATGCTTCCAGGCTAGCTCGGCGGCGTAAGGTACCCACACAGAAGGATTGGAGTTTTCATCGAGCAGTAGCAAGGTGTTCTGGGCATTCTCAAGGTCATCCTTAGCCATGCTCAGTCTCAGCCGCAGCATCAGCAGAGTCGAGTCGTCAGGCTGTGCTTTCAAGGCTAGATTGGTGTAGTACCAAGCTTGATCCAAAGCAAATTTGCGCAAGTCACCCTGAGCAAGACCCTGGTAGATAAATTCCATCTGCAACTCGGCAACGCGCCGGGCAGCATGTGCCAAGGTGTTGCCGCTGGCGCCTCGTGCTTGCAGTGCATCGAGATCTTTTTGTGCCTCCTGCAGTTCAGCGGTGAGTCGTTGCTCCCAGTTGCTGGCGATGCCATATGCCAACAGGCGGATTTCCTCGTCCCCATCTCTTAACAGGCTGCGCAGCAGTGGCAGTGCCAACCTTGCCGGCATGTCGCGCATCGCGAGCATGGCACGAATGCGCTGTTGCGTTGGCGCCTTGCCATTCGCTGCGATTCTTGCAATTTGTCCGACCGGGAGTATATCGGTGACTTTGTCCAATTGCGGGTCAAAGTTGTAGATCTCCAGTTGCGGCGCCTCGCGCACCGCGTCGTCGTTGCGCACCCGGCGCGGGCGCAGCATGGCCAGGCGCGACGCCAGCAGCAAGCCGATCACGCCCACCAGCGGGAACAACAGCGCCAGCACGAACACCAGCAGCAGCGACAAGATCCGCGGCCGGCGCAGGTTTGCGGGCAAGGTCCACCACACCAGCCAGCTGGCTGCCGCCGAGGCCCCGGCATGCAGCAGCCAGAAGCCGAGGAAGGCCGCATCCCCATGCGAACCGAGCAGCCACAGCGCGGCCGACTCCATCGACAGCGACAGGGCGATCAATTTGTAGAACTGCAGCAGGTCCATGGTGTTCGGGTGGGCTCAGAGGGTGTGAATGAATCCGGCGTGGCCGAGCAGAGCGCCCAAACGGTTCCAATCAAGGCGCCAAGCACAGCCGTGCCTGACGGCACGGCGCGCATTGGCAACGCCGAGTGGGGCCGTTTGGGCGGGATGAGCGGGCATGGCGGATTTGTTCACACCCTCTCAGAGCAACTGCATGCGCTGTTGCAGGGCGGCGTAGTCGGCGGCGTTGCGCACCGGGTAGAAGTCCACCCCCAGGGTCTGGCTGGGTTGATCGGTGCGCGCGAGAATTTGTTCCAGCGCATCGATCATCTGGCGACGGTAGCTCGTCAGGCTGGCGCCGCTGATGATGGGCAGCAGCACCGCCAGAACCAGATGGCCTTTGGCCGTCTGCAGCCGCCACCAACTGCTCTCGGGGGGTTGCAGGCCGGAGAATTCGTCCAGCACGATTTCGCTCAGCCGTGCCTGCCCCATCCACAGCGCGCAATAGCTGCGCAGGCCCGAAGCCTTGTGCAACGCCGCCAGATGCGCCCATTCGTGCTGCATGCCGATGGGCGATGCCGGCCACACCGCGCGCACATCCTCCACCAGCAGTTCCAACTGGGTGAAGTCGGCGTAGGACGCGGCCAGCACCTGCAGGCGACGCAGGTTGATGTCGTCGAAAGCCATGAAGGGCATGGTGTGCACCGCCAGCAGCGCGTCCACCTCCTCGTACAGGTCCAGCCGCAGCGGCGCCGCGAACACCCATTGGTTGTAGTTCGGATCGGCCAGGCCAGCTTGCGCGATGTGGGCGATTTCGTGGGTTTCCAGCACATGTTCGATCAGGGGATGCATCGTGTCCAGCTTGGGCAGGTTCTTGCCCAGGCGCGCCACGGGTGTCCAGTGGGCATCGCCGCTGCGACGCACGAAGATGCCGGCCTCGATCAGGCGGCACGCCTGGCTCAGAAGCTGCAGCAAGGTGCCCGGGTCGGGCAGGGCGGCCGCGGCGCGACTGCCCCTCGCCGGCGTGCTGTGCGCCTGCACCAGTCGGCGCCGCAGGTCGAGCAGCGCATCGCGCAGGGTCATGGGTCGATCCGTGAGCTCCTGCTCCAGCGTGGCGAGCGACTCCTTCACGACGAACAACCGGCGCTTGGTGCGCTCCAGCCTTGCCGTCAGATCCCGCTGGATTTCGCGGTGACGCACGGACTGCACCTTGTAGGCCGAGCCAAACTCGCCGAGGATGAGGCTGACCAGGGCGCCGCCGAGAAAGAACTCACCCGGGAAAGTCGACAGGTCGGGACTGAAGAACCGGGCCCACATGCCTCCGTACAGGGCCACGCCGAACAGGCCGTAGCCCGCGCCGTAGCGCACCGCGGCGAGCCAGGGCCCGAACCAGATCCAGGGAAATCCGGCGTGCAATCCCAAGGGATCCTGCGGATTGATGCGCCAGCTCAGATACAGCGCCAACGCCGGCAGGGCTGCGCTCTCCAGCGCGGCGATGAGCCGATCGGCCTGGGCATTGGGCCGCCAGATGCGCAACGCCCGCACCAGCCCCAGCCAGGGCGATGCGCGCTGCGGCTGCAGCCGGCGCGTGATGCGGGCACGCAGGCGGGTGATGCGGCTCATGGGCGACGAAAAACGGGCATGCGTGGACGCGGGTCAGGATCGGCTCAAGCCTGCATCAGGGCCGTGCCGCCGACGGGGAGGCAAGGGGTTCGGCGCCTGGCTCCACAGACAGCTTGCCTGGCGGCCTGGCCGCGGCACTGGCGGGCGTCCTGGCCGTGACCTGCACCTGCAACCCGCCCAGCAGCGCGGCAATCTGCGCCTGCCCCACCGCGGCCAGCGCCTGGTAGCCCCAGCCTGAACGCGCCCCCGCGGCGGACCACACCACCTGGCCGCTATGCACGTCGGCGATCTGCAGCGTCAGCCCGACTGCAGGCTCGCTGTCCACCCCGGTCTTGTAGCGCCATTCGGTGACGGTGCCCGACAGCGCGTAGCGCGCCCCCTGGTTGCGGGCCCAGTCCAGTGTCTGCACGCTGGAGGCGGCGGGCTGCGCTTGCAGCGGGTTGTCGCTCGGCTCCTGCGGGTAGACCAGCACGTGCGCCAAGCCCTTTTGCTGCAGCAGTGCCACCGTGATGGCCTGTGCCCGTTCCTGCACCTGCGGTGCCTCGGTGGCGTTGACGAAGGGCAGCACG
The DNA here is from genome assembly GCA_013044035.1 of Burkholderiales bacterium. Lineage (GTDB taxonomy): Bacteria > Pseudomonadota > Gammaproteobacteria > Burkholderiales > Burkholderiaceae_C > Thiomonas_A. Next base: position 27,765 of record JABEVE010000091.1, read on the forward strand.
GCCAGCTTGTCCTGCGCCGTCAGCCGCAAGGACTGGGTCGTTGTGGACGTGCTCGCACAGGCGGCCAACACGAGGCAGAAACTGGCGGTGATCCAGAAGCGGGTGGCGTGCATGGCGGACTCCAGAAGAAAGGTGGGATGGGCGCGTTGGAGGCTACGGTTCATGTCGGTGCGGTCACAGCGGTGCGGGTCATGGCGGGGTGCAGCGGGCGGGTCAGCGTCAGGTTGCGATCAGGGGCCGAACCAGAGGCGGTATTGCAAACTCCATTGCCGCACCAGCCCTGTGGTGTTTTGCTGGCGCTCATAGTGCACGGAGAGTTGGTCGCCGCCGAACACCGGCCCCTGCAGCCCGAAGTCGATGCCGGTGGTGTTGCCCAGCCGGCGCGAGCGCAGCAGGTCCAACTCGCCGAAGGGCAGCCAATGCGCACTGTAGCGGTCGGCCAGGAGTTGGTTGAAGGCGAAGCCCACGCCCACGGCGTCATCGCCGGCAGGAATGAAAAAGCCGGCCGCGGGCGGCAGTCCGCCGGGGTCGATGCCGGCATACGCCGGCTGTGGCGCGCCCGTGGCGCTGAACTGGTTGCTGTAGCCCAGCAGCTTCACGGCCAGATCGGGTTCGCCCTGGCGCAGCCACATACCGGCCTGTGCCTGCAGGCTGCGGCCCGAGCCGAGACTGTCGCCCAGGCGGGTGGAATACTCCGACACGCTCTGGCTGACGCTGGCCCAGAAGCGGCCGACGCTCTTGCTCAGGCTGAGCTGCAGCCGGTTGCGCTGCCCGCCCACCAGCAGCGCGCCGGTTTCATCGGCCACGGCGTGACGCTGCAACTGCGCCTGCGCCTGCACCCCATCGGGCAGGGTGAAGGCGGCGTCGAGCTGCAGTGGCGTGATGCTGCCCAGCGCGCTGTTGTGGCCGAGGCTGGCGCCCAGTTGCAGCGCACCGTCGTGCCATTGCAGGCCGGCCTGTGCATCGCGCCACTGGCCAGGCAGGCCGGTGATGACGCTGGCATCGCGGCTGGACAGGTGCTGCCGGCTCACGCCGAGTTGCAGCTTCAGGCGCGGGGTCAGGGTGAGGCTTTGCTGCAGGATCAGCCCATCGCGCTGCACGGCATCGGTCTGCTGGCTGGCGTAGCGCACGGTGCTGCGGTCGGCCAGTTCGAGGTGCTGCTGCGCGTTCTGTTGCGCCAGCGCCTGCAGCGTGGCGCTGCTGCGACCTTGCGCCGCGGCCTGCTCCAAGGCCCGGTCGGCCAGGGCCAGGGCCTGCATCGGGTGGCCGGCAGCGCGCAGCGCCTCGGCGCGGTCGATCGCATCGAGCCGCTCGCCGGCACCTTGGTCGAGCAGCCGGCGCACCTGCTCGCGGTCGCCCTCGCGCAGCGCGATTTGCAGCGCCACCGATTGCCTGTCCGCCGCGCTGAGCACGGCGCGCGCCAGCCACCAGCGCGCAGGGGCCGTGATGTCCAGCCGCAACAGCCAGTCGGCGATGGCGGCATCCACCTGCTGCTCGTGGCGCAGCGCCTCGTGTTGCGGTTCCTGAGACGGCCCTCGCCGGGCCGACGTGGGTGCAGTGGCCGTGCCACGGGGCCGCAGCCGTGCCCGCAGCATGGCCATGAGCTGTTGCTGCTGCCGCACCGACGTGCGGCCCGGAGCCAGACGCAACACAGCCAGCACCTGATCGAGCGATGGGGCCGCGCCCGCTTTGCCGCCAACCAGCTTGGGCGGCTGGCGCAGCAACTGCCAGGCCAGGTCGTCGACCACGCGGGCGCGGGCGTCGTCGCCGGCCTGGCGGAGCAGGTCGGCGGCATTCATCAGCCACAGCGGGTCGTGGCGCTTGCTTGGGTAGAGCTGGGCATTGAGCTGCAGCGCCAGCGGCACATCGCCCAGCGCCTGGGCGGCGGCCGCCAGCACCTCCTGGCCGTCGGCCCTGCCGCGAAGCCGGGGCGCGTAGCGCTCGAAAGCGCGGCGAAGTTCGCTGCGCCGGTTCATGTCGAGCAGTGTCCAGAGCAGGGCGATCTGATCGTCATGGTTGTTCGGTGCCAGGTGGACGGCGGTGCGCAAATCGGCGAGAGCCTCGTCGCGCCGCCCCAGCGCCTGCCAGACCTGCGCACGCGCCGCATACACCTGCGCGTCGCGCCGCAGCGCCGCGCCCACCTCGCCCTGCATCACGGTGCGCTGCCAGCGCTGCAGACCGCTCAGGCTGGGCTGCTTGACCAGCGCCTGCAGCCATTGCAAGGCCAGCGCCTTGTGCGGCGCGGCCCGCCAGGCCGCAGGCAGCAACGCCAGAGCCGCCTGCGGGCCATGCAGGCGCTGGGTGAGGACGATGAAGCGCTCCACCTGGTAGGGCTTCATGTGACTGCGCAGTCCCGGCGTCTCCCACAGCGCGGCGTAGGCGGCCAGCGCCGGTGCGGATTGGCCGAGATCCCAGTCGAGGTCGGCCAGCAGCCCCTGCCGCGTGGCCCGCAGCGTGTCCGGCCCCAAGGCCTGGCTGGATTGCTCCAGCACGTTGCGGGCCGCCTCGAACGCGCCGGTTTGCAACAGCGCCAGCGCGTAGTCGATGCTGGCGCGCAAGTCCAGCGCCTTGAGCTTCAGGCCTTGGGCATAGGCCGCCAGCGACGCCTGAGTCTCCCCCAGGTTGCCGAGCAGCCAGGCCAGCGCGCCAAACAGTTGCGGGTGCGCCGGGGTGGCCTGCCGCAGCACCGCCACCGCCTGCTGGGGATGTCCCTGGTTTTCCAGCGCCTGGGCGTACTGCAGCCAGTCATCGGCCCGCATGCCACCCTGGCGCGCACGGGCCTTCCAGTACGCGATCTGGCCGCTGGACGAGGACAGCATGCCGGCCAGGCGGCGCACATTGCTCAGGGCCTCGGCGGTGATGCGCTGGCGCAGCAGGGCCATCCATTGCCGCATGGCGGCGTCCGGCTGGCCGCTCCATTCGAGCACCTGGGCGCGTCGCTCTTCCCAGATGCGGCGCTGGCCGGGCACTTGTGCGGCGGGTGTGGTGCCGGGGCCGCTGAGTACGGCGTCGGCCAGGTGCAGGGCGCCGGCCAAATCGCCGTCGGCCAGCAGCAGGCGCCAGGCCAGTTCGGCTTGAGCCGGGCTCAGGGCATGGCCGAGCTGGGCAGGGCTGCCGTGCAGATTGGCGGCCTGGCCCAGCCAGTGCAGTGCGTCACGCGCGTGGTCGGCGGCCAGTGCCAGTTGCACCAGGCTCCAGGCCAGGGTCGGGTCGGGCGGCAGCTTGCGGGCCTGCGCCGCAACGTCGGCATAAGCCCGCTTAGCATCGCCAGTGGCCAGCAGCACCTGCGCCGCCTGCTGCAGCAGGGCGCGTTGCTGGGCCTGCGTTCGGGCTGCCGGCAACGAGGCGAACAGCACTTGCGCCGCCAGCCGGTATTCGCCCAGCCCCAGCAACAGCCGCGCGGCATCTTGCGCGGCGCTCGGCGGCAGCGGCGTGAACTGCAAGGCCAGCGGCGCCAGCCGCCGCACGGTGGCGGGTTCGTCCAGCCCCTGCAGCAACAGCAGTGTGGCGCGCCAGTCGTTGAAGTTGGCGGGCGTGGCGCGGCCGAGCAAACGGGCCAGCGCGCTGCGGGCCTGTTGCGCCAGCGCGGTGTCATGCCGGGCGCGGGCATCGAACCAGATGCGTTTCCAGATCAGCAGCCGCAGCGCGTCGGCCTTCGGTTCGGTGCCAAGAGGCTCCAGCGCCGCCAGGGCCTGCTGCAGTTTGCCGATGCTGATGTAGCGCTGCGCCAGCAGCAGGCGCAGGTCGGCATCCTGGCCCTGCAGTCGCAACAGATGCTGCAGATAGTCGATGGCCAGCCCCGTGTCCTGCGTGCTGCGCAGCAGTTGCATCAGCTCGCGCCCGGGCCACATCAAGGTCAGGGTGGCGGCGCCCATCAGCGCCAGGCCGAGCAGGGTGCCGCGTGGAAACAGCCGGCTGCGCCCCGGGTCGTCGGGCGAAACCGAGATCTGCTGGCGCGGACCGGATTTGCGTGGCATCAGGCCTGAGGCAGCAGGCGCAGTGCGAGGCCCGGTTTGGTGTTGGTGACACGGACCTGCCCGGCGTCGCGCCGCACCTGGGCACCGGGCTCGGCCACGAGACGCCAGCCGTCCGGCAGCGCGAGACGGGCCTGGGCTGGCACATGGCCGGCGAGTTGCAGCAGCCAGCCGCCGCCGGGCAGCGGCTCGAAGCGGTTGATGTCGGCGTTGGCGTCGATGAGATAAGGCCACGCGGGCAACTCGGGCTGCGTCGTGGCCGAGGTCGCCACCGCATGCAGCACGACCTGGTCGGCGCTGGCATGCAGGTAACGCATGCCGGCATGGCTGGTGTGGCCAGCCAGGTTCGTGCTGGTGCGCAGATCGGGCGCCGCGACGCTCTCCGGCTGGCGCCATTGGCGCAGGCCGGGCCCGGCACGCAGGCGCCAGGCGCCACCCAGCGTGCGGGCCACCGTGGCACGGCGCCAGGCCAGCACGCTTTGCGCATACTGCAGGCCGAAGATGGGATGGGTGGGCTGGCGCGTGGCCCAGTCCAGCACCTTGTGCAGGCTCACGGCGCCGGCCTGTTTGGTGACGATGTAAGGGTGGAAATACACGTCCAGCGCCTTGAGCCGCCGTGGGCTGTCGGTCATCTGGTAGGTCTCGATGGCGCGCTCGAGGCCGAAGTAGGGGCCGGTCCAGTTGTGGGTGTAGGTCTCCTCGTTGGACAGCGCGGCGTACACCTGAAAGTCGCGCCCTTTGGGAATGCCCATGGGCCAGACGGCCGAGACCGTGGGCTTGTTGCGCGTGATGGTGGCGCCGCCACCGTTGATGTTGTGCATGCCCACCGCATAGCTGAGCGCCACGGCCTTGTTGGGCGGGTTGCAGTCCCCGGGCCACAGCAGCATGTTGCAGGGCTTGCCTGGCGGGCACAGCTTGGTCTGGATGAACTCGCGCGCGCCAACGACCTCCGTCTCGGTGCTGAACGTGTAGTTCGGCACCGGCAGGTAGTTGCCGTAAGGCAGCGCTTTGGTGACCTTGCCGAGGCCGTGCTCCGCGCTCGCCAGCACCCAGTCGAACGGGTGGCTCCAGGTGTGGCTGCCAACCTCCACGTGCGGCAGCGCGAACATGCGCCGCGCCCAGTGCTGCGCCTGGCTGGCGGTGGCCGGATACAGGCCCTCGTGGCTGATCTCGGCGATGATGACCGAGGCCAGCGTGGGCGTGCGGTACTTGTCCAGAAACTCGGTGAAGAGCACCTCGCAGGCCAGCGGCGAGCCGGGCCGGTCGCAGGCATTGACGAAGCCGTCGCCATCGAAATGCACGAAAAACGCCCGCCGCCCGGTGCGGGTGGTGATGTCGGGCATCGGTGCTTCGCTCACGCGCAGGGCGGCGCGGAAAAACGCGAAGGGCTCGATCGACCAGCGCGTGCCCGTGTCGCCCGGCAGGTTGAAAATGCCGAAGTTGCCCAGCGCGTAGCCGCCCCAGGGGGTGATGGCCGCGCCGTCCATGCCCGCACCGTTGCTGCCGTCGTCGCCGCTGCCACTGGCGCGCAGCCACACCTGGCTGCCGGCGCCGGCATCGAGTTGCATGGTGTCTCCCGCTGTCACCAGCGGGATGATCTCGCCGTTGGGCGTGCCGGGTTGACGCTGCACGCGTATCGGCCCTGGCAGAGGGGCCGTCCCGGGCCGCAAGCCAAACAGCGCCAGCACCGAGACATCGGTCTGGCCAAGGATGGCCACCGGCACCCCCTCGTCCCTGGCCCGGCGCAGCAGGTCGCGCGCGGCTTCGGGCACGTCGCTGCGTTCGGACCACAGCACCACGCCGGCGTAACGCCCGGTCAAGGGCTCGGTGATGGTGGGCGCCCCCATGTAGCGGTATTCCGGCACCAGCCCGAGGTCTTCCAGCGGCATGGCGCCATAGAGGTGGGCGCTCTGGTTGAGCAGGTCGGGGCTGTCGCCCTGCGCGCTGGAATGCAGCAGCAGCACGCGGCGCGGCTGCAATTCCACCGCGCCCACGCCCAGGCTGTGCAGCGCCGGGTCGGCCACCCAGGGGATGAGGCCGGCGGCGGCGATCTGCTGCGCCGTCTGCCGTGCCAGCCCGCGCTGGCTGGCGGCCACGTAGTCGATGCCGATTCCCGCCAGCTTGTAGCGGGTGCGCAGTTCGGCGAAGCGGTCGAGCAGCCACTGACGGTCTTGTGGCGGCACGACGACGTGTTGCTTGCTGCTCGCGTTCCAGCCGCGATAGAGCGACTCGGCCGCCACTGCCAGCGTGGCGCCGGCAAGACTGGCATCCATCAGCTCGAAGCCACGATTGGGCAGGACACGGATGCCGGGAAACGCCGCCACCAAACCCTGCAGCGTGGCGCGCAACGCGGCGGCCTGCCGCTGGCGCTCGGCGTCGGTCGTCGCCAGCAGTTGGTAGGAGTCCAGCGTGTCGAGGAAGAACGCGCGAAAGCCTGCCTGCCACAAGGGCTGCACGATGCGCTGCTGCAGGAATTGCGGCCAGCCGGCGGCGGTCTGATCGATCACCCGCGAGCCCCAGTCGGGGTTGTTGGCGGGCAGCCAGGCTTTCGGGATGTCGGCGTAATACGGCCGATCGGGTTGCACCTCGCCCACCGAGACATAGGCGATGGCCAGGGTCTGGGGCGCCAGGGTGCGCACCACATCAGGGTCTTGCGCCAGTGCGTTTGCGGGCTCCAGCACGGCCCAGTCGAAGGCGCGCAGATCGTCCAGCGGAATCCGGCTGCCGTAGTAGAAGGCCACGGCCGGCGCAGCCGCCGCAAGGGCCGGCTCAGGCGTCGGCGTCGCGGAGTGGGCCGTCGCGGAGTGGGCCGTCGCGGAGTGGGCCGTCGCGGAGTGGGCCGTCGCGCTCAGCCCCATGCCCAGCAGCCCCACGCTTGCAGTGCGTGCCAGCAGACGCTCGAGTAACGGGCTTGGCGGCAGGGTTTGAAGAAATTGGCGGCGTTTCATGGTGGGCAGGCCAGCAGGCATGGATCACCATCGGATTGTCCGGCACTTGCCCACCCGTGGCAGCCTGCAACCTCAAGTTTGCGGCTGAACATCGCGAATGCATGGCGTTTTGTGGTTTTTATTCGATACCCGAGCGTTGCAGCGCCGCCTCGATCTGGGCTTGCGTGCGGCGATACACGTCCGGATTCGGAGTTCCGATGCGCACGGCTTGGTCGATGGTGCCGCGCGCCGCGCGCAGATCGCCCGCGGCCAGCAGGGCCTGGGCCAGATTGTTCAGCGGGTCGCCGTCGTCCGGCTTGGCGCGGGCAGCCTGGGCAAAGTGAATGGCGGCGCGCGCGTAGTCCTTGCGGGCGTAGGCCAGATTGCCCAGGCCCATCATCGCGATCCAGGCCTTGGGCCAGCGCTGCACGGCGGCCTCGTAGGCCTGGCGTGCCGCCTCGGGCGCCACGCCCTCCAGGGGCGACACGGCGTGCAGATAATCGAACTCGGTCACGCCGGCTGGAAACTCTCCCGGCTTGAGCGCGACGAAAGCCCAGCGCCCGCCAGGCGCCCACGAGCGATCGAACTGACCGATGGACAGCACCAGACTGGCCGCGGTGCTGGACTGGAGGGTCACGGTGTCGGCCTTGAGGTCATAGCCGGTCACCACCGCGAAATGCCAGTTCAGCGGCGCGCCCACGCGCTGCAGCGCCACCACCGGAATGCCCGCGGCCACCTGTGCGAACAGCGCTGCCAGCTCGTGTGGCAGCACATAGGCCACGCGCCCCGCACGCCGCGTGGCGCCGAGCATGTCGACTTGCAGCGTGCCGTCGAGCTTGGGGGTGTAGAGCTGGGGCACCAGCGCGGCCACCGAGGTGTCGGCCCCCGACCAGTTGAGCACGGCGGCGAGCGACGCCGGGCCGCAGTAGCTGCGGTCGTCCGCATAGAACGGCACACCCGCCACTTGCGCCCGCGCCGGTAGCCCGGCGGGGGCGCCGAGCAAGGTGCCGTGGCTGTATTGCGGTTTGTAGGCGCTGCCGAGAGGGAGGGCGCAACCGCCCAGCAGTGCCCCCGCGATGACGGCCGCCGCCAGGCTGGCTCCGCGCAGGGCGCGCAAGCGGCCCGGCTTGAGGATGCTGCCTGCGATCGAGGGCGTCGCGCGAGGGGTCAAACCGCCAGCACCACCAGGATGGCCACCAGCAGAATGATCACCATTTCCTGAAAGCCCAGATCTCCCGCGGCCGGCATGGCGTCGATCTTGCCGGCCAGGCTGGCGACTTCCTGATTGCTGAGCGCGGCCAGGCGCTGCTGCGTGATGTCGTGGCTCAAGCCCATCTGCTCCAGCTTGTGCTGCACATCGGCGCGTGCCAGGAATTGATCCAGCGTCTGGCGGTCTTGGGTCAGGGTGGTGCCTTGCGCGCCGGCGGTTTGCTGCGTGGCTTGCTGCGTGAGTTGCTGGGTGCCGATGAGTTCGGCTTTCGCTGCGGGCGCGGCGGCAAGCAACCCCAGGCCGAACAAGGAGGTGACGAGTTGGCTGGTCAGGCGTTTGGCATGCATGGCGTGATCTCCAGAAGGGCGGGCGTGTGGCTTCGTTCAAAGCCGCAACGCACAACACAAGTGGCACAAAAGCTCATGGGCCAAGTTTACGGCAGACCCTGGCGCTGGCGCGATGGGTTTCGCATCCAAACGTTTCACATCCAAACGTATTCGCCCGCTGCGTTTGTCGCATCCGCCATGTTCGTTTCCTGACCGGCGTGCGTTCAGACGCGCTCGATGATGGTCACATTCGCCATGCCACCGCCTTCGCACATGGTCTGCAGGCCATAGCGCGCCTTGCGTTGGCGCAGGGCGTGGACCAGGGTGGTCGTCAGCTTCGTGCCCGACGCTCCCAGCGGATGCCCCAGGGCGATGGCGCCGCCGTGCACGTTCAGGCGCTGCGGGTCGGCCTGCAGCGCCTGCAGCCAGGCCAGGGGCACCGAGGCGAAGGCCTCGTTCACCTCGAACAGGTCGATGTCGTCCAGCCGCATGCCCGCCCGTTGCAGCGCACGCCGGGTGGCTGGAATCGGTGCCTCGAGCATGATCACCGGGTCGTGCCCCAGCACGCTCAGGTGGTGGAGGCGCGCCAGCGGCTGCGCTCCCAGCGCCTTGAGCCCGCGCGCGTTCGCCACCAGCACGCCGCTGGCGCCGTCGCAAATCTGGCTGGCGTTCGCCGCGCTGCACAGCCCGCCCTCGGCAATGGGCTTGACCGCGGCCATCGCCTCCAGCGAGGCATCGTGGCGCAGGCCTTCGTCCACGGTATGCAGCGCAGCGGTCGGCTCGCCCTCGGCCGTTCTCACCACCAGTGGCACGATTTCGGCGTCGAACCATCCGGCCGTGGTGGCCGCGCTGGCGCGCTGGTGGCTTTGCAGCGCGTAGCGGTCGAGGGCGTCGCGGCTCAGGCCGTACTTGCGCGCCACCATGTCGGCGCCGGTGAACTGGCTGAACACCACGCCGGGGTAGCGCGCCTGCATGGCCGGGCCCACCGGGCTGCCGAAGCCGTGCCTGTGCGCCAGGCTGGCCGGCAGGCCCATGGGCACGCGCGACATGCTCTCCACCCCGCCGGCAATCACCACGTCCATGCAGCCCGACATCACCGCCTGGGCGGCGAAATGCAGGGCTTGCTGCGACGAGCCGCACTGCCGGTCCACCGACGTGGCCGGAACGCTTTGCGGCAGGCTGGACGACAGCACCGCGTTGCGCGCGATGTTGTTGGCCTGTTCCCCCGCCTGGCCGACGCAGCCCAGAATCACGTCGTCGATGCAGGCCGGGTCGGCGCCGCTGCGCAGCACCAGCGCGTCGAGCACGCAGGCCGCCAGATCGGCCGGATGCCAACCCGACAGCCGCCCGCCACGCCGGCCTCCCGCCGTGCGTACCGCGGCCACGATGTAGGCCTCGTCCATGGTTGTCGTCCTCCGGTGTTGCGGCCCGCGCCGCCGGGCGTCGCGGCGGCTGGGGTCTGAATCCCCGATGGGCCTTGCTCCAGCCCTGGTGCGAGGCAGTTTAGGCCGGCCAGCCACCGCGCATCAGCCGCGCCAGCCCGCTCCTTCGCGGCGGGCGCGGCCGAGCGCTTCGAGGGTGTCGAGGATGCGCGGCAGGCTCTTTTTCCAGGGACCGCGGCCTTTGAAGCGGGCCTCCAGCGCGGGCAGGGGCAGGGCGTGCGCGCTGCTGGCGAGAATGTCGGCAACGGCGCGCACCTGTTCCGGCAAAGCCGGGGGCCAGGGGTGGATGGGCGCGGGCGCCGTGGGTGCCGCGCTTGCGGATCGGGCGGTGAGGGCGGGCGCTGCGTCCATGCCGTCGAACGCGGCTTGCACCGGGCCGGGTGCTGGTTGTTGCGGGTTCTGGAAGTCCGGGCGCAGCCAACGCACGCGCCCCTCCAGTTCTTCGGCGGCACGGCTCTGGTTGAGCGCCAGCAGGCGGGTGAGGAGTTCGGTGTGCGCCGCGGGAGAGACACCCGCGCTGGCGTTTGCTCGCTGCTCCCCGAAGGAATGAACCCCTCCAGGGCCTGGGGGTGGCGCTGCGGCGGCAGGTGGCGCGGCTGGCTCGGCCAGGGCCAACGGCGCCGCCAGGTCAGCCCAGCCGTAGGCGGTGAGCACGGCGGTGTCGAGTTCGTCGTGCAGTTCGCGCAGCACGGCCACCAGACCGGCGTCGTGGGTGGCGCGTTCCGTGGCGCTCAGGGTGCGGCCTGCGCGCAGCGCGTCGAGCACGTTGTACAGGCCGGTGAGGGTGAGACGGTCAGGGTGCTGGCTGAGCACGCGCTTGCGGTGGGTGTCGATGGCCTCGGCGCGGTCGGCGATGCGCTGGCGCAGCTCCGGGGTGAGGCCGGTGTCGTCGTCAGGGAAGGGGAAGGTTTCGAAGCAGCGGGTTTTGTTGTAGCGCGGATCGTTGCCAACGCCCAGCCGGCCCCCTTGCGCCAGTGCCCAGGCGACATGCACGCCGCTTGACAGCACGCCGAGGTCAAAGGCATCGGCGCTGGCGATGGCGACCAGCATGTTGTCGGGCAGGATTGCGGCGTCGAGAAACTGGAAGGTGCGGTGCTTGGCGGTCTCGACCGTGGCGATGAAGCGTGGCAGGCCGGCGAGGGCCTTGCGCAGTTCGCGGCGTGGTTCGCCAAAAATCCACCAGTTGTCGCGGTAGGTGGCGCGCTGGTTCTGGTCGCGCTCGGGCTTCACCCGTTCGAGCAGCCATTGATAGACCGCCGGGTAGCGGCCGCGCACCTGCTCGGCAGTCAGGCCGAACAGGTCGATGACCAGCACGCCGCGTGGCGCGTCGGTGAGGTCGCGGCCGTTGCGGTAGGGGCGCACGATCTCCCCCTCCCGGCTTTCCCCTCGGGTGGAGAAGGTTGGTGAGGAGAGCAGCGCGGCGGCCTGCTCGGGGGTGACGATGAAGCCGGCGCCATGCAGCTTCACGCCGGGCGATGACACATTGCAATCGGCCTGCAGCGTTTGCGCGCTGGTGAGGTTCGGCCCCACCGTCAAGTCCGCATGAATCAGGCCCACGCGCTCGCGCAAGTCCACCCGCATTTCGCCGTGCTCGCCGGGCGTTTCAGCCACCACGGTCTGCAGCCGGCCTTCGCCGCTGCCTTGAGCCGCCACGGTCATGGCGATGCGCACGGCGGCGCCAGAGGCGCTGTCCACCCAGGGGTGGTCGGGCACGGCATAAAGCAGGTGCACGCCCTGTGCGGGAGCCCCTTGCGCCGGGCTGTTCCCGTCCAGCCCGCCGAGAGGATGCGAGGCCGCGCGGGGCGATCCGGCGCTGGCTTGCAGCGCGCTTTGCACCACGCGGCGGTTGAAGGTCTGGCGCAGGCTGTTGGTGGTGATGAAGCCGAAGCGCTGCGCCTCGCCGGCGGCCACCTTGAGCGCTGCGGCGTGCCACCAGAACATGACGAAGTCGGCGCTCTCCGGCATGTCGTTCCACACGGCCCGCAGGGCGCCGACATAGCCATCGCCCAAGGCTGCGCGCATGCTGGCCGCGCCGATGAACGGCGGGTTGCCGACAATGACGTCGGCCCGCGGCCACTCGGCCCGGCGTGGCTGCTCGTACTCCCACTGCGGCACTTGCGCGGCCTCGTCGGGCACCAGGGCGCCGGTGGCGGGGTGGGGCTTGAAGCTGCGGCCGTCCCAGCGGGTGCGCAAGGTGCCCTGCGCGTCACATGCGGGGCGCTGTGCGCTCCACGCCAGCACGGCGTCGCGGCACTGGATGTTGCCGTAGTCGTGCACCACGGGCTCGGCCACGGCGCGGTTGCCACGGGTGCGGATGTGCCATTGCAGGTAGCCGATCCACAGCACGAGTTCGGCCAGGGCGGCGGCGCGTTCGTTGACTTCGATGCCGAGCAACTGCTGCGGGGTGACGGTTTCGCCTTGGAGCGCGAGGGCGTCTTGCCGCGCGTCGTCGCTTTCGGTGCTGAAGGACTGGAGCTGGTCGAGCACTTCGCCTTCGAGGCGCTTCAGGTGTTCGAGCGTGACGTAGAGAAAGTTGCCGCTGCCGCAGGCCGGGTCGAGCACGCGCAGGGCGCACAAGCCGTGGTGAAAGCGGCGCAACTCGGCGCGGGCGTCGGCCATGCGGGCGGCGCGTTTGGCGCCCTCGAGCAAGGCGGCTTCGTGTGCCAGCACCAGGGCGGCGGCCTGGGCGTCGGCCCAGGCGCGGCGCAGGGGCTGCATGACGGTGGGCAGCACCAGGCGCTCGACATAGGCGCGCGGGGTGTAGTGCGCGCCGAGGGCGTGGCGCTCGGTGGGGTCGAGCGCGCGTTCGAGCAGGGTGCCGAAGATGGCGGGTTCGACCTCGCGCCAGTTGGCGCGGGCGGCGGCGATGAGCATGTCGATGTGTTCACGCTGCAGCGGCAGGGAGTAGCTGTCGGCCGCAGCGCCTTTGAACAGCTTGCCATTGAACCTCAGCACCGGCGCCGACAGGGCGACGGAGAAGCCGCCGTGGTCCATTTCGCGCCACAGCGCGGCGAGCATGCGCTGCAGCGTGGCCGGTTGCTCGCGGTGTTTGAGCAGCAGGTGGAGGAAGCTGCCCTCGCCATCCACCTTGGGCAGCAGTTCGACGTCTTCGGCGAACATGGAGAACAGGCAGCGGGTGAGGTAGGCGGCAACCTGCTCGGGGTGATGGCCGGCGGCTTCGAGCGCGCGGGCGAGCGCGGCGAGCTGGCCTGCGACCTCGCGCGTGACGCGGGCGCTGGCGCGGGCGGGATCGAGCGCGAGCGGATCGAGCCAGATGCGGCGCAGGGAGTCGCGCACGTCGGCGCGAGCCAGGTCGGCCAGACGCAAGCGGTGGCTGCGTGGGTCGGGGAAGGGGGTGTAGGTCGCGCCGCTGCGGCTGAACTCGGCATAAACCTCGATGACCTGGCCGACGTCGATCACCAGCAGGAATGGCGGACGGCCAGCGGCAGCGAGTTCGGCGGGCTCCAGCGCGCGGGCATAGCCCTCGGCCTGGGCACGGGCACGCAGCATCGCGTCGTCGAACCGGCGGCTATCGGTCGCCGCGCGCAGTTTCTTGGCTTCGAGCACGAAGCTGCCACGGCGGTAGCAGTCGATGCGCCCGGCGGAGCTGGAGCCGTCGCCATGACGGAAGGTGACGGGCCGCTCGAACATATAGCTCTGCTCGGCGGTGGCATGCGGCGCGGGCACACCGAGCAGTTCGCACAGCTCGCGCACGAAGCTCTGCGCCGTGGAAAGCTCGGAGGCCGTGACCCCCGCCCAGCGGGTGACGAAGGCGGCGGCTTGGTCGTCGGGGTTGGTGGTGGTGGCGTGCGTGCTGATCATGGCGGCGGGTTCGTCGAGGGCGACACGGAACAAGCCCCCCAGGCGTTGCGCGGGAACGGATTCAGCGTCGTCTTGGGCGATGGTAGAACGCAGGGCGGCGCGGGCAGGCTATGCACTCAAGCGCAGGCTAAAAAGCTCACAGCCAACCTTCAGGGGCGACCGACATGCCAGAGGTTTTTCGGCAAGATGGATTCCGGTTCTTCTTGTATTCCAATGAAGGCAACCCACGCGAAACCTGTCCACGTCCACATCACCAAGGGCGGTGTGGATGCCAAGTTCTGGCTATCCCCCGTGCGTCTGGCTTCAATCGCCGGTCTGCTGGCAGGGCATGGGGATTTGACGCATCACCATCCACAAGCGGCCCAGGGCCTGTTCACGCTATTTCTCCACCAGAGGCGGGCCCTGAGGAGCCCCGGCGCTTACACGCCGTGACGTTTCTTGCATGAGCGGTCTTGGAAATCCGGGGTGCGCGTTCTAGCATGAAACAAGAGGTTGTAGACCCACACGGCTTGCATACCTCCGGTTGCCGCTCGTTCACACAATGATCCGCGCTGCACGTCTCTGCTCCAGCTGGCTTTCGCCAGCGCATCTGCACGGGGTGGACATACGCCCATCGCGGAATCGACAGCGGTTTGGATCCAACAGGCCCGGCGCTCACGACCGGGTCATTGACGTCTGGAGATTCTGATGCAAATCCTTTCCCGTTCCCTTCGGCTCGGTGCCGGTGTGGCTTGCTTTGCGGCTGCCGGCATGGCCTTCGCGGCTTCGCCCATCAAGATTGGCGTGCAGGCGCCGATCACCGGCCAGTACGCCAACGAAGGCCAAGGCATTGCCGATGCCGTGAAACTGCTGGTCAAGCAGACCAACGCCAAGGGCGGCCTGCTCGGCCACCCGCTGGAAGTCAAGGTCTGCGACGACCAGGGCGAAGCCGCCGCGGCTGCGATTTGTGCGCGGCAACTGGTGAACGACGGCGTGCTCGCCGTGGTCGGCAGCTACACCAGCGGCGCGGCCCTGGCTGCCGAGCCGATCTACGCGCGCGCCAACGTCATTCAGACCTCGGACGGCACCAGCGACGAGCTGACCGCGCACGGCTTCAAGACCTTCTTCCGCAACGCGCCGCCCAACAGCGCCGAAGCCTTGTTCACGGCCGGCTATTTCAAGGCCGTGGGTGACAAGCGCATCGCCGTGGTGACCGACCACTCCAGCTTTGCCACGGGCCTGGCCGATGCGGTGGTGGCCGATGCGAAGAAGGACGGCATCGACGTGCTCGACAAGGCCTACATCAACGCCGGCTCGCAGAACTACACCCCGGTGCTGACCAAGCTCAATGCCCTGCACCCGCAGGTGGTGTACTTCTCGGGTTATTACACGGACGGCGGCTTGATCAAGGCGCAAATGGCGCAGTTGGGCATGAAAGCCAAGTTCGTTGGCGGCGATGCGAACCAGAATGTGGCCTTCGCCAAGATTGCCGGCAACGCCGCGGCGGGAGCGGTGATCATCAATGTGCCGGCGCCGCAGGACTTGCCGTATCCGGCGGCCAAGGAATTCCTCACCCAGTTCAAGGCCGCCTACGGCCACGAGCCGCCCAGTATTTTCACGCTGACCAACGCCGATGGTTTCCGCGCCATCCTCCATACCGCCGAGAAGATCAAGAGCGTGCAGCCCGCGAAGCTGATCCCCGCCTTGCATCAGCTCAAGGATTTCGAAGGCCTGACGGGAACCTTTTCGTGGAATGCCGTGGGCGAGCGCACCGGCAGCCCGTATGTGGCGTTTGAAGTGACGTCGAGCGGCGGCTACAAGATCACCTATCCGCCGGCCGCGGTGACCCAGTAAGCAGCCACCCGAGCCCCGGCACAGGGGCAGGGGCAGGGCGGTCGTGGCGCGGACGTGTGCGCGCCTCGACCGCCTCCCATCAGGAAAACGAGGAGACGCGCTCATGCTCGGCATCGTGCTGCAGCAACTGGTCAACGGTCTGACGGTCGGTGGCATCTATGCCCTGATCGCCCTGGGCTACACCATGGTCTACGGTGTGCTCAGGCTGATCAATTTCGCCCATGGTGATCTGTGCATTTTCGGTGCCTACATCGGCCTCGTCGCCCTGGGCTCGGGGGCCGGCAGCGGGCAGAGCCATTTGCTGCTGGTGGGGGCGGCGTTCATTCTGGCGGCCGTGGTCGTTGCCGCTGCCGGACTGGTGCTGGAATTCACGGCCTACAGGCCGCTGCGCAAGGCCGACCGGCTCTCGGCCGTGGTCTCGGCGCTGGGCGCCTCGCTGTTCATCGAGAACGGCATCATGCTCATCTGGGGGCCGCAGCTCAAGGTGTTCCCGAGCAACCTGCTGCCGGCCATGCATTGGACCTTCGGCGGTGCCCGCATCGATCTGGTGCAGGTGCTGATCATGCTGGGCTCGGCCGTGCTCATGACCGTCCTGTACTGGTTCGTGCACCACACGCGCTACGGCACGGCGATGCGCGCGGCAGCCAGCGACCAGGATGCGGCGCGGCTGATGGGCATCAACGTCAACCGGGTGATTTCCAGCGTGTTCATCATCGGCCCGGCCATCGGCGCGGTGGGTGGTCTGTTCATCGGCCTGTACTACCGACAGGTGTACTTCACGATGGGCTGGACCTACGGACTCAACGCCTTCATCGCCGCCATCATCGGCGGCATCGGCAACATTCCCGGGGCCATGCTCGGCGGGGTGCTGCTGGGGCTGTTCAACGCCTTTGCCGCGGGTTTCATTTCGAGTTCGTGGCAGGAGGCCATCACCTTCGCCCTGCTGATCGGCATCCTGCTGGTGCGGCCTTCGGGACTGCTGGGCGAACGCGTGGCGGAGAAGGTATGAAACCAATTCGCGCGCTGTTGCGCAATCCCTGGGTCGGCGCGGCGCTCTGGCTGCTGGGGCTGGCGGTGCCGTTCGGGCTCGACCAGACCTGGGTGTTCATCGCCTCGCTGTTTGCGGTGTATGCCATCGTCGCCCTGAGCCAGGACATCGTGCTGGGACAGGCGGGCATGTTCGACATGGGGCATGCGGTGTACTTCGGTGTGGGCGCGTATGTCACGGCCGTGCTCAACACGCAGTTCAACTGGCCCGTCTTCGCCACATGGCCGCTGGCGGTTCTGGCGGCAGCCCTCGTCGGCGCGGTGCTGGCGGCGCCCATCGTGAAGCTGCGCGGCGACTATCTGCTGGTGGCGACGATCGGCTTCAACGCCATTTTCATCCTGGCGCTGGACAACAACGTCGGCCATCTCACGGGCGGGGCCGACGGCATCTTTGGCATCGGGGTGCCCAGCCTGTTCGGCTGGCAGCTCACCAGCCAGAACGCGCAGTTCTGGCTCGACTGGCTGGCGTTCGCGGCGGTGCTGCTGCTGGTGCGCAACCTCGACCGCTCCCACCTCGGCCGCACGCTGTTCTACATCAAGCACGATCAGCTCGCCGCGACGACCATGGGCATCGATGCGCGCGCCTACCGCGTGCTGGCTTTCGCGCTGGGCGCAGGGCTGGCGGGTTTCGGCGGCACGCTGTTTGCCACGCTGATGGCGGCGGTGAGCCCCGGCGCTTTTGTGTTCACCGAATCGGTGACGCTGTTCGCCATCGTGCTGGTTGGCGGGCAGGGGTCGATTCCCGGCGTTCTGCTCGGCACGGTGCTGATGTTCGTCGTGCCCCAGGCCTTCCGCGGATTCGCGCAGTACCGCTACTTCGTGTTCGGCATCGCCATGGTGGTGGTGATGGTGCTGCGCCCGCAGGGCATCTGGCCGCGCGCCCAGCGGCAGGAGGCGAACGAATGAGCGCCGCGCTGTTGCGCCTGGACGGCGTGGGCATTCGTTTCGGCGGTTTGCAGGCGGTGGGCGAGCTGAGCTTTGCCGTCGAGCAAGGGCAGGTGGTCGGGCTGATCGGGCCGAACGGCGCGGGCAAGACCACGGCGTTCAACCTCATCACCGGGGTCTACAAGCCTTCCGAGGGGCGCATCGAGCTGGACGGCCGGGACATCACCGGATGGGCGCCCCACCGCATTGCCCGCGCCGGCATTTTCCGCACCTTCCAGACCATCCGGCTGTTCTACGGCCAGACGGTGCTGGTGAATGTGCTGGCGGGACTGCACTTGCAAACGCGCCAGCATTGGTGGCAGGGCTTGCTGGGCACGCCGTCTCAGCGCCGCGAAGAGGTGGAACTGCGCGCCAAGGTGCGCGAGCTGCTGGCGCGGCTCGAACTCGACACGGTGGCCGACGAGGACGTGGCGTCCCTGCCCTACGGCCTGCAGCGCCGGGTGGAGCTGGCGCGCGCCCTGATCGCCAAGCCCAGGCTGCTGATCCTCGACGAACCGGCGGCGGGTCTGAACGACCAGGAATCCGCCGCGCTGAACCGCACCATCCTGGCGGTGCGGGACCAGGGCATCAGCGTGTTGCTGGTGGAGCATGACATGAACGTGGTGATGAACGTGACCGACAGCATTGTCTGCATCAACTTCGGGCGCAAGATCGCCGAAGGCTCGCCGGAACACATTCGCCGCCACCCGCAAGTCATCGAGGCGTATCTCGGCAAGGACGATGACGAAGACGACCTTCCGGCGCCGGTTTCGCCGCCTGCCCATCGGGCCGCGGCTGGGGGTGGGGCATGAGTGGTGGTTCCGTGGGCCTGCTGGAGATTGATGAGCTGGACGTGCGCTACGGCCAGATCCAGGCGCTCAAAGGCGTGAGCCTGCGGGTGGACGAGGGCGAGATCGTCGCCCTGCTCGGCGCCAACGGCGCGGGCAAGACCACGTTGATGCGCACCATCAGCGGCTTGCTGCGGCCGCGTGCCGGCCATGTGCGCTTTCGCGGCGAGGACATCGCGCGCGTGGGCGCCGACCGCATCGTGCGCCTGGGCATTTCCCATGCGCCCGAAGGGCGCCGCGTCTTTCCCACGCTGACCGTGGCGGAAAACCTGATGCTGGGCGGCTACACGCGCGCGCCGGCCGAGGCGGCGCAAAGTCTGAAGCAGGTGTTGCTGATGTTTCCGCGGCTGGAGGAGCGCAGCCGGCAGCTCGCCGGCACCTTGTCGGGCGGCGAGCAGCAGATGCTGGCCATCGGCCGCGCGCTGATGGCCAGGCCCCGATTGCTGCTGCTCGACGAGCCCAGCCTGGGGTTGGCGCCGATCATCGTGCGCGATATTTTTCGTTCCCTGCGTCAGATCCGGCAGCAAGGCATGACCTTGCTGCTGGTCGAGCAGAACGCACGCATGGCGCTGAAGCTGGCGGACCGTGGCTATGTGCTGGAAACCGGGCGCATCGCGCTGCAGGCCAGCGCGCGCGAACTGCTCGAATCGCCCGAGGTGCAGGCCACCTATCTGGGCAAGGACGCCGCGGCGGCGCATTGAGCCGGGTGGTGCGAATGGGCGCCGGGCCTCAGTTCTGGCCGGCCAGGCCGGGCTGCAGCCGCAGCCGGGCCATGCGGCGGCGCAGTTGGCGCAGGTGTTGCCGCCGGGTTCGAGCCTGATCGGTGTCGGCTCGGGCGTAGCGCCAGCGTTCCAGGGCGTCGAGCAGGGCGCAGGCCTCGGTGACGGTGGCGGGGGCCAGTGCGCTCTGGCGCAGGCGTGCGGCCAGCGCCGCAGGGGGATCGGACGCGGCGCTGGCGATGCCGGCCTGGCTCAGTCGCGCGCGCAGCGCGGCGTAGGCGGCATCCCAGGGGTCGGTCTTGCGGCGCTCCCACACCAGCAGCAGGCCCATGAGGCTGACGGCCAGGCTGAGCGCGGCAACCGCCAGCGCGGAGAGCTGTGCCCAGTTGGGCTGCGCCATGCCGAGATCGCGCAGCAGGTTGTTCTGCCGGGTCTGGCCGTAGTCCAGCACCCATTGGTTCCAGGCGTTGTTGAGTGCATCGCTCAGGTTGCGCAGGCGCAGCAGCAACGCGGCGTCGCGCGGCCCGAAGGCCGCGATGCCGAGCAGCGGCTCGCGCGCGGCGAGGGTCTGTCCGCTGCGGTCGATGCGGGAGGGGTCGACCATGGCGGTGGGGTCGGCGCGCAGCCAGCCACGCCCGGCCACCCAGTATTCGGCCCAGGCATGGGCGTCGCTCTGGCGCACCACCCAGGTGTGGTCGATGGGGTTTTCGCGTCCGCCCTGGTAGCCGGTGACGATGCGCGCCGGTATGCCGGCGGCGCGCAGGAGCACGACGAAGGCCTGGGCATAGTGCTCGCAAAAGCCGACACGGCGGTCGAACAGAAAGTCGTCGATCTGGTTGCGCCCGGGGTAGGCGCCGGGGTTCAGGCTGTAGTGGAAGGGCTCGTGGCGAAACATCTGCAGCACGTTTTGCGCCACCTGCAGCGGGCCGCCGCCATTCGCCCGCGCCTGGCGGGCGAGGCGCTCACCCAGGGCGACGGTGCGCGGGTTGTCGCCGGGAGGCAGTTGCAGATCGGCGGCGAGCCGCGGGCTCAACCGGCGTGGCCCGTAACTGAAATGGGGGTAGGAGGTGATGTCGTAGCGCGTGAGTCGGGTGAGGGGCCGGCTGGCGCGCAGTTCCAGGTTGGAAAGCTGGGTCACGTCGGTCTGTGGCTGGCCGTCGAGCACGGGAGCGCCTTCGGCGGCATCGAGCGCGAAGATGAAGGGCTGCTGCGAGGGTTGCAGCGTGACGGCGTAGCGGATGCCGGGGCCTTCGGTGCGGACGTTGCGCGGCTGGTCAAGCCCGGCGGACATGGCCTGCGGGCTGACGGGCAGCGGGCTCCACTGCCGGCCGTTGAAGTGGGTGAGCACCGGGCCGCGCCAGTACAGCTCGCGCTCGGGTGGACGCGGGCCGAGAAACTCGACACGGAACGCCACGCTGTCGTCGCGTGCCAGGCTGGCGATGGAGCCGGCGTCCATCTGGTCGGACAAGCCGGTGGCGTTGGGCGCTGAACTCGGCAGCGCCCACAGTGGCCCGGCGAAGCGCGGAAACAGCAGGAACAGCACGACCATGGCCGGTGTGCCGAATGCCAGCAGCTTGGTCGTGAGCCACAGGCGCTGGCGCAGCGGCGGCTCGCCGGCGGGCAGGTTGGCGTTGATCAGGGCGGTGATCCAACCCGCCGTGGCCAGCAACATCCAGCCGGCGGTGAGGGCCGATTGCGAGTACAGGAAGTTGGCCGAGACGCCGAAAAAGCCGAGGTAGAACAGCACATAGGCGTCGCGACGGTTGCGCGTTTCCAGTGCCTTGAGCCCGAGCAGCAGGCTGACGAGGGTGATGCCCGGGTCACGCCCGAAGATGGTGTGGAATTGCAGCAAGGCGCCGACCACGCCGAGCATGAGCAGCAGCGCCAGCCACCAGCGCGAGGGCAGCGGCCGGTTGCGTCCAGCGAGCAGGGCGCGCCACGCCAGCAAGGCGCCAGACCCCGCCACCGCCCAGCCCGGCAGGTGTGCGGCCAGCGGCACCAGGGTGATGGCGGCGACGGCAAGCAGGAACAGTGTGTCGCGCGCATCGCGTGGCAAGCCGCGCAGGTGGGCGAGCCAGCGGGTTGTGGTGCGCAGCGGCGGTGGGGTGGCCTGCATGGCATCAACCGACAGCAGTGTCGGGCAGGCCGTAGCCGGCCAGGGTGCGCAGGCACCGGCGCGCGTGCGCAGGGCCGTGGCCCGGGGGGATGTCGCGGCCGGGCAGGCGCAGGCCGTAGGGCTGGGGCGCCTGCGCGGCCGCCAGCACCCAGGCGCACAGGCGCGACAGTCGCGCTTCGAGCGGTTGTGCAGCGGGCAGATCGGCCCAGTCGAGCCAGCGCTCGGGCTGGGCGGTGGCGGGGGTGGCAGCGCGCACGACGAGGTCGTCGCTCGCGGCTTTTTTCCACACCACATGGCGCAAGGCGTCGCCACGGCGGTAGGGGCGAAGGTCGTCGAGCTCGTCGCCGAGAACCTGGCGCGTGGGCACCTGGCCTTCACGGCGAATCTGGTGCTGCGCGGGCAGGGGCAGCGGCGGGTTTTCGGGCTGCGGATAGACCCAGAGCGCGGCGCCGGGTCGCCACACACTCCAGGCGCGCCACAGGCCGAGCGGATAGCGGCTCTCGATCCGCAGTGCCGGCCAGGGCTGGTGCCCGCGCGCGTGTGGCGTCCAGGGCAGGGTGAAGTCGGCGGTGGCGTCGCGCCCCACGTCGAGTGCATGCCAGGCCTGGCGAGCGGGGCTGAGCTGCAGGCCCCAGCGCTCGCGCCCGGGGCTGTGCAGCTGCAGGCGCAGCGCGGCGGGCTGGCCGGCATAGAGCTGGGCGTCGTCGGGCATGCGGGCCGCGAGGGTCAAGCCGCGCACATTGTTGTGGGTGATGTGCAGCGACACCAGGGCGCTGCCCGCGAGCAGGAAGGTGAGCAGGTAGCCGAGATTGAGCTGGTAGTTGATGGCCGCGACCAGCAGCACCATCAGGGTGACGGCGAAGAACCAGCCGGCACGCGTGGGCAGGATGTAGACGTTGCGATGACCCAGCAGAGTTTGCACCCCGGGCTCGTGCCGCGCCAGCGCCCAGCGGCCGAAGCGCTCGCGCAGACTGTTGGGCGCGGGCGGGCGCGGTCCTGACGCGGTGCGTCTGCCGGGCCCGAGGCGGCGCGCTGCGAGCGTGCTGGCGGCGGGTTTGCTCAACGCGGGCTCCGCAGGGTGAGGGGTTGTGCTGCCGCCCGGTCCAGGTGCGCAAACGGTGCGGGTGGCGCAAACATGGCTTGGGAGGCGAGCGGCACAGACAGCAGGAACATCAGGAGGAAAGGCGAGAGCGCCTGAGGGAGGACAGTCAAGCGCCGCATGCCGGGCTCGGCGCTTCAGATCGGCACCTGCCGCAGCAGCTCGGCGATCTGCCCGAGCACGGCGTCACGCGAGCCTGCGGTTTCGGCTGCCGGATGCAGGCGGTGTACGGCGATGGCCGGGAGCACGGTCTGCACGTCTTCCGGGCTGCAGTAGTCGCGCCCTTGCAGCAGGGCGTGGGCACGGCTGGCGCGCAACAGGGCCAGGCCGGCGCGGGGGCTCAGGCCTTCGGCGAAGCGGCGCGGGTCCCGCGTGGCGGCGAGCAGGCGCTGCACATAGTCCACCAGCGGTGCGGCGACATGCACGGCTTGCGCCTGTTGCTGCAGTGCGGCCAGCGTGGTGACGTTGAGCAGGGCGGGCAGGCGGGCCAGCAGGCTGCGACGGTCTTCGCCCAGGAGCAGCGCGCGCTCGGCGGCGGCGTCGGGGTAACCAAGCGACAGGCACATGAGAAAGCGGTCGAGCTGGGACTCGGGCAGGGCGTAGGTGCCGCGCTGGTCGTGCGGGTTCTGTGTGGCAATGACGAAAAACGGCAAAGGCAGGGTGCGGGTAGCCCCGTCGATGCTCACCTGGCGTTCTTCCATCGCCTCCAGCAAGGCGCTTTGCGTCTTGGGCGGGGCGCGATTGATTTCGTCGGTCAGCAGCACCTGGGTGAACACCGGACCGGGATGAAAGGTGAAGGCGCCAGTGTTGCGGTCGTAGACGGTGACGCCGAGCAGGTCGCCGGGCATGAGGTCGGCGGTGAACTGCACGCGCGAGAACTCCAGCCCGAAGGTGTGGGCCAGGGTGTGGGCCAGGGTGGTTTTGCCGACGCCGGGGAGGTCTTCGATCAGCAAATGTCCGCCCGCCAGCAGGCAGCACACCGCCAGCCGGGATTGCACATGCTTGCCGACCAGCACGGTGTCGATCTGGGCCACCAGGGCGGCGAGTTGGGGGTTCATGGGGGTCGAGGACGCGGCGCGAACCGCCGTAGCACAATGAACCAGCATTGTGCCTACGCACTCTGGAATCGGCTGGGTGCGGGACATGGGCAATCGTCCGATGTCGAATCGCAAGGAGACTCCATGCGCACCGGGTATTACACCCACCCCGATTGCAGCCTGCACGAGATGGGCGCGGATCATCCCGAAAGTCCGCAACGCCTGGCCGCGATCGACGACCGGCTGATGGCCAGCGGCCTGGACTGGGCGCTGCTGCGCCCCTCGGTGCCGCTGGCGGACGAGCCGGCGATGGAGTTGGCGCACAGCGCCGCCCTGGTTTCAGGACTGCGCGAGGCCGGCCGCATCGAGGCTGGTTATGCCTGGATCGACCCCGATACGGCGATGAACCCGCAGACCTGGCAGGCCATACGCCGCGCTGCCGGGGCGGCCATCGCGGCGACCGACGCGGTGCTGGACGGCAGCCTCGACAACGCGTTCTGTGCCATTCGCCCGCCGGGCCACCACGCCATGCGCGCGCAGGCCATGGGTTTTTGCTTCGTCAACAACGTGGCGGTGGCGGCGCGCCATGCGCTGGACAAGCGTGGGCTGGAGCGCGTGGCCATCGTCGATTTCGACGTGCACCACGGCAACGGCACGGAAGACATTTTCAGCGGCGATGCACGGGTGCTCATGACCAGTTTTTTCCAGCATCCCTTCTACCCGTACTCCGGTACCGAACAACCGGCCGCCAACATGCTCAACGTACCGCTGCCGGCTTACAGCAACGGCGCTCGGGTGCGCGAGGTGGTGCAGCAACAGTGGCTGCCCCGCCTGCGCGCATTTGCGCCGCAAATGCTGTTCATCTCCGCCGGTTTCGATGCCCACCGCGAAGACGACCTCGGCCAGATGGGCCTGGTGGAGGCCGATTACGCCTGGATCACCCGCGCGCTGCGCGATCTGGCGGGCGAGGTGTGCGCGGGGCGCATCGTCTCCTGCCTGGAAGGGGGCTACAACCTGAGCGCCCTGGGCCGCAGCGCCGCGGCTCATGTGCGCGTGCTGGCGGGCCTGGACGACTGAGGCGCCGCAATGAGCCGCAGCACGGAGTGTCCGGCGCGCAAGTTCGCAGCAAGGCAGAAGGCGCAGCATGGCGCCAAAGACCACCACGGAGACCCGCATGAACGACACCGACCTTGCGCCCAACGCGGCCAACCACGCGCCGCTCACACCGCTGATTTTTCTCGATCGCGCCGCTGACCTGTACCCCAAGCGCCTGGCCATCGCCCATGGCGGGTTGCGCCGCACCTGGGCTCAGACGCGTGAGCGTTGCCGCCGCCTGGCCTCCGGCCTGATGCGGCGTGGCTTGCATCCCGGCGACGTGGTGGCGGTGATGCTGCCCAATGTGCCGGCCATGGTGGAAGCGCATTTCGGGGTGCCGCTGGCCGGCCTGGTGCTCAATGCGCTGAACACCCGGCTGGATGCAGAGGCCTTGGCCTACATGCTGCTGCATGGCGGCGCCAAGGCGGTGCTGGTGGATGCCGAGCTGACCGGCGTGATGCGCCAGGCGCTGGACCTGGCGGTGGCACAGGGCCTGCCGGCGCCGCTGGTGGTGGACGTGCCCGATCCCGAATTCGTCGTGCAGGGCGTGTCCATCGGCAGCCTGGACTACGACGCGCTGCTGGCCGAGGGTGACCCTGCGGATGCCTTGCCGGGTGTGGCGCACGAGTGGGAGTCCATCGCCCTGAACTACACCTCGGGCACCACCGGCAAGCCCAAGGGCGTGGTCTATTCACACCGCGGCGCCTATGTCAACGCGGTCTCCAACATCCTGGAATGGGACATGCCGCGCCACCCGGTGTACCTCTGGACCCTG
This sequence comes from Burkholderiales bacterium, assembly GCA_013044035.1. Classification (GTDB taxonomy): domain Bacteria; phylum Pseudomonadota; class Gammaproteobacteria; order Burkholderiales; family Burkholderiaceae_C; genus Thiomonas_A. The sequence goes on from JABEVE010000091.1 coordinate 52,959, forward strand.
CCGATGTTCCATTGCAATGGCTGGTGTTTTCCCTGGACGGTGGCGGCGCGCGCCGGCGTCAACGTCTGTCTGCGCAAGATCGAGGCGCAGGCGATCTTCGAGCGCATGCGCAGCGAGGGCGTGACGCACTACTGCGGCGCGCCCATCGTGCACGGCCTGCTGGTGAACGCCCCGGCGCAGATGAAAGCCGGCATTGTGCAAACGGTGCGGGCGATGGTGGCGGGGGCCGCGCCGCCGGCCGCGATGATCGAGGGCCTGGAGGCCATGGGCTTCGAGCTCACGCATGTGTACGGCCTCACGGAGGTCTACGGGCCGGCCACGGTGTGCGCCAAGCAGGCCGATTGGGAGGCGCTGCCGCTGCCTGAACGTGCCCGCCTGAACGCGCGCCAGGGCGTGCGCTACCACCTGCAGGACGGCGCCACGGTGCGCGACGCCGACACCCTGGCGGAGGTGCCGCACGACGGCCAGACCATGGGCGAAGTCATGTTCCGGGGCAACATCCTGATGAAGGGCTATCTGGGCAACCCGCTGGCGACGGCCGAAGCCTTTCGTGGTGGCTGGTTTCACACTGGAGACCTGGCGGTGGTCGACCCCGACGGCTACATCAAGATCAAGGACCGCAGCAAGGATGTCATCATTTCCGGCGGCGAAAACATCTCCAGCATCGAGGTGGAAGACGTGCTGTACCGTCACCCGGCGGTGATGGTGGCGGCGGTGGTCGCCATGCCCGATGCGACATGGGGCGAGACGCCTTGCGCCTTCATCGAACGCAAGCCCGGCGCGCAGGCGACGGCCGAGGACATCAGGGCTTTTTGCAAGCTCCATCTGGCCGGCTTCAAGGTGCCGCGCAAGGTGGTGTTCGGCGAGGTGCCCAAGACTTCTACCGGCAAGATCCAGAAATTCGCGCTGCGTGAGCAGGCCCGCTCGCGCGATGCCATCGATCTGTAAGCGCAGCGTCCTCGACAACACTGCGAATGCAAGCAACTTCAAGGAGACAGCCATGAATGCCGTACTGCAAACCCAACCCCCTGTGGTGCTCAACACACGCGACTCGCGCGGCGTGGTGACCCTCACCCTCAACCGGCCGCAGGCCTTCAATGCCCTGTCGGACGCCATGCTGGGCGCGCTGCAGGCCGAGATCGACGCGCTGCAGGGCGATGCATCCGCGCGCGTCGTCATCATCCAGGGCGCGGGCCGCGCTTTCTGCGCCGGGCACGACCTGAAGGAAATGCGCGCCGAGCCAAGCGCCGAGAAAAGCGGCGATCTGTTTGAGCGCTGCAGCCGGGTCATGCTCGGCCTGATTGCACTGCCGCAGCCGGTCATCGCCCGGGTGCACGGCATGGCCACCGCGGCCGGCTGCCAGCTCGTGGCGCAGTGCGACCTGGCGGTGGCAGCCAGCGATGCGCGCTTCGCCGTCTCGGGCATCAACGTCGGTTTGTTCTGTTCCACCCCCAGCGTGCCGCTGGCGCGCAACGTGCCGCGCAAGGTGGCCATGGAGATGCTGCTGACTGGCGATTTCATCGACGCCGCCACCGCGCTGCAATGGGGGCTGGTGAACCGCGTGGCCGCCCCCGAGGCGCTGGAGGCCGAGGTGGAGGCGCTGGTGGTGAGCATTCTGGCCAAGCCGGCCTCGGCCATCGCCATGGGCAAGGCCCAGTTCTACCGTCAGGTCGAAATGGGCCTGGCCGGCGCCTACCAGCTGGCGGGCCAGACCATGGCCTGCAACTTCATGACCGAAGAGGCGCTCGAAGGTGTGCAGGCCTTCATCGACAAGCGCCCACCGGCGTGGCGTGCCGGACATTGAAGTCCGCTGGCTTACGGGCCGCGCGCCTTGACGACGGCCCTGCCCGCGCAGAGCACGGGCGGCAGGTGCACGGCGCTTGCTGCCGATAGCATGCGGTTTTAGTCCGGCTGCACGTATCCATGGAATCTCCCCTGCTTCTCGCCGTGCTCCACCATCCCTGGGCACAACTGCGCTGGCAACTGCTGCTGATTGCGGGTGCCTTGCTCCTGGGACTGGTCGCAGGCATGTGGCTGGAGCGTCGCCTGCTGGAGGCCGCCACCTGGAAGGCGGCCCTGCGCGCAGCGCTGGGCGACAGCGTGGGCATGCCCATCGTCGCGCTGCTGTCGCTGCAGTTTGCGCGCCACGCCACCCCCATGCTGCGCAACGCGCCCTTGCTCAAGCTGGCGTTGCCGGTGCTGGCGGTGTGGTTGCTGGTCCGGCTTGCGACCCGGGCTTCGCAACGCGCGTTTCCGGGCAGCGAACCCATCCGTTTCCTGGTGCGCGGCCTGAGCTGGCTGGCCTGGCTGGGCTTGTTCCTCTATCTGAGCGGGGCGCTGCCGGAAATCATCGAGGCGCTCGACGCGTTCTCCTTCCATCTCGGCAACCAGCGTCTCACCGGCTGGACATTGGTGCGCGGCATCGCCTCCATCGCCATCACGCTGGTCCTGGCCTTGTGGGTGTCGTCGCTGCTGGAAAGCCGGTTGCTGGCGTCGCCGCTGGAAATCAATCTGCGTCTGGTGTTGTCGCGCCTGATTCGCGCCGGCATTTTCACCGTCGCCTTGCTGGTGGCGCTGCAGATGGTGGGCATCGACCTCACCGTGCTGGGCGTGTTCGGCGGCGCCCTGGGTGTGGGCCTGGGGTTGGGCCTGCAGCGCATCGCGGCCAACTACGTTTCGGGTTTCGTCATTCTCCTGGAGCGCAGCCTGCGGGTCGGCGACAACGTGCGACTGGACACCTTCCAGGGCAAGATTCTGGACATCAAGACCCGCTACACCGTGGTGCGCAGCAGCGGTGGCACCGAGTCCATCGTGCCCAACGAAATGCTGATCTCCAACCGCATCGAAAATCTGTCGTACACCGACCCCAACGTCTGGATGTCCACCACCGTCTCGGTGGGCTATGCCAGCGACCTGGACGTCGTGCTTCCGCTCATTCGCCAGACGGCCATCTCGGTCGCACGCGTGCTGCACGATCCAGCTCCCAACGCCGTGCTCAGCAACTTCGGCAGCGACGGGTTGGAGATCACCATCGGCTACTGGATCGCCGACCCCGAGAACGGCACCCTGAATATTCGTGGCGCCGTGAATCTGGCCGTCTGGCGCGCGCTCAAAGCCGCTCATATCGAGCTTCCCTTCCCACAGCGGGTGCTGCATTGGGGCCCGGGTCAAAAACCGGAGCAGCCCCTGGCCGCCGTGCCGGGTGAGTCTTCACCTCCGGAGAGCAACCCCATGCCGCCAGCGCAAGGGGCTTGATTCGACCTTCGCTGGCCGATACACTAAAAAAAGAACGGTCGTTCGATTTTGGGGTTGTTGGCCCTTGACCCCGTGGCGCGGAGTGGCGCTGCCTATACTCGCAGACCGTTGTTTCCATTCCTCGGGAGTCTTGAATGAAAGTGCTGGTCGCGGTCAAGCGCGTGGTTGATTACAACGTCAAGGTGCGGGTCAAAACGGACGGCAGCGGCATCGACACCGCCGGCGTGAAGATGAGCATGAACCCCTTCGACGAGATTGCCGTGGAAGAGGCGGTGCGACTGAAGGAAAGGGGCCTGGCCAGTGAGGTCATCGCCGTGAGTTGCGGCCTTGCCGCCTGCGGCGAAACCCTGCGCACAGCCATGGCCATCGGTGCCGATCGCGGCGTGCTGGTGGAAACCGATACCGAGCTGCAGCCGCTGGCCGTGGCCAAGCTGCTCCAAGCCGTGGCGACCCGGGAAGGTGCCCAACTCGTCATTCTCGGCAAGCAGGCCATCGACGACGACAGCAACCAGACCGGGCAGATGCTCGCCGCCTTGCTGGGCTGGTCGCAAGCCACCTTCGCCTCCAAGGTGGAACTGGGCGCGGCCGGGGCGAACGTCACGCGCGAGGTCGACGGCGGTCTGGAGACCCTTGCGGTGAAGCTGCCCGCCGTCATCACCACCGATCTGCGCCTGAACGAGCCACGCTACGTCACCCTGCCCAACATCATGAAGGCGAAGAAAAAGCAGGTCGACATCCTCAAGCCGGGCGATCTGGGCGTGGACGTGGCACCACGTCTGAAGACGCTGAAGGTGGCGGAGCCACCCAAACGCGGTGCCGGGGTGAAAGTGCCCGACGTGGCCACGTTGGTCTCCCGCCTGAAGACCGAAGCCAAGGTCATCTGAGCAGCCCTTTGGGCCCGCCCTACGGCACGCAACCCACGCCACACAACCCAAGGGCATACCTTCCATCGGCCCGCCATTCCACCGAGAATTTCCCATGACCGCACTCGTCATTGCCGAACACGACAACCACGTTCTCAAACCCTCCACGCTCAACACCATCGCCGCGGCGCTGCTGTGTGACCCGCAGGTGCATGTGCTCGTCGCGGGCGAAGGCTGCGCCGCGGTGGCGCAGGCCGCCGCACAAGCCGCCGGCGTGGCCAAGGTGATCTGTGCCGATGCTCCGCACCTCGGTGCCGGACTGGGTGAGAATGCCGCGGCGCAGGTGCTGGCACTCGCGCCCGCCTACCGCCACATCCTCGCCCCCGCCACGGCTTTCGGCAAGAACGTCGCGCCGCGCGTGGCCGCCCTGCTCGATGTGGCGCAAGTGTCCGACATCATCCATGTGCTCGGCCCCGATACCTTCGACCGCCCGATCTACGCCGGCAATGCCATCGCCACGGTGCAAAGCACCGACAAGACGCTGGTCATCACCGTGCGCACCACGGGCTTCGACCCGGTCGCGGCCATGGGCGGAAGCGCCGTGGTCGACACCATAGCCGTGGTCGCCGACACCGGCCTGTCCAGCCTGGTCGGGCGCGAAACCACCAAGAGCGAACGACCCGAACTCACCGCCGCGAAGATCATCGTCTCCGGCGGCCGCGGCCTGGGCAGCAAGGAAAACTTCGAGGCGGTGATGACCCCGCTGGCCGACAAACTCGGCGCCGCCATGGGAGCCAGCCGCGCCGCGGTGGACGCGGGCTACGCGCCCAACGACTGGCAGGTAGGGCAGACCGGCAAGATCGTGGCGCCCCAGCTCTATGTCGCGGTCGGCATCTCCGGCGCCATCCAGCACCTCGCCGGGATGAAGGACAGCAAGGTCATCGTCGCCATCAACAAGGACGAAGAAGCGCCGATTTTCGGTGTGGCCGACTATGGCCTGGTGGCCGATCTGTTCACCGCCGTGCCGGCAATGGTGCAACAACTCTGACGCATCGAGCGCGTTCACAAACTGCACAGGCCGCGCAGACGGTCCATCCGCAACAAGCCCCAAGCTGGAGACTCGCATGAGCTACATCGCCCCTGTCCGCGACATGATGTTCGATCTCGAACATCTCGCAGGCCTCGATTCCCTTGCCAAACTGTCCGGCTTCGAGGACGCCACGCCCGATACCGCCCGGGCCGTGCTGGAGGAATGCGCCAGGTTCAACCAGGACGTGGTCGCGCCGCTCAACCGCGCCGGTGACCTGCAGCCCAGCCTGTGGAAGGACGGAACGGTGACCACCACGCCGGGTTTCAAGCAGGCGTTCAAGCAGTTCGCCGAGGGTGGCTGGCAGGGCTTGCAGCATCCGGTGGAGTTCAGCGGCCAGGGCCTGCCCAAGTGCATTTCCGCGGCCTGCACCGAAATGCTCAACAGCGCCAATCTGAGCTTCGCGCTCTGCCCGCTGTTGTCCGATGGCGCCATCGAGGCCCTGCTCACCGCGGGTTCGGATGATCAGAGGCAGCGCTACATCCCGAAGCTGATTTCCGGCGAGTGGACCGGCACCATGAACCTGACCGAGCCGCAGGCGGGTTCCGATCTTGCGCTGGTGCGTACCCGGGCCGAACCTCAGGTGGACGGCAGTTACCGCGTTTTCGGCCAAAAAATCTACATCACCTACGGCGAGCACGACATGGCCGAGAACATCGTCCATCTGGTGCTGGCCCGCCTGCCGGACGCCCCAGCCGGGGTCAAGGGCATTTCGTTGTTCATCGTGCCCAAGGTTCTGGCCGACGGACGGCGCAACGATGTGTGGTGCGCTTCCATCGAACACAAGCTCGGCATCAAGGCCAGTCCGACCGCCGTGCTGGTGTTCGGCGACGGCAAGGGTGTGGTGGGCGAGGGAGCTTTGGGGGAGTTGATCGGCGAGGCCAATCGCGGCCTGGAATACATGTTCATCATGATGAACGCTGCGCGCTACGCCGTGGGACTGCAGGGTATCGCGGTGGCGGAGGTCGCCTACCAAAAGGCGGCCGCTTATGCGAGAGATCGTGTGCAGTCGCGCCCGGTGGATGGCAGCGCGGCGCAGTCCGTGGCCATCATCCATCACCCGGACGTGCGTCGCATGCTCATGACCATGCGCGCCCTCACCGAAGGCGCACGCGCGCTGGCCCTGGTGGCGGCCGGCCTGCATGACGTGGGTCGCGCCCACGGCGACGCGCACCAACGCGCCGCGCACGAGGCCGCGTATGAATTTCTCGTCCCGCTGGTCAAGGGCTTCTCCACCGAAATGAGCATCGAGGTGGCCAGCCTCGGGGTGCAGGTTCACGGTGGCATGGGCTTCATCGAGGAGACCGGCGCCGCCCAGTTCTATCGCGATGCCCGCATCCTCACCATCTACGAAGGCACTACGGCGATTCAGGCCAATGACCTGGTAGGGCGCAAAACCGTGCGCGATGCCGGCGCCTTGGCGCTGAACTTTGCCCGCCGCGTGGGGCAGACCGAAGAAGCACTCAAGGCCACGGGCGACCCCCAGGCCAGCGCCATGGCCGTGCAGCTCACCGCCGCTCGTGCCGCCTACGAGCGGGTTGTGCAGTTCATCGCCGCCAACGGCAAGTCCGATCCCAACGCCGCCTACGCGGGTAGCGTGCCGTACCTGATGCTGGCGGGCACGCTGATGGCCGGCTGGCAACTGGCGCAGGCATGGCTGGCGACGATCCGCCTGCCCGCAGAAGAGGCCGCTTTCGCCCAGGCCAAACGCAGCACGGCAGCCTTTTATTGCGCCCACATCCTGCCGCGCTGCGGCGCGCTGCGAGACGCGGTGCTGCAGGGCGCGGACAGTGTGATGGCCCTGCCTGTGGAGGCGTTCTGACCATGGCGCTGCCCACAGTCTTATCCACGCTGCGCTTGCCCGTCATCGGTTCGCCGCTGTTCATCATCTCCAACCCCAAGCTGGTGATTGCGCAGTGCACGGCCGGCATCGTGGGTAGCTTTCCGGCACTCAACGCACGACCCGCCACGCAACTCGATGAGTGGCTGGCCGAGATCACCGAGGCGCTGGCGGCTTGGGACAAGACCCATCCGGATCAGCCCGCCGCACCTTTCGCGGTGAACCAGATCGTCCACCGCAGCAACGACCGGCTGGAGCACGACATGATGGCCTGCGCCAGGTACCGTGTCCCCATCGTCATCACCTCGCTGGGTGCGCGGCCCGAGGTGAACCAGGGTGTGCATGCCTGGGGTGGCATCGTGCTGCACGACGTCATCAACCAGGCTTTCGCGCACAAGGCCATCGAGAAGGGGGCCGATGGCCTCATCCTCGTGGCCACCGGCGCGGGGGGGCATGCGGGCGTGCAATCGCCCTTCGCCCTGGTGCAGGAAACGCGGGCCTGGTTCGACGGTCCCATCGTGCTCTCGGGTGCTATCGCCAGCGGCGATGCGGTGCTGGCGGCACAGGCCATGGGGGCCGATCTGGCTTACATTGGCAGCGCCTTCATCCCCACCGAAGAAGCGCGCGCGGTGGACGGCTACAAGCAGATGATCGTGGGCAGCAGCGCCCAAGACATCGTCTACTCCAGCCTCTTCACCGGCATTCACGGCAACTATCTGCGCGGTTCGATCGCCGCCGCGGGTATGGACCCGGACCACCTGCCGGAGGGCGATCCGAGCAAGATGGATTTCGCCTCCGCCATCGGCGGCGCGAAAGCGTGGAAAGACATCTGGGGCTGCGGCCAGGGCATCGGCGTGATCGACCGCGTCCTGCCGGCAGCCGAACTCGTAGCCAAACTCGCCCGGGAATACCGCGCTGCACGGCAGCGGCTTGGCGCCGCGGCATGACGCCGCGGCCCGGCAACTCCGCAGTTTCGGCCTATGCTTGTCGTGGGCAAACCGCCCGCAGTCCTGATGGAGGTAGCTTGCCATGCGTGCCCGTCATCAAGCCAACCACGCCCGCGCCGCGCCATCGTCCCGTCCCGCACCCGACCCGATGCGCCTGGCGCAGTGCAAAACCTTCGCCGAGTTCTATCCCCACTACCTGGCCGAGCACCGCAACCCGTTGTGCCGACGGCTGCATGTCATCGGTTCCACGCTTGCGCTGAGCTGCCTGTTTTTTCTGCTGTTCACCGGCAACCCCTGGTGGCTCCCGACCGGCGTGGTTTGCGGCTACGCCTTCGCCTGGGTCGGCCATTACTTTTTCGAGCACAACCGCCCGGCATCCTTCAAGCGACCGTTCTACAGCTTGATGGCCGACTGGGTGATGTGGTGGCAGACCTTGAGTGGCCGGTTGACGCTGTAACGCTGGTCGCCCTAGCCACTCCCGGGCGCAGGCCTCTGGGCTAGGATGTTGTGGCCAGCGCAGTTCGCTCTGGAGTCCACTGCGCAAGCCCAAGCCATGTCCTTCTCCCAAGACCCCGACTACGCCCTTCTGTTCCGCAACAACCAGCGCTGGGTGGATCGAACCAACAGCAACAAGCCGGGATTTTTCCAGTCACTGGCGCAGCAGCAGGCGCCCAAGTATTTCTGGGTGGGCTGTTCGGATTCGCGCGTGCCGGCCAATGAGGTCATCGACTTGGCGCCTGGCGAGGTGTTCGTCCATCGCAACGTGGCGAACGTGGTGCCGCACTCCGATCTCAACGCGCTGTCAACCTTGCAGTTTGCGGTTGATGTGCTCAGGGTCGAGCACATCCTGGTGGTGGGTCACTACGGCTGCGGCGGGATCAAGGCCGTGCTGGACAACGCGCGGGTCGGGCTCGCTGACAACTGGCTGGGCCATGTCGGCGATGTGATGGAGCGCCACCTGACCTTGCTCGACAGCCTGCCCGATGCGCAGACACGGCATGACCGGCTGTGCGAACTCAACGCCTTGGAACAGGCTCACAACATCTGCCGCAGCACCGTGCTGCAGGATGCCTGGGCGCGAAACCAGCGCCTGACGGTGCATGCCTGTGTCTACGGTCTCAAAGACGGCCTGCTGCGCGACCTCGGCTTCAATGTGCGCGAGCCGCATACCGTGATCGCGCACTACGCCCACGCCTTGGACGGCTTGCGCCAGGCCGGCTGAAGCCGCACACGACTCCGCGTGCTTTGCGCGCGGCCCTAGGACGCACGCCGCTGCCTGGGTTTTGACGGCGTGCTCGCCTGGCTGCTTGGAGCGGGCGGCATGAAGGCGGGAATCTGCGGCAGGTAGCTTTGCGCCATGGCCTGGCTCTCGCTCAGCATGAAATCCAGGAAGGTCTGCGCTACCACGGAGAGCTGCTTCTCGGCTGGGCGCAGCACGTACCACTGGCGGCGAATGGGAAAACCCTGCACGTCCAGTACCGTGATCTCGTCGCTGTTCTTCTCCAGCGCCAGGGTATGGGCGGAAAGCACCGCAAGACCCAAGCCCCCCGCCACCGCCAGCTTGATGGCTTCGTTGCTGCCGAGTTCCATGCGTACCTTGAGCGCCAGGCCGTGATCCCTGAAGTGATTTTCTGCCGCCAGTCTCGTGCCGGAACCGGACTCGCGAATGAGGAAGTACTCTTGCGCCAAACGCGGCAGGGTGATGTTGCGCTCCAAGGCCAGCGGGTGCTCGTGCGGCGCCACCACCACCAGCGGGTTGTCGAGAAACGCTTCGGCGCGCACATCCATGTGCTCGGGCGGCTGGCCCAGCACATACAGATCGTCGGCGTTGTCGCTCAGACGCTGCAGCACCTTGCCACGGTTGGTGACCTCCAGGGAGACTTCGATGCCGGGGTAGCGCTCGAAAAAACGCCCGAGCAGGCGGGGAATGAAGTACTGTGCGGTGGTGATGACGGACAGGCGCAGGCGTCCGGCCTTCGTCCCCTTCAAGTCGGACACCACCATCTCGAATCGGGCCAGATTGTCGAACATGGCCTGACAGACCTTCAGCAACTCAACGCCCGCATCGGTCAGGTACAGCTTTTTGCCCACCTGTTCCAGCAGCGGCAGGCCGACGATCTCGGACAGTTGCTTGAGCTGGATGGACACCGTGGGCTGGGTCAGGTGCAACTCCTCGGCGGCGCGCGTGACACTGCGCAGGCGAGCAATCGACTCGAACACTTTGAATTGGCGCAGGGTGGCGTGTCGCATAGATAGGGTTGTTGCAACGCAATATTTAACATAGATGATTATCTATGTTGTCGTGGCGTAAAAACAATTATTTTTTACTGTAGAAGCCATCTACAGTTCGCTTGCTCGTCCGGGCACCATGCCAACTCACACGTGTCGGGAAGGCTTTCGTCTCAATCTAGCAAGGAGTTTTTCATGGCCACGAAAACCTACAACGCCGGTGTGAAGGAATACCGGCAAACGTATTGGACCCCCGATTACACGCCGCTGGACACAGACATCCTGGCATGTTTCAAAATCACGCCGCAGGCTGGCGTGCCCCGTGAGGAGGTAGCCGCAGCCGTGGCCGCCGAATCGTCCACCGGCACCTGGACCACGGTCTGGACCGATCTGCTGACCGACCTCGACTACTACAAGGGCCGCGCCTATCACATCGAAGACGTGCCTGGCGACGACACCTGCTTCTACGCCTTCGTCGCTTACCCGATCGACCTGTTCGAAGAAGGTTCGGTCGTCAACGTGCTGACCTCGCTGGTGGGCAACGTGTTCGGCTTCAAGGCGCTGCGCGCCCTGCGCCTGGAAGACGTGCGCTTCCCGATCGCCTATGTCAAGACCTGCGGCGGCCCGCCCCAGGGTATCCAGGTTGAACGTGACATCCTCAACAAATATGGCCGCGCCCTTTTGGGTTGCACCATCAAGCCCAAACTGGGTCTGTCTGCCAAGAACTATGGCCGTGCCGTGTACGAATGCCTGCGCGGCGGCCTGGACCTGACCAAGGACGATGAGAACGTCAACAGCCAGCCCTTCATGCGTTGGCGCAACCGTTTCGAATTCGTCGTCGAAGCCTGCCAGAAAGCCGAGCGCGAGACCGGCGAACGCAAGGGCCATTATCTGAACGTGACCTCGCCGACCGTCGAAGAGATGTTCAAGCGTGCTGAATTCGCCAAAGAACTCGGCGCTCCCATCATCATGCACGACTTCCTGACCGGTGGTTTCACCGCCAACACCAGCCTCGCGAACTGGTGCCGCGACAACGGCATGCTGCTGCACATTCACCGCGCCATGCACGCCGTGCTTGACCGCAACCCCCATCACGGCATCCACTTCCGCGTCCTCGCGAAGTGCTTGCGCCTGTCGGGTGGCGATCACCTGCACTCGGGTACCGTCGTCGGCAAGCTCGAAGGCGACCGCGAAGCCACCCTGGGCTGGATCGACACCATGCGTGACGATTTCATCAAGGAAGATCGCAGCCGTGGTCTGTTCTTTGATCAGGACTGGGGTTCGATGCCCGGCGTGTTCCCCGTCGCTTCGGGCGGCATTCACGTCTGGCACATGCCGGCGCTGGTCGCCATCTTTGGCGACGACGCCTGCCTGCAGTTCGGTGGCGGCACGCTCGGACACCCATGGGGCAACGCCGCCGGCGCTGCTGCAAACCGTGTGGCACTCGAGGCCTGCGTCCAGGCCCGCAACGAAGGCCGTCCGATCGAGAAGGAAGGCAAAGACATTCTCACCGCCGCCGCCGCGCACAGCCCGGAATTGAAGATCGCCATGGAAACATGGAAAGAAATCAAGTTCGAGTTCGACACGGTCGACAAGCTGGACGTTGCCCACAAGTAAGACCCGAAGGGTGTGTCAGGCCGCAAGTCCTGATTCATCAAGGAAACGGTGGGTGTTGCTGCAGCGCGATTCACCTACCCCACAACCGAAAGGAAACAACATGTCTGACGTGATGGATTACAAAAGCCGCGTGAGCGATCCCGCGAGCCGCAAGTTCGAGACCTTTTCCTATCTGCCGCCCATGTCCGCAGAACAGATCAAAAAGCAGGTCGAGTTTTTGGTGAAAAAGGGCTGGAACCCGGCGATTGAGCACACCGAGCCTGCACATCTGCAGGACTCGTACTGGTACATGTGGAAGCTGCCGATGTTCGGCGAGACCGACGTCGCCAAGGTGCTGGCCGAGGCCGAGGCCTGCCACAAGGCCAACCCCGACAACCATGTACGACTGATTGGTTACAACAACTTCAACCAGTCGCAAGGCACGTCGATGGTGATCTTCCGCGGGAAGACGGTTTAAGCACGTCGCGACGGGTGACCGTACGAGCCCCCGTCGCCCCACAAGGGTGCGGGGGTTTTTTGTTTGTCTGCGAATGGCGCAAAAACGTTGAGCAGCGCATGCAATCGGCGCCGCTCAAACACGCGCATCGGGATGGCATCGCGTCATTCGCAGACCATTCAATCCAGAACAGCCAGGAGCCAGCATGAGCAATATCGTTGACCAATACCGCGTCACGAAGGAACCGTATTACCGCCCCGTAGCCGATGAGGTGGCCTTGTTCGAGGCCGCTTACTCCGTGCGCATGCCCATGATGCTCAAAGGCCCCACGGGTTGCGGCAAGACCCGCTTCGTCGAAGCCATGGCGTTCAGGTTGAACAAGCCACTGATCACCGTGGCCTGCAACGAAGACATGACCGCCTCCGACCTCGTCGGCCGCTTTCTGCTCGACGCCCAGGGCACCCGCTGGCAAGATGGTCCGCTGGCCATCGCCGCGCGCTTTGGGGCCATCTGCTACCTCGACGAAATCGTCGAGGCGCGCCAGGACACCACCGTGGTCATCCACCCGCTGACCGACAACCGCCGCGTCCTGCCGTTGGAGAAGAAGGGTGAACTGGTGCATGCCCACCCCGACTTTCAAATCGTCATCTCCTACAACCCCGGCTACCAGAGCTTGATGAAGGACTTGAAGCAGTCGACCAAGCAGCGTTTTGGCGGACTTGACTTCACCTATCCCGAGCACGCCATCGAAAGCGAGATCGTGGTGCACGAGTCTGGCGTCTCCAAAGACATCGCCGAGAAGTTGGTGTCCATCGCTGAGCGCAGTCGCAACCTCAAAGGCCATGGCCTTGACGAAGGCCTGTCCACCCGCATGCTGATTTACGCCGGCAGCCTCATTGCCCAAGGTGTCGATGCCAAGTCGGCCTGCCGCGTGGCGCTGGTGCGCCCCATCACCGACGACCCCGACATGCGCGACGCACTCGATGCTGCGGTGAGCACGTTTTTCTGATGGCGGTGTTCTTCAACGCGGAGGCATGACCCATGGCCATCAATCTCGACGACTACGCTGATTACCTCGAAGACCTGTCCGAGCACACGCAAATCGTGCTCAAGTCCGCCTGGCCCGAAGCCACCAAGGTGCTCAGCCCGCGCGGGCTGGACAACTATCTCAAGGGCGCTGGCGCGATGCGTGGCCTGGGCAAGGGCGATTCGCTGGTGGAGAACTGGATCGACAACGTCCCCTTGGTGGCCAAGGAAGTGGGCGAAGATGTGGTGGGCGAGCTCGCCACAGCGGCGCTCAGCCTGGCGTCCAAAACCTCGGGCGCGGTGATTGAACTCCTGCTGGCCACCGCCCCCACGGCGGCGAACCGCCTGGGCGATGCGGAACTGTTCAGCAAGTATTTGCAGTTCATCAACACCCTCATCGCCCAAGCCCCGCGTGGCGTTCGGCCCATGCTCGGCAAGATTGACGTGTTGTTCCAGAAGCTCACGCTGGGCGGCTTGCGGCGCTGGGCCTTGTGGGGCGCGCATGCTCACCGCACGAACTACGAAGAACAGATTCTGTACTTCAGCCTGGAGAGCAAGGAATCGCTCGCCATGCTGCAGAAGGAGCGCAAGGGCACGCTGCTGGTGGACGTGCAGCGGCGCATCAATATGTACTTGCGGGCGCTGTGGGCACGCGACTTTTTCATGCGCCCAACGTCGGGCGACTTTGAAAGCCGTGAAGGCTACAAGCCCTTCATCGAAGACTATCTGCTGCATCTGCCTGATGCTTACGACGACCACGGTGGCGTGCCCGGCCTGGAGCTGTATCGCGCTGCCGCCGCGCATTGCGCCGCGCATATCGTGGAAACGCGAACGCCCATTTCCGCCGAGGCGCTGAGCCCCTGCCAGATGGCGGTGATTTCCGTCATCGAAGATGCGCGGGTGGAAGCCCTTTCCATGCATCGATTCCCCGGTCTGAAGCAACTGTGGGCGCAGTTGCATACGGCCACGCCGGCGATGGCGACCACCGTCGGTGACTATCTCAACCGCCTTGCTCGCGCCCTGCTGGATGACAGCTATGCGGACACTGATCCGTGGGTTGCCGAGGGCCGCGCGCTGTTCGCGCAAGCCCAGGACCGCCTGCACGACAACCAGTTATCGTGGGACATCGGCGTCACTCTTGCGCACAAGCTGCAGGCCGACAAACACCTTGCCTTCAACACTCGCAACGACGTGCTCACCGCGCCCTACCGGGATGACAACCGATACTTCTGGGCGTTCGAGGAATTCGATTTCAACAAGGCTGCCCATGCCGGCTATGAGTCGGTCAGACAGGTGCGCAAGCATGTCAGCGTGATGGAGATGGCCAATGAGATCGACGTCGAGAACGCCGGGGACGACGCCGAGGAAATCTGGGTGCTCGACACCGAATTGTTCCCCTACGAAGACATGGGCAAAAGTTTCAACGCGATGGAGGGCAAGGAGCCGGTTTCCGAGCCTTTCCATTACTCGGAATGGGACTACCAGATCCAGCTCGAACGCCCGGCATGGGCTACCGTGCTGGAGCGGCGCGGCAAGCTGGGCGACCTGGCCGCCATCGATGCCATCACCGCGCGGTACAGGCGCGAGATCCACCGTATGAAGTTCCTGCTCGATGCCATGCAGCCACAGGGCGTGCAGCGCATCCGCAAGCTCGAAGACGGCGACGAGATCGACATCAACGCCGCCATCGCCGGCTTCATCGACATGCGCCTGGGACAGCAGCCCGACCCCCGCATCATGATGCGCAGTGTGCGTCAGGTGCGTGACTTCTCCATCCTGGTGCTGCTCGACCTGTCCGAGTCCACCAACGACAAGGTTGCGGGCCAGGAGTATTCCGTGCTCGACCTCACCCGCCAGGCCTGCGTGCTGCTGGCCGACGCCATCAGCAAGGTGGGTGACCCCTTTGCCATCCACGGTTTCTGTTCCGACGGCCGGCACGATGTGCAGTACCTGCGTTTCAAGGACTTCGACCAGCAGTGGAACGAGGAGCCCAAGGCGCGTCTGGCGGGCATGACCGGACAGCTCTCCACCCGCATGGGCGCGGCCATTCGCCATGCCGGGCACCATCTGCAACTGCAGCAATCCGCGAAAAAGCTGCTGCTCGTCATCACCGACGGCGAGCCCGCCGACATCGACGTGCGCGACCCGCAATACCTGCGCTCCGACACCAAGAAGGCGGTGGAAGACGTGGCCAGGCATGGCGTTGTCACCTACTGCATGAGTCTGGATCCGGGCGCAGACCAATACGTGGCGCGCATCTTCGGCCAGAACCATTTCATGGTCATCGATCATGTGCAGCGTCTGCCGGAAAAGCTGCCACTGCTCTATGCCGGCCTGACGCGGTAAGGCGCATCAAATGCACCGAGCAGGCAGTCATGCGCCAGGACGTCTGTCTGCATGGCATCGTGCATGCGGTGCCCTGGATGGTGGTGCTCTATCCTTCGCGCATTCCCCTCCAGGATTCATATGGACAAATACGTCGGCCTCGATCAGGACAAACACGGCATCACCCAGCTCGGCCGCGTGGTGCTCGACGCGCGGGTGTTTGGCTTCATCCCCGAGACGCAAGACTGCGCCGGCTGGACCCTCGGCCAGATGCAGGTGTTGATGGACAAGGTCGACAAGGAGTGGGATCAGTACGGCAACCTTCCCAGTCGCCTGCCGACCGAACTCGCCGAGCGCCACACCCGCGCCTATGCAGGAGCCATCGCCCGCGCCCGGGACCAGGGTTGGGACGCGGAGTTGGGGGACGACGAGTAGGCGGCTTCGAGCAATGGCCTGCTTGCTGTTTCGTGCGCGTTACCCCCACCCCGGCTGGTGGTAACGCTGACGCGGGTGCAGAAAGGGCGTGAACAGGCGCTAGGTCGACCGCTTCGCAGGCAGCTTCAGCACCTTGGCGGGGCCGTCGATGTGCTGCTTGGCAGCAAGTTGTTCGAGCGCGCGATGGAACTCACGCGCCAGACGGAGCATGGCTTCCTGCGCGGTCGCTTCGAAGGACACGCATTCGAAGGGAACCGGTTCGTCCAACGCACTGCGGGTCTTGGGCTGAAAGCCCTGCCAGGCAAGCATGACCCGACTTTGATACCGGCTGTCGAGAAAGACGAATTCGGTGGCGTCGAGAATGGCCAAGACCTGCATGGGGCGAATGGGCACGAAGGCCACGCCGCTGGTGCTGCGCGCTTGCAGGGTGCGGGCCAGGTTGTAGGTGGCGGCCGGCAGGTTGCGGCTTTCGCGGGCGATGGCTTGTGCGCGGTAGACGGTGATGTCCATGCCTGTTCCCCTGCGTGATCGGGTCATGTCGGATCTGTGGCGATCGAGCTGGATGCGCACTGTCGCCGCGGTTTCGGCTGCGCACGATGGCTGTTCTGCGGATGTGCGTGCCGGGAATGACGCAGGCACCACATGGCCGTCGCCGCAGCTTGTTCAAGGCTTATCCTGCAACAGATGCTGCAGCGTCAATGCGCGCTCCTCGTCGCTGACGAGGTGGCCCAACATGGGTGAGACTTCGGCAGCGGCGTCGTGGTTCAGCAGGAGTACGTCGACCAGGGCGGCAATCGGGGTTTGCGCCGGATCGACCAGCAAGGCCCAGCGCAGCGAGCGATGGTGCGCGTCCGGTGTGATCCTGCCGATCCAGCCGATGCCCTCCAGCGCATTCAGCAAGGGCTGCAGATGCAGCGGATCGCAGCGCACGCTGCGGGCGAGGATCAGGGTCTCGCGCCCGGCATGGGGCGCCAGGCGCGCGGCGGCAAGCTGGCGCAGCAGTTTGAGCACCAACAGGAAGTCACCGCCGGCCACGGCCTGGGGCGGCAGGGCGCGCACCCGCAGCAGCGGCAGGAAGGCGGCCAGCATGGCGCCCAGCAGCACCACCATCCAGCTCCAGTAAATCCACATCAGAAATATCGGCAGGGTGGCGAAGGTGCCGTACACCGCCGTGAAGGTGGGAACGCTGGCCACATACCAGGCGAAGGCACGGCCGGCGAGATCGAAGCCGATGGCGGCGAACAGGCCGCCGGCCAGCGCGTCGCGCCACTTCACCTCGGTGTTGGGCACGAAGCGGTAGAGCGCGCCGATGGCCCCACCCATGAACGCCCAGGACAGCAGCGTGAGCAGCACGCCGGCTCCGCCGGGAATGTGGTGCAGCCAGCCGCGGTGCGCGGCCACCAGCGCCGCCGACGCCGCCAACCCGGCGCCCAGCACCAGCGGCCCCAGGGTGATCCCCGCCCAATACAGCAGCACGCGCTGCGCCAGTGGCCGAAGCCGCGCCGTGCGCCAGATGGCATTGAGCGCTTTGTCCACAGTGAGCATCATCGAGGTGGCCAGGAACACCAGCCCGGCCACGCCCACCGCGCCCAGGCCCTTGGCCTTGGCTGCGAACTGGTTGAGGTAGCGAAAGACGGTCTCGGCGATGCCCTGCGGCAGCAGCGCATGGGCGAATTGTTGCTGCAGGTGGTCCTGCATGCGATGGAACGCGGGAAAGGCGGTGAACAGCGACAAGCCGACCGCCAGCAGCGGCACCATGGAAATGAGCGTGGTGAAGGTCAGGCTGCCTGCCGTCAGCGCCAGGCGCTCCTGGCCGAAGCGCTTGATGAGCAAGCGCAGGCTTTGGGGCAGGTCGGGCGGGTGGTAACGGGGGCGCATAGGATGGCGGCATGCAAGAAATCCTGATCCTGTATTACAGCGTACATGGTGGCACCCACGTACTGGCCGAAGCCCTGGCGCGTGGCGTTGCCGAAGTGCCCGGCATGCTGCCGCGGGTACGCACCGTGCCGCGCGTGGCGGCGCTGGTGGAACAGCCCGAACCTGCGGTGCCGCGCGACGGGCCACCCTATGTGGAGCTGGCCGATCTGGAGGAATGCGTGGGACTGGCGCTGGGTTCGCCCACGCGCTTCGGCAATATGGCCGCGCCCATGAAGTACTTCTGGGACCAGACCTCGGCGCTGTGGCTTTCGGGTGCGCTGGCGGGAAAACCCGCCGCCGTCTTCACCTCCACCGGCAGTTTGCATGGCGGGCAGGAAAGCACCCTGCTGTCGATGATGCTGCCGCTGCTGCACCACGGCATGGTCATCGTCGGCCTGCCTTACGCCGGCGAGCCCGATGTCATGACCACCAGCAGCGGCGGCACGCCTTACGGCGCCAGCCACCACGCCGGGCACGACTCCAGCCTGGCGGCCACGGCCGAGGAATTGCGCCTGGCCACGGCGCTGGGTCGTCGCCTGGCCGGCGCGGCGCGCAAGTTGTGCGCCGTCGGTTGAGCGCGGGCGATGCATCCCCACACGCTCCAAGGCGATGCCCAAGCCGGCGCTGGCCGGTTCGCCGGGCCAGCATGGCGCCGCGCCAATCTGGTTTTGTGGGCGGTGCTCGCGCTGCTGTGCCTGGGTTGGGAGCTGTGGTGGGCACCGCTGCGACCCGGCGGCTCTTGGCTGGCGCTCAAGGTGTTGCCGCTGCTCGCCGCCGCCCCCGGCATGTGGCGCGGCCGGCTCTACACCTACCAGTGGATGAGCATGCTGGTGTGGTTCTATCTCACCGAGGGCGTGGTGCGCGGGCTGACTGACCCACTGGCGCTGTCGCGCCGACTCGCCTGGGTCGAATGCGCGTTGGCGCTGGCGTCGTTCGGCATGATGGCCGTCACCTTGCGGGCACATGTGCGCAGGCCACGGCCATGAACGCAGCGCAGCGCATCCGCTTTCTCAACGCCATGCGCGCCCTGCTCGGGGCCAGCCAGGTGCTGGACCAGGCTGCAGAGCTTGCCCCCCATGCCACTGACTGGCGCGGCCGCTACCACGGTAAACCCCTGGCGTTGGCGCTGCCGGCCGACACCGCGCAGGTGGCCGAAGTGGTGCAGCTTTGCGCCGCCCATGGCGTGCCCATCGTCCCCCAGGGCGGCAACACCGGCCTGGTGGGAGGCGCCACGCCCGACGCCAGCGGCTCGCAACTGCTGCTCTCGCTCAAGCGCTTGAAGCGCATCCGCGACCTTACCGCGGCCGACGGCGTGCTGGTGGCCGAGGCCGGTTGCATCTTGCAAAACGTGCAAGACGCCGCGCAACAGGCCGGCCTGCTGTTTCCGCTGAGCCTGGCCGCCGAGGGCAGTGCCACCATTGGCGGCGTGCTTTCCACCAATGCCGGCGGCACCGCGGTGCTGCGTTACGGCAATGCCCGCGCGCTGTGCCTCGGGCTCGAGGTGGTGACACCGCAGGGCGAGGTCTGGAACGGTCTGAGCGCGCTGCGCAAGGACAACACCGGCTACGACTTGCGCGACCTGTACATCGGCGCCGAGGGCACGCTGGGCATCATCACCGCGGCCAGTCTGCAGCTGTTTGCGCAGCCGGTGGCGCAGTGCACGGCGCTGGTGCTGGTGGCGCACGCGCAAGATGCAGTGGAATTGTTGCAAGATGCACGCGCTTCACTGGGCGCCGGGCTCACGGCTTTCGAGCTGATGAGCACACACAGCCTGCAACTGGTGCAGCGCCATTTTCCGCAACTGCGCCTGCCGCTGGAGTTGCGCACGCCCTGGTGCGTGTTGCTGGAGCTGTCGGACAATGAGAACGAGGCCCATGCCCAGGCTCGTCTGGAGGCCGTGCTCGGCGCGGCGCTTCAACATGACAGGGTGATCGACGTTGCCGTGGCCCAGAGCCTGGCTCAGGCACAGGGCATGTGGGCGCTGCGCGAACACATTCCGCTGGCCCAGGCCCAAGAGGGCCTGAACATCAAGCACGACATCGCCGTGCCCATTTCGCACATGGCGGCTTTCGTCGAGAGCACGGCCGAGTTGGTGACCCAGGCCTTGCCCGGCGCGCGTCTGGTGGTGTTCGGGCATTTGGGTGACGGCAACCTGCACTACAACGTGCAGGCGCCGATCGCGAGCGATGCAGCGCAGTTTCTGGCCGAACACCAAGAGACCTGCAACCGTATCGTGCACGACGCCGCCGCAGCCTGCGGCGGCAGCTTTTCCGCCGAACATGGCGTCGGCCAGCTCAAGACCGAGGAACTGCAGCGCTACAAAAGTCCGGTGGCGCTAGGCCTGATGCGTGCCATCAAGGCAGCGCTGGACCCACTCGGGCTGATGAACCCAGGCAAGGTGATCCGGCCATGAGCGCCGGGGTCCGGCAGTTCGCATGCCGCAGGTTCCGCCTCGGGGCGAAGGTCGCACAGGCTGTCGCCTGCGTTCCGGCAAGTGTTGCGTCCAGGAGATGTCGATGACACCGCCCGAGCCCACGCTCGACC